>CAYTVL010000012.1:61675-140852 GCA_964441775.1 uncultured Enterobacteriaceae bacterium
GCCGCTGAGGGTGGCCCGCGCCTGGCCGGTGGCGAGATCCCAAAGCTTGATCGTGGTGTCGTAACTGCCCGAGGCCAGGGTCTTGCCATCGGGACTAAAGGCGACAGACAACACCGCGTTCGTGTGGCCGCTGAGGGTGGCCCGCGCCTGGCCGGTGGCGAGATCCCAGAGCTTGATCGTGGTGTCCCAACTGCCCGAGGCGAGGGTCTTGCCATCGGGACTAAAGGCGACAGACAGCACCCCGCTCGTGTGACCGCTGAGCGTAGCCAACTCCTGGCCCGTAGCGAGGTCCCAGAGCTTGATCGTGGCGTCCTGACTACTCGAGGCCAGGATCTTGCCATCGGGACTAAAGGTGACAGACAGCACCCCGCTCGTGTGGCCGCTGAGCGTGCCTCGCACGCTGTGATAAAGCCGCCATAGGTAATACCAATCGAAGTCCCGCACATCATCCTGTGCACGAATAGCCTTCGTAGGTAGAAAGGTATTCAGGAGTTTTTGGCCCCGTGCAAAATTTTTTTCCGTAAACGCTTGGTGTGCAAGGTTCATATTGGCAGCATAGAAAAGTTGACGATTGGCCTTTTCCCGCTCCTCTGCCCGCTTTTGCTGTTGTACTGCTCTCTCCTTTTGCTGCACCGCTTCCTGCTGCTGATACGCAACCCACGCGAAAACTGCAGCGATGATAAACGCCACGCCAAGGGCGCCCGCAAACAATCGCGTGCGTCGTAACTCGCGCCGGCGTTGCGCTTCCTGTTCCTTTGCCTCGGCTTCTCGCGTTGTCCGGCTCTCTTCTAGAAAACTCATGGCCTTTTGCAAGCCAGGATGATACCGTCGCGCCCAGGCTTCATTCGGATGAGACTTTTCATTCCAATCCAAGGCGAGTTGTAATGCCGGGTCGCGCAACAGTCCTTCTTCGCCTTTTTCGTAGCGCACGGCGGTGTCCGCCAGCCGTTTGTAGGTAGCAGCAGACTGAGCTTCTTCTTCTACCCAGTCTTTTAAGCGCTGCCAGTTACGGATCAGGCTCTCGTGTGAGATGTCAATCAGTGAATCGGCGGTCAGGGTCGCCTCGGCTGGCGGCGTCAGGAAGGAGCGGCCAGCATGGCGGAAGACGTTGATGACGGCGATGACTTGCGCCTCGCCAGCTTCGGTTACCGCACAGAGGTCACGTATGGTCTGCGGGCGGCGGATCTCCCGGTTATCCGGGCCTTTTTCGGTCAGGCTCTTGAAGAGCTTTTCCGCCAGTTTTTGATTGGCGTCTGAAAGCTCAAAGTACGCTTCGTCGGCGTGGAGCGAGAGCGCGTTCGCGAGTCCACCAATCGCTTCGTAATGACGCAGGTCAAGCGGCTCGTTGATCTGATGAGCTGTTTGCCAGTGGTCCCACGTGCGCATGAGCGCATGTTGTAGGATGGGCAACTGGTCGGGATCATCGCCGACATCGTTGAGCAAGCGGTTGACCAGGCGCGGCGCAATGGTGGCGTCGCCGACGGCAACGGGGCCGGTAATCGCCTCGCGGCGTTGCTCCCGCGTCAAGCGGGGGATGAGATACTGACTTTCATTGATTGCCTCGGGCAGGTCCCAGAATTGGGCGCAGTCGCCCAGATAGTCCGAGCGCATGGTCAGCGCGACGTAGATCGGCAGCTCTTGTTGGTGTATGGCTGCGAGCAGGAGTTTGACAAAAGCAGCTTTATCATTCTTGGTGGCTTGCTGGTCTGTTGCAGACTCGACACGGAACAGCTCTTCGAATTGATCGACGAGGATCAACACGTTTTCTGCGGATGGCAGGTGCGCTTGGCGTACGGCTTCGACTAACCCGAGGCTGCCGCGTCGCAATATTGCTTCGGTGATTGCAACCTGTTCGGGGTCCTGGTTGTGGTCTTGTGAACCAAACGCATCTGGCGTGCTCAGGGCGCCCGCCAAATTGGCGATCGGATCATTGCCGGGGCGCATGATCGCTACGCGCCAACGAGAACCTGCTGTGGTCATCAAGCCGCCCAGGAGCGCAGGCAAAAGTCCGGCGCGGACCAACGAGGATTTGCCACTCCCGGACGTCCCAACGACCGCCAGAAAGCGGGTGCGGCTCAGTTTGACAATGAGCTGTTCGCTCTGACCATCACGCCCGAAAAAGAGATAACTTTCATGAAACTCGAACGGACGCAGACCCGGAAAGGGATTGTCAGGCTGCTCGATGTCAGCGAGTTTCTGTACGCTCTCTGCGATCATACTGCTGTACTCTGCTGCTGTTTGAGTTGGTCAAGAAAGGGCGTGAGCGTGGCCGAATCGAAGCCCTGGTAGCTTTTCATCACGATGGCGTTAGGGCAACGAAAGCGCTCTTTTTGGTTGGTCGTCGGTGCGCTGAGATAGAACGCTTTGGCGAGCAAGGGCCGGTCGCGTCCAGCGCCGGCGAGCTTAAGCAATTCGAGGCGTTTTAATTGTGCCCAGGTGTCGCTCGCGCGGCCGTAGTACACCATCACAGCGTCGCAGAGCTGCAAACTCTCCTTGTGATAACGGGCGATCAGCGCTTCGTCTCCTTCAAACGGTGATGGCAGGACTTCAATGCCCTGGCCGCTAAGAAAATCCTCGATCGTTTTGGTCTCGTCGTAATCTTGTTTGTCACAAATTAGATAAACGCTTGGTGTCGCTCGCGCCTCGTGTCCGTTGGTTGCTGCGACAGGTTTGGGCGCAAGTTTCGCGTGAATCAGCGTCTTCACATCTTCTAGCTTTGTTTGCAGCACCTCTGAACCGGCGTAGGCGCTGCGTTGCAAGGCGTCGATCAATGTTTGCTGCCGTGTATCAGTGGACTGCAGTCCCACCGGCATCCAGATCACGCGTGAAAAGTTGGACTTGCCGCAGCGCTCCGCCGCGAGGTCGAGCTGCAGGTGCACGCTGGACCGGCTGGGCTCCATTTCGGGGATGACGCCATAGTGTGCGCCGAGCAAGTGAATCGAGAGTGTAGCCTGTTGCAGATACTCGCGCACGGCCTGCTCCAGTGCCGGGGCATTCATCGGCAGCGTTCGGTCGGGCAACACCTGATGGCCGTATTGCTGCAGCTCGCGTTTGATATTGTCTCGCTCGGCGCTGAGGTCTGAAGTCGTTTCCGCTAAGTAGACTGTCCTACCGGATGCTCCACTTGTTGACGCCGAAGCGAGGGGAAGCTGGGTGAGGCTTGGTTGTGGCTGCAAGAGGAGAGGTTTATCCCGCAAGACAAGTAGCGTTTCTTTGAGGTCATACGCCAGGTCTTCAAATTTATCCCAGTAGCGCTTATCGCGTTGATTTCCGATCAACAAGTGATCAAACTCTCGCACCCGGCCTGACGCGGAATCCTTCTCGTAGAATTCACAATCCAGGATTCCACTCCATTCAGGCGGATGGGCCTCGCGAGGAATATCGGTCTTGACGACCTTGCAGACCCGAGACTTGGTCCCCACCCGAATACCCCCTTGCTGTTTCGCAAAACGGGTGAAGTCCTCCACTTCTGCGCGGCAAGCTGGTGAGTCACAATAACGCGGCGAGAGTACAGCCAGGAAAATTGCTGTCTTGGCCAGTTGTTCCTTAATGGCGTCATTAAAGATATCGGTATTTGACAGTTTACGATCCCGCCAGATCTTCGCTGGCTGGCCTAAAAGGTTCGCTAACCGTATTTCTAGTCGCTCATGAAGATAGTCAATCCAGCCTTGGGGGAGATCAGAAAAATGCTCATTATCGATGTGAGCATAGCTGATGAAAATGTCCCAGTCGAAACCAGGTGGCAGCATTCCTCTCTCCCCAAGCCAGCCAAGCACAGAACAGGACTACAAACTGTACTCAGCCTCGAGAATCTTAACGTGTCACGAGCCCGCATGTCTATAGTCGTGGATAACGATCAGAGGGAATAGCTCTTGACAGTATACAAGAGAGAAAAGCCAATGTGGGTGTGGGTAGAAAGGCGACGCGCTAGGACCCTAAGCAGAGAGGAATTGTTGCACGGGGCCCAGGGATTTGAACCGCCGTCAGAAATAAGTCACCGACTGATAGCGAGTTTCGCTTGCCTGCAGTACAGAAGGTGCCCTCTCCGCTCACGCTGAGCCCTTCGCTTCCGCTCATGCTGAGCGTAGGTGCGCAGCGCCGGAGTCGAAGCACGCTCAGGATAAACTCCGCCGCATCAGCGGCGAAGTCGAAGCGGGGTGCAAATTGGCATCCTTCGACTTCGCTTCGCTACGCTCAGGACGAGCAGGTAGAGGTTGCGCGCTGTACCGGACACAACTGAAACCCGCTATGAGATGAGCTGCTACTCAAGAGCGACCCAGCACAGGGAGCCTTGTCGATCATGGAAGTGACGATTCCCATTATGATGGACTGTCTAACTTCGGCGAATATCTGAGCGGGACAAATCTGCAACATGCATAGGTAGGACCTCTAGACAGACATCTCGCTCAAGTTTTTGTCAATCAGCCAACAATCTTGTTCAGCGGATATTCGAGGGCGCTCATTTGATGCCGCGCTTGGTGACCATAAATTTTCATGTCTACAATACCTCCTGATTACCACTTCGGCCACCACAGACGCCACCGCCACCACCGTTGATCATTCTCAGTTCCGGAGGAGGCGGCGCCAATGTCTTCCGTTTGCCCCTCGGTTGAGAGCATGTCGCCCCAATTCGTGCGTTCGCGCATTTGCGTCTTGATAGGGTCAGATACGAAGTCGTTCCCTGCGCGCCACTCCCATCCACCGCCGAGCGCTCGATAGAGCGAGACCAAGTTTAAGGCCACCGCCCCTCTGGTGGAGACCAGGCGGTCTTGCTCCCCGACTAGGAACTGCTGGGAGTTCAGGACGCGCGTGTAGTCCGCCGCTCCCTCGCGATATTGGAAATCGGCCAGTTCGACCGCCCGGGAGGCTGAGTCCACGCTGCCGGTGAGAGACGTTACCTGCCGCTGCGCTCCGAGGTAGCCGGCCAGAGCGCTCTCCACTTCCTCCTGCGCCTGCAACACGGTATTTTCGTAGTCCCCAATGAGCGCTTGGAAGCGCGCATCCTGCACTCGCACGTTATTCTCGATCCGACCATAGTTGAGGATCGCCCAACGGAAAGTCGGGCCCCCGAAGTTTTCGAGGCTGTTAGACTTGAACAAATCCTCGAAATGTTCCGCACTGAGGCTAATCGTGCCCAGCAAGGCAAAGCTCGGCCACAGGTCTGCTTTGGCCACCCCAATCTGCGCGCTCTGGGCGGCCAGCACCCGTTCCGCGCGGCGAATATCGGGGCGGCGGCGGAGCAAGTCGGCCGGGATGCCGACGGCCACTTCAGTGGGTGGTGAGGGGATCGTCCGTGGCCCGCCGAGTATGTCCTGAAGGCTTTGCGGTGGTATCCCTAAGAGGCTACAGAGTGCATTTTGTGTCTGGCGGATGCCCGTCTCTAGCGCTGGAATCTGGGCCTGGGTGTCTTGTAGCAGGGAGGCAGCTTGGTCAGCGTCGAGTTCCGTCGCCGTCCCTCCTTGGAACTTCGCATTGGCAATGTAATAGCTCCGCTCTTGAATCACTTCGTTGGCGTGAGCAACAGCTAGCCGTTCCTGGAGAATACGCAACTGGAGATAATTGGTAGCGACCTGAGCGACCAGACTGACCAGGACATCATCATACGTCGCTACGGAAGCGAGCAGTTGAGCATCCGCCGCCTCAATGGCGCGGCGGAAACGACCCCAGACATCGAGCTCCCAACTCGCCTCGAAGCCGATTTGCCAATTATCGAAAGGCGTCTTGAGGCCAGGCGTGTTACGGTTTGCCTTATTCGTGCTGAGGTCATTGCGGCTGAAGGACCCGAATGAATCCTGCTGTTGGGGAAAGAGCTGGCCAAGGGCGATGCCCCGTTGGGCCTGGGCTTCGAGTATGCGCACTCCCGCGGCGTGAAGCGAAGGGTTCTGCTGGTAAGCGTTCGCAATCAAGGTGTTGAGCACCGGATCTTGAAACACCGTCCACCATGCACTGACATCGGCAGGTTCGTGTTTGACGGCAGGCTCATTCGTTTCGAGCCAGTCGGCCGCGGTGGGAGCAGGCGGGCGGACATAGTCAGGCCCGACCATCGTACAACTGGTCGACGATAGCGCAATAATCATCACGGTGAGAGCACCCCAGAGTTCTTGATACATTCGAGGCCCATTCGTCATCGTCATGCTACCCATTCCTTTTCTGCCCCTCCAACCCAACATGTAAGAGCGAAGCGTGCGGACTTATCTTTAGGATCGTTGTTAAAGCCGCGAGAGACCTGCCCTGTCTCTACTCTACCGATACGGCTTGCTCAGTCCGCGCAGCAGAAGCTGTCTCGACCGGCAGTTGAGATACGGTGGTGTCAGTAGCGTTACCGCTGCGCCGCTCACTGAACCACCGGACCACGGAGTAGAAGACCGGCGTGAGGAAAATACCGAACAGCGTCACACCGATCATGCCGGCGAAGACCGCCGTCCCCAGGGTGCGACGCATCTCGGCCCCGGCTCCCTGCGCGATCACCAGGGGGAACACGCCGAGGATGAAGGCGAACGACGTCATCACAATCGGCCGCAATCGCACCCGCGCAGCCTCTACGGCGGCCTCAAATCGGGACGCCCCTTCCTGCTGCCGGTCGCGGGCGAACTCGACGATCAGGATGGCGTTCTTGGCGGCCAAGCCCACCAGCACTACAAAGCCGACCTGCACGAAGATGTTGATGTCCATCCCGGCCAGCGCGATACCCGCCAGAGCGCTGAGCAGGCACATGGGCACGACCAGGACCACTGCCAGCGGCAGCGACCAGCTCTCGTACAGGCCCGCCAGCACGAAAAAGACGAGTACTGCCCCCAGCACGAAGGCGCTGAAGGGATTCTGCTGCAAATCCCGCAACGACTCGACCTTGCTGGCCAGCTTCTGCAAGTAACTCAGCTCGGTCCACTCGGTCTTCATGGTACGCGGGAGCGCTGTGGCCAGCTGCTCCATCGTCGCCAGTACGTCGCCGGTGCTGACCCCGGGGCGGGAGGCGCCGTTGATCGGGGCGGCTGGGAACATGTTGTAGCGGGTGATTGTGACCGGCCCCGTAGAGTCGCGCACATCGGCTATCGCGCCCAGCGGCACCATGTCGCCAGCGGTGTTGCGAACCTTGAGTTGTTTGACCGTCTGAGCATCTACGCGGAAAGGGGCATCAGCCTGGACATTGACCTGCCAGGTGCGGCCGAAGCGATTGAAGTCGTTGACGTAATAGCTGCCCAGGTACGCCTGCAGCGTGTTGAAAACGTCCGTGAGTTCCACCCCCATCGTCTTGACCTTGGTGCGGTTGATGTCCACATAGAGTTGCGGCGTACGCGCGCGGAAGCCGTTGAACAGGCCGACCAGGCCGGGCTGCTGGTTGCCCTTGACAGCCAGAGCGTCCGCCTGGGCCTGCAGGACGTCAAAGTTCACGTCGCCAGTCGCTTCCACCATGAGCTTGAAGCCGCCAGCGTTGCCCAAGCCCCGCACCGCCGGCGGTCCAAAGACCAGCACGCGGGCCTCCAGAATCTCCCGCCGGAAGCGGGCGCGAAGCTGCGCCGCGATCGCCTCTCCGCTCAGCGCCGCGGCCCGACGTTCGGAGAACGGCTTGAGGACCACGAACATGAAGCCGTAATTCGAGCTGATGGCGTTCAGGACCAGCGACTGTCCCGGGATGGCCGTGGTGTGGGCCACGCCAGGAGTCTCCAGAGCAATCTTTTCGACGGCCGCGCTGACCTCGACCGTACGCTCCAGCGAGGCGGAATCAGGCAACTGAATGTTTACCACCAGATACCCCTTGTCCTGGCTGGGGACGAACCCGCCGGGGATGCGGGTGAATTCGAAGCCCGTTAGCCCGATGAGGCCGACATAGATGACAAGCACGATCACGCTGAGGCGCAGGGCCCAGCCCACAGTCCCTCCGTAGGCGTTGGTCACCCGGTCGAAAACCCAGTTGAAGCCCTGGAAAAATTTTCCCAACACCAAGTTCACCGGCCGGATGAGGAACCAGCCGAGCGCTCCCCCGGCGATGGCACCCGGCAGAAACAGGATAAGGCGTCTCCCCCACGTCAGCATGGTAGCGTGCAGACCGCCGGGCGCTGCTTCGCCGCCTTCCCCTCCTGTGGGCAGGCCCAGCCAAGCGCCCAACAGGGGCGAGAGCAGCCACATGGACACCAGCCCACCAAACAGGGCGAAGCTCCACCACGGCAGGGCCTCCTTCGCTTCCTCAACACGCTGTCCGGGCGTACGGCCTGCAAAGATCGAAGCCGCTCGGGCTGGGGTCATCGTCATGGCGTTGAGGGCCGAAATGATCATTGACGCCGAGATGGTGAGGGCGAACTGCCGGAAGAATTGGCCAGTGATGCCGCCGAGAAAGGCGCTAGGCAGGAAGACCGAGCTGAGCACCAACGTGATGGCCAGGATCGGTCCGGTGATTTCATTCATAGCACTGATGGTGGCCTCACGGACGGGTAAACCCTTATCCAGCCAACGCTCGATGTTCTCTAGCACCACGATGGCGTCGTCCACGACGATACCGATGGCCAGCACCAGCCCGAACAGCGTCAGGTTATTCAAGGTAAAGCCCATCAGGCTCAGCACGGCAAAGGTGCCGATTAGAGACACACTCACGTCGATCAGAGGAAGCAGTAATGCTTTCCAGTCCTGCAGGAACAGCAGCACGACGATGGCGACCAAGATCACCGCGTCGCGCAACGTATGGAACACTTCATTGACGGACTCGCGGATGAACGGCGTAGTATCGTAGTTGATGGCGTAGCGCAGTCCCTGGGGGAAGCGGGTGGCCAACTCCCGCATCGTGGCCTTGACGTGGTCGGCGGTGTCCAAGGCGTTCGAACCGGGCAGCAGAAAGATACCGAGGAGCGCCGTCGGCCGGCCGTCCAGCCGGCCCAGCGTGTCCTGGCTGCGGGCTCCCAGCTCGGTGCGGGCGACATCCTTGAGATAAGTGACTTCCCCATTGGCGCCGGTCTTGAGGATGATGTTCGCGAACTGCTCGGCCTCGACCAGCCGCCCAAGCGTGCTCAGCGTGTACTGGAAGTCCTGGCCGGTGGGCACGGGCGGCTGGCCGATCTGTCCGGCCGCCACCTGGACGTTCTGCTCGCGTAAGACCCGGATCACGTCGCCAGCCGTCAGGTTCCGCGACTGCAGCTTGTTCGGGTCCAGCCACACGCGCATGCTGTAGTCCTGTGCGCCCAAGATGCCCACATCGCCGACGCCCTCCTGCCGAGCCAGTGCGTCCTTGAGTTGGATAGTGGTGTAATTGCTCAAGTAGAGCGCATCATAGTACGGCCGGCCAGTCTCCGGGTTGTCATCGGAATAGAGGTTGATCGCCAGGAGAATATCCGGGGACCGCTTCTTGGTCGTGACGCCGATGGCCTTCACCACGTCGGGCAGCGTCGGCTCGGCAATAGCGACGCGGTTCTGCACCAGCACCTGGGCCAGGTTCACGTCCGTGCCGAGCACGAAGGTCACGTCCAAGGTGTAGGAGCCGTCGTTGCCGCTCTGCGACGACATGTACAGCATGTGCTCAACGCCATTGACCTGCTGCTCGATTGGGGCCGCCACGGTGTCCGCCACCACGCGAGCGTTCGCTCCTGGGTAATTGGCCGTCACCCGGACGGTGGGGGGCGAGATTTCTGGATACTCGGCGACGGGTAGGAGGGCTGCGGCGATCCCCCCAAGCAGGACAATGACAAGGGAAATGACCCACGCCAAGACAGGCCGATCGATGAAGAAGCGCGCCAGCATACGGTTCCTCCTTATTGTCGTGCGGGCGAGACTGGCATGTCGACCAGTTTCGGCTCGACTGTGATGCCCGGTCGGACTTGGAGCAGGCCGTTGACAATCACTCGTTCACCCGGCTGCAGGCCCTCTTCGATCACTCGCAGGCCGTCGTGGAGCGCTCCTACTCGAATGGGGCGGGAACGCACCTCGTTCTTGTCGTTGACGACATACAGGATCTTCTGACCTTGGTCCGTGTCAAACGCGCGCTCGGTGACCAGTAAGGCTCCATGAGATTGACCGATGAGCAGCTGTACGCGGGCGAAATATCCGGGTTCGAGGGCTTTGTCCTCGTTGGGGAAGACCCCGCGCAACCGCAGCGTGCCGGTTTGCGGATTGACCTGATTGTCTACGAAATTGACCGTTCCTTGATGGGGATAAGCCGGTTCATTAGCCAGACCCAGCAAGACCGGCACCGCAACGCCTTCGCGGGCGGAGTGCACCTTGCCTTCGCGGATCAATTGCCGCACGTACAGCACCGACCCTTCATCAGCGTCGAAGTACGCATACATTGGATCTATGGAGACAATCGTGGTCAGCAGCGTGCTGTCCTGGGTCACCAGATTGCCTTCGTCGATGAGGTGGCGGCCAATCCGCCCGTTGATCGGCGCCATCACCTTCGTGAACTCCAGGTCAAGGGCCGCCCGGTCCACGGCCGCCCGCGCCGATTGAATGCCCGCGCGCGCCTCCCCCCGGTCGGCGATCGCCGTGTCGAGATCTTTCTGACTGGCCGCGCCTTTCGGGAGCAAGCGTTCATCGCGGGCCACGTCAGCTTCGGCGCGCGCTAGCCGGGCCTCCAACTGGGCGACCTGTCCCTTGGCTTGGTCCAACACCGCCTGGAAGGGCCGCGGATCAATCTGAAAGAGCAGGTCTCCTTTCTTCACCACCGACCCTTCCTGGAAATTGACCTTGACCAGATACCCGCTGACGCGAGCCCGGACTTCAACCGATTCCACGGCGGCAGTGCGCCCCGTGTACTCGTAGTAATCTCTCACCTCCCGCTCCACGGGTAGACTGACCATTACGACCGGGGGAGGAGTTGCGGCAATCGCCGGCGGCTCGTGTTTGCAACCTCCCAGCACGAGACACAGCGTGGCGACCAAGAGGGAAAGAATCAAAGAGCGACGATGAGTTTTCATGTCTACAATCTCCTCATTCACCGTTCTCGCGTTGGGTGGTAACCGAACAGCTTGTCTTGGGTGATGATCTGAACAACGCGGGGCGGAGCCAATGCTTCCCACGAAGGATCGCCTGTCTGGATCTTGGCCAGCACCTCGCGGGTGACAATCGGAAGATAGGATTTGTTGTAATTGTCAAGCGGCTCGATGTAATGGTTTTCCAGGAGAAACGCCTTCAAGTGCCGGAACTGCGGCTCCACGGCCACGGTCTCCACCGTCGTGACGTTTCCTGAGGTCGGGTCCAGGAAAGGGTAGACGTAGACCTTTACGGCATTCTTAAACAACCTGCCAATGGACTCGAGTCTGCCTCCGGGCAGGTCCCGATAGTATTCCGCGTCGAAAATCTCTCTCAGTGTAGGAATCCCGACCGCGATCCCAATCGGCTTCTGTGTGTAGCTGGCGAGATAATCGACGAAGCGAAAATACCGGCCAAAATTAGAGATGAGTACGTTTTGCCCCACGGCGCGGAGCAGATCGACACGCGCTAGAAAATCGGCGTGGTCCAGGCCACGGTCGGCCGTGAGACTACGTAAGGTCATTTCCAAGAGCACGACCGGCGGTTCTCCTTGCACCTGGGGCTCGTGCTGAAATCGCTCCAGGGCGCAGGCGAGCAGATCAAGGGTCAGGTTGGTAGGCGGACGAAAACTGCCACGCTCGATGAGAATTGGTTTCTTGTAGAGGACCTCGGAGGGTTGCACCACCTCACCAGTGACCGTGAACATGGCGGCGTCGGTCAGCCCTTGTTCGACGAGCTGCAAGCTCAAGAGACGGTTGTCGACGCCAGCGAAGGCTGGCCCCGTGCACTGCAGCACATCGACCTCAGCGCGGTCACGCGTCAGGTCATCCAGCAGCGAACCAAGGAGCACCTCGGGCTCTTGCGAGTGGTAAAAGGCCCCATAGAGCAAGTTCACCCCCAGCACACCGAGGGCCTCCTGCTGGCGGGGATTGTCCCGGTCTAAGAGGCGGACATGAATGAGGAGATCCGAAGGGGCTTCCCGCGGGTGGGTTTGGAAACGCACGCCCAGCCAGCCATTGCCGTCCTCCTGGCGCGTGTAGCTACGCGCAGCGACGGTATTGGCAAAGGCGAAGAACGTGCTGCGCTCGCCCCGGGTCGCGTCCAGTTGAGTCAGCAGGAGGTGGAATTCGTACTCCAGCATGGCTTGTAACCGCTGGCGGCTGACGTAGCGCGCGGTGGGACCATAGGTGGAGGTACTCATCGCCATATCGTAGGCGGAGATGGAGCGGGCCATAGTGGCCGCAGCCCCGCCCACCTGGAAGAACCAGCGCGCCACTTCCTGACCTGCGCCAATTTCTGCGAACGTGCCGTACTGCGCCGGATTAAGATTGAGAGCTAATGCTTTATCCTGCGTACTCGGATTGGTGGAGTTCATTCGGCGTCTCCTCTTAGAGTTGGGTCATGCCGCCGTCTACCACCAGTTTTACGCCGTGCCGCTTGAGTCTCTCTACAAATGAACTTGCCCAAGATTTTCTCCTTAGTTGAACTGTCACTACTCGTTTCCGTGGAGTGCAACGCCGCGAACTCTTGGCGTCGTGCTCTTCATAACTTGAAGCGCACCGTGATTCGAGCACCAGTAAAGTACGAGAGCTCCTTATGAAGTCCGGCGCGGAACAATGAGCTTTGCGGTCAGCACCTGCACGATCTCGCCGAGCTGATTGACGGTTTCGCTGCGGATGATGGCCATGCCGCGATCCGGATGAGAGCGTGACGGTCGCAGTTCAAGAATTTCGCTCTCGACATGAAGGGTTGCACCGGGCCGCGTCGGCGTCGGCCAGGTAAGTTCTCCACCGGCCCCAACAATCCCGCCCCTAATCGGCAAGCTTTCCACCACGAGTCGCATAGAGATGGCCGCTGTATGCCAACCACTCGCCGCCAATCCTTCGAAGAATGTCTCTCTCGCAGACTCGGCATCGAGATGAAACGATTGGGGGTCGAACTGTTGCGCAAACGCCTTGATCTGCGCTTCGTCGATCAGGTGCGCGCCGCTGGTAAACCGTTGTCCGACGTGTAGGTCGTCAAGGTAGAGAAGTTTTTTTCTATCGACTTGATCTAAGTTCGCCATACTGAGTCACTCCTGTCAGGATCATCCTTCCCCTGCGTCAGCCCTGCTGCTCGTAGTGCGCCTCCATGCCTACGACGAACGTGCAGCGCATCGCCGTTGCTGCTAGGTTCTCTACCTTGTGATCGAGCTAGGTTTCCTACGGACAATTGCAGGCCGTATGCACGATGTAGTTGGTTGTCCAGCAAACTCCTTCATGCAGGTCTCCTTTCTTTATGGCAGGTCGAACAAGAGCACTTCCGCCGGGTCTTTTGCGGTCACGGTCAACCGCGTTTCCTCACTCGCCGCCGCTCCATCTCCCGCAGAGAGCGCAGTGTCATTGAGCGTAATGACGCCACGCGCCACTTGTACCCAAGCAAAACGGCCAGGGGGAAGCCGATAGGTGATCGTCTCGCCAGGAGCCAGCACCGCCACGTACAAGTCGACCGCTTGATGAAGCATGACCGATCCCTCGCGTCCGTCGTGGGAGGCGACAAGGCGCAATTTTCCTTGCTTCTCCGCAGCCGGGAACGTCCGTTGCTCGTAGCTTGGCGGCAGCCCGTTCCGCTCCGGCAGAATCCAGATTTGCAAGAAGTGGACAAGTTCTCTATGTGAATGGTTGAACTCACTATGAGTTATTCCCGCACCGGCGCTCATGCGCTGAACCTCGCCTGGAGTGATGATTGAGCCCGTGCCGAGGCTGTCCTTGTGTTCCAAAGCGCCCTCCAACACGTACGAGATGATCTCCATATCGCGATGGGAATGGGCGCCAAACCCTTTGCCGGGCTGTACGCGATCTTCGTTGATCACGCGTAATGTGCGGAAGCCCAGGTGCCGGGGGTCGTAATAGTCCGCGAAGGAGAAGGTGTGATAACTCTCTAACCACCCGTGCTGGGCGTGCCCGCGCTCGTCGGCATATCGTGGGGTAATCATATTTTGCTTCTCCCTTTCATTCTTCCTCCTTAGGGCCCCATCGATTCATCAAAGAGGGCGTCGCCCTTCCAACTCTAAGGACACGAGCCGGGCCAACAAGATGGCCGGGAACAACTGACCTATGAGTGCTTCCAAAGTGGTAAGGCTGTAGGCGACCGGGTGTAACGGCACGATGTCCCCATACCCGACGCTGGTGAGCGTCATGAAACTGAAGTAAAGCATGCGTCCCTGATAGAAGACCGCATGGGCGCTCAGACCGGGTGCTACGTTGGTGAAGGCCTCCGGCGCCAGCGCGTTCAGCAGCCCGTAGAGGTGTGCAAACAGGAGCCCAAGGATGAGGTAAAGCGCGACGGCGCCTTGAATGCGGCGCCACGTTACGCGACCAGGCCCCAACGCCGCGCGGCCGATGACCCCGCCCAGCGCCGCCAAGGCCACGGTCGCCGAGCCTCGCGCCAAGACGGCGCTCAAGACCGTTGGGCGACCGATGATCGCCGTAGCCAGGCCCACCGCCGTAGCAACCAAGATCACGGCCACTGTGGCGCGACGGCCGGAGACCACTAGCACCGAGACGACGCCCAGCAGCGCCCAAACCACGCCGGCGGCGAGTGGCCCGATCACGCCTAGCCCGACGAGCGGGGTCACCACGAAGGTTAACAGCAACAGGCAGGCGAGCAACGCTGCGAGGCTCAGTTCACGCACTCGCTCCTGCCAGGGCGCCGGGTTGTCGCAGGCGGGTGACATGCCTCTAGTATCCGGCGCAAGCATGGTGGAAGTTCGTTGACTCATCGTGCTGTGTTCGCCTACTGAATAGTTGTGGGATATTACCGGCCCATAGTCAAAACCACCCGAAAGCGCGCCCTGCCGCTGATCATCTGTTCATAGGCCTCAGCAGCCTTCTCCAACGGGTAACGCTCAATCATGGGACGCACTCCGGTCAATACGCTAAACCGCAGCGTATCCTCGGAATCTTTGGCGGTGCCAGAAGGCCACCCTTGGATGCTCCGGCGCGCGAGAACGATATCCATTAAGCTGATATTGAGAGGCTCCGGGCTGACGCCCACGATCACCAACTTGCCGCCGGGCGCGAGTCCACCTACCAAAGCAGCCATCGCTTTTGAATCTGGCGCCGTGGCTAGAATAACGCGCGCGCCGCCGAGCTTTTGTAACTGCTCCGCTGCGGGGCTGGTGCTTGTGTCCACGTATGCGTGAGCGCCCAGTTTACGGGCCAATGGTTCTTTATCTCCGCCACGCCCGATCCCCACGGTGTGAAAACCCATCTGCCGAGCGTATTGAATTCCCAGGTGCCCCAGACCGCCAATGCCTTGTATCGCAACCAAATCACCAGCCCTCGCACTGGCATTGCGGAGCGCGTTGTACACCGTAATGCCTGCGCAAAGGAGCGGAGCGGCTTCGTCCGCAGGCAGGTCGTTAGGAAGCGCCGCCACGGCTTCAGCAGGAACCACTATGTACTCGGCATAGCCGCCGTCAAAGCTGAGCCCAGTGATTTTCTCAAACTGGCAGAGGATGAAGTCGCCACGCCGGCAGGGATCACACACGAAGCAGTGGCCGCCATGCCAGCCCACACCCACACGCTGACCCGGCTTCCAGTTGGATACACCCTCGCCCACCGCATCCACGCGTCCGGCGATTTCATGACCCGGAACGCGCGGATAGTGCAGGCCGGGGAAGAGGCCGTCTTTCACCACCGCATCGCTGTGGCAGATGCCGCAGGCTTCGACTTTAATGCGCACCTGTCCGCGAGCGGGCTCTGGGATTTCCCGTTCAACAACCTCAAAGGGGCCAGTGGGGCGAGGTATTTGCACGACACGCATCTTTGCCATAGTTCCTCCCCGAATTCGGTTCGTGATTGTTTACGAATTGAAGAACGCAAGCAGATCTATATTGACCTCGACTTGCTAATGATGATTTTGGGTGAAACGGTCAACAACATTGACATCCGAGCCCAGTGCTCGCCATCGTCGCCCTTCTTGTTGGAGTAGCTCGTCAGCCTCTTTGGGGCCCCAGGCCCCGGCGGCGTAATTTGGAAAGGTCCGAGGCGGGAGCGCTTTCCACACATCGAGCACCGGCTCCACAATGCTCCATCCCGCCTCCACCATGTCCGCGCGTTGGAACAACGTCTGATCGCCCGCCATGCAGTCATACAACAGTCGTTCGTAGCCAGTGCTCGACGTGCATCCAAAATAATCCTCGTACCGAAAATCCATTTCGACGCCGCCCAAGCGCATCACTGGGCCGGGAATTTTGGCGCTAAATTGCAACGCGATGCCTTCATCTGGTTGAATGCGAATGATCAGCCAATTGGACGAGAGCGATTCGACGGGCGTATCGCGAAACAATAAGAGCGGGGCGCGTTTGAACCGCAGCGCAATCTCGGTGGCGCGCGTGGGCAGACACTTGCCGGTCCGCACATAGAAGGGCACATCCGCCCAGCGCCAATTGTCAATCAGCAGTTTCATGGCGACGAAGGTTTCGGTGGTGGACGTTGGGGCCACATTCGGCTCGGCGCGATAGGGAGAGACATGTTTGCCGTTGACCGCCCCTTCATCGTATTGCCCGCGGACTGCACGGTTCAGCACCGCTTCTGGACTGAATGGTGAAATCGCATGCAGCACTTTCGCTTGCTCATCCCGCACCGCATCCGCCGCAAACGAGACTGGCGGCTCCATAGCCGTTAAGGAAATGAGTTGCATCAGATGGTTTGGGATCATATCGCGCAAAGCGCCTGCATGGTCGTAATACCCACCGCGATCTTCCACGCCGACGCGCTCAGCGACTGTGATCTGGACGTGGTCGATGTAACGACGGTTCCAGATCGGCTCCAAGATGCCATTGGCGAAGCGAAACACGAGAAGATTCTGGACCGTTTCCTTCCCCAGATAATGATCGATGCGGTAGATCTGATTCTCGCGCAGGACCGTGCGTAACTCGGAGTTCAGCAACCGTGCAGACGTCAGATCTTGACCGAACGGCTTTTCAATAATCACCCGTCGCCAATGGCCATTGTTCTCTTCTGTGAGGCCCACTGCTCCAAGCTGCTGCACGATAGTCGAAAAAAATTCCGGCGCCGTCGCCAGGTAGAAAAAATAATTTCCTCCCACGCCGTGTTTCTGCTCAAGGTCGGCCAGCAATTTTTGCAATTGTTGATACGTACTTGTCTCTTGTAAGTCACCGGAGAGATAGTACAGTCGTTCAGCGAGCCAACGCCGCTGCTCTAGATCACCAGAAGGGGAGATAGACTGGTCTAGGTCCTGGGTCACTTTCTCACGAAAGGCGTCGTGTGTGAGACTGCGGCGTCCGATCCCCACGACGGCGAACTCCTGGGCCAGGAAATGATCTTTCGCCAAGTTATACAGGGCTGGGATGAGCTTCCGCTTCGTAAGGTCCCCCGAACCGCCGAAAATCACCATGATACAGGAGTCGCTCGGTCGTACTCGTGGGGCTTCCGTCGGATTGACTGTCGCTGTTGTACTCATTACCTACTCTCCTTCGGATGTCGTTGTGTGCTTTCCATCGCACAGCGTCGAAAAATCATGGCTGAGTAAATCGCCGATGCGCTCGACGCTGACATCTGCGGGTGGAAGACTGGCCAGAATGTGTGGATCGAGTGCATAGTGTCCCTGGCGGGGGAAGATGGTCGTCACCCGAGGGCCCCAAATCTGCTTTACCGCAGTCAATATGCGCAGCTTATCGTCCACTAACACATAATGTTCCGCTGGATACCGTCGCTCGACATCTTCTAATTCTTGTTCTTTGTGAATGTAAATCAGGACATTCTTTTCAACCGCGTCAAAGAGCCCGGACTGCTCCACCTTACGCGGCTGAAAGACGACATCCCCGTCCGACAGAATCACCGCCGGTCCCCAGCGCTTGACGTAGTCTATAACGTCAAGTGAATTGGGGAAGAGTCGATTGGCGAACGGATAATTCACTAGGAAGCTGGAGACCGTCAACACATGCGGATCGCGCGGATATTCGATGCGATAGCGCTGCAAGGCGCCAAGATAATCGGCATACCCCAGCTCCTCTCGTATCTGTTCAAAAATCGCCCAGTACCGTTGCGCTCGCTCGGGACCGATCTCACTATGGAGGTGGCGTTGGAGATCGACGGCAACGCGATCGTTGTCAAGCAGCGTGTTGTCAACATCAAGTAAAAACACTACGTCGTGCATAGCCGGCTCCGTCCCTTTCTGCGCTTGCTCACTGCGGTTGTTCTCTGCGAGTCCTTTGCAACAAACCACCGGCAGCTTCATCCACGAGCCACAGCAACTGGCCGTGGCGAGGTTGGATGAGCTGGGCGGGGAGTTGTTCGGGTTCGTAGCGTCCTTCCAACACCGCTTTTAAGGGCAGGGCTTTCTCTTCGCCGCTGACGAGAAAGATGATGCGAGCGGCGTTGCTGAGCGCGGGAGCTGTCATGGTGATCCGCTCAGTATCAAACTTCCCCACCCAACTGGCGACGACGAGCCGTTGTTGCTCGTGCAGCGCTTGTGTACCAGGGAACAGCGACGCCGTGTGAGCCTCCGGCCCCAATCCCAACAACACAAGATCGAAACGAGGATATTGGTCTGGAGCAAGCTGAAAAAAAGCCTGCAGGGTGTGCTCGTATTCTTGTGCGGCTTGCTCAGCGTTCGCATACTCGCTTTTGATGCGGTGGATATTCGCTGTTGGAAGAGGAACTTTGGATAACATGGCTTCGTACGCCATGCGATAGTTACTCTCCGGATGCTCGGGGGGGACATGGCGTTCATCACCCCAGAAGACCGATATTTTCTCCCACGGCATTCGTGCTCGCCAGGACGCGTCGTCCGCAAGTAATGCGTACAGGCTTTTTGGAGTCGAACCACCGGAGAGGACCACTGTGCAAGATCCCTTCTCTCGCACGGCAGCCTCTACACTCGCTGCCACGGCCTCGGCGGCAGCAAGGCAAAGTGCATTCGCATTCGGCGCGATTTGAATGTTGGCGGTCATAAGACTCCCCCCTCGTTTTGTCAGGTGTCGTGTTATCCGTCTCTTGAGCGCTCGACATGACCGCCAAACTCGAAGCGCATCGCCGAAAGGATTCTCCTGGCAAAATCGTCCGCCCCACGGGAACTGAACCGCTCATACAGCGCGGTGCTCAGCACGGGAGCGGGGCACCCTTCTTCAACCGCCGCAGCGATGGTCCACCGTCCTTCGCCTGAATCTGACACGTGCCCCGAGAAATTCTCCAGGTCAGGGCTCTTGCTCAACGCCAAGGCCGTCAGGTCTAGTAGCCATGAGGCCACCACGCTGCCGCGCCGCCACACTTCCGCGATATCCGCGAGAGGGAAGTCGTATTGATAGTGTTCAGGGTGGCGTAATGGGGTTGTTTCAGCGTCCACCATGCTTCCCCGCTTACCAACATTGGCGTGGTGTAAAATGTTGAAACCTTCAGCGTAGGCGGCCATCAGGCCATATTCGATGCCGTTATGCACCATTTTGACAAAATGCCCAGCGCCTACTGGTCCACAATGGAGATATCCTTCCTCCGCCGTCCCTCCGACTGTTTCTTTCCCCGGCGTGCGAGAGATGGCGCCCCGCCCCGGCGCTAAGGTCTTAAAAATAGGGTCAAGATGCTGCACGGCAGCTTCCGGTCCTCCGATCATGAGACAATAGCCGCGCTCCAGGCCCCAGACGCCGCCGCTCGTCCCAACGTCGAGATAATGAATACCTTTGCTTTGCAGCTCTTCCGCGCGACGAATGTCGTCAATGTAATAGGAATTCCCTCCGTCAATTACAATATCGTTCGGCTGGAGACGAGCGGCGAGATCCGTCAGCGTCTGGTCGACGACTGCTGCCGGCACCATCACCCAGGCCACGCGCGGCGGCGTCAGCCGCGCGATGAACTCGTCCAAAGACGCCGTCCCGACAGCACCCTCCCGGACAAGGCTCTGTACTGCAGAAGGATTCATGTCAAAGACGACACACTGATGTCCGCCGCGCAACAGCCGGCTCACCATATTCGCTCCCATCCTGCCAAGGCCAATCATCCCTAATTGCATAGCGTTCTCTCTTTCTTGGTCATCGTGGCTATCCTAAAGCGTGCAGCACGGCGCAGCGGGCCGCGCCCAAAAGGGCCGGTTGCTCATGGCGAATGACCCGCACTGGCATGGCTTCGAGCAAAGGCCGCATGCGTCCCTTTGTCACAAAGGCTTGCCTAAAGAGCGGGGATATCAGCTTAGGTAAAATTTTGGGGGCGATCCCGCCGCCAATGAAGACCCCCCCAGTCGCCATTATTTTCAGAGCTAGATTGCCCGCCTCGGCGCCGTAAATGGACACAAACAGATCGAGGGCTTGCATACACAGCGCCGAACGTTCCGCCAGCGCCGCTTGCGTAATGATCGCAGCCGGATCGTGGGCGCGTAATTCTTCGGTCAGCCACGCCGGCTCATCACCGCGCCCCGTTTCGTGCAAGAACTGATAAATGTTCACCAAGCCGGGGCCGGACAGTACTCGCTCATAGCTCACCCGCTCAAACTTCGCCGATAAAAACTGGAGCAGTTCGACTTCCAATGGAAAACGTGGAGCAAAGTCGGTATGCCCCCCCTCGGTAGCGAATGGATAGTGCCTTTGGCCATCCCAATAGAGCCCGGCTTCACCGAGCCCCGTTCCTGCCGCAATGACGGCGGCATTGCCCACCGCATCGGGCGCCCCGACATTGAGCACAGTCCAGTCCGTCGGCCCCAAGATGGTCACCCCATACGCCGTCGCCTCTAAGTCGTTAATCAAGAGCACAGTGGGAATGTTGAGTTCATTGGCCAGGAGTCGTGCATCCACTATCCAGGGCAGGTTAGTCGCTTCGACTCGATTATTTTTCACCGGACCAGCGATGCCAAAACAAGCGATCGAAGGGGATTGTCCGTGCGCCAAGAGAAACTGCTTTACAATTGCACTCAGTCCACTATGAGCACGGCTCGGAAACGTTTCTTCGATGTCGGAGATGAGGCGACCCCCTTCTTCCGTAAAACAGGCGAGCCGTGTATGGGTGCCGCCGATATCACCTGCTAAGATCATGGACCTTCCTCCGTTACGGTAATCCGGCCTAGCCGCTGTTCCTGCGTGTCATGCGCGAGCTAGGTCTACCACTTCATTGATTTAGCCCTTCGTGTGTTTCGCTATCTGTTCCTTTGCCGCCGCCACAACATGCTCTGGCGTGAAGCCAAACTTTTGTTGCAGGGCCTTGAGCGGAGCAGAGGCGCCAAAGGTCGGCATGCCGATAATCTGACCATGAGAGCCCACATAGCGCTCCCAACCCAAAGCAGAGGCCTGTTCTACGGCAACACGCGCCGCCACTGAGGCCGGAAGCACCTGCTCGCGGTACTCTGGACTCTGCTGCTCAAAGAGTTCCCACGACGGCATACTCACCACGCGCGCTTTTACGCCTTCCGCGTGCAACTGTCTGTACGCAGCAAGACACAAAGAGAGCTCACTGCCGGTCGCCAGCAACAAGACTTCTGGCGCGACCCCTTGCGGGTCGGCCAGGACATAGGCCCCTCGTGCGAGCCCAGATGCAGACGCGTATTGCGCGCGGTCTAACGTGGGGAGCGCTTGCCGAGTGAGGACCAAGGCGACCGGCGTGTGTTGCGATTGCATGATGAAACGCCAGGCTTCGACAACTTCATTCGCATCTGCTGGTCGTAGGGTAACGAGTCCTGGAATGGCGCGTAGCGAAGCCAGTTGCTCCACTGGTTGATGGGTTGGTCCATCTTCACCAACCCCGATCGAATCATGAGTGAAAATGTAAATGGTGGGAAGCTCCATCAAGGCGCTGAGTCGGATTGCCGGTCGCGCATAATCGCTAAAGATGAGAAACCCGGACCCATACGGACGCACCTTGGCCAGAGACATGCCGTTCAGGACCGCACTCATGGCGTGCTCACGGACGCCGAAGTGAAAATTGCGTCCACTCGGATTCTCAGCCGAAAAATCACCAGCCCCTGAGAAAGTCAGTCGTGTTTTCGTCGAAGGAGCCAAATCCGCCGCGCCCCCAATAAGCCACGGAACGTTTTGCGCAAGTACATTCAGCACTTGTCCCGATGAATCCCGGGTCGCCAAGCCTTTCGCATCCGCCGGAAAAATGGGCAGAGCCTTGTCCCACCCTTCCGGCAACTGCCGACGAAACATGCGCTCACTTTGCGTGGCGAGGTCCGGATACTGACGCCGATACTCCTCGAACAGGTTTAGCCAAGCAGCATAGTGCCCCGCCCCGCGTCGTCCGACACCAGCCTGGAAATGTTCTCGCACTCCGTTAGGGACGAGGAAGCGCGCCTCTTCGGGCCAGCCATAATTCCGCTTGGCGAGCTTGATCTCCTCTTCGCCCAGAGGTTCGCCATGCGCCGCGCTCGTATCTTGTTTGTGCGGAGCGCCGTAAGCAATGTGGCTATCGACGATAATAAGCGTAGGACGATCAGGCGTCTCTTGAAACATCTGCAAGGCGCGTTCGATTGAGGGAAGATCATTGGCGTCTTGCACCCGCGTCACCTGCCAGCCGTAGCTGAGAAAACGGTCGGCGACATCGTCACTAAAAGTTAGGTCGGTATTCCCTTCGATACTGATCTTATTACGGTCATAGATCCAGCACAAATTGGAGAGCTTGAGGTGGCCCGCCAACGAGGCGGCTTCACTGGCGACGCCTTCCATCATGTCGCCATCACCGCACAGGGCGTACACGTTGTAATCGATCACCTCAAAGTTGGGACGGTTGAAATACGCCGCCAGCCAGAGACCCGCGATCGCCATGCCGACACTGGTAGACACTCCCTGGCCCAACGGTCCCGTTGTCGTCTCTACCCCTGTGGTCCAACGATATTCCGGATGGCCGGGACACTTGCTATCGAGCTGTCGAAATCGCTTGATATCGTCAAGTTTCACCGACAGCTCTCCCAAGGTTTCGTACTTGGGGTTGACTGCTTTCACTCCGCACAGATGGAGAAGCGCGTACAACAGCATGGAGGCATGGCCTGCTGATAAAACGAAACGGTCGCGGTTCGGCCAAATCGGATGTTCGGGATCGAAGCGCAGCCAGCGCTGCCACAAGCAGTACACTGTTGGCGCCATCGCCATCGGCGTACCCGGATGACCGGAGTTCGCCTGCTGTACGGCATCTATTGACAGCGTCCGTATAGTGTTGATGCAGAGCAGATCAAGTTGCTCCTGAGTGCTCAATGTACTCATATCTTTCCTCCTAAAACAGAATTGCCTTCAATGGGAGGGGAGGCAAGCATTTTTTCCGACAACGCCTCGCTACGTGGCGACGGCAACGACGAGCTTCCCGCGTCCGTGTTTCCGTCTTGCTTCTTCTGTCTAAGCGGTGGCGGCTTGAAAGTGTTCAGACATCGCAGCCTCTAGTAAAAACCTTGGTTGTCTCGCTTGACGCTGACTTTACTCTTCATCGGGGTTGTTGAAAAATGCGCAGATATGAGCCCGATTGCCAAGTGTTGAGCCACCGAATCGAATCAGATGGTTCCTCTCCTTCGGGGCTTTCTCGCGAACCTTGATTTTATCTTCGGTCGAATCCATGAAGGGTGTCCTTTAAGACTCAGGTCCGTTCGATGTTTTATCCTGGAGAAGATGCCGTGCTGTTTCAAGGACTGTGAGACAGGAGTAACCGAAGCCATTCACGTTGCGTGGCTACACTACCGCACGTGAAAAGCAACCATCACCAAGGAGTGTTGCTGGCCGGGGCATTAGCAACTTGTTTACGTTGACGTGAATCCGACCTCTTTTTCTCTACCTCTCACCTCACCGTTCTCTTTTTCTCCTCGTTATTTCCTCACTCAACTGGACGGGTCACAAATTGCAGATACTGAGAGGGCTCGAAACACCGGTGAGGTCCGCTCTCTGCGCTCAGTTCGTTTCGCGCCAGTAAGACGTTGAAGTGTAAGGAGTTTCTCCAAAAGCAAATTGGAATCGAAAAGGGAGGAAAAAAAGACTGCTTAAAGAAGCGGCAATACCTGTCTGTTTGGTGCTTAATCAGCAGTCAGGTGTTCCCTCGTCGGTTTTCGTTCTGGAGTGGCGAGATGGAAGTTTCTTCTATTCTTCCTGTGATTCGACAGGGTGCTGAGTGGTGCTCTCGTGGACTCTCGAAGCTGTTTCAACGAAGGGTCTCGCGCACGGAGGAATTGCATCGCTGGATGGCTGAATTGGAAAAGGCCAATACAAGGCTAGCGCAGGAGGTTGCCGAACGGAAGCGTGTAGAAAAAGAACTGCGGCAAGCAGAAACAAAATACCGCAGCATTTTTGAGAATGCGGTAGAGGGAATTTTCCAAACCACCCCGGAAGGGCGCTACCTCAGCGTCAATCCGGCTTTGGCGGGCATTTATGGCTATGAGACCCCTGAGGAATTGATGATGAGTCTGACGGACATTGGCGGGCAATTATATGTCGAGGCCTCTCGCCGCGATGAGTTTATTCGGCTCCTCCATAGACATCATACCGTCACGGGGTTTGAGTCGCAGGTCTATCGTCGCGACGGAACAGTCATCTGGATTACGGAAACCGCCCGTGCGGTCCGTGACGCCAGCGGGGCGCTGCTGTACTACGAGGGCATCGTTGAAGACATTTCCGAACGGAAGCGAGCGGAGGAGGAACTGCGGAAAGCGAAGCTGAGCGCTGAGTCGGCGGCCAACGCCAAGGGTGAATTTCTCGCCAACATGAGCCATGAGCTGCGGACCCCGCTCAATGGCGTCATCGGCATGACCGACTTGGCGCTGGATACCGAGCTGACGCCTGAACAGCGCGAGTATCTGATGATCGCGAAAGACTCGGCCAACTCTCTGTTAGAACTGCTCAATGATATTCTCGATTTTTCAAAAATCGAAGCTGGCAAGTTCGAGCTTGATCCGATCGAATTTTCTTTGCACGACGGTCTTGAGGCTGCACTGAAGGCGTTGGCGGCCCGTGCGCACAAGAAGGGATTGGAGCTGGCCTGCCACATTGCTGCGGATGTGCCGGATGTCTTACTGGGCGACCTGGGGAGGCTGCGACAAATCGTCGTCAATCTTGTCGGAAACGCGATCAAGTTCACAGCCCAGGGTGAAGTGGTGATGCGGGTCTCGATCGAGTGGCGTAACGAGAACGAAGTTTGTCTACATTGTACCGTAACCGACACTGGCATTGGGATTCCTGCCGACAAGCAACACCTCATTTTTCATCCCTTTACCCAAGCCGATAGCTCCACCACGCGCCAATTTGGCGGCACCGGCTTGGGATTAGCAATTTCCTCACAACTTGTTGCCCTGATGGGCGGTCGCCTGTGGGTGGAAAGTGAAGTCGACAGAGGCAGCACGTTTCATTTCACTGCCCGGCTCGGTTTCCGGGCGGGAGTGCTGCCGCAATCCTTGGGTATGCGAGACAGCCTTGCCGGGTTGTCGGTTCTAGTGGTCGATGACAACACGACCAATCGGCGCATTCTGGAGGAGCAGCTCGTCAATTGGGGTCTGTGTCCCACGCTCGCTGCAAGCGGACCAGAGGCGCTCGAGACCTTGCAGCAAGCCGCGAATAATGGAGCCCCATTTTCGTTAGTGCTGCTCGACGCCTATATGCCTTCTATGGACGGCTTTACCGTAGCTGAGTCGATCAAACGGAATCCGACTTTGGCGCGGGCGACGATTATGATGTTAACGTCCGGAGGTCATCCACAAGACGCCGTCCGCTGTCGAGAGCTGGGCCTCGCTTCATATCTAACCAAGCCGATCAAGCAGTCGGATTTACTCAATGCGATTGTCGCTGCGTTGCAGGGCGCAGAAGGGGCGCAGCCCGTCTTTTCTCCTCCCCTCATTTTCTCGACGAAAGGGCGCTCTTCTCTGCATATCCTCTTGGTCGAAGATAATCCGGTGAATCAGCATCTGGCGGTTCGACTGTTGGAGAAGCGAGGGCATTCGGTCGTAGTCGCAAACAACGGCAAAGAAGCGCTTGCCGCCTTGGCGAACGAATCGTTTGCCCTCGTGCTGATGGATGTGCAGATGCCGGAAATGGACGGACTTGCGGCGACCAAAGCTATTCGTCAACAAGAAGAGGCGACGGGCGCGCACATCCCTATCGTGGCGCTCACGTCCCACGCCATGAAAGGCGATCGGGATCTCTGCTTTGCGGCGGGAATGGACGCCTATCTCTCCAAGCCGCTCCAGGCTCAGCAACTGTTTGACATGATTGAACAGCTAGCGCTTCAACCTGTCGCGACGCAAGAAGCAGCGGGAGAGGAATGCGAAGAGAAGGATCCAAGTGCGGTCTTTGACCAAGAAGCAACGTTAGCGCGGGTTGAAGGCGACCATGAGTTATTGCGGGAAATTGTCGGCTTGTTTTTGCTGAAGACGCCGGAGCTGCAAGCCACGGTTCATGATTCGATTGCGCGCGGCGACGGCAAAGCGCTTGAGCAAGCCGCGCATTCCATCAAAGGCGCAGTCAGTAGCTTTGGCGCGTGGGCGGCGCGTGAAGCCGCCCTCAAGTTGGAAGTACTGGGACGTGAGGGCGACCTGGCTCAGGCCGTGCTTGCCGGCGCCGCGCTTGATCGAGAGATTGCCCACCTCACGCGCGCATTGGCAGGGTATCGGGGAGGGGTGGACGCATGCGTATCCTGATCGCCGACGATGACGACATCCCGCGCCGATTGCTGCAAGCCACCCTGATGAGAGCCGGACATGAAGTGCTGAGTGCTCATGACGGCGCTGAAGCCTGGGAGATGCTGCAACAAGCGGATGCTCCCAGGCTGGCGATTGTCGATTGGCTGATGCCTGGGATGGACGGGGTGGAGCTTTGTCGCCGGGTGCGCGCGCGCCAAGCGACCCCGTATATCTATATTATTTTATTGACATCGAAAGATCGCAAGGAGGATGTGATCGCCGGTTTAGAGGCCGGGGCGGACGATTACCTCACTAAGCCCTTTGACCCGCAAGAGCTGCACGTGCGTTTGCGCAATGGGCAACGCATCCTTGATTTACAAACCGCGCTGCTGACCTCGTTGGATCGCCTCGCACTCGCACGTCAACGCGAGGTCGAGATCGGCGCTAAAATTCAGCACACTTTGCTTTTAGGCCAGCTCCCGCCCGCGTTAGTCGGAGTGCAAATGGCCGCGCTGACGCTGCCTTCGCAACAGGTTGATGGAGACTTCTACGATTTTTTCCGACACGGCGAGAATTGCTTTGATCTCGTGGTGGGCGACGTCATGGGGAAAGGAGTTCCAGCAGCCCTGTTAGGAGCAGCACTGAAGAGTGCATTCCCCCGCGCCCTCGCCGCTCTCCTTGTCTCCTCTACGCACGGGAGGCTTCCTGAAGCTGAAGACGTCATCATGCGGGTCCAGAGCGATGTGGCTCTGCAGTTCATTCGCCTCGGCGTGTTCGCCACTCTTTGTTATGCGCGGTTCGACATAGCGAGGCGGCGGCTGACTCTCGTCGATTGCGGACATCCGAAAACGATTCATTTTCGCCGTCGCACCGGCGTGTGTGAACAGCTTCAGGGCGACAATATGCCGTTAGGGTTCAGCGAGCGAGAAACGTATCAACAAGTGTCATGCTTGTTGGCGGAGGGGGACGTATTGCTTTTTTACTCGGATGGGCTCACAGAAGCTCGAAACACAGATGGTGAGTTTTTTGGCGTTGAGCGCGCGATGGCGGTCATTCAGCAACACCATTACCTGGAGCCGCTGCGATTGATTGAGGCGATGCGCGAAGCCATGTTGACGTTCACCGGCGCCGACACGTGCGGGGATGATTTGACGTGCATTGTGGTGAAGGTGGAAGAGAGCGGTAGCATGGGCGCTCTGACGCAGCGACATTTTATGACTCAAAGTGACCTTGACGCCTTGCCGAGGATACGAGCATTCGTGTGTACATTTTGTCAAGATTTACCTGTTTCTATACTTGACGAGGAAGGGATCGACGAACTGGGACTCGCGGTAACGGAAGCGGCGAGTAATATTATGCGCCATGCCTATCAAGGTCGCGCCGATCAACCGCTACGGCTGGTCGCCGACGCCTTTCCTGACCGCGTGGTGATTCGGCTCTTTCATCGTGGCGAAGGGTTCGATCCCGCAATGGTCAAAGCTCCGGCCTTTGACGGCTCGTGCGAAGGCGGCTTTGGCGTATACATCATTGCGCATTCGGTCGACGAGGTGCGTTATGTCCACGATGAGCACGACGATCATTGTGTCTATTTGGTGAAAAATCGTAAACCATCGAGAGAGGGGGGAGTCTGAATGGAGCTGATGTGTGAACACGCTGATAACGTCGCTATTGTCATACTGACGGGAGCGCAGCTCGACGCGAGTTCCGCTGAGGAGTTCAAGCGTGATATTGCGCCCGTGCTGGAAGGGCATGGGCAGGTCATTTTTGATCTGGGCCAGTTGGGGTTTATCGATAGCTCGGGGTTGGGCGCGCTCCTTTCTTGTCTACGGCATCTCCAGGCGCGAGGCGGGGACTTGAAGCTCTGTAATATATCAAAATCCGTTCGCGCGCTCTTCGAGCTGGTCCGCATGCACAAGATCTTCCACATTTTCAATACGCAAGAGGAGGCGGTCCATGCCTTCCGGCAATAGTGAAACGAGGGCGTCGGCGCCGCCGGAGCACACGCCGCAGGGTGAAGCACTTTCCCTCTCGGCGTTGCAAGAAGCCATCCGTCGCCACGTGCGCTACTCGCTGGGAAAAGAGTGGCGACAACTCTCGGGCTACGATCTCTTTACTGCAGCAGCGCTCGCCGTGCGCGAGCTGTTGGTAGATCAAATGTTGGAGACGGAGGCCCGGTATCAACAAGCCAACGCGAAACGGTTGTATTATCTGTCCATTGAGTTTCTCATGGGGCGGGCGCTGAGAAACAACTTAGATAATCTCGGGCTGTTCGAGCTGTGCGAGCGAGCCTTGCACGAGATGGGAGTTGATATTGCGGATGTAGAGGAGAATGAACCTGACGCCGCGCTTGGCAACGGCGGGCTTGGTCGGCTGGCGGCGTGCTTCTTGGACTCGTTGGCGACGTTGGGAATGCCGGGCTACGGGTATGGCATTCGTTATGAATACGGTCTGTTCAAGCAAGAAATTCACAATGGATATCAGAGAGAAAAGCCGGACAACTGGCTGGTCTACGGCACGCCCTGGGAAATCGAGCGGGTTGATGAAGCCTGTCTGATTCCGGTCTATGGGCGCATTGAGCATGCGCTCGATCGCAGCGGTCAGTACAATCCCATGTGGATGGATTGGCAAATTCTCGTTGGTGTTCCTCACGATTTGCCCATCGTTGGATACGGCGGACGCACGGTCAATTATTTGCGGCTCTACTCCGCCAGATCCTCGGCTGATTTCGACGTGCAGATTTTTAACACGGGCGATTATATCAAGGCCATGGAGCGGAAGATCGCCTCGGAAACCATTACGAAGGTGCTCTATCCTTCCGATAGCATCGTGGCCGGCCAAGAGCTGCGTCTGCTGCAGGAATACTTTTTGGTCGCGTGCGCCATCCGGGACATTATCAAGCGGTATGTGCAAACCCATGCGACCTTCGAGGCGTTTTCCTCTCAAGTCGCAATCCAACTCAACGATACGCACCCTGCTGTAGCGGTGGCGGAATTGATGCGTGCGCTCATCGACGAGAATGATCTTTCCTGGGAACAAGCGTGGACCATCACTCAGGAGACGTTTGGGTATACGAACCACACCTTGCTGCCGGAAGCCCTGGAGAAATGGCCGGTCTCTCTCTTTGAGCGCGTCTTGCCGCGTCACTTGCAGATTATCCGCGAGATCAATCACCGCTTTCTCGCGCAGGCGCGAGAGGTGTGGCCCGATGATGACGAACGACTCCAGCGCGTCTCTATTATCACTAGTGGAGATCATCCCCAGGTGCGCATGGGGCATCTGGCGATGATCGGCAGCCACTCGGTGAATGGCGTTTCCGCGCTGCATACGGAGTTGGTGAAATCGACGCTCGTTCCCGAATTCTTTCACCTGTGGCCGGAGCGGTTTAATAATAAGACCAACGGCATTACCCAGCGGCGCTGGTTACGACAAGCCAACCCGCTGCTGGCGCAGTTGCTCAGTCGAACCATCGGGGACGAGTGGATTACGAACCTCGATGCGCTGCAGGCGCTGGAGCCGTATGCAAGGGACGGCGGATTTCAGCACGAATTCCTCCGCATCAAGCACGCCAATAAAGAACGGCTGGCTGCGGTGATAAAGGACTTGACGAGAGTGACAGTCGATCCAGCTTCTCTCTTTGACGTGCAAGTCAAGCGTATTCACGAATACAAGCGGCAGCTCCTCAACGCGTTGCATATCATTCATGAGTATCTGTGCCTGATCGAGGATCACACGGAGCCGCTCGCGCCCCGGACCTACATCTTTGCCGGGAAAGCGGCGCCGGGCTATTGGGCCGCCAAGCAACTGATTAAACTGATTAACAATGTAGGCAGGGTGATCAACGCCGATGCTCGGGTGGGAGGGCGCATCAAAGTCGTGTTTATCCCCGATTACCGCGTCTCTCTCGCGGAAAAAATCATCCCGGCTGCGGATTTAAGCGAACAGATTTCCACGGCTGGAAAAGAAGCGTCGGGCACGGGCAACATGAAGTTTGCGTTGAACGGCGCGTTGACGATGGGGACATTAGATGGAGCCAACATCGAAATCATGGAAGAGGTGGAAGACGAGAATATCTTCATCTTTGGCTTGCAGGCTCACGACGTCCAAGCCATGCGCGCGCCAGGAGTCTATCAACCCAAAGAGCGCTACGAGCACAATCCAGCACTAAAACGTATCCTGGATGCTCTGTGCTCCGACCTGTTTTGTCGCGAAGAACCGGACTTGTTTAAGTGGATTTATCACGCCTTAGTGGACCAAGGTGACGAGTATTTCCATCTTGCGGATCTCCCCTCTTATCTCGAAGCTCAGGGACGCGCAGGGACGGTATTCAACACTCCGTCTGTGTGGGCGCGCAAAGCGATCTACAATGTCGCGCGCATCGGGAAATTCTCTAGCGATCGCACGATCCGGGAGTACGCGAGGGATATCTGGCGAATTGAAAGCATTCTCTAGCGGAACCTGCAACGAAGGATGAGTGGTGTGGGACTATGATTCTCTCAAGCATCCTCATGATCGATCCTGACAAAGTTGACCGGGATCTCAGCTTCTTGATGCAGTGTTTCCGTGAGATCCTCGAAGAAGAAGGCGAGGAGCAATTAGCCAAATATCTGCCGTGGCAGGAGGACACGACGTTTCCCGTTGATCGTAAACCCTCGGAGCGGCTTGCCCAAGCGTACTCCATCGCTTTTCAGTTGCTGAGCATGGTGGAGCAAAACGCCGCCGTTCAACGCCAACGTCACACTGAGTCGGAGCAGGGCCTGGCGGCGATGCAAGCCTTGTGGGGACAATGTCTCCAACAAATCGAGGAGCGTGGAATCAACGACCGGCAGATTGCGGACGCCTTGCCTCGGATCCAGATTGAACTCGTGCTCACGGCGCATCCAACGGAAGCAAAACGTACGATCGTCCTGGAACATCACCGCAGGCTCTATCTCCTATTGGTGAAACGCGAGAACCAGGTGTGGACGCCCTATGAACAACACGCCATCCGCGAAGAAATCAAAACGGTGCTGACCCTGCTCTGGCGCACCGGTGAAATCTTCTTGCAAAAGCCCGAGGTTGCCTCCGAGCGGCGCAACCTCATGCACTATCTGTACGCGGTGTTTCCCGAGGTGCTTCCCGTTTTAGACCTGCGTTTACGGCAAGCCTGGGCCTTTTGCGGGTTCGATGCAAACTTGTTGCGTTCTTCAAGGAACCTTCCGCAATTTCGGTTAGGAACCTGGGTCGGTGGTGATCGTGATGGTCATCCGCTGGTCACTGCTGAAGTAACGCGCGAGACACTAGCGGACCTCCGCGAACATGCCTTGCGACTGCTCCGGCGCCAATTAATGGACCTTGCTCATCAACTCAGCTTGTCTGATCACTTTCAGCACCCGTCTCCCGCGCTGAGCGGCGCTATTACCCGTTTGGCGGAGCAGTTTGGGGAACGCGAGCGGGGCATGATACGCCAGGATCCTGAAGAATCCTGGCGATACCTGGTGAATCTCATGGCGGCGAGACTGCCTGGGGGTGGCCAGCGAGAAGAGGGGGGCGCGCGTCAGATCATAAATTGTTATCAACGTACGTCTGAACTCCTCGACGATCTCTCCCTTTTATATGATTCGCTCGTTGAAGTCGGCGTCTGGCGTCTCGCTGATAACGCCGTGCAGCCTGTCATGCGTGCCGTGCAAACCTTTGGGTTCCACCTGGCGTCCTTGGATATACGGCAAAACAGCCGCTTCCACGACCTGGCGGTTGCTCAACTCCTGACCGCCGCCGGTCAAGCGCATACTGATTTTCCCGCTTGGGATGAGGAGCGACGGTTGGAGTTCCTCAATCAGGAACTAGCTTCGCCGCGCCCTTTCCTGCGGGCCGACATGCAGGCAGGAGCCGAAGCCGACGCCGTATTGAGCAGTTACCGGGTCCTGGTCGACCACTTGCGCAACTACGGTTGCTATGGACTCGGGGCGTTGATCGTGAGCATGACGCGAAAAGCGTCAGATCTCCTCAGCGTGTATCTCTTCGCCCGAGAAGTTGGACTAACCACCACTCTGCCAGATGGGCTCGCGTGCCAATTGCCCGTCGTGCCGCTGTTCGAGACGATTGACGACTTGCGGCGCAGCCCGGAGATTATGCGAGCCTTTCTCACTCATCCGATGACGCGCCGCAGCCTGGAAGAGCAGCGCCGTCAGGTTGGCGGCGACCGCTTAGTGCAACAAGTGATGGTCGGTTACAGCGACAGCAATAAAGATGGAGGCATTTTCGCCAGCTTGTGGTTCCTCTACCGCGCCCAGGAAGCGCTCACACGCGTCGGACGAGAAACCGGAGTGCGGTTGTGCTTCTTTCATGGACGCGGCGGAACGCCGAGCCGGGGCGGGGGACCGGAGCATCGTTTCGTAAAATCCATGCCCCACGGCGCACTCAATGGCCATCTCCACGTGACCGAACAAGGAGAAACGATCGCTCAGAAATACGCCAACCGCATCATGGCTGTTTACAATTTAGAGACGATAGTGGCTGGGGTGACTCGCGCCACACTGCTGGATTGGCATTGTCCCGAGCCGCGCCACCCGCTGGAAGGCGCGATGGATTGGTTAGCCGAACAGAGCTGCCGCACGTACGCTAGCCTTTTGCAGACAGAGGGCTTTCTCACGTTCTTTCGGCAAGCTACGCCTATCGATGTCATCGAGGAGAGCCGGATCGGTTCGCGTCCGGCTCGTCGCACCGGACGTCCTTCGCTGGCTGATTTACGGGCGATTCCGTGGGTGTTTAGTTGGGGACAGGCCCGTTTTTACTTGTCTGGTTGGTATGGCGTGGGCAGCGCCTTGGAGGCGTTGGTCGCGTACAATCCAGAGCAATTTGCTTGTCTCCAGCGTTCTCTGTATACGTGGGCGCCGTTGCACTACCTGCTGAGCAACGCCGCCACCAGTATCGCCGCCGCGGATCGCGACGTCATGCGCGACTACGCCATGTGCGTCGAAGACGCCAGTCTGCGAGAGCGCGTCTTTACAAAAATCACCGAAGAATTTGACCGCACCCGCGCGATGTTGGAACGGGTCTACGGCGGGCCACTGTCTGAGCGCCGCCCCAATATTCATGGCATGGTCCACATGCGCAAAGAAGCGCTGCGTGTACTCCATCGTCAACAGATTACCTTATTGCGCCAGTGGCGGGACTTGCGTCAACGCGGTGAAGCGGAAGACGCGGCGGCTCTGCTACCGCATCTCTTGTTAACCGTGAACGCCATTGCCGGCGGGTTGGGAACTACTGGATGAGAGAGACGACGTGTAGGCGTCGCCCGTAGGTTAGCATTTTATTTGGTGTGGAAGTTCTTGGGTTTTGCGTATGGCTCTTATTCCTCAATGCGCGCCACGGCGACGCTGACTTGCAACTCGTGCTGCATGCCGCCCACGATGGTTCCTTTCAAGGGCGCGACGTCGCCATAATCGCGCCCCCACGCCGCCACGATATGCTGCCCTGATGGCATGAGGTTATTCGTCGGATCAAAATCCACCCAACCGAGTTCCGGACAGTAGACCGACACCCACGCATGAGAAGCGGCGGCGCCGACAAGTTGTGTCTGTCCCTCCGACGGGCGCGTTTCCAGGTATCCGCTCACGTACCGGGCCGCGAACCCAAGTGAGCGCAGGCAAGCGATGGCGAAATGAGCAAAGTCCTGACACACCCCGCGCTTGTGAGCAAACACTTCGTGCACGGGCGTCGCCACCGTCGTACATTCCGCATCATAAGTAAACTCGGTAAAAATCCGGCGCATGAGATCTTGCACTGCCGAGAGGAATGGACGGTCGGGTGTAAACGAAAGATCCGCGTATTGCGCAAAGGCTTCGTGCGTGTCGATCAGAGAGGAGGCAAGCAGAAACTGCCGCGCCTCCAGCGAGCCGCGGTTGATCTCTTGACGAACATGGGTCCGCACGTCTTCCCATCTCGGCGTATCTTCAAGCTGTGGAGGAGGCAAGGGAGAAAGTTCTACTTCACTCTGTGCGGTCGCCTGCAAAAGGGTGTGCGGCTCCTCGATGGAAAAATACACCACTCGGTTGCCAAAGAAATCCTTCCGTTCATGGTAGACCTGTGGCTTCGGAGAAATCTGAAGCCACGCATCCACACAACGTTGGGTAGCAAGGCTGCGCGGAAGCAGATGCGCTTCGTTGTGGCACAGGGGGACGGCCTCCCTATAACGATACTGGGTGGTGTGAGTAATACTATAGCGGATCACTGAATATCCATGAGCTGTTGCGGTACGTCGGTCTGCCGGAAATAACTTAATGTGATGGCCTCAGAGAGCGAGCGCAGCAGGTAGTCTAGCCGCGTCAGGAGCTGATCTAACAGTTCACGTCCTTCTCCGCCCTGGGGCGCGGATAAGAGACGGTCCAGCTCCGCCAGACGCAGCAGTGTGAGAGCTTCCAACATTGACCGTTCTTCGGGGCTGCGTTGTGACAGAATCGTTTTCTGCGGCAGCAACGTCAGATGTTTTTGTAGGCGCACGAGCTGATAGGCGACGGAGCGGGGAGCCCCTTCATCTAATAAGAGCAGATCCAACACTGGAGCGGCCTGGAGCGAAGCGCGATAGCGTCGCCGATACGTCACTACATTATCCGTCATGGTCAAAAGCGCTTCCCAGAGAGCATGTTCGGATTCCTCGTCCACGAAGCAGACCGTGCGGAGCACGCCGACGCTAAACAGCGCTCGTTCAAGACGACGCCCCATATCCAGAAAACGCCAGCCATACCCGCGACTCATACGCTCGGTGGTCAAGCCGGTAAGCGCTGCGAGTCCGAATATCACCTGCTCCAAGCCAGTCATAGCCGCGCTTGCTTGCAACGGTTGCTCCGAGAACACATAGGAGAGGTTGTTCGCCACTCGCCAGCTATCATCAGAGAGGCGATCCCGTACGGAACGCGCGGTGAGCAGCATGCTTTGCAAGGTATACTGGATGCTGCCGGGTCTCTGCCCATTGAGAATAATATCAAGCAGTTCATCTTCCGGGGCGGCGAAGCGCGGCCCTGCGCCTTCTCCAATGAAGCCCGGATAGGTCGAGGTGACGTGCGTCAGCATACGCAGCAACACCGGCAACATGACGTCATCGTGTAGAGCGTTTGCTTCAACCAACCGCAGAAATATCGTTCGTAGGAGGCGGGCGGTGTCTTCCGCCCGTTCAGCGTAGCGACCTAACCAAAAGAGATTATCCGCTATACGACCAGGCACTTCACCTCGCGAACGGATGACATCCACCGCGGCTGACACCGGTAAAAGACTGAGGTCGCGTTCCGGCTCGGACGCCAGCACCCAGGTGTCTTTGCTCACGCCGCCCCGCTGGTTTGAGACCACCCAAGTGTCTGAGCTAGGAGAGACGCGCGTGAGCCCTCCGGGCATCACCACATACGAGTCATTGTAGGCGGTGAGAAAGGTGCGGAGCACCATAGGGCGAGGGACCAAAGCCTGATCGTGCAGCATCGGCGTGGTAGAAAGCGCAATGGGCTCTTGTCCCACAAACAGGTGGGGCTGCGCGCGAATCTGCTCGGCCACGCGCTCTCGCTCCGCCGTACTTAAATGTTCGCCAAACACCGTGGCCGTGCTCGGGTGTGGGAAGATGGGCTTGATAACGAGGCGGTCGAGATGCTCTAGCACGTACGTCAGCTCCGTCTCACCTCCGCACCACCAGGTCGCCACCGACGGCAAGCGGAGTTCTTGCCCCAGCAGGCGACGGGCCAAGTGAGGAAGAAAAGCCATCAGCGCTGGATTTTCTAATACGCCGCTGCCTAACGGATTAACAACAGCAACATGTCCGAGGCGCGCGGCTTGCAGCAAACCGGGAACACCCAACAGTGAGTCCACACGGAATTCAAGAGGATCGCAGAATGTGTCATCCATACGGCGCAGAATCACATCCACCTGTTGGAGTCCATCGACCGTACTAAGCCACACCCTGCCGTCGCGCACCATGAGATCTTCGCCTTGCACCAGCAAGAAGCCAAGGTAATTCGCTAAATAGGCATGCTCAAAATACGCTTCGTTGCCCGGCCCCGGGGTTAAGAGGACGATGCGCGGATTGTCCCGCCGTTGCGGCGCCAGGCTGCTTAGTGTTGTGCGCAGCGCACGAAAAAAAAGGGCGAGTTGGTGGACATGCGAATCGCGGTAGAGACTGGGGATGACGCGTGACAACACGATGCGGTTCTCCAGTGCATAGCCTGAGCCGGACGGCGCTTGCGTGCGGTCGCCGATCACCCAAACGCCGCCATCCGGCGCGCGGGCGAGGTCTACGGCGTACAGTGGAAGATAACTATTCCCAGCCGGCCGCACCCCAGCGCACGGTAAAAGAAACCCAGGATGAGCGTAAGCGATTTCCGGCGGCAGTAAGCCGCGTGCGATCAGCGTGCGTGGTCCATACAAGTCCGCGAGAATGAGATTCAGGAGTTCAGCCCGTTGGATCAGCCCCCGTTCTATTGTGCTCCATTCCTCGCTCGTCATGAGAACGGGAACGACATCGAACTCCCATAGGCGAGTCACGCCGCGAGGATCATCATACACATTGTACGTGACCCCGTTTTCCCGGAGCAGGCGTTTGGCTTCGAGCTGGCGCCGTAGGAGTTCCTGCGCGCCAAGTTTCTCCAGGGAGTGAAGCAAGTAGCCCCAATGAGGACGCACGCTCCCCGTCGTCAAGCACATCTCGTCGTAGGAACTCATCACAGGCGAATACGTCATCGGCGAGTACGTCATCCTGTCGGAAGCAAGCGGAGCGCTCTGAGAAAGATCAACACTCATAGTGACGGCGCAGGTCTAACGTATGAGGAAACTCGCCGTGCGGTTCCTCTAGCGGAGGTTGCATCGGTCCTGGCGTATGCCCATACGGCCAGAAGCGGGCCAAGCGTCGCGCTTCGGCTTCGTTGGCATTGACAGGGAAGGTGACATAATTGCGCCCGCCAGGGTGCGCCACGTGATATGTACAACCGCCGAGGGAATGTCCTATCCATGTATCTACGATATCAAAGACGAGCGGACTATGCACGGGCAGGGTCGGATGCAGTCCGGAAGGCAGTTGCCACGCTTTGTAGCGCACGCCGGCCACGAACTCACCGTGCGTTCCTGTGGAGCGCAACGGGACGCGTCGTCCATTGCATGTGACCACATGACGCGAGTCGGTCGCGCCAGTGACTTTCACCTGCAAGCGCTCGACAGAAGAATCGACGTAACGGGTGGTTCCACCCGAAGCCCCTTCTTCTCCCATCACATGCCATGGCTCGACAGCCATACGCAATTCCAGATGCCTATCTTGTACTTGAATGGCGCCGTAGTGAGGAAAGCGAAACTCAAAGAACGGCGCAAACCACTCCAACTGAAAAGGGTAGCCGGTTTGCTGCAGCTCGCATACGACGTCGCGCAAATCTTGCCAGAGATAATGCGGCAGCGTGAAGCGGTCCTGCAGAGCGGAGCCCCACCGCACGAGTTTATGTTGATAGGGGGCTCGCCAAAACCGCGCCACCAAACCTCGCAGGAGGAGCATCTGTACAACGTTCATACGCACGTGCGGCGGCATCTCGAACGCGCGCATTTCCACCAACCCCAAGCGACCGCTTGCAGTCTCCGGTGCATAGAGTTTATCAATGCAAAACTCCGCGCGATGAGTGTTCCCTGTGACGTCGATTAACAAATTGCGGTACAAGCGGTCCACCAACCAAGGCGCGAGCGTTTCTTCACAGGGAGTCTGCTGAAAAGCCAATTCGAGCTCGTAGAGGCTCTCGTGACGCGCTTCGTCAACCCGAGGAGCTTGGCTAGTTGGCCCGACGAAGAGGCCGGAGAAAAAATAGGACAAGCTCGGATGGTGCTGCCAATAGGTCAACAAACTCTGCAATAAGTCTGGACGACGTAGAAACGGACTGTCTGCCGGGGTGGGACCGCCTAAGGTGACATGGTTGCCGCCTCCCGTTCCGGTGTGTCGTCCGTCCAGCATGAATTTTTCCGTGCCGAGTCGGGATGCACGCGCTTCCTCATGCAGAATGGTGGTATGATCGACCACTTCCGTCCATGTCTGCGCGGGATGAATGTTGACCTCAATGACGCCTGGATCCGGCGTCACCGAAAAATGCTGCAACCGCCAATCCGAGGGTGGGGGATAGCCCTCAAGAAAAACCGGCCAATTGAATTCAGTCGCTGTTGATTCAATCGAGGAGACTAAGTCAAGGTAATGTTCCAAGAATCGCAGCGGCGGCAGGAACACGTAGAGGCAGCCGTTGCGGGGCTCGACACAGAGGACCGTTCGTATGGTCTGACTGAGGTCCGCTTCCGCCAGAAGGAGCGGCTCAAGCACTTGCTCTTGGATACCGTCATGGCGCCCAACCTCGGCGCGAGTAAACTCTGCGTAGCGCATCGCCACCTCTCCCTGGATGTCTCTCAACGCGGCGCGCGGGGCGAAAGGCGATTGTTCTGGTTCGAGGTCGCGGGCGGAGGGCGGAGCCCACGGTAAGGAATCTAGCGGCAGGCGATACCCCATCGGCGAATCACCTGGAAGCAAAAAAAGATGCTCGCGGCGAAAGGTCCAGGCCGTGCTGCGCCAGCCTCCGTCGTGCGCGTCGCCTTGCCATTTCAGAGGTAAGGCATAGCCGACAACTTTTCCCAACCCGCGATCCAGAATACGCGCGAGGCGCCGCCGTTCCTCGGCATCGTCGAGATCGTATTGTAAAGGGTCCACATTGACCGGCAGTGCGCCTTCTTTCCACAGATAGTAGACTGCATCCTCATACCCAGGCAGCGCATAGGCAGGGGGCACGCCCAGGCGCTGTGCTAAAGCGCGCATGAATTGATACGCCTGCTTGACGTCGGATGAATAGGACTGGCTTTCATCGGCGAGTAAGGCGGGGGTGCGCCAGACCGGCTTGCCATCTTGCCGCCAGAAGCAGTACAGGGCCCAGCGCGGCAGGGATTCGCCGGGATACCATTTCCCCTGTCCATGCTGCAACACTCCGAGCGGCGCGAAGCGCTCCTTGAGCTGATGCAGCAGTGTACTTGCCAGTTTTCGCTTCTGCGGCCCTAGCGCCGCGGTGGTCCATTCCGCTCCATCCATGTCATCGATAGAAACAAAGGTCGGCTCTCCGCCCATGGTGAGCCGAACATCACCAGCGGTGAGGTCGGCTTCAACGGTGTGTCCAAGAGTGAGAATCGCTTGCCATTGCGCATCGTTATAAGGCTTCGTCACGCGCGGATCTTCATGCAGGCGCGCACTACCCATATCGAAGTGAAACTGCACCTCGCACTCGTCGCTGGTTCCTGTGACCGGTGCGGCGCTCACCGGGTCTGGGGTGCAAGCGAGGGGAATATGCCCTTCGCCGGCGAACAGTCCGGACGTTGGGTCGAGTCCGAGCCATCCGGCCCCCGGGATGAAGACCTCGGCCCAAGCGTGCAAATCGGTAAAATCAGCGTCCACGCCGCTGGGTCCATCGAGCGGCTTGACATCCGCCTGCAGTTGGATCAAGTACCCGGAGACAAAGCGAGCGGCGAATCCCAGATGGCGCAGAATCTGCACGAGCAGCCAGCCGGAGTCTCGACACGAGCCTTTCCGTCGCGCTAGCGTCTCCTCGCACGTCTGCACCCCGGGCTCCATACGAATGATGTACTCGATTTCCTGTTGCAGGCGATGATTGAGCGCGACTAAAAACGCCACCGTAGCTTGCGAAGAACGGTCTACACCAGCGATCCACTCCAGCAATCGAGAACCCTGTTCTTTGATTTCCAAATACGGCGCTAACTCTTTCGCCAGTTGTGATTCATACTGAAAAGGCGCGTGCTCTGCATAGTGCGCCAGAAAAAAGTCAAACGGATTAATGACCGTCATCTCCGCGACAAGGTCTACTTCAATGATAAGTTCTTTGCTTTTCTCAGGAAAAACGAGGTACGCAAGGAAATTCCCGAACGGATCTTGTTGCCAATTGAGGAAGTGTTGTTCCGGTTTGATCTTGAGCGAATACGCCGCGATGGGGGTGCGACAATGCGGCGCAGGGCGGAGGCGAATGAGATGAGGCGAGAGCGAAACAGGTCTATCGTAACGGTAGTGAGTCAAGTGATGCAGTGCGACGCGGATCGCCATAGAGGCTTCCTCCCCCGAGGTCTTTCCTTGTAGCAATCAAGGAACGCAGCTTGATTGTGCAAAAAGTGTTCCCCGGGAGCGCGGGGAACGCGTCGGCCAACGCCAACTCCAAGTCGTATGGTGACATGCTAACAGGTAGAAAACTCATCTTTTTTTGTCGAGGTCAAAAGGGAAAAGCGAAAACGGCTGCGGCGCTGCTATTTCGTCCTCTCCGGCGTCTGCCTGTTGTTACAGCACGAGTGTTGCTCTAACAACAGATCCTCCATGAAAGAGCGCCGCGGCGTGGTGACGCACTCTCTCAGCGTGCGATCGCTTGTCGCCTGTCGGCGCCTCGGCACCGGCTCCTTAACCGACAATTTTGTTGAGCGGATACTCGATGATGCCCACCGCGCCGTTCTTGATGAGCCGGGGGATCATCTCCCGCACTACGTCCTCACTGATAATGCTTTCCACTGCAAACCAGTCGCTTTTGTATAAGGGCGAAACCGTGGGCGCGGTGAGGCTGGGCAACATGCTAACGATGGTTTCGAGCCGCTCTTTGGGCACGTTCATTTTAATGCCGACTTTCGCCTCGGCTTGCAGCGCGCCATTTAACAAGAGCGAAATTTGCTCCAGCTTCTCGCGTCGCGCTGGGTCTTTCCAGGCGTCACGGTTGGCGATGATCTGGGGGTTTGAGGTGAACAATTCCCAGACGATCTTGAGTCCGTGCGCGCGAATGGTCGAGCCGGATTCGGTCACTTCCACTATCGCGTCGACCACTCCTTCCGCTGCCTTAGCTTCCGTTGCGCCCCACGAAAATTCAACGTCAACTTTGATGTCGCGCTCAGTGAAATATCGCTTGGTGTAGCCCACCAGTTCGGTGGCGACGCGCTTGCCCTGCAGATCCTTGGGCTCACGAATCGGCGAGTCGTGCGGGACGGCCAGCACCCAGCGCGTGGGTTGAAAGCTGGCTTTGGAGTAGACAAGATCGGCGATGACCTCCACGTCGGAATTGTTCTCCATGATCCAGTCCTTGCCGGTAATGCCGGCGTCGAGCGTGCCGGACTCGACGTAGCGCGCCATTTCTTGCGCCCGCACGAGCATGCAGCGAATCGAAGGATCGTCGATGGTGGGGAAATAACTGCGGGAGCTGGTGGTGATCTTCCACCCTGCCTTCTTGAACAAGTCGATAGTGGAGGATTCGAGACTGCCTTTGGGAATGCCGAGTTTGAGAGTATCCATTATCAATCAGTTCTTGCCGTACACAGTTTCCGGGTCAAACACGCGCTCGCCGATAACCCGCCAGTTGTCGCCGCCGTTGCGTTCACGGAAAAAACAAGAGCGGTAACCTTCATGGCACGCAGCGCCGCCATGCTGATGGATCTTAATCAAAATAGTGTCTGTGTCGCAGTCGATGTAGACCGCTTTAACATCTTGTGTGTGTCCCGAGGTTTCGCCCTTGAGCCACAGCCGGTTCCGTGAGCGGCTGTAATAATGGACTTTGCCAGTGCTCAGGGTTTTGTCCCACGCTTCTTGGTTCATGTACGCGAGCATGAGCACGTCATTGGTGTCGTAATCCTGGATGATGACCGGCACGATGCCGTCACCCTTTGCAAAATCGATAGTAACCATACCGGCTTTCCTAACATGGGGCGCAGGGTGTCGCAAGCTGGAGCCTGTGAAATCTTTGTTACTATCTCACTGATCATCATTACCAACCGCGTGATGTGTTTGTGACGTTTCATGATGTCATTCTGAGGAGTGGAGCGACGAAGAATCTCGCCCTGTTCTCGCCGCTTTGAGATTCTTTGCCTGCACTACGTTCCGGCTCAGAATGACGGGCCCTTGTCTTTTTTGGGCAAAGTACCAGCGTAGTCGTTCCTGCCGGACTCTGCTACATATAGCGCCGCAAGCGGATGTAAAGATTGACGCGCGACGGGGGAGTCATGAAGTTAGCAGAACTGGCCCAACGGCTGCGGTGTGAACTGCGAGGCAACGGCGAGGTGGAGATTGCCGGCGTGAACGGAATTGACGACGCTGGTCCTGGGGAGTTGACCTTCGTAGCGAATGTCAAATACCTGGCGAAACTGCCGACCACGAAAGCCGCCGCCGTCATCCTCGCGCCCGGAGCGCCGGAGATTGCCTTGCCATCGCTGCGTACGGCGAATCCCTATTTTACCTTCGCCCAGGCCCTGGCGTTCTTTTATACTCCATATGCGCCCCCGGAAGGCGTTCATCCCACCGCCGTAATCGCTGCTTCAGCGAGGATTGGCGCGCGGGCGTCGATCGGACCGTATGTGGTTGTGGGGGACAATGTAGAAATCGGCGACGAGGCGCGCCTCTTGGCGCATGTGGTGATTTATCCCAACGTGAAGATCGGCAAAAACTTCACCGCGCACGCGGGCGTGATCGTGCGAGAAGGCTCGCATATTGGCGATCGCGTGGTGTTGCAAAATGGCGTCGTCATCGGTGGAGACGGGTTCGGTTACGTGCCGTTGCCCGACGGAGAAATTTACAAAATCCCGCAGACTGGCGCTGTCGTGTTGGAGGATGATGTGGAAATCGGGGCCAACACCACGATTGACCGTGCGACGGTGGGGAAAACCATCATCCATCGTAGAGCGAAGATTGACAACTTGGTGCAAGTGGGCCACGGCTGCGATGTAGGAGAGGGGGCGCTGCTGGCCGCGCAGGTTGGCTTGTCCGGCAGTACGACCTTGGAAGCCGGTGTGCGTCTCGGTGGACAAGTGGGCGCGGCGGGGCATCTGACTGTGGGCAAGAATACGATGGTCGCTGCGCAAAGCGGCATCCCGCACGATGTGCCGGCGAATTCGCTTATTGGTGGATATCCCGCAGTTGATATTGCGTCGTGGCGACGCTACTCCGCTGCTTTGCCCAAGCTACCTGACATTTTGCGTCGGCTCCGTCGTCTTGAACGGTTAGTGGCGCAGAAAGAGGAAGACTAGAGAGACACTGCTCCAGAATTATGCTTTGCATTCCCGCCTGTGTGACCTTGGAACTTGAAATCTGGAACCTGGAACGAATTCCCCGTGGCGCAGGAAAAACATCCAACTGCTCAAAGTCTCCGTATCTCGGAACAAGACGAACGTGCGCTTGTCGCTGCGATCGCTCGCCGTGAAGCGGATGCGCTTGAGCGACTGTATGAACGATACCGGATGGTTGTGTTCCATTTGGCGTTCAAAATCTTGAATAATCGAGAAAGCGCGGAAGAGGTCGTTCTTGAGGTATTCTGGCAAGTATGGCGCGAAGCTGAACGGTACGATGTGCACAGGGGCAGCATTGGCGCTTGGCTCGCCACGCTTGCACGCAGTCGGGCGATCGACGCCTTGCGGGCGCGTCGCAACAAATCGTCCGCCGAAGATAATGTTGAGAAAGTTAACTTGGCGGCTGACCCCGTCGACGAGCCGGAAGCCAGAGTCAGTTTGGCGCAACGCGCTGAGCTCGTGCGTTCTGCTCTGGATAGTTTACCGATGGAGCAGCGCACGGCGCTCGAGTTGTCATTTTTTCGTGGGTTGAGTCATATAGAAATCGCCGAGCAGTTACAGGAACCGCTTGGCACGGTAAAAACTCGCATTCGCTCCGCCATGCTGCGGTTGCGTGAACGATTACGTCCTCTTCTTGGTGGCAAGGCATGACGCACGAGGAATTGAAAGAACAACTGCCGTTGTACGTGCTGGGTGGTCTCGACGCTGAGACTGCCGATGCCATCGAGCGCCATTTAGCCGAGTCCTGTGATTCCTGCGCGGCGGAAGTGCGTGAATGGCGGGAGGTGGCCGGCCTGATTCCTCTTGCCGTGACGCCTGGGGCGCCAAGCGACGCCACCCGAGACCGGTTGCTGGCGCGGGTGCGGCGCGATGCTGGTGACAAAGTTGTTCCGTTGCGTCCGCGCCGTTGGCGCATGACATGGGTGGCCGTTCCTTTAGCGGCGGCGGCAGCCTTACTGCTCACAATCGGATATCAACAATATCAATCCACTGTGCAGATGGCTGCTGACCAAACCGCGCGGGCTGACGCCATAGCCGCATTGCTCGCGCAAGAAAAAGAAAAACTTGCGGCGCGTGAAGCCGACGGGCGGCAACTGGCCGCGCGGTTCAGCGAGCAGAACGCCGCGATGGAAGAAAAACGAAAACAAGTGGCGCAATTGGAGGCGGCGCTTGCGCAACAACAAACCGAATTAACGGAACAGCGAAAACTTATGAGTCTCCGTGAACAAGAACTGGCGCAAGTGCGGAGCACGGGCTCCCGGCGGCAAGCTGAAACGACGGCCCACCAACAAGAAATCGCTGCGCTCCAAGCTGAGTTGGCGCGGCAACGGGATCGTGTAACAGCTAGTGAAAGTGAATTAAAAGAGTTGCGTATTGCTTTCGATCAACAACGAGCGCTGGTAGAAGCGAGCACGCGCGAAACTGCGCAACTTCGTGCAGCCGTAGCGCGACAACGCGGCGTCATCGAGGTGCTCACCGCCCCCGGGTTACGCGTTGGCTATCTGCGACAAGCGAAATCCGACGTTTCCTCCCAGGGGCACGTGTTGTGGAACGAGCAAAAACGGGAGTGGTTGTTTTATGCATTCGGCTTGCCGTCGCCACCGCCGGGCAAAGAGTATCAAGTATGGTTTATGACGGAACTTGAAGGCCCGGTCAGCGCGGGGGTGTTTACTCCTGATCAAACAGGGACCGGCGTGGTGTTAGCTGAAGCGCCATCGAAAATGCTTGGCAAAATCATGGCGACCGCAGTGACCCTTGAGCCGGCGGGAGGGTTGCCAAAGCCTTCGGGCGAAATGTACTTGCGTGGCTCGCTCTGAAGAACGGCGCTGGAAATTCAGCGGAGAGCGTTGTGCGCAGCTTGTCGGCATTCAGACCCAACGCCGCACAAATATTTTCAAATGAGAACGGCCAGCTTTCCCCCCGTGCTTGGACCCATTGCACGGTGGCTTGACATTCGCTCCAACTTTTTGCTCTGTCTCCCATGCTGTGTCCCTCTATGGCGCCAACGGCGTCCAACAAAACCGCTTGCATGAGGCGTTGTCCCCCATGCTCGTAGTGAAGTCGCATCAAAGCCGCGCTCACTAAAGGGCGCAGGGGAGAGGAAGCGCTTCCGGCAGGCGTTGTGTGACAAAGATGTCGTTCCATCGCTGAGCACCTCAGTCCTTTCATACGAAGGCGTGCATGAATTGGATGGAGAACACGGATTCTCCCCTGGTGTTTTTCTGCCTTCTTTCCGTGCAATCCAAACTTACTGCTGCTTCCGTATAGACACACAGAATCTATTCCCTGGGGATTGCAACACCGAAGAACGCAGCTCGTGCTGCCGTGAGAGAAAGGCCATTTTCACCAATGGAGCCGAATACGCTTCTGCTCTCGCACCATAACAATGCACCGTATTCGGTTCCGTAGTAAGGAGGAACTTGCCGTGAAACCGAAGAAATCATTACCCGCACTTACCGCAGCGGCGCTGCTGTTGCTGCAAGGCATGCCGCTTCCATCCGCCCAGGCGGCGAGCCACCGTGAGGCGCCGCTGATCGCGAACGACCCGACGGCGGACATTACCGATTTTTATATGTTTCGCAGTTGGGTGGACCCGAACAAAGTCGTGTTCATCATGAACGTGATTCCTGGACAAGAACCCAGCTCGGGGCCGAACTATTTCAATTTCGGCGACGACGTTTCTTACAAGATTAACATTGACACGAATGGTGACGGCGTAGCGGAGGACATTGTCTACAAAATCCGCTTTAAGACCGAAATCCGCGGCGTTGTCGATCAACTCCAGCTTCCCGTAGCGGACGCCGCCGTGCCGCCTATTACCGCCCTTGATGGGCCAGGCTCCGAGGGATTGGGGGTGCGACAGAGTTTTGTGGTGAAGGAAATTCGCGGAGGCAACCACCCTCAGACCACTGAGATCGGTTCTGGCTTTGCCGTGCCGTCGAACGTGGGACCGAGAACCATGCCCAACTACGAAGCGTTGGCCGCCAAGGGCATCTATCCTTTGACTAATGGCGGACGCGTCTTTGCCGGACAGCGCGATGAGACGTTTTACATCGATCTCGGCGCCGTATTCGACACGATTAATCTCCGCGCCCCCGCCCCGATTTTGAGTGCGGCGCAAGATGGAGATGACACCAAGAATTTTGGCGGAGTTGATCACTTTTCTGGCTTCAATGTCAACTCTATCGCCATTGAAGTTCCTATTGCTACATTGACAAATAAGCCGAATGCCGTGATCGGCGCTTATGCGTCGACTGAACGACACCACCAAACCATACACAGAGGCGCCCCGCTCAAGCTTGAGGATGACGAAGAGAGAGAAGAGTTGTTGTTCGGCAGAGGGAAGTTCGTGCAGGTGCAACGCTTGGCGAATCCTCTGGTGAACGAGGTCATTATCGGTACGCCAAAAAAAGATCTGTGGAACGCGACCGAGCCGGAGGATGAAGCGAAATTTCTTGATTTCTACCAGAGCCCGCGTCTGACCACTGTGCTCAATTTGTTGTTCGGGACGAGCTTTCCTGACAAGAATCGCAAAGATCTCATTAACGTGCTGCTTAAATATGGCAATCAGCCGCAAAATGGGACATGCTCCAAAGCTAACCCGTGCTCTGAACTCTTACGCCTGAACCTGGCTACGCAGCCAACGCTGCCGGTACACCAGAAGCGGTTGACCGTGCTAGCTGGTGATAACGCAGGCTGGCCCAATGGCCGTCGCCCCAATGATGACGTGACCGACATTGCGCTCCGTGTCGTGGCTGGCTTGCTCGTCCTGCCTCCCGGGTCGGTGCCGAACCTTGGCGATGGCGTGAATTTCAACATTGGCTCCCCCGGCGCCGGAGTGGAAGATGGCATGGGCAACTACGGTACGCCAGGCAAACATCTCGACACCACTACCACTGGCATTGCCGAAGAATTCCCCTTCCTTCCCACTCCGCATAACGGCCGGGACCGCCGCCATATCGATTGTGGTAACCCTAATGGAGATCCTTGCTGAGATAGAGCTAATATAGCAGGAACGATCAGAGGGGGACGTTCACTTGAGCATCCTCCTCATGACGAAAGACGTAACGAGCACGTCATGCCTTCGAGAAAAATCCTTCTACTGCTGGGGCTCTGTGTGAGTGGAGCGATTGTGGTCGGACTAAGAACCTGGCGCTCCACTGCTCCTGCGGTTTCTTCTACACCTACTCCTGCCCCCGCGGCTAATCCCGTCGCATCAACGAAAATCGCGAAGACCGCAACTCCTGCCGATCGCGCCATTCAGAGTGCTAAGGAGAAACTGACCGCGCAGCCCCAAGATAGTGCGCTGGCTGTGGCGCTGGCTGCGGCCTATATGCAGAAAGCACGGGAATCCGGAGACGCCAGCTATTACGGACGCGCGGAGGCCGCAGTCAAACAAGCCTTATCTGTACAGCCCGATTCTGTCGAAGCGCTGCGCGCCTTGGCGTGGGTGCAAACCGGCAAGCATGAATTTCGCGAAGCCCTGACGACGGCGGAACGCTTGCAGGAACGACTCCCCAACGATCCGCTTGTATACGGCCTGTTGGGCGACGCGGCTGTTGAGCTAGGCCAGTATGACCGTGCGGAGGAAGCGTTTCAGAAAATGCTTGATCTGCGCCCCGGGGTGGCGTCGTATAGCCGCGCCGCCTATTTACGAGAGTTGTACGGTGATCCCGTGGGCGCCGTTGTCTTCATGGAGCGCGCGGCCCAAGCTGCGGATATCAAAGAGCCAGAGCCCTTGGCCTGGTGTCTCGTGCAACTGGGGCATCTGTATTTCAACCAAGGTCGTTTAGGAAAAGCGGAAATCGCCTACAACAACGCGCTGATCGCTTTCCCGCAATATTACCAAGGTCTGGCTGCACTTGGTCGAATTCGTGGGGCGGAGAAACATTATCAGGAAGCAATTGACCTCTACCGACAAGCGGTGGACATCGTGCCTGCCCCGGACTTGATCGCGGCGTTAGGCGATTTGCTGATGTTGTCTGGCAAGGCTGAAGAAGCGGAGAAGCAATATCACCTGGTTGAATATATCGAACATGTCAACGAAGTGAACCAAGTGGCGTACACACGCCAGTTAGGGTTGTTTTATGCGGACCACGACCGGCAACTGGAGGAGGCTGAGAAGTTGGCCGAGGCTGAAGCACAGCGCCGGCGAGATATCTATTCGTCCGACACCCTGGCTTGGGTGTATTATAAAAGAGGACGTTTTGCCGAGGCGCAGGCGGCGATGACGCGAGCGCTTCGGTTAGGAACGCAAGATGCGCTCTTGCTGTTTCATGCGGGGATGATCGCCCAGGGGCTTGGCGACAAGGCGCAGGCGAGAGACTACCTCCAGCGCGCTGTCGAGACGAACCCGTATTTTGCCCTGCGCGATGGAGAGACTGCGCGAAAGACACTTACTGAGCTGGAGCGCTAAACCAGGATTGAAAAGATTGGCACGCTAGAGATGTCACCCTGAACGAAGTGAAGGGTCTCATCCTGAGATTCTTTGCAGAGTTTATCCTGAGTGAAGTCGAAGGGCTCAGAATGACATCTCTTCAAAGGTACAGGGAGAAAGAGTCATGGGTGCGAGGTTAGTGAAGATCACTATTCAACTCTATCTACTTCGCGTCGTGCTTGCGGCGTTCAGGAAACAAAGCCCTGCGGTTTGGCTCGGCGTGGTTTGCTGGCTCTTCACGTTGTTTCTTTCTGGTTCTGTCTTCGCGCACCCGATGGGAAATTTCAGCGTAAATCATTTCTCCAGTCTGGAAATCCATCCCACTCTTGTTCGAGTGCTCTACATTATTGACATGGCTGAGATCCAGACATTTCAAGAGCTGCAAGAGCATAACCTCAATCCTCAGCCTGACGATCCCGCCGTTCTTGCCTATCGAGACCAGAAGATTGAGGAGCTCTGTCGTGGCCTGGTCCTCCAAAGCGACGGCCAGGCAATGACGCTTGTCACAAAGACTGCTGCTCTCAGTTTTCCTCCTGGCGCTGGGGGGCTATCGACCATGCGGTTTACTGCTGTGTATGAGGCGCACTTGGAGACATTGTCCGGGGACGTGACATACGAGGATCACAATTATTCGCAGCGGGCCGGTTGGAAAGAGATTGTCGCCAGCTCCTTCGAAGGAGCGACCTTGCGCAATGCGTCCGTGCCTGTGGAGAGCAAAAGTCAACAATTGACAAACTATGCGGAGAACCTGATCCAAGCGCCGCCACAAACGCTGCAGGCGGCGCTGACTTTTGCGATTCCGGCCGCTGCGCGAGCGCTTGCCGCCGCGTCTCCTGCGCCAGAAGGCAGCGCGGCCCTTGCCCGAACAGACGTACAAACGCCACGCTCTATGCTGACCGAACTGATGACGGCGCCGCAGTTGAGCGCCGGAGTACTGCTCTTTTCGCTCTTGATTGCTGTTGGGCTCGGCGCTTTTCACGCACTGGAGCCGGGGCACGGAAAGACGCTGGTGGCGGCCTATTTAGTGGGTTCACGCGGCACGGCGTGGCACGCGTTGATCCTGGGACTCACGGTGACGGCGAGCCACACCATCGGCGTCTATGCCCTTGGCGGCGTAGCGCTTTTCGCTTCGCAGTACATCGTGCCTGAACAATTGTACCCTTGGTTGGGTTTGACCTCCGGCTTGTTGATTGTTGGGACAGGATTGTTTCTGCTCGGACGAGCGCTGGAACGGCAGGGTCATGCCGGACACTCGCATGCTCACTTTGGTCACACGCACGACCATGCCGGACATGCCCATGACGCCGATCACGAGCATGACCACGAGCACTCACACGATCACCATCAGCCCCCCGCCAACGAAGAGGTCGGCTACGGCGCCTTGATCACGTTAGGCGTCACTGGCGGTTTGATTCCGTGCCCCGCCGCGTTGGTCGTGCTCCTCAGCGCGGTGGCGTTGCATCGTATCGCCTTTGGATTGCTCTTGATCGTAGCGTTCAGTGTGGGGCTGGCGGTGGTATTGGTGAGCGCCGGGTTGCTGCTGGTGTCGGCTCGCGGTGTGGTGCAACGTTGGCAAGGAGCAGGGCGTTGGGTGGAGTATCTTCCGTTTCTGTCACCTTTGGTGATTACTCCTCTTGGCGTGATGATCACCGTGCGTTCGTTCCTTGGCACGGGACTCCTGTCGGGACTTTCATTCTGAAAACATGGAGCGTGAGCGAGTACGCCCCGTCTGTCTCTCAGGAAGTCGCCCAAGATATAGATTCGGATAGTACACTCCCTGTTTGTGCGCCACCGTCGGCTTGCCCGACAGTGTAAGTAGACCACACGGTTAGCAAGCTAACCGTGGCGCACCAAAATCCAAAATATAGGAACTCAAAGACCGGACCAGCCAAGACGGCGCGACCCGGATTGCGTTTCAATCCAATAGTTGCCGATGCCCAGATGGGGCCACACGCAGCGCTCTCCCTCTTCCCGCGGCGTGTGCGTGGCTTCTTAGGACTGTGAGCCAAAACCTAAAAACGAAAGTCGAAGAGCCTGTCATTGCGAGGAGTCGCAGACGACGAAGCAATCTCGCAAGTGCCGAAAAAACTGGGCCAAGATTGCTTCGCTATGCTCGCAATGACACCTCCAACCTTTTGGCCTACTGGAGGAGTTTTGTCCCATAATCCTTAGAAGAAGATAAAGGCTCGGACCACGACGTTCTTGCGGCAGGGAGCGTCGTCGGGCGCGGTGGGGTCGAGGCAGGCAGAGTGGAAAGACCAGCGCGAGACGGAACCGTCGGTGACTGAGTCGTAGCACTTGAGCATCGAGACCTCAGTGGGCTGCTGCTGGGGAAACCAGTACCACTCGTGGTTGGGGCGGTAGGTGAAGCGGGTGGTCTCGCCGACGCGGTCGTCGTAGATGCGGTAGCTGGTGATGTACGGCTGGTCGGCGAACGAGGGCCAGGCGCAGAGCACGAAGGGGTTCTGGCCCACGGTCTCCATCGGCTTGGCCAGGTTGATCGACACGAACCGCCGCGCCATCTTCGCGTCGGCCTGCTCCTCGGTGTAGTGCTGCGTGCGCCCGAAGTTCCGCAGGTTCTTCGTGAGCAGCTCGCGGCAGCGCACGCGGCCGCTGTTGTCGTTCAGATCATTGTGCACGATGTTGGCGTAGTTGGCGTTCACACCGGGGTTCTTGTTGTCCTGGTCCTCCGTGCGGTCTCCTTTGTAGTCCTTATCAAACACGTCGTGGTTGTACACGAGCGCATCCGTCGCATCCGGGAAGAACTCCAAGAGGAGCTTCTCCATCTCCGGGTAGAACACGCGCTCCACCTCGGCCGCGTCGTAAAAGTTCTTGCACTTGGACTCGCAGTGCGCCAACGCAACGCCAAGCTTGTCCATGCACTCGGAGCTGTTGGGCGAGAGACCGGGGTAGTACTCCGCCATGCGGCGCGCATCGCGCAACACCTGCGGAAAATAGAGTGATCGCCGTCCGATGGCCTGCTCTTCCTCGCGCAACGCTTTGGCCTCGGCCGCGCGCGCCGGGTCCCGCCAGAGCGCGTTAGACGGGACGATCGAGTAGGACGGCTGCTCGTGGACGGTGTAGCGTAGTGGAAGCGCTACGCCGCCTTCAGGGGCTTCGATGTTGTTCGCGCGAATATAGTCCAGGCACTCTGCGTAGCTCCGAAACCCGATGCCCCACTTGGTCTCGATCGGGCCGGGGGGAGCGTTGTCGATCATGTCGATAATCGCCTGTCCCTCCCCCTCGGCAATCTGGCGGAACGCCGCCTCCGTCGCCGCAGCAGTTCCCGCATCCCCGTCTCGATCGAACGACATGTAGGATAACCCGCCGTTCGCAGCGAGGGGTGATGGCTGCCCTTTTGTGAGTTGGAAGGGAGGCACATAGGCTGACGAAACTCTCTGCTTAACTTCCACAACGTGGTTCTCGCTGGCCTTGAGCTGGTCCATAGCATGCCCCCTAGTTAAAGATAGCCAATCGTGGCACACAGGGCTTGTACTTGCAAGGGCTTGTATTTCCTGGTCACATGCACTTACGCTGCGCCTGACGCGCGATCAAATGCCGCGCGGGTTTCACGTGGGCGTGGGGCATTACGTCATTCTTTCCGCTCGGGAACGTCATTCTGAGCCCTTCGACTTCGCTCAGGATAAACTCCGCGAAGAATCTAGAGGCGAGACCCTTCGGTTCACTCAGGGTGACAGGCTCCTGTACCGTTCTCATACGTCTCGATTTAGGTTACTCCAGATTTGCTTCGATGAGCATGGGCCCTTGTGTCTGTAAAGAATGGCGCAACGCGTCGTTGAGTTCTTCCGCCGTACGAGCAGCGCGCCCTTCGACGCCAAAGCCTTCCGCGAGTTTCACAAAATCAAAATAGGGCTTATCCAGTCCCGTAAGCGCTAAGCTGGCGGCGCCGGGGGTGAGGTTCGCGCGCTCCATCTCCCACCGCAGAATGGAATAGGCGCGATTTTTACAGATGACCGTGGTGAGATTCTGTTTCTCGCGGGCGGCGGTCCACAGCGCTTGAATGGTGTAGAGCGACGAACCGTCGCCTTCGAGATTGATGACGCGTTTGCTCGGCTCTGCAGCGGCGGCGCCGACAGCGGCGGGCAGCCCTTGCCCAATGGAACCGCCGGTGAGGCCCATGTAAGCAAAAGGCGGCGCTCCCGCCGAGGCCCCATAGTATGCGAACCCAGCAGTGGCGCCCTCATCCATGACAATGACATCTTCGTGCTGCGCAGCGGCGATGGCTTGGCACATGGCCAGAGGCGTGAGCGCGCCGCGTGGCGGCTCCGGTCGCGGGGCGCCGGGAACTTCGCGTTCCGGCGGGGCGCCCAAGGCGTCCGCAAGCGCCGCTAGTGCGACTGCCGGATCAACCGTGGCGCGACACAGATGAATAATAGTGGCGTCCTCTGCGGTGAGACCGCTGCGATTATTAGGATAACCAAAGAACGCCACCGGTTCACCAGCGCCAGCAAGGATGACAGTTTTATACGGCGCGAGCACTTGGCGTGCGGGTTCCGGCGCATAGGGAATTTTGTCGGGCGCCAGCAGTCCGGCACCGCGATCCTGCACGGCGGGGAAGGTGGGAGCGAACACTTTACAGCCAGTCGCATGGGTGATGCGTTCGACGGCGCGCAGGCCCGGGGCGCGTAGGGCGCATCCCCCCAGGATGATCGAGGCGTTTCCGGAACGCAGAGCACGCGCGGCTCTTTCCGTTTCCTCCGCATCTGGACCGGCGGCGGTGGGGAAGACTGTTTTGACAATTGGTTGATCGGTCTCAGCCCATTGGACATCGCCAGGGAGAATCAACGTGGTGGGCCCCCCTGGCAGACGAGTGGCTTGGGCGATGGCTTCTGCCGTGTCAGCGCTCGCAGCGTCGACGCTCGTGGTCGTGTGGACCCAGATGGACATGGGCCGTGCGAGCGTTGCGATGTCCGAGGTCAACGGCGCATTAGCGGCGATATGCCACGTCGCGTGCTCGCCGACAATCGAGATGACCGGCGTTTTGGCTTTACGGGCGTTATGCAGGTTCGCGATACCGTTCGCGAAACCGGGTCCCAGATGCAGCAGCGCTAGGCCAGGTTTGCCGCTGATGCGTGCATATCCGTCAGCAGCGCCCGTGCAGACACCTTCAAACACCGCCAAGACCGAGCGCATTTCCGGACACTTGTCGAGTGCTTCGACGAGTGACAACTCTGTGGTTCCTGGGTTAGCGAAACAGACTTCGATTCCCGCTGCTAGCGCGGTTCTGATGACCGCTTCCGCCCCGGTCATTTTTGCTCCTGTCTCCATGATTCTCTTCCTCCTCTAGGTGCGACGAGGAACGTAAAACAGGAGGAAGAGAAAAGCTAGGGCGGAATCCGACCAACCAAAATCGATGCGGTTATTTCTGTTTCATCATCGCGGAACGCATGGTGTCGCCAGTGGGGCCCGTGGCGAAAATGTTGACATCAATGGTCCCGTCTGTCGCGACGACATTCGCTAACTGCTGAACCCGCGCCAGCCATCCGGCTGTGGCCTTGGGGCTGATGCCATATTGCTCACGATTAAATCCTTCCACTTTCGCGCGGATGCGGTACGCTTTGCCTCCGCCCAAGGAGCCGGCGGGCAGAAGAATGACCGTGCCTTCGATCTTTTCCGGTTGCCCGCCTTCGCGTTTACGGCCACAAATCGTAAACGTCCCTTCGGTTGAGAACGACACTGGTTGCTTCTCTTCCAAAGCGGAAGGGAGCTTCACCTTCGGTGCGTCGAGATCAAAGGTGCATTTTTTGGGATCGCTCTTTTTATTCGTCGCCCATTGGCGGAAGTGGTCAGTCTTGGTGTCATCACTGTCAACCTTAATGGAAGTCAGTGGGACTGAACATTTGACATGGCCCATGAGTTGGTCTTCGTCCAGTTCAATGGTGCAGCCGATGGCGGAACTCACGGCAGTAATGCGTTCGCCCAGGGCCGCGTCGAAAACCGCATTGAAGGTATTGTTGCCAGCATCGGGATCAACATGCAGCGTGGTCTCGCTTGCCCACACCGGCTGAGAGAGCGCCGCCACAGTAAGCGCAGCGGTCAAAGTGTTTCTGATTATTCGCATAGACATAATAAACTCCTTTCCTCTGTTGCGTGGTTTATGTGTCTGATTTTTTACAACGCCTCTTTACAATGCCGCTCGGCGGAAAAAGGTTTCGGTCACCGGCTGTTTTGGCGGTCGAAACTTCTTGCTCCTTTGTCGCATCCAAAGCAGCAAATACATGCATTAGAGGAGAAACGTATGAGCACGCGTACTTGTCTGGGACTCGCGTTTGCATTACTGGCGGTCGACGCCACAAGCCATGCACAGATCATTGATAAAAAGGCTTTGTCTCTCGCGGCGGCAAAACACATCGCGGCAACAGCGGAAGCCGACGCCAAAGCGAAGAACGCGCGCGTTGTTATCGCAGTTGTTGACGATGGCGGTCACTTGTTGGTTTTGCAACGTCTCGATGACACCCAAGTCGCCAGTGTAGATGTCGCGATCGGCAAGGCCCGCACGGCTTCTATCTTTCGTCGTCCCAGTCGTGACTTTGAAGAGCAAGTGAAGAATGGTCGAGTGGCTGCGTTGGCGCTGCCGGGGGCGACTGCGCTGCAAGGCGGGGCGCCGATCTCCTACGAAGGGAAAGTCATTGGCGCTATCGGCGTGAGCGGAGAGACTCCCGCCCAAGACGAGGAAATCGCCGTCGCCGGGGCGAACGCCGTGAAGGAGCTGGCCGCCGGCGCTTCAGATGTCACTCCGGGGAAGATCTCTTACTTTCCCAAGGAACAGGTGGCCGAGGCGTTTACGAAAGGCGCCGTGCTGTTCAATAATAGTGACAAGTACATGGTGCACACCAGCCGTCGCGAGAAGGCGGGCGTCGCCGAAGTACACACCAAAGACGCTGACATCATCTATGTACAGGATGGCTCCGCTACGTTTGTCACCGGCGGAACCGTTGTGGACCCCAAGCCAACCGAGCCCAACGAAATCCGCGGTAAGGAAATCACCGGTGGTGAGTCCCGGGTCATCGCCAAAGGTGATGTCATTATCGTTCCGGCTGGCACTCCGCACTGGTTCAAAGAAGTCCCAGCCCCGATGACCTACTACGTGGTGAAGGCGCGCTAGAGGTTTTTAACGATGTCTCTACCTGAAAGGTCAACCGACATGCGAATGCCGAAATTCCTTCTCTTCATCGGTCTGCTGGTGTCCTTACTCTCCGTTCCCCTGAGTGCTCACGCGCAGCTCACGAACGACGCCCCGGTGAGTGGGCGTCCGGTCGCCATCGTCAACCTCGCCACGGAAGACGGCGTCACACTTGTCAAAGGGCAGTGGCGTTATCATGATGTGCAGATTTTGACGGTCGATCACCATAGCGTGGGTCCGGACTTGCGACCTTCCGGTCCTCTCAATCGTACCAACGATATCGCTCCGCATGCTGGCGCAGCGGATTTCGACGATTCACAGTGGGAAACCCTCGCCCCAGCACAGTTGGAGGCGCGGCAATCTACCGGACGGCTCTGCTTTAACTGGTATCGCACAAAAGTGACGATCCCGGAAAAGGTGGGGAACTTCGATCCGACCGGCGCCACCGTGATTTTTGAAATTGTTATCGACGACTACGCCGAAATTTGGGTCGATGGCAAACTGCCCACGGTCCTCGGTCAAACCGGCGGCCAACTCGTGAAGGGATTCAATGCGCCCAATCGGGTGGTGCTGGGGCGCAACGTCAAGCCAGGGCAACAATTTCAACTGGCAATCTTTGGCGTGAATGGTCCACTCTCCAGCCCTCCCGGCAACTTCATCTGGATTCGCTCTGTGACCCTCGATTTCTACAAAGCAGAACAAGCCTACAAACCGCGAGAATTCACGCCAGAGATTATCAAGAACGATCCCGCCCTCGATGCACTCATTCCTGCGAATGCCAAGCTGGAACGGGTCGCCACCGGATTCCTTTTCACCGAAGGGCCGATCTGGATTCCGGCTTCGGATGCTGCGCCCGGTTATCTCCTCTTTAGCGATCCAAACGCCAACACCATTTATCATTGGTCACAAGATGGACAGGTTTCTGTCTACAAAACCAAAAGCGGCTACACTGGCGTCGACGTGGGCGAGTACAATCAGCCTGGTTCAAACGGGTTGACTTTAGACAAAGAAGGGCGGGTCACGATCAACGAACATGGCAATCGTCGTGTGACGCGCCTGGAGAAAACCGGCTTCCTCACGGTGCTGGCGGACAGATACGAAGGCAAGCGTCTCAACAGCCCGAATGATCTGGTCTATCGCTCTGACGGGGCCCTGTTCTTCACCGATCCGCCGTTTGGTCTGCCCAAGTTCTATGACGATCCACGCAAGGAGCTGCCGTATAGTGGGGTCTTCTGTTTGCGGAACAACAAGCTACAGTTGGTGAACACCGACGTGAAAGGTCCCAATGGCATCGCGTTTTCACCGGACGAAAAATATCTCTACATTGGCAACTGGGACCCGGAGAAAAAAGTGCTGATGCGATACGAAGTGCAGCCAGACTGCACCGTGACGAACGGGCAGGTGTTTTTTGACATGACCAGCGCACCGGGCGAGGACGCCCTCGACGGGATCAAGGTGGACCAAAAAGGGAATCTCTACGTCTCCGGTCCGGGTGGGCTGTGGATTCTTTCCCCGGAAGGTAAGCATCTTGGGACGCTCAAAGGTCCTGAACATCCGCATAACTTGGCTTGGGGTGATGATGATGGCAAGACGCTGTATCTCGCCGCGCAAACCAGCGTGTACCGTATCCGCTTGAATGTTCCCGGCATCAGACCAGGAGGAAAGTAGTCGGTAGTCAATAGTCAGTAGTCAGCATGGGTTTTGACGATCACAATGTGGCGCTGAAGAAATGGAGCTTGTTATGAAACTCGCAAATAAAGTTGCTTTAATTACCGGCAGTAGCCAGGGCATTGGCCGCGCTATCGCGGAACGCTTCGCCCAAGAAGGCGCGGATGTGGTGATTAACTACAATCGCACCCCGGGCGAGGCGGAGGAAGTCTTACGCAATGTAGAGGCGGCTGGTCGTCGCGGCTTGATCGTCCAGGCCGATGTGTCCAGCACTGCGCAGGTGCGCACCTTGATTGCTGCCGCGATCGCACACTTTGGCCGCCTCGATATTCTTGTGAATAACGCTGGGATTGAAACCCACGCCTCGTTCTGGGAAGTGACTGAAGAAGACTACGATCGCGTGCTCAACGTGAATTTGAAAGGCGTCTTTTTCGCCACGCAAGAAATAGTGCGCCATCTCATGCACACGAAGCGGCGCGGAAAAATTGTCAACATTAGCTCCGTGCACGAAGAGCTGCCGTTCCCCAACTTCGCAGCGTACTGTGCGAGCAAGGGCGGGCTCAAGATGCTCACGCGCAATCTGTCAGTGGAGCTTGGGCCGTTTGGCATCAATGTCAATTCCATCGCTCCCGGAGCTATTGAGACGCCGATTAACACGAAGCTACTCAACGACCCGCAAAAACTGGGTGCGCTGCTCACACAGATTCCGCTCTCGCGCCTCGGTAAGCCGAATGATGTCTCGGGCCTCGCCGTGTTCCTCGCCTCGGACGATGCCGATTACGTCACCGGCTCGACCTACTTCGTCGACGGCGGACTCACGTGGAATTATCAAGAGCAGTAGCCCGCCAGATCAGACAGTCTGAATGGTCGCCGCTTCCGTGGTCGCTGTCTCTACGGCTTGACCCCACTACCATAGCGAGTCATTTCCGCTACTCATAGATGTTGAATCCACGAGCACTTCGCCTCGACCAAATATTCCAGAAAAGGCGGTTAGTATGGCAAACACTGAGCGTCGGCTCAAAGCGGCGACGAAGCTCGCGAATATGATCCTTGTGCTAGGCGGGTGCGTCTGTCTGCTCCTCTTACTGTATGTCTTCTATCATTACGCCTGGCTCCGTGACCGAGAGTACGCCAGGTTCGGGGGAGTGCTGTATTATGGCGTCCCGGCTGGGTTGGCGGCCGGTCTCTTTGCTTCCCTCAGGTTGCCTGTCGCTCAGAAGATCAACCTCGCCCTCCTGAGTGTCAGCACGGCCTTCTCAATCTACGGCGCCGAAAGTGTGCTCGAAGCCTACAGCCTCACGCGGGGGCGCCCGCGTGAGGTGCGTTTAGCCCCGCTGAACTATGTCACGTCGTACGCGGAGCGACAGCGCGTCGCAAAGTCCGTCAAACGCCACTTTGGCATGGAGGTGGACACGCGCTCGGCCAGAGAAGTGGTGGAGGAGTTGCGCGAGCGTGGGGTTGCGGCGGACCTCTCCCCTTTCTCGATCAATGAACTGTTGCGGACTCAGCCCGATGGAAGCCGGCGGTCGGCCATCACTCTGGACGACCACGAACTGCTGCCGCTGGCGGGGGTCTCTCAGCGGGTGCTCGTGGTGTGCAATGAGAACGGCCCGTGGCAGATCATGCGCAGCGACGCGCATGGGTTTGCCAACCCCCCTGGGCTCTGGTCACAGCCGCGCCTTGACATCGCTGCCCTCGGGGATTCCTATACCTACGGTTACTGCGTCCCTCCGGAAGCCAATTTCGTAGCGCAAATTCGCCAGCGGTTTCCGGCCACTTTGAATTTAGGTATGGCGGACCTGGGTCCGTTAGTGGAGTTGGCGATCCTCAGGGAATATCTCCCGCCCTACGCGCCGCGCGTCGTGCTGTGGTTTTATTACGAAGGCAACGATCTCTCCGATTTGCTAAAGGAACAGAGGAGTCCGCTGCTCATGCGCTATCTCGAAGAGGGGTTTACTCAAGGGCTCTTAGGCCGTCAGCGTGACATTGACCAGGCGCTGCAGGACCCTCTACTCGTGGATAGTCTCATGCAGCAACGCGCCACCGAATGGGACCGCATTCAACAGCAGCATGCTCCCGTCTCCTTCGCCCTGCGCCGTGGCCTGAAGCTGGAACTCCTGCGACAAAGACTCGGGCTGGTCTATGGCGACGAACCGCCGCTGACCGTTGAAACTGACTTGTTATCCCGCGTCCTGGCGCGCGCCCAGACGCAGGTTGCTGCATGGGGAGGGCGACTCTATTTCGTGTATTTACCGAGCTGGGCGCGCTACGGCGTAGGCGACGCAGGGGGCACAGACGCCCAGCACCTACAAGTACTAGCCTGCGTCCGCCGTCTGGGCATTCCCCTTATTGATCTGGAGCCTTTCTTTGCATCCCGCAGCGACGTGTTATCGCTGTTTCCCTTCCGGGAACCTGGCCATTACACGGAAGCAGGCCATCGTCTTGTCGCGGAAGAAGTGCTGAAGGTCATCCCTTCCAGTGGGCTGCATGATCATAATTCGTGAAAGCCTGCGCACCAACGCATGAAAGGAGGAGCGAGTCTCAAGTCTCTACCTCAGGATGTTGAACCTCTGCTATTTACGCCAGCGCCATTTCTAGGGCAATGCGTTGATATGAGACTTCTGGTTTCACCTTGCCTCGCTCGCCTCTCTGCAAACGGACGAATCCGTACCGTTCCATCGTCCGCAGAGTTCGCGACAGGTTGGAAGCCTTGCGCCCCGTCTTGGCAGCGAGATCTTGTAAAGATTCGGGATGTGTTGTCACGATGACATCGAGCAACGCCCTATTTTTGTTCGAGAGAATACGGGCAAAACTCTCCGGTGACGTGAACCAAACTTTAGGATCACCGGGGCGTGGTTTTATGTCGCCGCGTGCAATCGCGAGGGTGCGCGCTTTCATTTCTTGTGCTGAGGCGATCCCAACTTTCAATGTAGTCATAATAGAATTCCTCGTTCCCGTAGCACGGCATCAACGGTTTTCCAAAAATCTTCCAGTAACGTGGCGGCGTCCTTGTACTCATAGGCACGTACGGTGCGCAGGCGATGTTTATGGTCATGCGAGACCGTGCGTCGTGCGCCTGGTCCAGCCGTTTCCCGCACTGGATGCGCATTATCAAAGCCGACCAACCCCGTTCCATCCGGTCCATGAAGAGTCAGCGAATAATCGAGGCCGTGTGGTTTCGCTTCGCTTACCGGCACACGCCGCACTACGAATCGTACCCAATGCTGGGTGGTTGGATCGATTACCAGCACTTGCCCGTCAAGATCAAGCAGCGTATCCAGCGACGGGTCGCGTTTCATTGGTTATCGTTATCACATAATGATAAGATAGAGAACAAGAGGCTCCTGACTTGAAAGAAAAAAGAGAGATTCCCGTCGCTCGGCTGTTTTTGGATTAATTTACCGGACACACCGGAGGTTAGTTATATTGGGCGTTGAAAACGTTCGATTAATCGGGAAACTCTTAACATCCACACTTGGACCTCTCCCCCTTGTATAATCTCAATCTCTCAAGAGTTGCTTCGATAGGTAATTCAACAACTCGTCAATTGGTTCTCCATAGTTGCGCTCAACTATTGTTTGTAGTTGTTGAACAGACTTGTCCCTCCACTCCTTAATTTCCTCTGCGGAAGCAGTAGGTGGTTGTGTCGTCCCCAAGGACTTAAAACCATAAACTCGTTCTACCAATTGGCGAAGTTGAATTGTATTGGGGAAAAGTGCACAAACAGTTCCAAGGTCTTCGAACAGAGCTTGGTTGTTTTTTGCGAGATCGATAGTAAGGTCCTCACTACGACGCATCCAGCGCTGAGCTTCCTGGAGGTCTAGAGAATCCTTCGGCGCTCCAGAGAGCTTCCAAAGCGCCTCGTTATAGTCAGAAAAGATTCGCGCTTCATATCGAGAGACATATAACTGCTCGGTTGTAAATTTCCGGCCCATAAGACGCGCGAAGACCTGGCGCTGGTCCTGAATCTTCTGGAGCTGAACTTGTGATGACAATTGAAATTTGGACGAATAATACCCGGCACATATAGCGAGTATTCCACCAATGACAGTGGGGAGGAGTCCACGGAAGTCGCGCCATGCGCCACTTGGGTCTCGTTTATTCCCTGAACATCCCCAGCCTGTAAACGGCATGCTCATCCTGTCTGATTATTGAGAAGGTGAAAATTCCAGACTCTCCCGCTAGTAAATCGCCTTCTCCTCCTGCAAGCGCTGGATTTCTTCCAGCGAAAGCCCCAGGAGATTTCCAAACACGTCTACATTATCTTGGCCCAATCCTGGCGCTGGCGTGTAGCGGGGCTCTGTAATGGCGCTGTATTTGCCGGGAATGCCCGCCACGGCATGGTCTCCAGTTACTGGGTGTCCCGGGGTCACCAGAAAATCGCGGTGCTGAAACTGCGGATCGTTGAGCAATCCTTCCGTATCGTACACTGGTGTCGCCGCTACTCCAGCGCTTTGCAGCAAAGTCGTGATGGCTGTTTGCGTCCGCTCCTTTGTCCACTGTGTAATGAGAGCGTCGAGTTCAGCTTCATGCGCTTTGCGGCTGCGGCGATCGCGAAAACGTGCATCGTTGCTCCACTCGGAGTGTCCTACTGCTTGACAAAAATGACGCCACTCGTCTTCTGTCTCGACCACGATCGCTACCCATGCGTCTTCGCCCTGGCAACGATACACATTATGCGGTGAAAGTACGTCGTCATGATTCCCTTGTCGTCCGCGATCGCGCTCGTTCATGACGTAATCGAGCACCGCTTCGGGGAGCATGGAGGTCACGACTTCAGCCATCGCCAAATCGATGTGTTGACCTTGTCCGGTCCGTCGTCGACGATACAATGCCGCCAGGACGGCATAGCTCATGACGACGCCAACCATGTAGTCCGGCCAGGTGCCGCCCAGCGCGCTAGGCGGACCGCCCGCATACCCAGTGAGGTGGCAAATGCCCGCCGAGGCTTGTGTAATGGGGCCCCAGCCGACGCTGTGACTATCGGGTCCATACTGGCCAAGTGGAGAACCAGAGGCCATGATGATGTCCGGCTTGATGGCGCAAAGGTCTTCGTAGGCGAGCCCCCAGCGTTTCATCATCCCAGCGGTAAAATTTTCTATCACAATGTCGCTGCGTCGGACAATCTCTTTCGCCAGGGCCACGCCTTGGGGATGGCCGAGGTTCAGCGTGATTCCCTTTTTGCTATAGTTCAAGCCATTGAACAGCGGGGACCCATCAGGCCCTTTGAGGTCACGTGGGTTCTGGCCGATAAAGCGAATCGGGTCGAGGCGTTGATGCGATTCGATGCGGATGACTTCAGCGCCCATCACCGCAAGCCACGCGGTGCATTGGGGCGCGGCCAAGATCCAACCAAAGTCAGCGATGCGGACGCCTTCGAGCGGCAGTCGGGACATAACGCGTTTGCTCCTTCTCTACTCTTGAATGAATGCTAAATCCCCTCGTGCTGCGCACGGCCCCCTTTCGCAAAAGGGGCATTTGGATTCCCTCCTTTGTCAAAGGAGGGTCAGGGAGGATGTGGCTAGCCGATTTCTCTCGTGCTAGATCACGCCCTCGTTCTTCAGTTGTGCAATCCTCTCAGCGCTAAGACCGAAGCGCTCGCCGTAAATCCGCGCGTTATGCTCGCCGAGTCGCGGGGCGGGAGATCGCACTTGCCAGGGCGTTGCGGAAAACTTGAACGGCGCCCCGGGGTACGTGAGTGGTCCAGTGGCGGGGTGATCGACTTGCGCAAAAAAATTGCGCTCGTGATACTGGGCCGAGGTCACCACTTCACGCACGTCGCGCACAGGGAACACCGGAATGTGAAATTCCTGCCCGCGACGCGCCAGCTCAGCGCGGTCTTGCTCGCTGACCCACGCAGCCACGCCGACTTCGAGGGCGTCGATGTTTTGAAATCTTCCTAGCAACGTAGAGAAGAGATCACTCTCCGCCCATTCGGGACGGCCCATCAATTCTTTGAGGCTTTCCCAGTGTTGGTCGGTAAGGGCCAGTAAGGCCACATGGCCGTTACGGCAGGGAAACACGTAGGCCAACCCCCATTTGGTGCGCTGCAAAAACCGGCGTCGGTTGGGGCCGTTGGGTGGTTCATGAGTATAAAACGTAAAGTTGGGGCGCACCATGTGGGCGACCGCTTCCACTTCAGAAATGTCAACGTGCTGGCCCTGACCGGTGAGCTCACGATGAAACACTGCACACATGGTCGCGCTGGCCGCAGTCCAGCCCGTGAGCATGTCCGCCTGTTGCCCGCTCGGTTTTACCGGCGGTTCATTGTCTGGATCGGTGACGTAGTTGAACGGTGTCTCGTAGCCCACGACCCCGGTATGAAAACAATTTAAGTCGTAGGCCTTATAATCTTTATATGGGCCAGTCTGCCCGAACGGCGTGATCGATGTAACGATGAGTCGAGGGAAACGCTCGTGCAAACTGGTGACCCCGATGCCTTTACTATCAAGGAAACCAGGTGGACACGTTTCCACGAGAACGTCGGCGTCTTTGAGCAAGTCGCGGAACAGCGCCGCGCCTTGGGGCGCCGCGACATCGAGCGTGACGCCCAATTTATTGGTATTGAGATAGAGAAACGAACCGCTGCGATCCGGGTGTGGCTCGTCGCCAGGAAACGGGCCGCGACTCCGTGCAACATCGCCTGTTCCTGGTCGTTCAATTTTGACAACTTCCGCGCCGAGGTCCGCCATGACTTTCGTACAGAAAGGACCAGCCACGCGTTCGCTCAGCTCCACAATCTTCAGGCCAGTGAGAGCACCATCGTTCATAGGTCATCCTTATCGAGAGACACAGGGACGCAGCGGGCTCAAGCGTTGTCACTCAGCCCACCTGCGCCCACATACGTATTGGGACTTACTTCAACGGAGAGAAGCTCGCGGGCGTCAGGATTTTGTTGTACTGGCTCACGATCATCGCCTGCGCCTTGGGGCGAAACGACTGGAGTTGCGGGTCTTCGCCTTGGGCTTTGCGCGCGCGTTCGCGGTGGCCCATATCTTCGTAAGCCCAGATATGCACGACCTCGTTTAATGGACCCACTTCAGTGGACCACCAGCCGACCAGCTTGGAATATTTGTTGATCACCGGCAGGGCCTCCTTTTCGATAAGGGCCTGAAAATCTGCCGTCTTGCCTGGTTGCAGCGTATAGACGCGCATCTCGTACACCATGATGGCATCCCCCTTTTTGGTGAGGGTTCTGGGACCCTCGGTTTTCTTGCAGACAGGCATACGCCTTCTGCTTGTGGGAAGTCAAGAGAAAGGAAGACGCTTGACTAGCCAACGTCGATGGGGGCTACATTCTAGGAAGGCGAACTCAGCAAAGACGGCCCGAAAAAGTCACCGCTCCAGTAATTCGGTGTTCCAGTACGCGGCGTCGACCGCATTTAAGTAGGGCAGCCATTCTTGGTAGTGCTTGAAACTGAAGGTTTCCAGCATGAACGGCGTCCACTCGGGTCGGACTGGTTTGTGGATGAGATGCATGCCTGCTTCTTCCGGCAAGGAACCGCCTTTAATGCGATTACAGATAAAACACGAGCAGACGACGTTTTCCCAGGTAGACAATCCGCCGCGCGAACGGGGGATCACATGGTCCAGGTTCAATTCTTGCCGAGGAAATCGTTCCCCGCAATACTGGCAGGTGTTTTTATCGCGAGCAAAGACATTGAAACGGCTAAACCGCACCTGACGCTTGGGCACGCGATCATAGGCGACCAGCAAGATCACTCGGGGCACCCGCATCAGGCGATCGGTCAAATGGATCGTGTCGTCATGAAGCGAAGCCGACAACGCCCCCCAGCTATCGAAGTCGAACGTCCGATACTGCTGGTCCACCGCTTTCGCAACTCCCTGATAGAGCAGCGAAAGGGCTCGCCGCACCGATGTGACATGGACCGGAAAGTAGGACCGGTTGAGGACCAGGACCTTCGTGTTTAACACGCGTATTTCCCCCAAATCCCTGTCAGGGAGGGATTTTAGTTAGACAAAGTAACGGCGCGGCAAGGGGCTGTCAAGATTTTTCACGAAACTTTCATAACAGCGGCCAGAGAGTCTTATCGCATCGTTTCGTGAACAAGGCCCCGTTCGGCGAGAAAACAGCCGAGCAAATCGTGGTAATGGGCGGCGCTGTTCAGGGTTTTGAGGCTCTTGCGTAAATCGGGGCACGGACCAAGGAATTTGGCGTACCAGTCGATCATCTTGCGAAATTGCAGGCATGCGACCCGTTCTCCGAGAAAAGTAACAGCTCGCAGAAAATGCCGGGTCATAAACGCCACGCGTTCAGCAAACGTTGGAGCCTGGGGTGTAGGCGTTCCTGCTAGCCCGGCGCGAATCTCTTGGAACACCCAAGGGTTCATCAGCGCGCCCCGCCCAATCATCACGCCAGCGCAGCCTGTTTCTTCCAACATCCTTTTCGCAGCGGCTACGCTGCGCACGTCTCCGTTGCCGATCACTGGCATGGTGTGGACGGATTGCACGACCGCACGAATGCTGGCGAGGTCGACTATCCCGCCAAACTGTCCTTGTCGGGTGCGGCCATGAATCGCCAGCGCCGCGACGCCCATGCCTTCTAAAATTGGCGCAAGCTGCACAGCTTGCATCTGCCCCCCATCCCACCCCAAGCGGGTTTTGACGGTCACGGGAATCCGCACCGCCCGCGTCACCATGCGGACAAACTCTCCGGTTTTCTGCGGATCGCGCAGCATAGCTGCTCCAGCCCCACGCGAGACCACTTTATCCACGGGGCAGCCCATGTTGAGGTCGATCACCGACACGCCTTGTTCTTCCAGCCATTGTGCGGCGTCGCGGATTTCCTCGGCCACCGCGCCGAACAGTTGCACGGCCACGGGCCGCTCTTCGGGCAGTGTTTGTGCAAGCCTCAAGGCTTTGGGGCGTTGTTCCAGCAACGAACGTGCATGCACCAACTCCGTCGCCGCCAAACCAAACCCGCCAATCTCGCGCATGCACAGACGAAAGGGTAAATTAGTGTACCCAGCCAGTGGGGCGAGGAAAAGGTTAGAGGTCAAGCGCAGGACTCCGATCTGCAACTGTTCAATCACCCAGTAAACCTTCTCTCGTGTTTGTTCTTGTTTATTGCGACAACAGGCGTTGCAAAAGCCTTACGCTGTTTGCTTGAAATGAGCATTTGTCAGGTTTATGTTGGACACATTATAAGTCTAGGAGAGAATCTCGTGCAATGGAGTATTGCTGACGCCAAGCAAAAATTCTCGGCAGTACTGCGAGCTGCCGCTACAAAGCCGCAACAGATTCTCAATCGCGGGCAAGTGATTGCTGCTGTCATTGATGCTAAGACCTTCGAGTCTTTTCAGGCTTGGCGACAACAACAGAACGTCTCCTCGTTGGCGGACATATTCACTGAGCTTCGCGAGCTCTGTAAAGAAGAGAATTACGTGCTCACAACGCCTGTCCGTCAGAACAGGAAGAACGCATTCACCGAGGTAGTGGATGACAGTGCTGTGTGACACTAATATCATCAGCAAACTGGCTCGCCCTCGCCCCAACCCAGGAGTGACGGCATGGGCAAGCACAGTTTTCTCAATTGCCTTAAGCGTGATCTCGGTCGAAGAAATCTTCTACGGTTTAGCCTGGAAACCCCACCCAAAAATTCTCCTATGGTTTGAGGAGTTTCTCGAAACCCGTTGCGCCATTTTGCCGGTAACCGCCGAGGTTGCCAAACGCTGCGGTCACTTACGTGGAGAGTTACAAGCCAAAGGGCAGACCTGCACTCAGGCCGACATGTTAATCGCGGCAACCGCTCAAGTCCACGAACTCACCCTTGTTACGCGTAATGTGAGCGATTTCACAGGTTGTCATATTCCGCTTTTAAATCCGTTTCAGGAGTAGCGGAGCTTCAAAGGTTCTCTCGTGGGCCTACCGCCGATCAAACTGCGAGGCCAAATGCTGTACGGAGAGGCGCACCATCGTCGGTCGCCCGTGTGGGCAGGTGAAGGGTGAGCGGCAGTCCAATAACGATTTCACCAGCGCTTTCATAGCCTCGGGGCCCAGGGTCTGCCCCGCTTTCACGGACTTCACTTTGCAGGCGACCCGTGCGGCTAAGTCCTCAAGTTTCGCTTCCACGGAATTCTCCGCGCGTCCTTCGGCTCGTGCTTGCGCGAGTTCGATAATCAATGCGGGCGTATCGGCGGCGCGAAAGTAGGGCGGCGCGGCTTGCACGTGGTAGGCGCCGCCGCCAAACGGGCGAATGTCAAATCCCAGCACGGTCAAATACTCCATCATTTCTTCCAACGCCGCCCGCGCCGTGGGCTCCAGCTCAAAAACGATGGGCAGCAGCAACGGCTGCGATTCGCCTTGACGTTGTTGCAACGCCTCTAGCACCTCTTCATACATGACGCGCTCGTGCGCGGCGTGTTGATCCACCACCCACAGCTCACCCTCGACTTCCACCAGCACGAACAACTCGTGACTCTGGCCGACGATGCGGAACTCCGTCCCATCTGGCCGTCGCCACAAGGTCGGCTGCGACTGTACACGAGGCGACAGCGGCGCTTTTACTGCAGGAGCGACTGGCAACACTGGCGGTGGTTTCGGCATGAGTCGCAGAGGAGGGTCGCTGAACTCTTTCTCGACTTCCACTTTGCGACGTCCGGGGAAATCCGCCGGATCAGGAACAGGAATATCCGGACTCAACGCCCGAGAAAGGGGGACTACTGGAATTGCCCCCGGTGACGCAGGCAAACCCACCGTCTTGAAGAGATTGACTTTATCAAGAGCCTGACGCACGCTCTGCACCAGCGCGTGCAGCACCGCGCGCTCATCGCGGAATTTCACTTCGCGCTTGGTGGGGTGCACGTTCACATCCACGGCCTGCGGCGATGTGTCGAGGAACAGCACGGCAAGCGGGAAGCGTCCCTGCGGCAAAAGCTCACCATAGCCGCGAGTCAGCGCGAACGACAGCGGCTGACTTTTCACCAGGCGTGAGTTGACGAAGAAGTATTGGCCCGTACGAGTGTTGCGATGACGAGACGGGGGGCTGACGAGGCCGGAGAGTGCGACGCCGCTTTCACTCGCCAACTCTGCACTCGTCTTTACGGGAATTAATCCCTCCGTCCATTCTTTTCCCAAGACGGCCTTCGCGCGACCAGCTAACGTCTCTTGCGGCGTGGCGTCAAACACCACCCGTTGGTCCCAGGTAAAGAGAAAACGAATGGCGGGGCGCGAGAGCGCCAAGCCGATCAGCATTTCTTCAATCTGGTTGCCCTCGGCGGTCGGTGATTTAAGGAAGGCTCGCCGTGGCGGCGTATTGAAGAACAACTGTCGCACGGTCACGGTGGTTCCCGGCGGAGCCGCCGCCGGTATGGTCTCGATTGGCGCATCTCCTGACGCGCACACGCGCACGCCTTCGCGTGCGGCAGGCTCCCGCGTTACTAATTCTAATTGGGCAATCGCCGCAATACTGGCCAAGCCTTCGCCACGAAATCCTAAGGTTGTCAAAGTAAAGAGATCGGCGCTGCTGAAAAGTTTGCTAGTGGCGTGCCGCTGTACGGCGAGTTGCACCTCCTCGGCGCTCATGCCGCCGCCGTCGTCTTGCACGACAATCTCAGTGATGCCGCCGCCGGTGATAGACACGCCGATGCTGCGCGCCCCGGCGTCAATAGAGTTTTCTACCAGCTCTTTCACGACCGACGCAGGTCGTTCAATGACCTCGCCGGCGCGGATCTGACTAACAGTGAGAGGGTCAAGGACATGAATGCGGCTCATAACGACTCACGTAAGACGGAAGGTGTAAGACGTCAAAAGAAGGACGAATGTTTTTCCTTCATCTTCCATCCGCCGTTTCCCGAGTTTTACCCTTCACGGAAGAGCCCAAGTTGCGCCGGGTCCTGCGAAAGCGCCGTGCGCACGCCGCGCGCACGAGGGCGTTTGGCGGCGGGACGAATCACATTGACGCCGCGCTCCTCCAAATCTTTCAAAATCTCCTCGGCGCGATCGGTTACTACCCGGGGCAGCCCCGCCAACTTGGCGACATGAATGCCGTACGAATCATCCGCCGCGCCAAGAATGACTTTGTACAGGAAGATGACTTCTCCTTTCCATTCCCGCACCGCAAAGGTCCAATTCTCGACCCCGGGCAACAATCGCTGCAACTCTGTCAACTCGTGAAAATGCGTGGCAAACAGCGTGCGGGGGCGCGGTCCATCCGGATCAATCAAGAATTCGATGATCGCCCGAGCAATCGACAAGCCGTCGGACGTCGAGGTGCCGCGACCGATTTCATCCATCAATAACAAACTGCGCGGCGTGGCGTAGGTGAGAATTTGTGCGGTCTCGATCATCTCCACTGCAAAGGTGCTCTCGCCTAGTGCAAGGTTGTCGGACGCGCCAATACGCGTGAAAATCCGGTCCACAATGCCAAGACGCGCGTGCTGCGCCGGGACAAACGAGCCGCTCTGCGCGAGTAAAACGATCAGCGCCGTCTGCCGCAGATACACGGATTTGCCGCTCATGTTTGGCGCCGTCAACAGAAGCAATTGGTGTGTGTCCCGATCAAGAGAGACATCGTTCTCCACAAACTTGTTGCGACCCAGCAGGGCTTCGACTACAGGATGTCGCCCGCCGACAATATGCAGGACCGCTTCTTCCGTCATTTCCGGCCTAACATATTGCTGTCGCACGGTCACCCAGGCGAAGCACGCGAGCACGTCTACCTGCGCAATCGCGGCGGCGACCGTCTGAATGGAGCGAACCTGCTGGCGCACGAGTGCGCATACCTGGGCGAAGAGTTCTTGTTCTAAGGTAACGGCGCGTTCTTCGGCGTGCAGGATTTGCTCTTCATAGTCTTTGAGTTCCGGCGTGATGAATCGCTCTGCATTCGCCAGCGTCTGCTTGCGCGTGTAGTCCGGCGGAACCTTGCCTTTATGGGAGTTTGAGACTTCCAGGTAGTAGCCGAACACGCGGTTGTAGCCCACTTTGAGGGAGGAAATGCCGGTGCGTGCAATCTCGCGTGCTTGCAGTTGCGCGAGCCACTGTTTGGCGTCCGACGCGAGAGACCGCAATCGATCCAGTTCAGCGTGATAACCCCGTGCGATCACGCCGCCATCGCGCGCGTGCAGGGGCGGCAGATCGACCAGCGCGTGTTGGAGCGTGTCTTGGAGTTCCGTCAAATCAAACGCAAGCTGTTCGTGTTGTTCCGCCAACAACGTTGTGCTCACCTCACTCAACGTGTGCGTGAGGGCTGGCACTTGGGCAAGAGAATCGCGCAGAGCTGCGGCGTCTTTTGGGGTCGCCACCTGCGCGCTAAAACGCGCGGCCAGCCGTTCGAGATCGCGCAACGGCGCTAGCGCTGAACGCAAAGCATCCAGCAGGGAAGGACGCGAGACAAGCTCCTCCACCGCCGTATGGCGCGCCGTGATCTCGCTGAGGGACAACAGTGGATTCTGCAACCAGCGGCGCAAAAGCCGTCCGCCCATCGGCGTGAGCGTCTCATCGAAGACATCGAGTAGTGTTTTGCCGCGAACGTCAGGATTGGCCGAGCGAAACAGCTCCAGGCTCCGTTCCACGACCGGACCGAGGACCATTGTCGAGCCCACCTGATGCCGTCGCGGGAGGGCAATATGCGGTAAGGCCGTCTGTAAATGTCCTTGAAGGAAACGAAGCACCAAGGCGACTGCGCTGGTGCTGACTGATTCAAGCTCAAGGGCGCGGAGCGAGTCCAGGCCAAAGAATGCTTTGAGGTAGACCTCGCTGTCTTCATACGCAGCCTGCCAGTCGTCGAACGTCGTGACTACTATCTGTGGACGCGCCGCGCAAAATGCGGCGAGCGCCGGAGCCTGCGCCAGACTTTTCGTCGTGACGATCTCACTTGTGGTGAGGCGCTCAAGCGCTTCAGGAAAAGTGTCTTCACTCTCCTCCCAGAAAAGAAAGTGGCCGGTGTTCGGCTCTAACAGTGCGACCCCCCAGCCTCGGTCCGCGTGAAAGACCCCCAGCAAGTGCGGGCTCGTAGGGTCTGTGTCGTTTTCGATAAACGTCGAAGGCGTGACGACGCGCGTGACCTCGCGTTTGACCAGTCCTTTGGCGGTTTTGGGGTCTTCGACTTGCTCGCAGATGGCGACTTTCTTCCCGGCTTTCACCAGCCGCGCGATATACCCTTGCACGGCGTGGTAGGGCACGCCGCACATCGGCGCTTTCCCTTCGCCGCTGTCACGAGCAGTGAGTGTGAGGTCAAGCAACGCTGCCGCCTGTTTCGCGTCGTCGAAGAAGATTTCATAAAAATCGCCGAGACGGAAAAGCACGACAGCGTCTGGATGTTGTCGTTTCGTCGCCAGATATTGTTCCATGAGCGGGGTCAGGGCCATGTCTTTGCTTTCGTCGCTCAGCTTTGTTGTTTTTGCCAGCCGAATCGGAGCTGACTGTATCTGCTTTCTGTCGTTATGGCCAGCCGACCCAAAAGGGTGAAAACGGGATGCCGCGCATCATCGTCCTCCGAAGTCCACCAACACTGGGGTGACGGAGGGGTCCGCGTATGGTCCGGACACTTGGAAATTTAACGTTGTCAAATAGTCTGCGCTCCACGCCAGCAGCTCTCCTGCCAAGGGCACCTTGGCCACGCTGCTGGTGAGACCGTGGAGGGGAACCAACGCCACGCGTAAGTCAAGCGAGCGCGCTCCGAGATTAAATTTTCCGCGTCCATCGAGACGTACGGAGCTGCCATCGAGTGAAAGATTCTTTGTGAACGCCGTCCCGTTTCCGAGTGTGAAGTCGCCGGCGAGTACGGAAAACGCTAACCCTTCCGTAGGTAAGCTTGGCAGTTGTAAGCGTAAGAGTCCTTGCATGCTGAGCGCCGACCAGAGCCGCACGAGAATGGGCAGCCGCTGCGCCACGCCTTGCTGCACGGACACTGACAACGTCGCCTGCCATTCGGCGAGTTCATCCCACTTCGCCCAGTTCGGCATGTAGATGGTTCCCGTGCTGCTCAATTTGCCGGTCAAGGCTTTGGTCGGCGCATTGACCGTCTGAAAGAAATGCTTGACGTCGAGGTCGCGTAGTTGCGGCGTGAGATAAGCCGCGTGGATATCGGGCCACAGAATGACATCGCCTTGCACTGCACCGCCGGCTACGCCAGCCCGCTCGATGTGCAAGTCCGCCTGACGTCCATGCCAATAACAGAAGAGCTGCAAGTTTTCTACTTGTGCTCCTTTGTAAAGCACATGGCGAGACGTCAAGTCGACGCGGACCTCTCTCGTCGCTTCCTTCGGCGCCCCATCATCCGGCTTTTCAATGTCTAAGGCTGTTTCAAGGTTCAAGTCTGGAAAATCTCCGGATAGGTCCAAGCGCAAAGGCTCCCAGCTTTCGATGCGGCCGCGACCCGAAAACTCAGCACCAGGCACTTGACCATGCTTGATAAAAAAGGTTCCCTTTTGTCCCGCTACTTGCAGTTCGCCTTCAGTGACTTCAAACGAATGGAGAAAATCAACGAGATCCAAACGGACGCGCGAGAACGCTAGCTGGCCATCGAGTCGCGGCAGGCGTTCATTCGGCGGCATCGTTACCTTGAGGCGTCCGGCGAGCGAACCACCCTGTGGGATCATTTTCCCCGGGGGGACAAATGGGGCAATATCGTAATCGCGCAGATCATTAAAGGCGAGTTGCAACTCTGCGCTCCGTGTGGGGGAGAGATAATCCTTGACGTTGCCTTGGACCGTCAACCAGGATTGCCCCACCCGGAACGTCGCATTCGTGGTCGTTACGGTGTCCGCGTCAAATTGGAATGCGCCGCTCACGTCACTGAGATTCAGCTGCCAGGGAAGGACGCGAGCGCTCGCTTGCTCAAGCGTGAGGGCGCCGCTGTACCCTACCTTCCCGTGCGTCCCGGCGCGTTGGACCCGAAACCGTGCGGTGGCGCGTCCTTGTGGTTGGGCAATCGCTTGGGAGAACGCTTCCGTTTGCGCTGGCGTCAACGCGGTCAACAAGTGAGAGAGGTCGTCTTGTAAATCCACCTCAGCGCTCATAGTGGCGTCGAGGGTAGGGCCGTTTTTCGACGTCAACTTTTTCAAAGAGATGCTCGCATCGGTGAATTGCGACGCTTTGCCGTAGGCGCCGCGCAGCTTCGTCGCAGCCAGCTCCTCGTCTCGCAACGTAAGGTCTCCGCCGGTGAGCGTGATCGGCGCCGCCTCTTTGCCAATTTCACCGTGCGCCTGTTCGATTTGTGCGGCAATCGTGAAGGCCCGCAACGGCGCCCTGGATTCGAGCCCGGCCCAGCGCGCTTTCATGATCTGGAGATGAGCGTTCCGTAACCAAACATCGCCGATTTTTAAGTCGCTTGCCGTTACAGAGCCCGCCAGCTCAATGGGGCCTTCTCCTTTACCTTGCAAATGACCGGTCAACGAAAAATTCGTCATCGGCCAGTCTTCTCCCAAGAGGCGTCCGAATTGCTGTAATTGACCCTCGACGACTTCCAGCTCGCCGGTCCATTCGCTCCGTCGTAACGCGTCAACATTGACTTCTTTCGTAGCGGCGGCGCGTATAGCCACCCGCGCGATCGTTCCGCTTTTATTTTTGAGGGTTGTGCGCAACACGACCGAAGGTTTTTCTTTCTCGGCCAAGGTGATTTTTGCCTCCGCATCAGCCAGCACGAGGGCGGCGGCGCCATGGGCTGTCCCATAAGTCATCTCCGCTTCTTGCAACTGAAGTTCTTGAACGGCCAGCGTCGGAGACAATCCCTGCGTCAGCCACGGCAGCCAATGGAAGGCGCCCGGTGGCGCGCTGGGCGCGGTGCGCAACTGATGCACTAATTGTAAGAAACGCTTTCCTTCCGCCGTCACTTGAAAGCGAGGCTTGACAAAGTTCACGTTGTGAAAAAGCAAAGCGCCATGCCACAACGCGGGAAGATCGAGCCGCATCTCGACCTGTGCGGCCGTAAAAAATGGCGTCGTATCTGCATCGTCTTTGATGGTGACGGTGTCAAGCCGCACTCCCAGCCCGTTATGGAAAGACAAGTGACTAGTCTCGACCTGGACGTGGGCGCCAAACAGAGTGCTGAGTTGCTCAGTCAAAAGCTGCTGATAACGTTGCCCGGAAAGAAGCCAAGCAGCCCACGCCACCGTCCCGATGACGAGCATGAGCCCGAGGAGCAATACGAAACGGCAGCAGCGCCACAAAAACTTCACGGTATCCTCACGCAGATACGAGCGGCGTCACGAAATCGCGGATTGTCCGCACGTAACTCTCTCCTCCCACTTCATGCAAGTTCGTATGTCCGCCTCCTTCCACTCGCAAAAACGTCTTGGGCTGCGGCGCCAGGGCATAGAGATCATACCCTTGTTGAAACGGCACCGTGCGGTCGTCCGTGCCGTGAATGACTAACAACGGCGTCTTGAGCCGCCCAATCAAGCGCGCATTGTGGAGATCGCGCTCAACCAAAAACGCCAGCGGAGGAACACGGATTCTCCCCATCTCCCGTAACGAGTAAAAAGGCGCGCTTAAGATGACGCCATCCGGCTTCTGCTCCAGCGCCACCGTGAGCACCACCGCGCACCCTAACGATTCACCAAAATACACAATCCGTCGTTCCTCGGCCCAACCCTGCACTCGCACGAAGTCGAGGACATCACGGCCATCCTGCATGATGCCAGCCAACGTGGGCTTACCGCTACTCAAGCCAAAACCCTGATAGTCAAACAGAAAGTGGCTGCCGCCAATCCGTTCATGCAGCAGACGCAATTGTTTGAGGCGATTGCCGATATGGCCGGCGTTGCCGTGAAACCATAGAAACAGCCACTCAGCTCCAGGCTCTTGGCGCGCGCGACTGGGAATATACCACCCGTGCAGGGTGCGTCCATCTGCGCCGCCGAACCGCACCTCTTCGTAGGGCAGTCCGTGCTCCGCAGGCGAAGTCTGCAGTTTGGTGTCTGGATGAAATGTCAAGATGTTCTTCAGCCACTCAATCGGGCTACTCATGGCGGCAGAGAGCCATCTTCCAGCGGTATATCCGTTGCTCCTTTCGGTTATCATACGTTGCTTTCGCCTGCGAAGTTTTGCTTGACAATTCCTGAGGTCACAGTGTCTAATAGCGCGGATTGTGGGGAGGGAGTAGTACAGAGCATCCTCAATTGCTCTTTTGTCGTTCACGTTCCCTATTTTCCATCGTTGCATTAAGGAGTCATTTATGGCCGACAAGATCATCATTGAAGTACGCATCAACGAATACGCTCTGCGCGACACGAACCCTAATGTTCCCTACAGCCCGGAGGAGATTGCTCAGCAGGCGTTGGAATGCTGGCGCGAAGGCGCGTCGATCATTCACTATCACGCGCGCGATCCCCGCACTGGTGCGCCGGCGTCCGACGCCAAACTGTACGCCGAGACGGTGCGTCGCATCAAGGAGAAGAGCGATCTGATTACCATGCCGACTTTAGGAGCGTGGTGGTTGCCTTCGCCCGAGGCGCGCATCGCCCATATTGTGGAGATGGCCAAAGACCCGATGACCAAGCCCGAGTTCGGGCCGATCGATATGGCCACCAGCAACGTCGACACATACGACCCGAAGGCGAAACGCTTCAAGACCACTGAAACAGTCTACATGAACACCACCAAAACCTGGCAGTATTTCGCCGAGACCATGAAGTCGGTCGGCGTCAAACCGATTCAAGCGCTATGGAATATCTCCTCGGTGCGGCACACGCAAGCGTTCGCGGAGATGGGGATTTTTACCGGGCCGCTCTACTGTGAGATTGTGTTGACGGAAGATTGGCTGCTCACCGGGCATCCCGGCACGGTGAAAGGGATGCAAGCCTTTCTTGACTTTCTCCCTACAAATCAGAATTGGCAGTGGTCCGTCATGTGTGTAGGCGGCAACCTCTTCGCCGTCGCCGCAGCAGCGATGGAGCGGGGCGGGCACATTTCCATTGGCTTAGGAGACTATCCGTACCCCGAACTAGAGTTTCCGACCAATGCGCGACTGGTCTCCCGCGTTGCCCAACTGGCGCGTGACATGGGCCGCGAGATCGCCACCCCGGAAGAGGCCAGGAAGATGTTGGGTGTGGCCTGATGGTCTACCGTGGTGAGGTTGAGTTCCCAAGTCGTAGGGGCGAAGCATTTGCGAGAACTCCGTTTGAGCTATGGATACTCAGTTGGCAAATGCTTCGCCCCTACTCTATTCTGAGATCGGGCCAGAGAGTGCTATTGACATACGAATTATTTTCTCCTTATATTCGCCTCTGAAAGGAGGCTCCCGAGATGGACCGATCAACTGCGCTCGCGCCCATTCGTTCTCAACGCGTTCAGACGTGGCCAACGGCGAAACAAGCGATTCGTACGGAAGCCATCCCCGCCGTCCAGCGCTTACCCAGTCTCCCGGTTCGCCCTCAGCTCGCCCTCCTGGAGCAAGTCCGCACGGCCATTCGTCTCCGGCATTACAGCATCCGGACAGAAGATACCTATCTGCACTGGATCAAGCGGTTTCTCGTTTTTCATGCTGACCGTTCCCTGAGTGGGCTAGGGGTGCAGGAGATCGAGCAATTCTTATCCATGCTTGCCGTGGACCAGCAGGTCAGTGCGGCGACCCAGAATCAAGCGCTCAATGCGCTTTTATTTTTGTACCGTCACGTGCTGGGTCGCGAGTCTGATCAGATAGGCAATGTCGTGCGGGCAAAGCCTTCGCGACGACTCCCCGTCGTCTTGCGCAAACATGAGGTGAAAGCCGTCCTGGAGGCCCTGAAGGGGGTGCACTGGCTCATGGGCCATCTGCTGTATGGGGCCGGGCTGCGCTTAATGGAATGTCTGCGGTTGCGAGTGAAAGATGTTGATTTTAGCGCCAACCACATCGTGGTGCGCGCCGGCAAAGGGAACAAAGATCGCATCACGATGCTCCCCGTCACGATCAAAGAACCGCTGATCGCGCATCTGGGGCGCGTGCGAGAGCTGCATCAGCGCGACCTCGCTCAAGGCTTTGGTCGCGCGTATCTCCCCGACGCCTTACACCGGAAGTATCCTAACGCCCCCACGGCTTGGGGCTGGCAATGGATGTTTCCGGCGGCGCAGATCTCTGTTGATCCCCGCTCGGGAGAAAGGCGACGCCATCATCTGCACGAAAGTGTCTTGCAAAGAGCCGTGCGCAGCGCGGCGCAACAGGCGGGCATTATCAACCCGGTGGGATGCCACACCCTGCGGCACTCCTTCGCGACTCACCTCCTGGAGGATGGTTATGACATCCGCACGATCCAAGAGCTATTAGGCCATAAAGACGTGAGCACCACGATGATCTACACCCATGTCTTGAATCGGGGCGGCAAAGGTGTGACCAGTCCCTCGGATCGACTGTAGCACTAGAAAAGGAGAAAACGTGCAGATTCGGTCAACCGTCCATCCGGGACAACGTGGGGCGAAGAGGTTGCGTACTCAATATGGGGAGCGTTTAGTATGCGTACGATATCGCTATGATGAGCGGCGGCAAAAACGCCTTAAGACCGTGGAATTGATCATCGCGGAAGAAGAGTGGACGCCACGAGTCCAGCCTAAAAGAGACGTCCTTGTCCCGATCCGGCTCACGTTAGCAGAGACCACGCTCCGCCAACAAATCAAACAACGCGGAGGGCGCTGGGACCCGCGGCGAGGTATTTGGGAGCTGCGGTACGAGCACGTGGTAGCCCTAGGCTTAGAGGAGCGAATCCTTGACAGCGAGGGTTTACAGGGTTTATAGGAGGAGGACCGTAAATGTTTATAGAGTTTATATGAATAGCAACCCGCCAGTTTCTACATATATAAACCTGGGAGTTTGTAAATATAGCAACATGTTTCTAATGGTAGCAGCATGTTGTTGCTAATAGAAACAGAGCAGTTGTCTAATTTAAGTTAGCTGGCAAATCTCGCTCGGGCTCAGAGAGATTCGGATTTAGTAAAGTACACAAAGTGAACTGAACCCAGAGGCAAAAAGGGGGGAAAAGAATGAAGCGATACGAACTGTTCGCTGCGCTGTTGGCGCTCGCTCTGGTGTCGACCCCGGTCTTTGCCCAGGACAAGCCCAACATCGTTTTCATATTCGCCGACAATCTGGGCTACGGCGAAATCGGTGTGTATGGGGGAGGCATACTTCGCGGCGCACCGACGCCGCGGATTGACAAGCTCGCATCGGAGGGCCTGCGTCTGCTCAACTTCAACGTCGAGCAAGCGTGTACGCCCAGCCGGTCTGCGCTCATGACCGGTCGGCATCCCATTCGTTCGGGCACCTACAGCGTCGGGGGCGCAGGCCGCCCCTACGGGCTGGTGCAATGGGAGATTACGATTGCGGAGCTGCTGTCCGGGCAGGGCTACGCCACCGCGCACTATGGCAAGTGGCACGCTACGCCGCTAACCGAAATTCCTGTTGATATTGTAAGGCAGCGGCC
>CAYTVL010000013.1:0-11812 GCA_964441775.1 uncultured Enterobacteriaceae bacterium
AATATCACTAGAAGTTAAGAATACTCAGCCGCCGCGCAGCGGTTTCGTTCAACTTGTGAGTATACCGCGCCCCGCTTGGCGGTAGAGCTCCCTCAGCATAAACGCACGGAAACCGTAAAATCTGCCGCAGTATCCATCGCTTTTCTCTCGTTTGTCAAGCCTTGTCGTGTTGACAAAGGCCGCCGGTTTGGCGGTATAGCCCGATATCAGCCCGCAGTATATCTCGTCCTGATTCTTCTCACTGTATTGTCTAATATCACTCACGGCTTCTCGCAAGGCTGAGCCTTAGTCAAAGATGAGTCCCGAAAGAATCACGCCTATTCCAGTGCCTCCGCCACGATCAGTTCCGTAATCTTCTCTTCGTTGTAACCAAGAATGTGTTCTAGCACGTATTGATTGTCGCGACCCCAGTAGGGCGCCGCGCGTTTGACTTGTGCAGGTGTCCGCGAGAGGCGGAAACGCGGACCTTCGACCATCACCGGCCCCAGCCGCTCGTGTTCCAACTGGACGAAATGTCCTCGATACTGCAGTTGCGGATCATTTGCTAGTTCGTAAAGTGAGCGTACTGCGGCAGCAGGGACACTGCGCGCTTGCAACGTTTCTTCTAACGCAAAACGATCTTGAGTGCGCGTCCAGGCGGAGATGATTTCGTCTAACTTGTCTTGGTGTGCGAGCCGTGCAGTCATGGTGGCAAAACGGTCGTCAGTGCGAAGATCCGGTTTGCCCATCGCGTCACAAAGGGCTTGCCATTGTTGTTCAGTTTGAACTGCGAGAACGAGCCAGCAGTCCGCGCCGATTGTAGGATACACGCCATGAGGCGCGAGCGAAAAGTCGCGGTTGCCCATCCTGCCTTGCACGCGGCCATTCACGCTATAGTCGAGCAGGGCAGGGGTGAGAAAGTGCAATGAGGCTTCGGCTTGCGATTGGTCAATATATTGGCCCTGGCCGGTGCGACGACGGTGCTCAAGCGCTGCCAAAATGGAGATCGCGGTAAAGCGGGGCGACACATAATCGGTGTAGGCGCTGAAGGGGCCTGCCGGTGGCCGGTCCGGCCAGCTCACGAGATTGAAGAATCCGGAAATGGCCGCCGCTAAATTGCCAAACCCGGCGAACTGCGCCCAGGGGCCGGTCTGCCCCATCAAACACGAGCTAATCATAATGATGTCCGGCTTGAGCTTGCGCAGCGATTGGTAATCGAGCCCCCAGCCCTTCATGGCCCGAGGCGAGAACGATTCGGTCACAACGTCCGCCCAGCGCACAAGATCACGAACAACTTCGCGTCCTGCTTCTTTGGTGAGATCAAGTGAGACGCCATACTTGCCGGCATTGAGGCTCTGAAACAGCGCGGAGTTGTCAGGCCCCGGCTTCCGTTTCAAGAAGGGTTGTAGCGTGCGGGCGGTATCGATGCGACGTTGCGAATCTACGCGCACCAATGTCGCGCCATAATCGGCCAGCATGCGCGTCCCAGCCGGACCTGCCATCACCCACATGAGGTCGAGAACTTTAACATCGGAAAGGGGAAGGTTGTTCGTCATGTGCATACTCCACTCGCGCGATCTTCAGATCACTCCTTTACTTTGTAACTCGGTGAACTTCTGCTCGGTCAAACCCAGCTCCTCCACATAAATCTCTCGATTATGCTCACCGACCAAGGGCGGGCGACGGCGATAGGTAATAGGAGTTTCACTAAATTTGACAAACGGACCTGGATATTTGAATTTCTCTCCCAGCTCTGGATGTTCGATTTCTTGCCAATACTGACGCGCAGCCAGTTGCGGGCTATGCAGCACTTCATCCAGCGTGGAGATCGGGGCAATCAGCAAAACGCGTTGCAGCGCGCTTTGCAACAGGTCCGCTTTTGTTTTTGTCTTTGTAAACTCTTCGACAATGAGCTTCAGTTCTTCAAACCTGGCGATTGCGGCAGCGCTGCCGCCGAAGAGTTCTCCGCCGAAGCCCACCCAATCCATGCTATGAATCTCATCGCTGCACATGCCTTCTTCATGAATCCAGTCCATCAGTCGCTTCGTAAAATAACCGAACGCTGTGCCAAAGAGATAAGTGATAGCGACATAGCCGTCCTTGGCAGGCCACAAGAGGCGGATGTTAAATATCCCGACCTTCACGCCGCCCGCCATGCGCCTGATGTCTGCGTCGCCATAGGGCGCCGATAAAATATAGGATTGCGTGGCCAAGGTCACAGCTTGTTGGGCGGAGACATCAATGTGTTGACCCTGGCCGGAGCGGTGGCGTTCGTGATTCGCCAGGAGCGCGGCGACGGCCCCATCGGCGCAGGCATGTAAATACGCTTGCGGCACGCTGAGGCGGAGCGGGGCGCGGTCGTCATCGCCATAGAGGATCAACGGCCCACCGGCGGCCAGTATGACAAGGTCACTATCTGTGTAGCTCGCTTTGGGGCCATCCTGACCAAAGGCAGAGATCGAGATGTACACGAGCCCGGGATTAATCGCGGCGAGGTCTTCATAGCCGAGACCCAGTTGCGCCATCGCGCCGGGATTGTCCGACTCGATCAGGAAATGTGCGCTCGCGGCGAGTTGACACAGCAGGGCTTTACCTTCGCTGGTCGCAAGATCGAGCGTGATGCTGCGTTTGTTGCGGTTATAGGCCCACCAAAAGAGCGAACGATCCGGATGAGGCTGGTCGTGATAAAAAGGAGCAAGCTGGCGGGCTGGAGAGCCGCCGGGCGGTTCAATTTTAATTACATCCGCGCCCAGGTCACCAAGAATCTGGCCGCAGAGCAGGCCCCGCTCGGTCGTTAAGTCAAGCACACGGTACGCACTAAGCACGAGTTTCTCCAATAAGTGAATTCTTGCCGTCACTCCCCTAGCATAAAATCCAGCACGAGACAGGGGCCTCTGCTGCAGTCTTACCGTCGTCAAGTTGAAAGTCATTAAGAGCTATCTAAACAACGTTCAAACCGGCTGCACTGTCGGGCGTGACAAATCCCCCGCTCGGCTGCGCCTTCGCCGCCCCCTTTGCAAAGGGGGCTGACAGACGCGCAGCGGCTGGCGGGGGATTTTTGCTTTCGGACACACGCCAAAGATAACTAAATGACTCCCTCTTCTTTCCACCGCGCCAATTCCTCGCGTTGATGACCGAGGAGGCTACAGTAGACTTCTTCGTTATGCTCGCCGGGGCGCGGGATCGGTCCAACTGCACCGGGAGTGTCGGAAAATTTCACGGTGAGTCCAGGAACAAACGTCTTGCTGTCGTCTATATCTTTGCTTTCCGTTAGCATCGCGCGCTCCCACAAATGTGGATCACGGGCCGCCTGCGCAATCGTATGAACCGGGCCCACTGGCACTTCTTCTCGTTCGAGAACCTGCACGACTTCGGCAACGGTTCTGTCTTTGACCCAGGCTGCAACTAATGCGTCGATCTCTTCCGCATGGGTGGCGCGACCGGGGATGGAGTTGTAACGAGGGTCATTGATGAGGTCCTCGCGCTCGATGGCGCGGCAGATGCGACCCCACATGTGTTGTGGTACGGCCAGAAGATAGACCCAGCCATCTTGCGCTTTGTACGTGTTGCACGGGGCAATCCCGCCGGCGCGATTCCCGTGCCGCTGCGGTTCCTTTTCTGAGAGTAAGTATTGCGCAAGGGGAATTTCCATCAGTGTGTAGCCGGTATCGAGCAAGCACACATCGAGTGATTGTCCTTGCCCAGTCATGTCCCGACGGTGCAACGCCGCTAGCGCGCCGATGGTTGCGTGGAGCGCGGTGATGCGGTCGATAATGGGCGCCCCGGTCATCACCGGAGGTCCATCCTGCACACCAGTAAAACCCATGAGCCCGGACATGGCCTGGCCGATCGGGTCATACGCGGGCCGGTGTTTATAGGGGCCTTTCTGCCCAAACCCGGAGACATTGATGAGAATGATGCCAGGGTTGAGCTGTTTGAGCGTGCTGTAGCCAAATCCCATTGCATCCATCACCCCAGGGCGGAAGTTCTGCAACAGCATATCGACTTTCGGCACCAGCGCTCGCAATACGGCTTTGCCCTGCTCGCTGCGGAGATTCAGGGTGATGCTTTTCTTGCCGCGATTGTAAGCGGACCAATACACGCGCCCGAGACCGCGCGATTCATCGCCTCCCGGCTCTTCCACTTTGATGACTTCCGCGCCGAGATCCGCCAGGATCATCGCGCAGCGCGGACCAGCCTGATATCGTCCGAGATCGAGCACTTTGACGCCATCGAGACAACCGGCCATACGTTTCCCTCCTTTGCATACGGCAACAGCAAGGAGTATCGGACGGAGGATCGGCAGGTGTCAAGAGTCCAAGCCTAAGAATCGTATGTCTGTCTTGAAAAATCCCCCTGCGCTTTGCGTTTCCCCCTTTGTCAAAGGGGGATTGAGGGGGATTTACGCTTCTCAGAATGTCCGTAATGTACGTTCTAGGAGGGGTGACCATGACAAGAGTTGCGATTCTCGACGATTATCAAAACGTAGCGCTCCAAATGGCTAACTGGAGTTTGCTGCCTAAAGATGTAGAGATCCGTGTTTTCCAAGATCACCTCAAAGATGAGGATTCCCTGGTTGGGCGACTCAAGGATTTTGACATTGTTATGGCGATGCGCGAACGCACGGCCTTTCCACGCAGTGTGTTCGCACGCCTGCCGAACCTAAGATTGGTGACAACGACGGGCATGAGGAATGCCGCGATCGATATGCAGGCGGCGAGCGACCACGGCGTTACGGTGTGCGGCACCGGCGGTGTGGTGTACCCCACGGCGGAATTGACCTGGGGGCTGATTCTTTCTCTGCTTCGCCATATCCACCGGGAAGACCGGGCGGTGCGCGGCGGACGCTGGCAGATCAGCATGGGTGTGGACCTCAACGGCAAGACGCTTGGGGTTATTGGCCTTGGCAATCTTGGTTCGCAGGTCGCAACAGTCGGCAAAGCCTTTCAGATGAACGTGATTGCTTGGAGCCAGAACCTGACGGCGGAACGGGCCGCGTCGCTGGGCGCCAAGCTGGTGAGTAAGGACGAGTTGTTGTCACAGTCTGATATCGTGACGATTCATCTGGTGCTGAGCGAACGCACCCGAGGGCTCATCGGGGCGAGGGAACTTGGGCTCATGAAACCTGCCGCCTATCTCATCAATACATCGCGCGGACCGATCGTGGACGAAGAAGCATTGGCGGAAGTGCTGCAAAACAAAAAGATTGCTGGGGCTGGGCTCGATGTGTTTGGGGACGAGCCGCTGCCACTCGATCATCCTTTGCGCCATTTGGAGAATACGGTGATTACTCCGCATATCGGCTACGTGACCGAGGACACATACAGGGTTTTCTTTGCTCAGACAGTAGAAAATATCAAGGCGTTTCTCGACGGTACGGCTATCCGAGTGATCAACCGACATCAGCGGGAGCCACGATAAGCCAAGCTGAAGAATGGACAGAGACTAGGTTAGCCTAACGTCACTTGCCCGGTGCGAAAGTCGAGAGTTACGCTTTGACCTCGAAAGAAGTCCAAGCCTAGCAGTCCGTCGACGCCTGCGCTCGTCGGTAGAGTGTGCCCGAGTATCGGGAAATCCGCCCGTTCCTGTCCGAGCGCCGTCAGGCTCAGTATTGTTACACGGGGCACAAATTCGATCCCACTTCCTGTTGTGATTTGGATGCGATCTGGAGCCAGTGCAGGATCGTATCCTACCGCTACCAGCAACCCAATATTGATCACCGTGCTTGTTGCCCCTGTGTCCAAAGCGAGCCGTAAGACCACGCTACTTATTGGCCCCCGTAGTTCTGCCGGAATAATGACCAATCCTTGCTGTGGATCGAACGGGTAACTCATAGTATGACTGCCGTGTCCTTGGGCATCTTACCGGTGTACAACACGGCAAACCGCTTAGGGTGTAGCTCGACAGCTTTACGGTAGACCTCGTCTCGGTCTTTGCTATGCCAACAGACCTTGCCGCTTTGCACTTCTAAATCATCGTTGGTTTGAGGGTCCGCGACCAAGATCCATTCCGACATGAATTGCGCCTTAATTTCGGCAATGGTCAGGACATCATCCATCCTGGTAGTCCTCCTAGGGGGATTATAGAACTCGACACCTGTCAGAAGCGAGCCAGAGCTTCTTTCTTTTTTACGAAATCACCGCACTTGCACTGCCCACTGTAATCACTGTTCCGTCTGCTTTCTGGCACCAGATCTCCAACTGGGCGCGTTGGTGACCGCTGCCGCCTTCTGGACTGATCTCTTTGATGACGCTATGCGAGGTGACGGTTTCGCCCATCCACAACACATTGACAAGATTGACATTCATCTTCCCGCCGCGAAACCAGCCCTCGCCGAAGCGTTGAGTCAGCAATTCTGAGAGGAAACACACCGACATCATGCCCTGTACGACTACTTCGGGAAACCCAAGTTTCTGCGCTTCATCACGATCGGTGTGATAGTTTTTCCCCGGGCCGGAGTAGCGCACGCACATCTCTTGATCGACCTGCGTGGTCTGAGGCGCGAGTGTTTCCAGGTTTGTGCCTTCGCCAACCACGAACCGCCTTCCCGCTGCTTTCTCTCGATCTTTATCGACTACCAAGCCAGTGTCTGGATTATCGAGCAAAAAGCTCTGATGGGTGCGGCTGCGCACGCACACGCGACCATCTGCGCCGAGCAGTAAGATCTCGTTGACGACGTAATCACGTCCCCGTTTGAGGTAACGATCGGTGACCATTGAGTGCGCCGTGATGCGCTCGCCTACCATGATCGGCGCGAAAAACTCCCACTCCTGTTTGGCGTGCAGGTTGCCGTAGATATTGGGCAGATACCAACGGCGATCGACATACATTTCCGAGTGACGAATCATCGTCGGGGCCACCGGGCCTCCAAAAGGCGAGGGACCTGTATACCAGGGATGGGCGGCGTGCAAAGCGCTCATGTACGTCTGCACCATTTCAGGGGAAATGACATATTCCCGTGTGCCGCTGTTCATGCCAACGTAAACATCATCTTTTGCTGTTGTGGCCATAGCGCCTCCTTCATGAGCGATCAAGCGCAGGCATCTTAGAATGGAACACCGCGCGAGTACAACCGCTGACGTGTTGCGTGTTCCGTGTCGTCACGTTATGAGAAGAGAGCGAAAAGGGGCATTCCCCCACTGACCAAAGAGGAGAGGAACATGGCGTATAAAATAGTGAAATCCGAAGACGAATGGAAAGCGCAGTTAACCCCGATGCAGTATGCGGTGTGTCGCCAAAAAGGAACCGAGCGCGCGTTTACTGGTGAGTATTTCGACTGTCATGAAGAGGGCACGTACCAGTGCGCGTGCTGCGGGGCGGATTTGTTTACCTCCATGACCAAATATGATTCCGGCTGCGGCTGGCCGAGTTTCTGGGCGCCGATAGCCGAGGAACAGGTCCAGAAAGAAGTAGACCTCAGCCATGGCATGCACAGGGTCGAAGTGATGTGCAGCTCCTGCGGCGCGCACCTTGGACATATCTTCGATGACGGCCCAGAGCCCACTGGTCAGCGCTATTGTATGAATTCGGTGTCGTTGAAGTTGGTGAAGAAGTAGGCGAATGCTTCTCTCCCAATGGTGTGCTTGCCAGATATTACTAGCCCGAGATTGAGAGTAACGAAGATTGTGGAGAAGGAGGGTCCATGCGCATCGATGTGCATTCGCACTTTTTATCGGAGAAGGTCGCGAAGGTGTTGGAGAAACGTTCGCGGTTTCCCTACTCGCGCTTCGTTGATGAGACCTATCACTTCTACTGTTGTCAGGGGCTGACGATGCCGCTGCTACCGTCTGGCCGAGATATGCAGCGCAAGCTGGAGGACATGGATGGCGCCGGCATCGACATTGCCGTGCTCAGTTTCAGTATTCCAGGACCTGAAATGCTGGGGAAGAGCAAGGCTGATGCGTTGGCGCACCTGGTCAACGATCTACTTGCTGAGATCATTGCTGCTCATCCTCACCGTTTCTGGGGGTATGCCACACTCGGTTTCGGGGATATCGACGCTTCGTTGAAAGAGCTGGACCGTTGTTTCTCAACGTTAGGATTTCGCGGCTTGCAACTGTTCTCTAATATCAATAAGAAGACCCTAGATTCTCCGGAGTTCCGTCCGGTCTTCGCGCGCATGGCCGAGCTGAAGAAACCGATTTTCATTCACCCGACCGCGCCGTTGAATTTGACCGCGATGACGGACCTCATTCCGGTGCCGGTATTGGCGTTCATGGTGGACAATACCTTGAGCGCCATGCGGCTTGCGATGTCCGGCGTGCTTGAGGCTTACGCGGCGACACCCATCATCATTCCGCATGTGGGCGCTGCGTTGCCCTATCTCATGTCTCGTCTCGATGGCCGAGTCGTCGAGACTGCTGGGGCTGAGCGGGCGCCTAGTCGGTTACTCAAAAAGCTCTATATGGACACGGTCGCATATGCACTAGAACCGCTTCAGTGGTGCTATTCCCTGATGGGAGCCGATCAGATCGTGCTTGGCACAGATCATCCCTATGGTCCCTGGCGTCGCCCTGTCGATCTAGTGCAGACGCTCGGTTGCACGGAGAGCGAACGAGAGCAGATGCTGCACGGCAATGCAGAACGGTTGTTTGCGGTGTAGGAGCCTATCCGAACAGTTCAAATCTGCTACCTGTATCGGAAAAGATTCTTCGGAGAGCCGCCACTGCGAAATGCAGGTCGTGCTACTTCGGCGTTTCCGTAAACCAATGCTCGGCCCGCAGTTGCGTCCAGATTTTCTCGACGGCATCTCCGCCTCGACGTCGGACCCGCTCTTCATCGTCAACGATCAGGGCGCCGTCAAAGATCTGAAAATAGCCGTCGGTCATCACATGACGCACTGAGAGTCCGTTCGCATACAGCAAATTGTTGAGCGGTTCTGGAGGAGCAGCTCCTGCGCCGACGAAGAAACCAGAGACATCAATCGTACAGAGGTCGGCTTTCGCTCCTGGAGCGATGCGTCCTAAATCGTCACGGCCAAGGCCGCGAGCTGCCCCAATCGTCGCTCCTTCGATTGCTTGCCACATGGTGGGCGACGTGAGTTTCACCGGACTGCTGGTGCTCAGCAACCGGGAGCGCGTCCGACCATACAGTACGGCGAGTTTCAAGTTTTCAACGTAGTCGTTCGAGTGGGTATCAATACCGATGGTGGTGCGAACTCCTGCTGCCAGCGCCTCGGGATAGGGTTGGGCGCTGCCGACTCCCCCGGCTCCGCCAGCTGAGGGGCAGTGGGCATACGTGATGTTGTTCCGCGCTAAAATGGGTAGGTCGTTGACCAAATCGATGCCTGTCATGTGAGCGCCGAACACATTCACAGAGTAGAATCCCAGCTCGTCCAGCCATTCAACCGGACGTTTTCCCCACAGTCTCTGCACGGCAGTCGCTTCCGTTGCTCGTTGGGACAGATGAATGTGGATGCCATTCCCGATCTCTTTCGCTGCAGCGAGGATGGCCGCCATCGTTTCAGGCGTATGGGTATCCGTCGCATGCGGCGCGATCTGGGATCGTATACGACCATCTTCGGCCCCGTTATGCGCTAGTGCAAAAAGACGATTGGCTTCGATTTCTTTCAGCGTCTCTGGTACAGAATCGTGCAGCACCTGATCCTTCTGGCGAAACCAGATGGGGGTGAGCCGCAAGCCGCCGGGGATCATGCCGCCAGGATAGCCACGCACCCCCCAGCGTTTAGCGACTCGCACGTATGATTCAGCGAGACGCAAGCTGAGACTCATCTCCACTTGCGTGGTGCAGCCCGAGCGGAGCAATTCCGCAAGGTTGTAGGCGGTGAGATCGTCGAGCTCGCTGTTGCTCAAGGTATCCATGAGTTCAAGAGGACGAACATAGGAACGCCCTTCTTCTATAATGCCCCGTGTGGGTGTTGCCCCGCAGACATGCGTGTGACCGGAGATGAAACCCGGCGCGAGAAGTTGACCGGGGGCCAGCACTCGTCGGGTACGACCAGAGATGCGCTCTGCTTTGACTTCAACGATCCGATCTCCGCGTACGCGCACCGAGCCGTCTCGGATTAACGTCAGCTCTCCATTCTGCCACGCCAATACCCAAGACGCTTCGATAATGCAGTCACGTTGACCGGTGGTTCGACTGCGGCCTACACCGGCGAACGCCAATACCCAAGACGCTTCGATAATGCAGTCACGATGTGGAGGGGTCCCTCGTTTGCCAAGCTTGCGTGCCCCAGATGTCGAACTTCCCCCGGCGAATGTAGCGCCTGCGGCAAGTGCGTGGGTGAATACCTGACGTCGCGTTAGTTCTCCTTCGTGATCGATCCCGCTGCCTTGGAAAAAGCAGCCTCCATTTTGCTCAACCCGCACGTCTTGATCTCCCATCCTCACCCTCCGACATCTAACGAGCCGATTCCGCCAGCAACTTGTTGACCGCTCCTTCCACTACCGTGCCTTTGAAGAAATCGGGGTTCACGTCGGTTTTGTGTTTTACTGGATTAACAAAAACAAAATCCCGAAAATCTTCCTCACTCATGCACTCCTTTTCCACCAGTTCGTAAGCTTCTGCTGCGGCGTCGCGCATGTCGGGCAGGTCGAAGTGGCCGAGATCGGAGCCGTAGATCGCGTTGAGCCGCGAGCGAAACGCATGCTTCTTCCCATCAAACGCGAGTGGCGTCATGCGGTCGTCACCTTCACAGCCGAAGAAAAAGTTTGGCACGAACAGATCTCGGATGTCTTCTTTCTTTTCGATCTTGCACGGAGCCCATTCATCCAGACTCGCGGGTGTCTCTTCCCGCGAGCCCCACAAAAGCTGAGAGCGATCTTCCATCTTCGTCAACTGGTCCGCGCGCAGTGGTCCAGCGCCGTATTTCGTGAACAGCTCACGCATCAACATTTCGTCGAGATTGGTGGGATTAAAGTTCTCGATAAAGTTGACATTATGCTTTTCCCAGTGACCGACCAAATCATTGTACAACGTGCTCGCCCACGCCACGCCGCCTTCAAGGAACGCAAAGCGCAGTTGTGGAAACCGCCGCGTCACGCCGCCGAAGAACAGCGATTTACACACGGCTTCCGCCGAGGCGGCGAAATGGCCGATGTGATTGAACATGAAGTTGGAAATCGAGGTGCGACTGCCCCAACCGACGCCGATCGAATGGAACGTGGGCGAGACCTTCAGCTCTAGGCACTTGGCCCACACCGGGTCATAGTCATATTCGCTGTCGATGCCGAGGGAGTCGAGCCAGAAGGCGTAGCGGCCAAGTTCCGGCGCCGTACCGGCTAGCGCTTTAATCGGACGCCGCACTTGCGCGGCCATTAACACAGCTTTGAATTTAAGTTCTTTGACGACGTATTCGAGTTCTTCAATGGCCTCCTGCGGCGTGTACATGGGAATAACTGCTACCGGCGTCATGCGGTCGGCATACTCGCGGAAAATGTCCGCGTGATAGGTATTCAGCGCTCGGACCGTGACCCGCCGTAGCTCCGCGTCGCTGGTGTGTAGCGCCGCCATGCCGATGCTGGGATAGATGATCGTGTAGTCGAGCCCCATTTCATCCAGCCGGGCATGCAGCAACTTTGGCAGCGAACTGGCGGCGCGGTCCAACGTGTTCTTCGTCGGGTGCACCCACCAATGTGCGCGCAAAGCGCGGCGATCGCGACGCTCCTGTGGCGAGAGTTTGTACCATTGAAATTGAAACGGCACGTCGGGCGCGGTCTTGAAGCGTTCGACGATCTTGCCGCCGCCGATGGTTTTCATGTAGTCAAAAAGCGCCGGCTCGAATTCCGCCGTGTGTCCGTCCGAGTCGATGATGGGGTGCGAAAGTTTTGCGCGTATTGCCGCCGATTTGGTCGTCTGCGTTGTCGCCATG
>CAYTVL010000013.1:11912-91012 GCA_964441775.1 uncultured Enterobacteriaceae bacterium
GTGCGAAAGTTTTGCGCGTATTGCCGCCGATTTGGTCGTCTGCGTTGTCGCCATGCTGAATCCCTCCGCTATTGGTAGAATCCGCAGGACAGAGGGATTTGTCAACCTGGTTGCATTTGGATGTAGGATGCGCTTGCGCACTAAGGCTTTTATGAAAAGCTCTGCATTATAGAGCGGAGGCCACATGACAGCCAATCTCGTGAGCCCCTTTAGCGACCAACAAATCGCCCGCGCCTTCTTACCACTGGCAAGTGACGCGGAGTTCCAGGTGCAAGATGTGCTGACGGGCAACATCAATACCATCTTCAAGATCGAAAACGCTGGTCAAATGTATGGCCTACGGGTGCGCACCCAAGAATCGGTCTATCGCTACGAACCCGATCTGGTCAAAGAGGTCTTCGTACTCCAATTGCTGCAAATGGATGGAGAGAGGAGGAGTGATGAGCAAGTTGCGACAGCCTTCCAGCAATTGCTGGCGGCGCAGTGGGGACAGGTGCGGCAGCGGATTTCACCAGCGCCAAGCGTGCGCTATTTCGATTGGTCCCGCCGGTTGTTGCCGCATCCTTACTGCATTTATGAGTGGGTCAAAGGAGAACCGTTGTGGAACCAGCCCGAGCCGCGACTCTACACCTTAGCGGGCGCCGCGCTGGCCCAAATCCATCAGGTGCGGTTCTCGGCGTTTTATGCAGACTTCTTGTCCATTGGCGTGCGTCCCGTCAGTTGGAGTGAGCGTTTTCGCGCCGCGCTTGGCAAGGAAATCGTAGCAGCCCGAGCACGTTTACCGCGTAACCTTGCTGAGCGGTTAGAAGAGATCCCTATCCCTTCGACGGTGGATTGTCCGCCGTGCCTGGTGCACAATGATTTTGCGCCGGGGAATATCTTGGTGCAGCAAGGACAGATCGCAGCGGTGATTGACTGGGATAATGCCGTGATCGAAGCGCCTCACCTTGATTTCGTCAAAATGAAATACTGGACAGCAAAAGATATTGGCGGAGAGCTGGTGCATGATCCCGCACTGTTTGCCGCGTTCGTGGCTGGTTACGGGACCGCAGGGCAAGACATTGTCAGCTCGTCACTGTTCGCGCTGTATGAAGTGTTGTGGTTGTTGCGAGTGTTAAATTTTGAGCGGTCCAAAGAAGAGCAGGGGCTGGCGCGCGCGCCGGGATATCCAGCGGCGGAGGCGTATATGCGCTATCTGGCCTCTACTCTCCAAGGATAATCGCCCCCGAGCTAGCCAGCTCCTGAATTTGGCTCTCTGTGTAGCCAATCTCGCATAAAATCTCCGCCGTGTGTTCGCCGTACAACGGCGCTCGGCGGGCCAACTGCGCCGGGGTTTCACTTAATTTAACTGCCGGGCCAAGTACACGGATGCGACCGCCCACGGGATGATCCATCTCTTGCGCCAAGCCGCGCGCTTGTACATGAGGGTCAGCAAAGACTTCGGCGTAATTATAGATAGGACCACATGGCACGCCCGCTTCTTCTAGCAGTGCAAGCCAGTGCTCGCGTGGTTGGGTGCTGGTAACGAACTCGATATCGCGCGCGAGTTGTTGGCGATGGCGCACGCGACTGGAGTTCTCTTTGTATTCGGGACGCTCGATTAATTCGGACAATCCGACCGTGTGAGCAAACCGTTCCCACGTGCGTTGATTGGCCGCGCCCAGGGTGATGTACCCATCGGCGCAGCGAATGGCCTGATAGGGGGCCGACATGCGGTGCGCTGAGCCTACGGGCTGGGGAATTTCTCCTGTAGTAAAGTATTCCGTGGATTCCCAGATAGACAGGGCTACCCCAGCTTCAAACAGCGACGTGTCGATGAATTGCCCTTCACCCGTTTGCAAACGGTGAATATAGGCCGCCAAGATCGCTTGGAGCGCCAGCAGCCCCGCGCTCAGATCGGTCACGGGAATACCGCATTTGACCGGCGGCATATCGACTTCTCCGGTGATCGACATGATGCCGGACATGCCCTGGGCCACGAGGTCAAATCCTCCGCGTTGTGCGTAGGGTCCAGTCGCACCAAAGCCGGAGATGGAGGCGTAAATCAGACGCGGGTTGATTTCGTGAAGATGTTCGTAACCCAACCCAAACGCCTTCATGACGCCCGGGCGATAATTTTCTACTAAGATGTCCGTCTGCGCCGCCAGCGTGCGGACAATTTCTTGGGCGCGAGGGTCCTTGAGGTTGAGGGTCATCGCGCGTTTGTTGCGATTCATAGCCCAAAAGCACACGCTTTCTTTGCCAAAACTTTTGCCCATGCGCCGCGTGGCGTCGCCTTCCGGCGGTTCTATTTTGATGACGTCGGCGCCTTGATCGCCGAGCAGCATGGCGCAAAAGGGGCCAGCCATGACTTGCGTGAGATCGAGAACCCGGATGCCGCGCAGTGCTTGTTTCATTCTGCTTCTCTTTCTTCTGTGTTTACACCGACGCCACCCACGGTAACTTCTCTGTCCGTGCTGGCGGTAGATGATCGCAAATCTGGAGGAGCTCCTTGTGACCTGTGATCTTCCTCTGATACGCATAGATGATCAAGAGGAGGTAGCCTCTATCATCAATTCGAACTCGCCAAATAACTCAACTTTTGCTTGTAATAGAGGTTCGCGAGAGCAGTCGGGGACTCTTTTGCTATCGCGCGATGGCAACTTGCTCTTCGGCTCCCGTACCTTGCGCCTGTTCGCGTACGGGCTGCTTGCCGTGGTGTTGGCTTTGCACTTGGCGGCGGTAGGAATGAGTGACCGGCAAATCGGCGTCTTGCTGACACTCACACTCATTGGCGACGCGTTAGTTTCCTTACTGGTCTCCCGCGTTGCTGATCGCGTCGGGCGTCGACGGATGCTGCTCGTTGGTGCGGGGCTCATGGTGCTTGTGGGTGTCGTGTTTGCGCTGACCAGCCAACCCTTAGTGCTGACAATGATCGCGTTCATCGGGACGTTGAGTCCCACGGGGAACGAAGCCGGACCGTTCCTCGCCATTGAACAAGCCGCACTGGCGCAGATTACGAACAGTCGCCAACGAACCCGGGTCTTTGCTTGGTATAACTTGGTGGGGTCGTTCGCGACTGCGCTCGGGGCGCTGGTCGGCGGATCGACGGCGGAACTGCTGCAACATTGGGGAAGCTCCGCCGTACACAGCTATCGCGTCCTGTTTGGTCTGTACGCCGTGGTGGGCTGTGGGCTGGGCTGTGTGTTTTTGCTTTTGTCATCTCGGGTGGAAGTCGAGACCGCGCCGCGAGTTCGCTCTACCGGACTGACTGGTCTGCCCCAATCTTACGCGATTGTTCGCAATCTCTCTTTGCTCTTTATGTTCGATTCGTTCGCTGGTGGGCTCGTTGTGCAGAGCCTGCTGGCCTATTGGTTTCATCTGCGTTTCGGCGCCGACGCCACCACGCTTGGACAACTCTTCTTTGGAGTGCACATCGTGGCCGGTCTCTCAGCTTTGGTGGCGGCGCGGATTGCCGCACGCTTTGGCTTGATTAACACGATGGTCTTTACGCATATCCCGGCAAATATCTTTCTGTTGTTGACTCCATTGATGCCGACCTTACACCTGGCAATGGCCATGTGCGTGTTGCGGTATTGTGTGGCGCAAATGGATGTGCCGGCGCGGCATTCGTATCTGATGTCGGTGACGCCGCCTGATGAACGCTCGGCAGCGGCGGGAGTGACCACCGTGGCGCGCACTGCAGGCAGCGCCTTGGCGCCTTCAATCACGGGCGCTCTCTTGAGCGCGTCCTTTCTCAATGCTCCATTCTTTTTGGCCGGCTCCATGAAGATTGTTTACGATGTCACGCTCTATTTTTGCTTTCGTCATGTGCAACCACAAGAAGAGCGGGAGCTGCGATGAAGCCTACTGTGTAGCTCTCGTCCTTACTTACGGCGTTGACAGCGCTGCAACGCACTCTTTATCGTAACAGTAGAAGGAGCCGTCATGGCGTCATCATACTTTGCACGGATTGCGGAAGAGCGGATTCGAGAGGCTCAGCAAGCCGGGGCATTCGACAATTTGCCTGGCAAAGGCAAACCGCTTGTGTTGGAGGACCTCAGCAACGTGCCCGAAGATCTCCGCATGGCGTACCACATTCTCAAAAACTCCCAAGTACTTCCGCCTGAAGTCGAGCTGCAGAAAGAAATCAATACCCTGCAAGACCTGCTCAAATATATTGAAGAAGACGGCGAGCGAAAGGCGCTGGCGAAAGAAATCGAGTGGAAAATAATTCGTCTTGATCTTTTGAAGAAACGCTCGATGACGTGGCAGTCCTCCCGCTTCTACGGCAAAAAGCTAGTGCAGCGGTTTTTGCGACGGTAAACATTAGGCTGATAAGGGGAAAGATCCACAAGTGCAGCATTCCTCACTTCTTAATAGGTCTACAATGTGGTTATCTTTCATGATGAAGGATACAAGGGGTTTGTATGCGATAAGGCGAACAGCTCATTCCTAAGGAGTACGACTGATGTCAGAGATAAGACCGTATGAAGAACAGATCCTTAAAGAGTTGAAAGCGTTGCCAGAGGAAGCCCTCCCTAAAGTGCTGCGCCTTCTGATCGTCGTACGAGAAGAATTTCTCGAAACGAAAAGGCGAGCATCTTCCATAGCGTTAACCGCAAGTACAAACCATGAGAGGATTCAGCAATTGTTATCGACCTCTTCGGGCAACTGGGCGCAAGAACTGACTGCTGAACGAGACGATCGCCTGTGAAACGTTCTTTCTTTTTTGACACTTCGGCTTTGGTTAAACTCTATCACCGTGAAGTAGGTACTGAGCAGGTAGAGGCGCTCTTCCAACGAACAGAAGATTTTATTGTCATCTCTGAACTGGCAATCATCGAATTACATTCCATGTTCAGTCGTAAAGTCCGAAATGGAGAAATTACACCTCATGCTCAAGGGGAAGCGCTTCAGAATTTTGAGAGCGACTGCACCCACCGTTTCGTCGTAGACCCTCTGAGCAGTTCGGTTCTTCAGCAGGCAAAAGAACTCCTTCAGAAGCACGGCAATAGCAAAGCTCTTCGCACCCTCGATTCCCTCCAGCTTGCGGCGTGTCTCAGTGCCCGGACGATGGAAGAAAAAGTTTTTGTCTGTGCTGATACTCGATTGCTGGAAGTCGCCCAGATAGAAGGTTTGCAAGTCATGAATCCAGAGGAATCATCTTCCTGACGTTTATCCCCAGATTTCCTAGACAAAAAACTATACTGTCACTCAAATCATTCGACCGCGCTAAACTTACAATCACAAATTAAGGAGAATGTATGGCAGACAGTTTTCATTCAGAGCAAGTACCCTTTGGTACTGATAGTTTTGCTGACAATCCGGAGCCGCGTTGTCCTTGTCTATTGCTCCTTGACATATCGGGCTCAATGTCAGGTGGGTGGTGTTCTAGATATGGAGGCGACGAGTCGCAAGCTATTGATTCTTTAGAACTTTAGAAGGTGTATGTCCACATCTAGAACACCACCGTCAGGTGCACCCATCTCTGAGTTAAACACAGGGCTTGTTGCTTTTAAGGATGAACTAGCGGCAGATTCGCTGGCCATGAAGCGAGTGGAAGTCGCTATTGTCACTTTTGGCCCTGTAAAGGTTGAGAGTAGTTTCCATACAGCACTCAACTTCTTCCCCCCGCATCTACAAGCAAATGGAGACACTCCTATGGGGGCAGCAATAACGCAGGGTCTCGACTTGGTTAAACAACGGAAAGAGGAATACAGAGCGAACGGCATTTCATACTATCGACCATGGGTTTTTCTCATTACTGATGGCGCTCCAACTGATGAGTGGCAAAGTGCAGCGGCAATGGTTCGGGAAGGCGAGGCCAACCGTTCGTTCGCGTTTTTCGCTATTGGTGTCCGAGATGCCAATATGGAAATTCTCAAACAGATTTCCGTGCGCGAGCCGCTCAAGCTGCAAGGTCTCAAGTTCCGCGAGTATTTCTCGTGGCTCACAGGTACGATGAAGCGCGTCTCCGAATCTACTCCGGGAGATCGCGTGCCTCTTCCGCCTCCTTCCGGCTGGTCGGAAGTATGACTTGGCGAGTCGTGCAAGCTTCTTCCATCGGCACGTCGCATAGTGAAAGTGGCGAAGTCTGCCAGGATGAATGCCTTGCCGGAACCTTCTGTGCACCAGACAGTGAGGAGTACTTTCTCGGCTTAGTCTCCGACGGGGCGGGTAGTGCCTCACATGGCGGGTTCGGCGCGTCAGTTGCGTGTGAGAAAGGAAGGGATGTTATCGAGCAGTGGGTTCGTAAAGAAGAATCCTTTTGCAGGTTGACATTGGAAACTGTGACAAATTGGGTTGTTGCCATTCGTCAACACATTTGTCAAGCTGCCGAAGTCAAGGGCATCACTCCGCGTGACTGCGCGTGCACTCTGTTGGGGGCTGTAGTCGGCTCCAGGGCCGCCGCTTTCTTCCAGGTTGGCGACGGGGCGATAGTCATTAGAGACGGAGACGGCTTCTACCCTATTTTCTGGCCTGATGCAGGGGAATACGCCAATATGACCTACTTCGTAACTGATGAAGATGCTTTAGTGCATCTTCATAGGAAAATCTGGTTATCATCCTGTGAGTCCTCGCTTCCTGGTGAAGTGGCTATGTTCTCGGACGGGTTGCAGAGGCTCGCGCTTGTGTATGAATCCAGGACAGCCTACCAGCCATTTTTTGATCCTATGTTCAGTACTCTTAGGACCATGAGACAAAACCCAAGTACAGTTCTGTAAGTACTTGTCAAAACGAACAATGTAGAAAGTACAGGAAGGTTTTGTCCCCTAGTCCTTAGGAAGGCAAGTTTGACAGCGTGCGACACACTTTCTGAGCAGTTGGTCCGTTTCTTAGACAGCCCTCAAGTCAACGAACGAACTGACGACGACAAAACGCTCGTTCTTGCTACCCGTAGGGTCTAAAGCGAGGAACGGGGCGAGATATGATTAAGCTCGCCAATTTGTTTGACGCGTCCGGCAGGCTAGTTCCGCTTAGTGATATGCTCGGACATGGTGGTGAAGGTGACGTGTATGGGGTCCCGGCAATCAGCCATGACCTTGTCGCCAAGGTTTACCGCGAGCCCCTTCCACACGATCAGCAAGAAAAGCTCAGGGTCATGGTGCAGAAGGAGTGTGACGAGTCTCTGAAGAAGGTTGTGGCCTGGCCGACAACAACCTTGCACCTGGGACGTAACGGACCGATACGTGGCTTTCTCATGCCCAAAGTCGTCGGGCACGAGCCTCACAAATTCTATAGTCCAGCCCACCGCAAGCAATTATTTCCAAAAACTGACTGGGCTTTCCTGGTGAATACAGCAAGGAATATTGCTGCAGCATTCGATATCATTCATGCGCATGGTTATGTAATAGGCGATATCAACCAACGCAACATATTTGTTACCGACAACTCTGTCGTGAAACTGATTGACTGCGACTCATTCCAGATTGTAGTCAATGGAAAGCCCTATCTGTGCAAGGGAGGGGTGCTAGATTTTACCCCTCCAGAGTTGCGCAGCCTGCAATCCTTTAGTGGGGTGCGCAGAACGATTAACCATGACGGCTTCGGTCTTGCCGTTCTATGCTTTCATCTGCTTTTCATGGGACGGCACCCATTTGCTGGAGTGTATTCAGGTAGAGAAGACATGCCTATCGAGAAGGCGATTCCAAGCTTTCGATTCGCCTTCGGAAAGAATGCTTCTTCAAAGGGTATGTCGCCTCCGCCTAACTGCGTCACAATGGAAATCGTCCCGCCTCAGGTCGCCAATCTTTTCGAGCGCGCATTTTCTGAGTTTGGTGCACGTCAGGATGGCAGGCCAACGGCCCGTGAATGGGTTGGAATGCTGGATTACTTGAAACATAACCTACGTACCTGTGACCAAGAACCTGCACACAAATATTTGGGGGGTTTGTCGAGCTGTCCTTGGTGTGTGCTTGAACGTCAGTCTGGAGTTTTGTTCTTCATTGGAGTCCTTACAACGCCAACGGGACAAGCGACCTTCAATCTCACCATTGTATGGCAACGGATTATGTCTGTTCCCTTGCCTGGCGAAGCACCCTCAATTAACCCTGATCCAGCCCAGTTTACAGTAATACCAAAATCTCTTCCAGAAGAGATCCAAGCCGCCAAAAGAATGACAACCGTTAAGAGGATAAAGAAGCGGGTCTTGGCAGTTGCGATTGTCATCAGTGCGCTTGTTATTAGCGTAATCATCACTTCTCTGGCGGCATTTATCATTGGGATCATTATAGCGTTCATCTTTCTCTCTTCTGGAGAGGAAGACCTTGTCGAACAAAGGGTTAGGCAAAAAGAACGAGAGGCCAGGCAGACGACTTTAGAACATTCACAACGTAGATGGAACGAAGCGATACAGCGCTGGAGAAGAGAGGCAGGCGATGACAATTTCAAGGACAAATTACAAGAACTGACACAGTTAAGGAACCAATATGAGAGCCTTGATGTCGAGTTCACACGGGAAAAGCAAAAGCTGCAAGCCACGATAAGGGAACGTCAGCTTCACAAGTTTCTGGATAGCTTTTTTATCGACGCCCATAAGATTCCTAAGATTGGACCAGGTAGGAAAGCAACATTGGCGTCGTTCGGCATAGAAACAGCGGCAGACATAGATTCATTCAAAATCCAGAGAATAAAGGGATTTGGTCAGAGCTATACCAGTGCATTGGTGAAGTGGCGCACCAGCCTGGAACGCAAATTCGTATTCGACCCCTCGAAAGGAATCGACCCCGTAGATATTGTTGCATTGAATCAAAAGCTGCGTCAGCGCAGAACGCAGATTGAAGGGGCCTTACTGGCTGGTCCAGAAAAACTCAACCAGATAAGGACCGACATAATTCGTAGGCGGCAATCCCTTCAGAGGGAAGTCGAGGCGGCGGCGCGAGCACTCGCTCAAGCGCGCTCTGACATGTCAGTATTTAGATAACTTTTTCCAGTAGAATCTTTGCTTGCCTGGGATGGTTAGGCTGCGGTAGATGGTTGGTGAATGTGGGCACGACAATAATTTTAGCAAGGCACATTTCGCTCTCTTCTTTTCCGCTCCAGTTTCCCCGCTCCACAATTCTTGCTACACCAGAATCAGTACCGGAGAGGAGGAATAGTCATGGGCGTCATGCGATTGGGATTCGTGCAAGCGCGTGAAACTGATCTGGAGAAAGCGACAGCCTACTTTACAAATGTTATAGGTTTGCAGGAAGTCGCTCGGCAAGACGGCAAACGTTACTTCAAGTGCTGGGATGAGTACGATCATCACAGCGTCGTGCTCGAAAACGGTGGGCTCGGGTTGGTGAAAATGGGCTACAAGGTTGAAAGCCAAAACGATCTTGAACGGATCGAAAAAGCGATTGAGCAGTTCGGGCTGCCGGTGCGCCGTGTAGCGCGCGGTGAAAACCTTGGTATTGGTCAGGCTCTCCGCTGTACGCTGCCCTCAGAACATGTCCTCGAGTTGTATGCGGAGGCGGAACAAAGCGGCACTCGGGTCGGGACTCTTAATCCAGATCCCTGGCCGACCGAACAAAAAGGGATTGCGCCACAGCGGCTCGATCATCTGTTGGTGACGGCGGATGACGTGAAAACGAACGCGGATTTTTTTATTAACGTATTGGGCTTTCGCATGAGCGAGCGCATTATTCCCAGCCCCGATAATCCGGAACTCCTGGCCGCTTTTCTTTTCTGTTCAAACAAGGCTCACGACATCGCTTTCGTGAAGGGACCAAACGGCAAGCTCCACCATTTCGCGTTCTGGCTCGACAACTGGAATGATATTTTACGCGCTGGCGACATCCTCGGCCGTAACGGCGTTAAGATCGACTTTGGACCGACGCGCCACGGCATCACCCGCGGGACGACGATTTATTTCTTTGGACCGAACGGTAATCGCAACGAGGTCTTTTCCGGCGGGTACATGACGTATGCGGACTTTCCGACCATTACGTGGACGGCGGACCAGATCGGTAAGGCAATTTTTTATATTCACCAGGAAGTGAATGAACGCTTCAGTAACTATTTGACTTGAGTGAAAAGAAGATAAGCGCTCACGGCTTAGCTTCTTACGATAACCATTCCTTTCTTCCGCGCAAGTCTTTCCTCCCCAAAAATTTTTCTGACTGCTCCGAGCATATGTCGCTCGGAGTTTTCCTTTCTCTTGACATCGTTGAGCGGCGACTTACGTTTCTTGAGGTAAAAGTTGTGAGAGGAGAATTGATCATGCAACATCATCTTTTTCGTTGGAACCCTGCACGTGAATTGGCCGAAGCCGAGCGACGTTTTTCCGCTCTTTTTGAGAGTGTTCGTCGTCCGGAGCCAGAGACGCAGAATGGACAAGCAAGCTGGACCCCGGCCGTTGACGTGAGTGAAAATGCTGACGGGTTCCTCTTCACTGTAGAGTTGCCAGGCTTGAAGCCCGAAGCTGTGGTGATCGAGGTAAAGGAAAACGTGTTAACACTGAAAGGCGAACGTCCACGCGTCGAGGCGAAAGAGGGCGTGCGCATGCACCACCGTGAGCGTCCATCCGGACGGTTCGCGCGGGTTTTTCGTTTAGGGAAACCGGTGGATGCGGAGCGCGTGACCGCCACATACCGTAATGGACTGCTCGAAGTCAGCGTGCCGTTGCGGGTGGAAGCGAAGCCTCGCACTATTCCCGTGCTAGGGAGCTAAACACGGCGCCCGGTGAAAGAAACGTATACATTGAAATGAGGCGTCATTGTTGTTCGGTGACGCCTTGCCTCTGCAGGAGTGGAGAGCCATGGATCTCAATCGCCTCACAGAAAAATCTCAAGAAGCATTACGTGGAGCCCAAGCGCTGGCCGCGCGACGGAGCCATCAAGGCGTGGACGTCGAGCATCTGCTAGGGGCGTTGTTGAACGAACCTGAAGGACTGGCGGCGGCGCTGTTAAGTGGAGCCGGCATCGCGCCCAGCGCTGTGCGTGAACAGATCGAGGTCGAGCTCAACAAGATCCCGCAAGTGTCTGGTCCAGGCGCTGGGGCGCAACAACCTTATTTGACGCAGCGCCTGGCTCGTCTGCTGACGCAAGCCGAGGATGAGGCCAAGGGGCTCAAAGATGACTATGTCAGCATCGAGCATCTACTGCTCGCGATGCTAGGAGAAACAAGCGGGGCAGCAAGTAAACTTCTCCGTTCGTTGGGCCTCACCCGAGAACGGCTCATGGCCGCCCTGCAAAAGGTGCGTGGACACCAGCGCGTCACCAGCCAAAACCCTGAAACAACCTACCAGGCGCTTGAGCGCTATGGACGGGACCTTACCAAATTGGCGGAGCAAGGCAAGCTTGATCCGGTGATCGGTCGTGACGAAGAGATTCGTCGAATCGTGCAGGTCTTGTCGCGTCGCACCAAGAACAACCCAGTGTTAATTGGCGACCCCGGGGTGGGAAAGACGGCGATTGTTGAAGGGCTCGCGCAACGCATTGTCCGTGGAGATGTGCCGGAGAATCTTAAGAACAAGCGACTCATCGTCCTTGATATGGGGGCGCTCATTGCCGGCGCCAAATTCCGCGGCGAATTTGAGGAGCGGCTGAAGGCGGTGTTGAAGGAAGTGCAGGAGGCGGAAGGCGAGGTCATCCTCTTCATTGACGAATTGCATACCGTTGTAGGCGCTGGGGCGGCTGAGGGTGCGATGGATGCGTCTAACTTACTCAAGCCCATGCTGGCGCGCGGTGAACTTCACTGCGTCGGCGCCACCACACTGGACGAATATCGCAAATATATCGAAAAAGATCGGGCGCTCGAGCGACGGTTTCAACCCGTGCAAGTAGACCAGCCCAGTGTCGAGGACACCATTTCCATTCTTCGTGGACTCCGTGAGCGGTATGAGGTTCATCACGGTGTACGCATTAAGGACGCGGCGCTCGTGACAGCGGCCGTACTGTCCCATCGCTACATCAGCGATCGATTTTTACCAGATAAAGCAATTGATTTAGTTGACGAGGCGGCGGCGAAGCTCCGCACGGAAATTAATTCGATGCCGACGGAGCTTGACGAAGTGTCGCGCCGGGTCATGCAGTTGGAAATTGAACGTGAGGCTCTGCGGAAGGAGACCGACCAGGCGTCGCGCGATCGTCTTGGCAAGCTGGAAAAAGAACTAGCCGACCTGAAAGAAGACGCCGATCAGCTCAAAGCGCGCTGGGAGGTGGAAAAGAACGCGATCGGCCGGTTGCGCGCCATCAAAGAAGATATCGAGAAGACCAAGGTGACAATGGACCAGGCGCAACGTGAGTATGATCTCAACCGCGTGGCTGAACTCAAATATGGGAAGCTTGCTCAATTAGAGCGCGACCTGGCGGATGAAGAAGCGCGCCTCAAGGGTCAAGCGGGGCAGGCCCGTTTGCTCAAGGAAGAGGTAGACGAGGATGATATTGCCGCTGTTGTTTCGCGATGGACCGGCATTCCGGTAGTGAAGCTGCTCGAAGGAGAGAAAGAGAAACTGCTCCACTTAGGCGAGCATTTGCATAAGCGGCTCATCGGACAAGAGGAAGCCGTACAAGCGGTGGCGGACGCGGTGATTCGCGCCCGCTCTGGCCTCAAAGATCCAAATCGACCGATTGGCTCCTTTATCTTCTTGGGGCCTACCGGCGTCGGGAAGACGGAACTCGCACGCGCGTTAGCCGAATTTCTCTTTGATGATGAAAACAATATGGTGCGGCTCGACATGTCGGAATACATGGAAAAGCATACCGTGGCGCGCTTGGTCGGCGCTCCTCCGGGGTACGTGGGCTACGATGAGGGCGGCCAGTTGACCGAAGCGGTGCGGAGGCATCCATATTGCGTCATCTTATTTGACGAGATTGAAAAAGCGCACCCTGATGTGTTTAACGTGTTACTCCAGATTCTTGATGATGGGCGGCTCACAGACGGTCACGGACGAACGGTCGATTTCAAGAATACCGTTGTCATCATGACGTCGAACGTTGGCAGCCAACTTATCTTGGGATATCGCGGCAACGGCAATCCTACGGCCTATGAGCGGATGAAGCGTGATGTGCTTGAAGCGCTGCGGCAACAGTTCCGTCCTGAGTTTCTGAACCGTGTAGACGAGACTGTGGTGTTCCAGAGCTTGTCACGCGAAGATCTGAAAGCCATTATCGATATTCAACTCGGTAGACTACGTGGTCGCTTGGCTGAACGTCATATCACACTTGAACTGACCGACCGTGCGCGGGAGCATCTGGCGACGACGGGTTATGACCCCAGCTACGGAGCCCGCCCGCTCAAGCGCGTGCTGCAGCGTGAGATTGAAACTGCTCTCGGCAAGAAACTGATCGCCGGAGACGTGACGGAAAATGCACGGGTGCTGGTGGACTGGGATGGAACAAGTCTAACGTTTTCTTCCTATCCAGCTGCCGAGGCGGCATGACGAGACCCTTTGCTGCGTGAGGGCGTTGTAGCGGGGAGTTCGCGCGCGACATATTGGGAATAGAGGCGATAGCGCTTAAGAATGGCGGTGACGTAGCGCAACGCTTCTCTCCCTTGGGCCGCGCCGTATTGCGTGCGGCGATAGTAAGCGGCTTTTTCCAGCAACGGCAACACGTGCTCCATCGACCCTTCCCAACAGTCGGGATCATAGCCAAGAGAGCGTGCAAGTTTGCGCGCATCTTCTACGTGTCCTAGACCCATGACATAACTAGCGAGCACCAGGGCGAGTTGGTCTCGCGGTTGTTCGTTGGGAAACTGTCGAGTGAGACTTTTCAGATATTTAACGCCTGCTTCGATATTATTTTTGGGCTCTAGATAATTTTTTACGCCGATATTCTGTGCGGCGATTGGTGTGATCTGCATGAGACCGTAAGCCCCGGAGCCGCTTACACGGTCGTGGTCAAAATGCGACTCCTCGAAAATAAGGGCCGCAATAAAACGCCAGTCAAACCCCGCCTCTTCGGCATGATGGGCAATGAGTCGATCGTAACGCGTTAGGCGATTGGAGATCAGCGATATTTCTTGCGTGCTGACGCGACTGCGCAAATGTTCCGCCGTGACAAAGTATTTCTCATAAAGGATTTTGCGCAACCCGGACCGTCCCGCATGTTCTAGAAACGCATTGATGGCGTCTAAAAGTTTTGCATTTTCCGGTTGTACGGCCCAAACGAGGTGGATGGGGTGAGGCAACGTCAGCGCAGTGCGCAATTGTCCCGCATACAATTTGTGAGCCAGATCGGCGAGCGGAGCAGTCACCAAGGCGGCCGAGGCCTGGCCCTGCGTCATCATGTGTATGGCGCCGCCGATGCTCTCTTCGCTGTGGACAGTGGAAAGCTGGGGCGGAGAGCGCTCGCCGTTCTCTAACGTCAGAAGAGGGCGCGCATAGCCGGCGTCTGGTTGGACTGCAATCGTTCGTCCCGATAAGGCTGCGAGATCCTGTATAGCCGCATCCCGGCGACGAGTAAGGACCTGGGCTGTCGTATCAAGATACGAAACCGAGGCCCGAGCGGGGCTCAACTCGCTTTCGCCTGAGATGGCGAGCCCGGCGGCGATGTCCCCTTTCCCTTCCGCGAACCACTCCGTGAGTTCTACGCCCGGCGGAGGAGTAATCACTTCGAGCTCGACTCCTAAGTCTTTGGCGAATTCTTGCGCCAGTTCGTATTCAAACCCCATTTGTTCGCCGCGATACAAAAAATAAGAGGCGGCGCTGTGGGGAATCAAAAAAACGATGAAGCCGCGCTTCTGGATATCCGCGATTGTCAATTGTGCTGGCGTGAACGCCCGCAACAAGACTGGCGGCGAATACTTGGCGACAGAGCCCTGCTCCTTTCCTCCCATGCCAGAAAGAAGCGTAGTCTTTGTCACAGAAAGTGCAGAGCCGCGTCCCGCAGGCGCCGCAAACGTGTCAGATCGGGGTCGAGAAATACCACTCCACGTTATGGCCACCACCACACAGACAACCCCGAACCGCAAGGAAACGGTGGTCATGAGGGGTTGCAATACCTGACTTATTTGCGATGCGCAAGTCCGTAAAACGAAAAAATTTTTCTATCAACAAAGTAATGATAGTGAAAAAAGAGACAAGTAAATGCGAAATAAATATCTCTTCCTTTTTTCAAGTAGATAAAGTAGAAGATCAATCAGATACTCTCGTATGGTTGAGCGGAGCCCGAGGCTGGGCTGTGTTAAAATCCTGACTTTGTCGCTCGCGTGATATTCGTATTTATATTGTTAAAAAAGAAAACAGCATGAAACAAGTCTGAAGTTGCGTTGATTCAAGCGCCTCATCACAGCACGTGACTAAGGCGGAGACCAAATTTAATTGGAATGGGATCCGTGTGATAATTCAGCGTCCCCAAGAATAAACGCAAAAAATCTTTCGCTCAGCCGCCGCAAGGCTTCCGCCAGAAGTGAAATTCCTTTGACCTTGCCAGCCTTTTTAAGGTACAATCCCGCAATCATGTCTGAACCAATTCAGGAGAAATTGCGCCTATCGGAAACACGGGCGCGGGAAGCGAGGGTGTCACATGGCCCAAGGGATGAATAAAAAGGTCCTGGCGTTGTTGGGGCTCGGCCACATGATGGTGGACCTTAATACGGGCGCTTTGCCGGCGCTCTTGCCCTTCCTCAAAAACGCTTTTGGCCTTTCGTACACCATGACCAGCACGCTGGTGTTGGTCGCGAATTTGTCTTCTTCACTCATTCAACCAGTTTTTGGTCATCTTTCCGATCGCAGCGCTCGCGCGTGGTTGCTGCCGGTCGGCGTCATGGCGGCCACGTGTGGTATGGCGACTATCGGCTTGGCTCCGAACTTCCCCGGGCTGTTGTTGTTAATTTTTATCAGCGGCCTAGGGATCGCCAGCTATCATCCCGAGGCGTATAAAACCGCTTACCTCGCGACTGGGGAAAAGAAAGCAACCGGCATCTCGCTCTTTTCCGTGGGTGGTAACATCGGCTATGGTTTGGGTCCTTTGGCCGTAGTGTTCTGTCTTACGATGTTTGGCCAGCGCGGATTATTGCTCTTGTGGGCGCCGGGGCTACTCGTAGGGCTGCTATTCCTCTGGTCTCTGCCTTGGCTGTCTCGTAATAACGCAGCGACGGCTGCTCAGGCGACCTCGGCTAGTCCCAATGCCCCACATGCGATGGCGGTCGTGCTCGGAATTGTCACGCTTGGCGCGTGCGTGCAATCCGGCATGGTGACGTATGTTCCGCTATATCTAGCGGCGCGCGGCGAGGGAGCCATACTTGTTGGCTCTGTGTTGTCGCTGTTTTTGATTTCCGGCGCCGCAGGGACATTAGTAGCGGGGCCGCTCTCCGATCGCATGGGACATAAGCGCTTTCTCGCGCTGAGCATGAGCGTGCTCTGCCCTTTGATCATTGCGTTCTTGCACGCGAGCGGGCCAATGAGCATTGTCCTCCTTGCGGTGATCGGCATGTTTTTATCCCCCACATTTTCGGTGACGCTGGTAATTGCTCAAAGTCTCATGCGTGGACGTTTAGGAGCCACAGCGGGTTTGATGACCGGGCTCGGCATCGGCGCCGGCGGCTTAGGCGTCACCGTGCTGGGCAAGGTCGCCGATGTGTGGGGCGTGGAGACCTCCATGTTCATCATTAGCGTCCTACCGCTTTTGCCGTGGAGCCTAGTGCTCTTGCTGCCTTCTGGCTCAGCGGCTCAGGAAGCGCCACAAAGGAATTTGCAGTTGGCGACCGCGCAGGGGGACTAGAACTCATCGGAATGGTGGCGCATGAAATTTTCCGAAGTGGTGGCGCAAGCCAGCGCCTTACTCCAACGCAAAGGACGGATCACCTACCGTGCGCTTCAGCGTGAATTTGACTTGGATGACGAAGCGTTGGCGGACCTAAAAGACGAGTTGATCGACGCAGAACAAGTCGCTCATGATGAGAACGGCAAGGTGTTAGTATGGGTCGGGGCTGCGTCGGTTCAACCTTCCACGTTCCAGGTTTCACGTTCTCCCCAATCCCTAATCCCTAATCCCCAATCCCCAGCCGAGCGGCGGCAGTTGACGGTGCTGTTCTGTGACCTGGTAGGCTCCACCACGCTGTCCGAACTGCTCGATCCCGAAGACCTGCGCGAGGTCGTGCAGGCCTACCATGCAATGTGTGCCGGAGTGGTCACTCGTTATGTTGGCTATACAGCCCAGCACCTGGGCGATGGGCTACTTGTCTACTTTGGCTATCCATCGGCGCATGAAGATGAAGCCGCGCGGGCGGTGCGGACCAGCTTGGAAATCTTGGCGGGACTCCAGCTCCTCAATGCCCGGATGAGACCCGCCCTCAAAGCGCGCTTACCGCATCCCATCCAAGTACGCATCGGCATTCACACGGGGCTGGTGGTGATTGGGGAGATTGGCAGCAGCGAGAAAAAAGAAGTTCTGGCGTTGGGCGAGACGCCGAACTTGGCGGCGCGGCTGCAAGGGATAGCAGAGCCCGATACGGTGGTGATCAGCGCCGCCACACAGCGGCTTGTATCAGGCTTGTTTGAGTACCAGGATTTAGGAACCCAACTCCTCAAGGGACTCTCGACCCCGGTGGCGGTGTATCAAGTCCTAGGAGAGAGTGTAGCCCAGAGTCGCTTTGAGGCGACGGTCAATGCTGGATTGACCCCGCTGGTCGGACGAGAAGGAGAGCTTAGCTTATTACAGCAGCGCTGGAATCAGGCCAAGCAGGGCGCGGGCCAAGTAGTGTTGCTGAACGGCGAGCCGGGTATCGGTAAGTCTCGGCTGATCCAAGAGCTCAAAGAGCAACTAAGGCGAGAAGAGGTGACCTGTATTGAGTTTCACTGCTCGCCTTATCATCAAAACAGTGCGCTGTATCCGATCATCGACCATCTGCAACGGCTGCTGCAATTTACCCGTGAGGACACTCCGGCCGCCAAACTGGAGAAACTCCAGCGTACGCTTGCTCTCTATCGTTTTCCCCAAGCGGATACCGTGCCCCTATTGGCCACGCTCTTGTCGCTCCCACATCCCGAGGGCTACCCCCTGATTACGGTCAGTCCGCAGAAGCAAAAAGAGAAGACTCAGGCTGTGCTCGTGGGGTGGTTGATCGAAGAGGCGGAGCAGCGACCAGTCTGCACGGTCTGGGAAGACCTGCACTGGGCTGATCCTTCTACGCTGGAAGTGCTCACGCTTTTGCTCGATCAGGGGCCCACGACGCGACTGTTGACGTTATTGACCTGCCGCCCCGAGTTCATCTCACCCTGGGGCTCGCGCTCGTACCTTACGCAGCTTACGCTCGATCGTTTGGGATGGCCTCAAGTCGAGGTGATGGTAGAGCGAGTCACTGGCGAGAAGGCCCTGCCGTCTGAAGTCGTGCAGCAAATCGTGTCCAAGACAGACGGTGTGCCGTTGTTTGTCGAAGAGTTGACCAAAACGGTGGTGGAAAATATTGGGCAACGGGCAACAGGCAACGGGCAGCGGGGCGGACAATCCGGGGCCGTGTTGGGAATTCCTTCCTCCCTGCAAGATGCCTTGATGGCGCGGCTTGATCGGTTGGGCTCCGCCAAAGAGATTGCTCAACTGGGTGCGACCCTGGGGCGGGAGTTTAGCTACGAACTGCTTCACGCCGTCGCTAACCAAAACGAGAGCATCTTGCAGCAGGGGCTGCAGCAGTTAGTTGCGGCGGAGCTGGTGTATCAGCGCGGTCTGGGGCCACAGGCCCACTACCTCTTCAAACACGCGCTGATTCAGGACACGGCGTATCAATCGTTGTTGAAAAGCAGGCGGCAACAGCTCCACGAACGTATTGCCCAAGTGTTGGAAGAACGTTTTGTGGAGATAAAAGAGGCCCAGCCCGAACTGCTGGCCCGTCACTACACCGAAGCGGGGCACGCCGAGCAGGCGATTCCATACTGGCAGCGGGCAGGAGAACGAGCCAGCCAGCGTTCGGCTTACGTGGAAGCCATTAGTCATCTCACGAAGGGGATAGAAGTGCTGAAGACTCTTCCCAATGTTCCCGAGCATGCCCCACAAGAGCTCACACTCCAACTTGCCCTGAATGATGCCCTGGTTACGGTCAAGGGCTATACGGCACCAGAGGTGAGAAAGACTGTTCTTCGCGCCCGGGAACTGTGCCAGCAGTTGGGTGAGACTCCCCAGCTTTTCCCTATGCTGTTTCGATTATGGGTGTTTTATATTATGCGGCGGGAGTTACCGACAGCTCGTGAAATGTCGGAGCAGTTAATGCGATTGGCCCGGAGTATCAAAGACCTATTTCTCCTTGTTCTGGCTCACGCAGCTCTTGGAATTACTTCGTACTGGCTTGGAGAGTTGACCTCGGCTCGGTCCCATTTGGATCAGGCGATTACATGGTATGACCCTCAGAAACATCCGCGCTCTTCTGTTGGCACAGCTGACCCTAGGGTGGATTTCCTCACCTATGCAGCCTGGACTCTGTGGAGGCTTGGCTATCCAGACCAGGCCTTGAAGAGGAGCCAGGAGGCCATGGCCTTGGCTACTGTGCTATCTCACCCTTTTAGTCTGTCTTACGCATTGATGGGGATCGCCCTGCTCCATCTTGCCCTTCGAGAGGGGAAACTTGCCCGAGAAGAGGCAGAGGAGGTGATGAGCTTGTCTACTGAGCAGGGATTCCCGTTCTGGCTGCCGCAGGCCACTATAGTCCGTGGATGGGCTCTGGCGGACCAAGGGCAAGTGGAAGAAGGCATTACTCAGATACAGCAGGGTTTAGCTGCCTATCGGAACATGGGAGCAGAGACGGAGAGGAAAGGTTTTCTTCCGCTGCTGATAGCAACGTATGCGCAGGGGACACAGGCAGAGGCGGGACTGAGCGTTCTGCCCGAGTCGTTAGATTTTGTAGATAAAACTGGAGTGCGCTACTACGAATCAGACCTGTATCGGCTGAAAGGCGAACTGACTCTCCAGTTACAAGTCGAAAGTCACAAAACGCAAATCAAAGAAGCCGAAGCCTGCTTCCTCAAGGCCATTGAGATTGCACAAAAGCAACAAGCCAAATCGCCGGAGTTGCGCGCCACGATGAGTCTCGCTCGTTTATGGCAGCAGCAAGGCAAGAAGACTGAAGCCAGACAAATACTTGCTGATGTGTACAACTGGTTCACTGAGGGGTTTGATACGGGAGATTTGCGAGAGGCGAAGGCGCTGTTGGAAGAATTGAGCGATTGAGTCATTGAAGACTTGAGCGATTTCTCTCTTCAATGACCCAATCAGCCGATGACTCAATGACTCGATGATGCAATGTCCTCACCCAAACCGCGCCAGCACCTCGCACAGAATGCGGAATCCGTCGCGCATGTGGCTCAGTTCGGCGAACTCGTTGGGGGCGTGATAGGTCTCCATGCGGCCAAAGCCGGTAATCTGTACGTCGAAGCCGTGCCGTTGCAGGAACCGCACGTAAGGCAACGTCCCTGTCAAGGAAAAAGGGCGTGACTCGGGACGCACTGTGGCGATGGCTTCTTCCAGGGCTCTATACCCTGGAGACGTGCGATTACATGCAATGGCCCCGCCCGGCGCCCCGATCGATTCGAGCTTGATGGTTCCGACAGCATCTTCGAGCCGATAGCGGCTAGGCCCAAATAGCGGCAGCTCGCGCACGTCTAAATTGTTAATAAATTTCAGCGCGCCCTCTTTGACTTCCTCGGGCACATACCAGGGCGTTAGGCGAATGTCCCCTTCGACAATCGCTTTGGCCGGAATCTTGGAGATCGTGTCGTTTTCCACTTGCACGCGCGTGGGCTTCAAAGACGACGGCGCGCGAAACCCGTACTCTTTTTCTTTCGGATGCGGTGGGTAATTTTTATAAAACCAGGCTTGCAGCGCTTGGGTAGCGGCGAAGGCGAGTTCAGCGGCATTGATGCCATACTGAGGAAATCCGGAATGGGAGGCTTTCCCTTCGACGACCAGACGCCAGGTCGCCATCCCCCCCGTGCCGATCGTTGGTCCAAAATCCGCGCTGTCGAGCCAGTACAAGGGGCCGTCTTTGAGATGGTCCAATTTGCCTTCCTTGACCAGACGATTGATGCCGACGCCGTGCGTGTTCGACAGCTCTTCGTTGACGATGATGACCGCGACCACGGTGTGGTCTAGCGTGACGTTATGTTCGACGAGCTGCGCGAAGAAGTCGGTGAGGACCGCCACGTGCCCTAAACAATCGGTGACGCCGCGTCCGTAAAGCCGCTCGCCTTCGACCCGCAGCTCAAATGGCGGTCGCTGCCACTCAGCAGGGTCTGCGGGCACCACATCGAGATGAGCGCCGACGAAAGCGACCGTTCGCTTCGTGCGTCCGGGGTAGGTGAGAATCAAGTTACCGCGATTCTCCGCGTAACTGACATGTTCGAGTTGGAGTGCGCCGACGCGCACAAACGGTTCCAACTCCGCGCGGACCACGTTGCCCGCCAAATCTTCCTGGGGCGGGGGTGCATCTTTCAGCGGTGAATTTTGTAAACGCTCGCAGTGCGCCATCATGCCGCTGAGGACACGGAGGAAGCGTTCGTCGTTCAAGCGCCAATCTTTGAGGGAGTTCAAAGTTCCAGGTTCCAGACGTTAACTTCTTGCCGCCGCTTGCTTCCGGCTGACCGTCGCAAGCTGGGCGTTGTCTTTCTTACGATCGAGGACTCGGTTGGTCAGGTGATTGACGTAACGTTCGAGCGGGATGGCGCACACAGTGAGCACGGCAATAAGACCCCAACCAACCAGGGAAACGGTCAACATATTTAAGTCGCGGAGACGTTCACCAAAGTAGATAACGTACGGCTGGTGGAGGAGATAGAGGCCGTAAGAGAAAGCTCCGACGTACGCCAGCAGCCTTCCCAAGCGCGGCAGTAGATCGGCCCAAAGCGAGAGGTGGGCCAAAATGATGAAGAGCCCTGTGCCGATAAACGCATCGGTCACGGTGTATGTGATCGTTGAGTCATAGCTGTACAGCCCTAAGAGATAGATCACCGCACCAGCAAAAAAGGTTGTCTCTGTAAACAACCACTCTTGCGCGGCGGCCTGATTGCGGCGGTAGAACCACCCCAGCGCCATCCCTGTCGCGAACTCCCACAAGCGTGACCCGAAGAACGCCCCTTGCAGATAGTAGCCATGTGCGCCAATGACCGAGAGCAGCGCATAACGGCTGGCGATGGTGGCGATTCCACAAACGATAAGAAACTTCGTTGGTCCTATTTTTTGCAGCAAGCGGAACAGCAACGGGAACACAAGGTACAGTTCAACCAGCAAGCCAAAATACCACCAGGCAGGGTTGCTGTAATAGAAAATCGTGTCCACCGGCCAGACACGGTCGCCAAGCAGGCTCAGGAAAAAGCGGTAATCAACGGGCTCTGGCCTCGCAATGAAAGGGGAGACTAGATAGACCAGATGCGCCAGCCAATACATGGGAAACAAACGCAGCAGCCGTCCTCGATACCAGCCTAGCCAGCCGCCGTCGGGTTCTCCGGTTCTCGCTAAAGAGAACGTGAGGCCAAAGCCGCTCAGAATGAGAAACACGGCGACCGCGTGAAACCCGACGGAAGCGACAGCAACGTAAGAGCCCTTGGCGACACACCCAAGCGTTTCCCAGGTAGACGTTGGTGCGCACTGCCGCAGGAACGGTGCAAAATAGTAACGCCCTAAAACTGAAGGAAAGTGGTCATTCGTGTAGGCGCCAAAGAAATGGAAAAAGGCGATCCACAGAATCGAGATCCCTTTCATACTGTCGAGCCAGGATAATCGGGCGCTGCCTGATGCCGGTGTGGCCGCTGTTGCCATGCGCTGTTCCTTTCGCTCTACCCTGCCTGCCGTCGACCGCTCTTGTCAAGGTCTCGATAAACGCCTTCTCTCCAATAGCACTACGCAAATCCCTCGTTCGGCTGCGCCTTCGCTGCCCCCTTTGCCAAAGGGGGCCGACAGACGCGTAGCGGCTGGCTGAGGGATTTTAGCTCCTGGGCATGATTACCTTTTCTCCAAAATATGGAGCAGTGCAGCGACGCTGTCTAAAATGTGGTCAGGTTCTTCGTCGTGCAAGATCGCCTGGGTGCTCGTGCCGGTGAGAACACCAACAGTGGAGACACCCGCAGCTTTACCGGCGCGGATATCAACGATGGAATCGCCAACGTAGGTGACCTCATGTGGATCAAGTGCGAGATGGCTGAGGCATTTGAGAATCGGTTCTGGATGAGGTTTGCGGCTCTCGACATCTTCGCGGCCAACGATTCCACGAAAGACATGTCTCACGCCCCAGCGATCGAGAAAGGGCAGGGCGCGCCCCGAGGAGGTAGCGATGCCGAGTCGCAGCCCTTGTGCGTGCAAGTCATGCAGCAGTTCAATGCTGCCTGGTATCGCCTCGGTCTCATGGTGGTAGCGGTGCATCCATTCGTGCATGCGCTCGTCGGTGATGCGTTTCAGCGTCGCGCTCGGGTTGGGAAAATCCGGCGGGAACAATTTCTCCAGCGGCGCCGCGTCGCCCAAGCGCATGAGGGCCAGCACCTGCTCTTGCGACACCGGCGGAGCGCCAGCAAGCTGGAGGATCTCCTGGGCTATGTCATAGAAAAAGCCGATTGAGTCCGCCAGAGTGCCGTCAACGTCGAAGATCACTCCTTTGACATGGAACATAGTGCTCACCCCAAACGTTGCCAGGCTGCCTGGACGTTCTTGGCTAAATCGTCTTGCGACCCATCGTTGGTAATGACGACGTGGGCGTGCTTCAGTCGTTCGGCATCGGAGAGTTGGCTGGCGATCCGGGCTTCGGTATCTTTCGCGGTCAGGCCGCGTTGCGTTGCGACCCGGTCAATGACAGCGTTTTTGTTGGTCACGACGACCCACACTTCATCGGCAAGCGGTAGCCAATTGGCCTCAATGAGAATGGCGGCTTCGACCACAATCGGTTGACGAAACCCTTCTGCGCGTTTTTCCTCAATGCGCCGGCGAATATCCTGAAACATCAGCGGGTGGACGATCGCGTTCAACTGCTTTCTCGCAGCGTCGCTGCCAAACACGAGAGCGCCGAGCTTTTTGCGGTCGATCGTCTGGTCCGCAGCAAGGATCTCTTGTCCAAATGCAGCGGTCACTTGACGCCAGGCTTCTTTGCCTGGGAGATAAATCTCGTGGCCGACCTTATCGGCGTCGATCACAAAGGCGCCGAGTTCCACCAGTATCTGTGAGACCGTGCTTTTGCCCGAACCAATGCCGCCGGTCAATCCTATCGTCTTCATCGTGCCGTCTTTCCTTTCTCGCGTGAAAGGGTCTCCTGTCTGTCCATTAGCCACTTGGTTGTGGCAGAGATCGTCGATTTCCGCAAGGACTGAAGGCGAGAATAAAATTCTCTCTTTTTCGGCTTTTCTCGGCAAACCGAGTTTGACAGCTTCTAGGGGCTAGGCTATAAGGCCCCGACACGCGAATGACTTCTCTTTGTGCCACCCACCCCTTATCTTCTTTCGTTTTGTGACGCGTTCTTGCTGTAAAGGATTTTCTCCTATGCCGAGTTATTGTCGTTTGTCCCCCTTTCTTGAGGTTGTGTTCTTTTCTTACTTTGCGTCTGTGGCGTTCGGTGCTACTCACACCTTAATGTTGGATAATCCAACGCGAGTCTCATTTTCCGGCTTCGGGTCTTCAATGGCGGTCGTGGGTGATATCGATGGCGACGGAGCCAGCGATCTGCTCATCGGGGCGTATGATTCTCAAGTAAAATATGATGCTCCCCTCGGTCCTGCGGAACATCAGGGCCGGGCGTTTGTGTTCAGCGGGAAGAGCGGACAGTTGCTGTTCACGCTCGATGCCCCGGAGCGGATGCCCTACGCCGCTTTCGGGTTTGCGGTAGCTGGGGCTGGCGACGTCAATAAAGATGGGACTCCAGATCTCCTGATTGGCGCCTTTGGTTATGGAGGCTCCGGCGCGGCGGATCAGTTAGGGTATGGCGGTACTGGTCGCGCCTTTATTTTCAGCGGAAAAGACGGCAAACTGCTGCATTCTTTGCGAGCGCCGCAGCCGCAAATCGGCGGCGGGTTTGGCTGGTCCGTTTCCTCTTTGAGTGACCTCACGGGCGATGGCGCCCCGGAAGTGCTCGTTGGTGCTTTCGCTCAGGACGGTGAAGGAAAGGCGTTCCTCTTCGACGGCAACACGGGCAAGTTGCTGCGTACACTGGCCCCGCCGGAGCCGCTCAATGGCGGAGCGTTTGGCTGGTCTGTTGCGAACGCGGGCGATCTGGATAAAGACGGCGTGGCGGATATTCTTGTCGGCGCGCCCTACAGCACGATTGGTAAAGTCGCTGTTCAAGGCCGCGCTTACGCTTTCAGCGGCAAAGACGGAAAAGTGCTGTTGACACTCGATGATCCACACCCTTCTGCCGGCGCAGTCTTCGGGTGGCGAGTCGTGTCGGCGGGAGATGTGAATAAAGATGGTGTTCCCGACGTGTTGGTCAGTGCTCCTTATAAAGACGTTGGCGGGAATCCCTCTCAGGGCGTGGTCTACGTGCTGAATGGCGCTGACGGGAAGTTGCTGTTCACCTTGGACGATCCTGCGCCAAAGCCTTACGCCGGTTTCGGCTACTCGCTGATTCAAGGGGCGGACTTCGATGAAGATGGCGCTCCGGAAATTGTGGTTGCCGCTCCCTTTCAGACGGTTGATGTTGACCAAGTAGAAGGAGAGGTATTCGTGTTTAATGGGCAAGACGGGCGACACCTGATTACCTTCGATGACCCGTACCCGCATCAAGGCGCCAGTTTTGGCTACGCCTTGGCCTCCCCCGGCGATATCAGCGGTGACAAAATTCCCGACTTTGCATTTGGCGCCGCCGGACAAAGCATCATGGATAAGGTGGCTGCTGGCCGCGTCTTCGTCTTTTTATCGCAGTGAGAAGGAGCGGAGAACGGACAAGAGAAAAATTTGAACCGCGCTGCGTTTTGTCGTAGGGTGAGCCACCTATAGCTGATCACGAACGGCTGCGATAAAGGAGGTGCTTATGCGCTCTCAAGCCAACATGTTGACGATCTCTCACCAATATGGCAGCGGCGGCAGCCGCATCGCCCGCGAACTGGGCCGTCGTCTAGGCTGGTCGGTGTGGGAGAAAGAAATTGTTCGCACGATCGCTTCACAGTACAAAGTGTCGGAAGAATACCTCGAAGCGAAAGATGAACGAGTCGATTCGTTTATCGAGCGGATGGTCGGGTTGTTTGGCATGGGCGGGTTTGAATCAGCGTATGAAGTGCCGCCTCCGCTCTGGCTCAACGACGCCCAGCTCGTGCGTATGACCAAAGGCATTGTCGAAGAGGTGGGGAAAGAAGGGCGCGCCGTGATCGTGGGCCGCGCCGGCAACCACATCCTGGCGAAACACCCCACGGCCGTGCATGTGTTCCTCTTTGCCCCTTTACCCGTGCGGATCGAACGGATCATGCAGACAGAGAGTCTCGGGCACTCCGCCGCCGAGCACAGAATCACAGGAATGGACAAAATACGCTCCGACTATGTCCATGCGTTTTATCACGCGGACTGGCGGGACCCGCATTTCTACAATCTCCTGATCGACACCGGTGTGTGGAGTGAGGAACAGACGATTGAGATGACTCTCTGGGCGCTGGAACATACGCCGTAGCGACGCCGCGTTGGCGGGTCGATGAAGGAGAGGAAACGAGCTCTCTCCTCTCTCTTCATCCGTTTCTTTTTTGGCGCGTCTTTCTCTTACAGCGCCATAGCCTCTCGCCGGAGGATGAGGAACAATGGAGGCGCATTTTCTTCCGGAAGGAGCGTTATGCGGCCTGTGGTCTATCTCGTTGCTTTTTTCGTCGTGTTTGTTGTTCACGCTCACGCACAGGAGGATCCTGCTCAAGCCCCGCCGCTGACCTTGCAGGAAGCGATTGATACTGCTTTACATAATCATCCGACGATCCATATCGGGCAAGCCACTATCGAAGCGGCTCAACAACGGGTGCAACAACAAGTGGCCGGGTATTTGCCGCAGGGAAGATATGCGTACACCTACTCGCGCCAAGAGCGCCCTCTCACCTCGGCAGTGGGCGGCGTACAAGTGGGGGGCATTCCTGGGATCACCCAACGCAGCACCTCCCAGCTCTTCAATTTTAACTCGATGAATGTGTCTATGACCCAGTTGCTCTTTGATTTTGGCGGCACGCTCAACGCGATTCGGTCCGCTGCGGCTTCTGCGGACGCCAGCGCGGCGGATTTGGAGACCACCAAACAAACCGTTATCTTCAACACCAAGCAAGCGTATTATGGGCTCTTCTCCGCGCAACGCCTATTGCAAGTGGCGGACGAAACGGTGCGCCAGAATCAGAAGCATCTCGAAGAAGCTCAAGCTCGGTTCGAGGTGGGGGTAGCCCCTCGGTTCGATGTCACGCAGGCGCAGGTGCAAGTGTCCAATGCAGAACTGAATCGCGTGACCGCCCGCAATAACGTGTCGCTAGGCTACGAGACCCTGCGTACGGCCATGGGACAAACCGAACCTCTGCGGGCCATGCTTGTGGAAGTGAGCGATCGCCGCGCCCCCGCGCTGGATGCTGAAGCAGTGCTTCGGCAGGCATACACCCGTCGTCCGGAACTCCACAGCCTCAGCGCGCAGCAACGTGCGGCGGCAGAGCATGTTGCCGCTTTACAAAAGCAACATCTCCCTTCGATTTCCGGCACGGCGCAATACAACTGGACCGGGCGGGAATATCCGCTGCAACGAGGCTGGTTGTGGGGTGTCACGCTGACCATGCCTCTATTCGATGATATCTTGACAGTTGCGCAAGTGGGCGAGGCGCAGGCGACCACGCGAAATCTTCAAGCGCAAGTCGAGAATATCCGTCAACAAGTGCAACTAGAAGTCCGGCAAGGCTTGCTGAATCTTCAGCAAGCGGAGGAGAGTATTCGGGTCAGTGAACAGACCCTCGTGCAGGCGCGCGAAAATCTTGACTTAGCTGAAGGACGTTACGCCGCCGGCGTGGGCAATATCATTGAGTTGACCGATGCACAGGTGTCGCTGACCTCGGCGCAAGCGAATACGATCAAAGCCTTTTACGACTACAAAACGGCGCAGGCGAGCGTGGAAAAAGCCATCGGCCAACCACTCGAATAGCAAGAAGGCGAGGAGAACCTCTTGCGTTAATGCAAGCCCGCAGCTTCCAGCGCGGACACATACAGGGTGAGCGCCTCTGGATCTTTGATCGGCATGAGCTGTCTGATGACGTCGAGGGAGAAGTGGGGGTTGATGCGCAGGACCTCTGCGGCGGCGGCGCGCGCCTCTGCGTTGCGTCCTAGTTCTTGAAGCGTGACAGTGAGAAGCGTCTGAGCTGCGAGATAATTAGGGTTACGCACTACTGCGCGTTGTAACACGGCCAGCGCTTCCTCATATTTACCAACGAGACGATAGGCTTGTCCCAGAGACCAGAGATACGTCACCGGATATTGCGGGTTGAGGCGCATCGCCTTCTCGATTTGTACCGTTGCTTCTTGGCCGCGACCCGCGAAGTTGAACACATCTCCTAAGGTTTGGTTGGCGTCGGCGGAATTGGGGTCGAGCGTTACTGCACGTTCAGCGGCGGCGAGCGCTTGGTCGTGCTGTTTCTTAGCGAGATGAGCATAGGCTAGCGTTTCATGGGCTGCCGGTTGTGTGTCATCGAGGGAGACAGCGTGCTGGGCGATTTGTAAGAGATGATCGACTGCTTGCGGATCTTGCGTCCATTGACTGGCGATTTCCGTCAGGTAGGTGAGTCCCAACAGTGCGTGGGCGACGGCGAACTGCGGATCAAGAGTAATGGCCTGTTCAAACATTTGCCGCGCTTGCAGATTGGATTCACGCGTGCGCTGGGAGCGATACTCTAGCCCGCGCAGAAAATAATCGTACGCTTCCAAATTTGTGGTCGGCGGACGTTTGAGGCGCCCTTGCTCTCCTGGGGTGAGTTGGACGCGGAGGGCGGAGACGATTTTTTGCGTTACTTCGTCTTGTACCGCGAAAATGTCTTGGAGTTCTCGATCGTAGCGCTCCGCCCACAGGTGGTAGCCGGTCGTAGCGTCAATTAATTGGGCGGTGATGCGCACGCGGTTGCCCACCTTGCGAACGCTGCCTTCGAGCACGTACCGCACGCCTAAGTCGACGCTCACTTGTTCGGGCCGTATGGCTTGCCCTTTATAGAGAAAGACCGAATTGCGGGAAATAACGAAGAGCCCCGACAATTTTGAAAGATCGGTGATGAGGTCTTCGGTGATGCCGTCACTAAAATACTCCTGCTCGGTATCGCCGCTGAGATTGAGAAACGGTAACACGGCAATTGACGGTTTACTGGGCAAGGTCAGCGTTTGCACCGGCGGCGGGGATGGCGGCGCCAGCTCCTGTGTGGGCGATTCGGGAGCCATCACCACGCGGAACACGCGCACCGGCCTGGCGATATTCTTGACCGCTTGTTCGCCCATGTCGACATACGTGAACGGCAATTTATTCTCGACTTGGTCGTGGACAACGCCGGAAATGCAGATGCCGCCGCCTTCCGCCAGGCTTTCCAACCGGGCGGCGATATTCACGCCGTCGCCGTAGATGCGCTCTCCTTCGACGATGACATCGCCGACATTAATGCCAATGCGAAATTCCATCCGCCGTGCAGGCGGCAACTCGGCGTTTCGCTCTTGCAGCGCTTGTTGAATGTCCACCGCGCACTGGACGGCGTCCACCACACTGGCGAATTCCGCGAGCAGATTATCGCCAGGCGAGTCGATCACTCGTCCTCGGCTCTGCTCAATGTTGGTTGTCATGAGTTCGCGATACGACGCCAAGGTGTGAATCGTTGCGACTTCATCGTCCCCCATGAGACGACTGTATCCCTTGACATCAGCGCTAAAGATAGCCGTGAGTTTTCGTATGACGTTGGTTGTCGACACAACATCCTCCCTTAACGGCTGAAGGTCTATTTATAGGAGAATAAAAAGCGAAAATCAAGGGAGGTTTCGGGTTTCGCAGCCTCACGATTTTGCGAGAGATTGTAGTCTTCTCCGCCTGCCGGCGAAAAGAATTTTTTGCGCGTGTTCGCGTTTATGCAAAGTCATGAAAGAGAGCCTCGAATACCTACGGAAATAAGGATAGAGTAACTGCGCGGGACAGAAAACCGAGGTGGAAGGAAGAGTCAACATGTTGCAAGCAACATCACCATCGTTCGGCGCGCACTTGCGGGAGCTGGGCATTGCATTGCGGCGGACCGCCATTGAGACCGTGCAAATCAACGTCGGGAAATTGTGTAATCAAGCGTGTCTACACTGTCATGTAGAAGCCGGGCCGAAGCGCACGGAGATGATGTCCCGGCAGACCGCCGAATTGGCGCTGGAGTTTGTGCGTGCGAGTGAGGCGCGGACGGTGGATATCACGGGCGGCGCTCCGGAACTCAACCCCTCATTTCGCTTCTTGGTTGAACAGGTCCGGCAAGATGGTCGCCAGGCGATGGACCGCTGTAATCTTACCGTTTTGTTCGAGCCTGGCCAGGAAGACCTTCCCGAATTCTTGGCGAGTCATCAGGTGGAAGTGGTGGCGAGCCTCCCCTGTTACTCAAAAGAAAATGTCACGAAGCAGCGCGGCCAGGGGGTGTACGAGAAGTCGATCGAGGCGCTGCGTCGTTTCAATGCGCTGGGATACGGCTTGGAGGGATCCGGTCTTGTGCTGAACTTAGTCTACAACCCTGTGGGCGCTTTCTTACCGCCTCCTCAGCCCCAGCTTGAAGCCGACTACAAACGTGAACTGGAAGAGCGCTTTGGTCTACATGTTAATCATTTGTATACATTGACAAATATGCCGATTGCGCGCTTTGCTCATAGTTTGGAACGTGAGGGCAAGTTTGCTGCTTATTTGGAGCTGCTGGCGACCGCGTTTAATCCCGCCACACTCGACGGCTTGATGTGCCGCCGTCTCGTTAGCGTATCCTGGGATGGCTTTCTCTACGACTGCGACTTTAACCAGATGCTCGATATGCGGTTGGGCAACGGCAAACCGTTCCGCTTGGGCGAGCATCCGGCGGCGGAACTCGTGCGCCAGTTAGAGCAACGCGAGATTCTCACTGGTTCCCACTGTTACGGATGCACAGCCGGGGCCGGCAGCTCATGCGGCGGCGCCCTGACGGCAGCGGCTGCGACGTGAAACGTCCATCTCAACGGGACATCTGAATGCTGAGTTTTCTTTTCTAATGCCATGCCGTTTGTACGAGGCCTGCCCATGTTCGATAGCGTCCAGGTGAGACAAGACGACGCCCACGATCAGATTCTTCTTCACAATGTCCATCCAACAGGCTGGGTGAATCCTGAACCCGCGCCCCGCTACAACCTGGTGGTGATTGGCGCGGGGACGGCTGGTCTTGTCACTGCGGCGGGCGCGGCGGGGCTCGGAGCCAAGGTGGCGCTGGTCGAAAAAGAATTGATGGGGGGAGACTGCCTGAACGTCGGTTGCGTGCCCTCTAAGGCGCTGATTCGTGCAGCGCGTGCGTTTGCCGACGTGCGTGAGGCGCATCGCTACGGAGTAGAGGTTCCGCCGGGAATAATGGTGAATTTCCCGGCGGTGATGGAAAGGATGCGCCGCCTACGCGCTGAGATGAGCGGCAACGACTCCGCCCAGCGTTTTCGCGGTTTGGGCGTTGATGTCTTTCTGGGTGAAGGCCGCTTCACTGGCGCTGACACGGTCGAAGTTGGCAGTAAAATCCTGCGTTTTCGTAAAGCTGTCATCGCTACTGGAGCGCGGGCGACGGCGTTGCCGATTCCAGGGCTCGCTGAAGCAGGTTTCTTGACAAACGAGACCGTCTTCACGCTCACGGAGTTGCCGCGGCGTCTGGCCGTGATTGGCGCTGGTCCCATCGGCTGTGAGCTTGCACAAGCATTCGCGCGCTTCGGCGCTCAAGTTACGCTGCTAGAAGTTGCTCCGCAGATTCTTATTCGCGAAGATCAAGATGCCGCAACCCGTGTCCAGCAAGCCTTAGTGTACGACGGAGTGCAGCTCGTGCTGGGCTGCGCTATTCGCAACGTGACTCCTCAAGAGGCGGAGAAAGTGTTGACCGTCGAACAGAATGGCGCCACGACCACATTGACTGTCGACGCCATTTTAATCGGCGTTGGGCGCGCCCCGAATGTCGAAGGTCTTAATCTTGAAGCGGTGAACGTGCAATACGACAAAACCGGCGTCACCGTCAACGATCGCTTGCAGACCACGAACCCACGCATTTATGCGGCTGGCGATATTTGCTCCTCGTTTAAGTTTACCCACATGGCTGATGCGCTAGCGCGTATTGTCATTCAAAACACACTGTTCATGGGACGCGCCAAAGCCAGCGCGCTTACCGTGCCATGGTGCACCTACACCGACCCCGAGATCGCCCACGTTGGGCTGTATGAAAAAGAAGCTGAGGCGCGGGGGATAGAGGTGCAAACCTTTGTCCAAGAGCTTCACAGTGTAGACCGAGCCCTTCTCGATGGTGAAGCGGAAGGCTTTGTCAAAGTGCACGTACGCAAAGGCAGCGACAAAATTGTGGGAGCGACGATTGTCGCGCGCCATGCCGGAGAGATGATTTCCGAGTTGACGTTGGCGATGGTCGGCGGGCTCGGCCTCAAGACGCTCGCGACCGTGATCCATCCCTATCCCACCCAAGCCGAGGCTATCAAAAAAACAGCCGACGCCTACAATCGCACCCGCCTGACCCCACGCGTCAAGGCGTTATTTGAGAAGTGGTTGGTGTGGAGTCGTTGAGTCGGGTAGGGGAAAAGCACTACCGAACGCAAAAACTCGATGCGTCAATTTTAAGTATTATTCTCCTTGAATAAATACTAAAAATGTATTATTAGTGTCCTGCTCGTAGCGCTGGACCGATGGGAATGAGGCGTTAGAAGCGCATTGTCTCAAGGTTGATTCCCTCTCCGCCAGTGCTCATGAAGCGTGTCTCATGTCGTTGCGAGAAAGGACCACCATGTCTGCATCTACTTTCCTCCCTTCTCTGGTTGCTCGGGTTGCTGTCGGTCTTGTCCTTTTCTTCCGTAGGCTTCCGTGCCTGTTGGGAATAGTCATTATCGTCGGGCAGTTCTTTCAGCAAGGGGTCTGGGCTGTCAACGCTTCTCGTATCTTCACCATTGAACCCTCATGCGCCGGTCCTGGCGATTCGGTCACTATCACAGGCAACGGTTTTGGCGCGCAAAATCTGCAGGTTCGTGTCGGTGATGTCCTTGCTCCATTGTTGAGCACCTCTGGTAATCGCGCCACCTTCAGGATTCCAACTGTGGCGCCGAGTGGCGTCACCACTGTGACGGCAACCAATCCCGGCGGTCAGATTGGCAGCATCGCCTTTCGCGTCAAAACCAGAGAAATCTGCGGTAACCAAGTGGATGAAGACTGCGATGGTATGATTGATGATCCTGATGAGTGTGCCCCCGTGAACCATCCACCAACCGCGAACGCTGGCGCTGACCAAACGACGCCTGTCGGCCTGACTGTGCAATTAGATGGGACAGCATCGAGCGATCCTGATGGGACGAGGCTCACGTTCCAGTGGGTCATGATAGGAAAGCCAAGCGGCAGTACGGCGACCTTGGCCAATGCGACGACCGCGACGCCTTTTTTGACGATCGACAAATCTGGTTCTTATACCGTAGAGCTCACTGTGAGTGATGGAAGTCTCAGCAGTAGTGACACTGTTGTGATCTCTACCGTGAACAGTGCGCCGGTTGCGAATGCTGGACCTGATCAGACGGGACGAGTCGGGCTCACAATGGTTCTTGATGGTTCAGCTTCGTCCGATGTTGATGGCAACTCGCTGACCTACCATTGGAGCATCATGTCCGCCCCAGCTGGCAGCACCGCTGTCTTAGCCAACTCTGCTACGGTGACTCCGACCCTAACGGTGGACGTGTTTGGGATGTACGTCGTGCAACTCATCGTCAATGATGGCACGGCCAATAGCACGCCGGATACGGTGACGATTAATACGCTCAACAGTCCGCCAGTGGCCAACGCCGGACCTGATCAGAATGGTTATGTTGGGGCGACGATTACTCTTGATGGCAGCGGCTCAAACGACGTCGATGGGAATCCTTTGACCTATAAGTGGAGTTTGGTCACGACCCCCACGGGTAGCGCGACGGCTCTCCAGAATTCCACCACGCCGCAGACCAGCCTCAAACTGGATAAAGCGGGCAACTACGTGGCGCAACTCATCGTTAATGACGGGCTAGCGAATAGCGCGCCGGATTCCGCCATTATCAGTACTCTCAACTCCAAGCCGGTGGCGAATGCAGGCCCCGATCAGAGCGCACCAGTAGGAACCACGATCACGCTGGATGGCGGTAACTCCTCGGATGTCGATGGCAACCCATTAACCTATCAGTGGAGTATGCTTAATCAGCCGGTCGGCAGTACCGTGGTACTGAGGAATCCGACGCTTCTTTCTCCGAGTTTTGTGATCGATAAGTCAGGGACTTACGTTATCCAACTGATTGTCAACGATGGAATGGTCAGCAGTGACCCGGCTACGATAACGGTCAGCACGCTCAACTCCAAACCCGTGGCGGATGCGGGCGCCGATCAGAACGGGACCGTTGGCGCTACGATTACGCTTGATGGTAGCGCTTCCTCAGATGTTGATGGCGATTTGTTATCGTATACTTGGAGCCTGATTGCTAAACCGGCGGGCAGCATCGCAAGTCTCTCTGACCCTACGGCTGTCTTTCCTGTTTTTGTTATTGACAAGCCTGGATTCTACACTGCTCAACTGTTTGTGAACGACGGCCACGTCGACAGCACTGCCGCAACGGTGACGATCAGCACTACCAATTCCAGACCGATCGCCAGCCCAGGTCCGGCTCAGCATGGATTCGTAGGGCACACCATCGTACTCAGTGGTAGTGCATCCAGTGATGTGGATGGCGATATGCTGGTCTATCAGTGGAGTCTGGTCAGTAAGCCGGTGGGGAGCTCGGCGGCGTTAGCGACTCCTCTGGCCGTCACTAGCAGTTTCGTGCTGGACAAACCCGGAACCTACGTCGCGCAGCTCATTGTTAACGATGGATACCTCGAAAGCGAACCGGTAACAGTCACGATTACGACGTTGAACAGTAAACCGGTGGCGAATGCGGGAGCGGATCTAGACGTGTTTGTCAGTGAACTGGTGCACCTTAACGCCAGCGCTTCGACAGATGCGGATGGCGATCCATTGACGTACTTTTGGTCGATTGCGGCTCGACCGGAGAATAGCACGGCTGCCTTGTCTGACGAAGCCGTCATCAATCCAACCTTCATTCCTGATGTGGCTGGCGTGTACGTGATTCAACTGATTGTCAATGACAATCATATCGATAGCGATCCCGATACGACCACACTGACAGTGATGGCTGTAGTAACGCCGACCAATCATGCGCCGGTGGCGAATGCGGGTGTGGACCAGACAGTTGAGACTGGCCAAACGATCGTATTGGACGGTGGCGGGTCGAGCGATCCCGATGGCGACCCGCTTTCGTACCAATGGACCTTGAGCGCCAAACCAGCCGGGAGCGCGGCGGTGCTGGCCGGCGCTGCCACGGTGCGCCCTTCTTTGACGACAGATGTTACAGGCGTCTATATCGCTCGACTTGTAGTCAGTGACAATAAGGGCGGGAGCGCCTCTGCAACGGTGACGATTACCGCGACGGCGGTGAACCATCCTCCGACGGTGAGTGTCCAGGGGAGTCCAGTCTCCGGCGTTGTTCCACTTTCAGTGACGTTTACGGCTACCGCTAGTGATCCTGACGGTGATGCGCTCATGTACGCGTGGGCTTTCGGCGATGGGACAAGTGCAACCGGGGCGGCGACGCAAACGCATACCTATCAAACGGCTGGCGCTTATACCGCGACAATAACGGTTTTCGATGGACGCGCCAGCGCTACGGCGAACGCGCCTGTTCGAGTAGCTGCACCGAGTGAAGGGACGCCGCCCAACCCTACTACAGTTGCGCCGCCCCTCGACCTCACGGTCGCTTCAGATATCGCTGCGGCAACGGCTTTTCTCTATACCGGGAGCAATCCGATTCAGACTGGCGTTGCCGAAGGTGTGATCGACGCGCGTCGCGTAGCGGTTCTACGTGGGAAGGTGTTAGATCATGACGGCTCTCCATTGGCGGGAGTGACGATTGGTATTCTTAATCACTCCGAGTTTGGACAGACGTTGAGTCGCGCGGACGGCATGTTCGACTTAGCGGTGAACGGTGGAGGCTTGCTCACGATTACCTACATCAAAGCGGGCTATCTTCCTGTGCAACGGCAGGTGAACACTCCGTGGCGGGACTATGCGTTTCTGCCCGAGGTTATGCTCATCACGCGCGATCCCCAGGTTACAACCGTTGACCTTTCCGATCCTGCTCCGATCCAAGTCGCACGCGGCAGTGTGGTGGCGGATAATGATGGCGTTCGTCAGGCGACCGTGTTTTTTCCCCGAGGGACCCAGGCGCAGATGTTCCTACCTGACGGTACAATGCAGTCGCTCTCGACGCTGAACGTACGTTTGACGGAGTATACCGTAGGAGCCAATGGGCCCAAGGCCATGCCCGCCACTTTACCGCCGACTAGCGCGTACACCTATGCCGTGGAGCTGGGCGTGGATGAAGTGGTTGCTGGCGGGCGAAAGATCGCCGGAAAAGACGTCGTCTTTAATCAGCCGGTTGTCTTTTATGTAGACAATTTTCTCAGCTTTCGCATCGGTGGAGCGGCGCCAGTCGGCTATTTTGATAATGATCGTGGGGTGTGGATTCCACAGAGAGACGGGCGCGTGGTCAAAATTGTGAGTGTCACCGACGGTTTCGCTGATATCGACGCCACGGGAGATAACATCGCCGATGGGAGCGCGACGTTAAACGAGTTAGGCATCTCAGATGCCGAGCGCCAACAACTCGCCTCGCTGTATGCTCCAGGGAAGAGCTTGTGGCGGGTGTCACTCACGCACTTCTCGACCTGGGACTGCAACTGGCCCTATGGATATCCTTCAGACGCCATAACCCCGAACGCGAAACCTAAGCGACGGAAACCCGAAGATGAGTCGTGCAAAGTGAACGGTTCGATTATTGGTTGTGAGAACCAAACTTTGGGTGAAGCAGTAGACATTACTGGCTCGCCATTTCGTTTGCACTACCAGAGCGATCGCGTCCCAGGACGCGGCCCTGAATCTGTGATAGAGATTCCCTTAAGTGGGGCTGCCCTTCCGGCGAGTCTCAAGCGCATCGAGCTGAAGGTCGAGGTGGCGGGACGACAGTTTATCCAACATTTTGCCGCCACTCCAAACCAGTCTACTACGTTTAGTTGGGACGGAAAGGACGCCTATGGTCGTATGCTCCAGGGGGAGCAACGCGTTGCGATACACGTGGGCTTCGTTTACGACGGTATCTACATGGAACCGCCCCAGCTTTCACTTCAGATGTCCTTTGCGGCAGCTTCAGGCTTTAGAGTCTCCGGTATCTTCTCGACGCGCCCAGAGACTATCCTTTGGGCCGACTGGTCCAGCTCAGTGGGATGGTGGAATGCCTTTGCACAAAGTCCCGGAGGTTGGGATTTCAATGTCCATCACGCTTATGACCCCCAGAGCCGACGACTCCATTTCGGGGATGGTCATAACCGGGGGGCAAGTGAACTGCCAGTCATTGCTACGGCGGCGGGGACTGGCACTTATGGCTTTAGCGGAGATGGTGGTCCGGCTGTCCAGGCGCAGATTGCTGCTCCCATTGGGGTCGCCGTGGGGCCCGATGGAAGCGTGTACTCTGCCGAGGATACCCGTGTACGGCGGATTGCTCCCGACGGGACCATTACTACTGTGGCCGGGAATGGTACTCCTGGTTCGAGTGGAGATGGCGGGCCAGCCACGCAAGCGCAATTAGAGTCTGCGGAGAATGTGGCGGTGGGGTCGGACGGTAGTCTTTATATTGTCGATGTCTACCAGTTTCGCGTTCGGCGAGTCGCTCCGGACGGGATCATCACGACCGTGGCCGGGAATGGAACAGAAGGGTATAGCGGGGACGGCGGTCCGGCTACACAAGCACAGTTGGATTTTCCGCAAAGTATTGCAATCGGACCGGACGGGAGTCTTTATATTGTCCAACCGGAATCCGGCAGTGCGGTTGTCCGCCGCGTTGCTCCCGATGGAATCATCACGACCGTAGCGGGCACTGGGGCCTTTGGTGATGGCGGGGATGGCGGCCCTGCCACCCAAGCCCAATTCATGATTCCAGTTGATGTAGCGGTAGGGCCGGATGGCAGCCTGTATATTGCGGACTGGCTTTCCGGTCGCATTCGCCGCGTGGGGCCGGATGGAATCATCTCGACTGTCGCCGGCAACGGTAAGTTTGGATTCAACGGCAACCATACGTTAGATGGCGATGGCGGCCTCGCCACTGCGGCGCCACTGCAAGCGCCAGTAGGAGTAGGGGTAGGGTCTGACGGGAGTTTATACATTGTTGAGGTCCTTAACTACTCTGACGACGGACACCCTCTCTCTGGTAGTCTTGGTCGCATCCGGAGTGTAAGCCCGGATGGAATTATCATTACCATCGCCGGGAAGGGAATTCCCGCTCCATTTGTTGGCGATGCTGGCCCGGCTAATGCAGCAAGACTCAGCGCACCGCAGCATGTCGCGGTGAGCCCTGACGGGGGCCTCTACATTGCTGACACTGGAAATAATCGTATCCGTCGCATCGAGACGACGCCTCTCCCTGGGTTTTCCTACAATGACATTCACGTTGCTTCAGACGACGGGAGCGAGATTTATGTTTTTGACAGCACCGGTCGCCACTTGCGCACCTTAGAGGCGCTCACCGGGGCAGTGCGCTACCAGTTTTCCTACAACCCGGCAGGATACTTGACGCAGATCGCCGATGCCTACGGTAACGCAACCACAATCGAGCGTGGGGCCAATGGCAGCCCCACCGCCATCGTGAGCCCTTATGGGCAGCAGACCATGATTGGGTTGGATGCAAACGGTTACACGGCGAGTATCACGAATCCTGCTGGCGAGGCGACCAGGTTAGCCTACTCTCCTGACGGCTTGCTCACCGAGATGAAAACGCCACGGGGACACAGCTATCGCTTTTCCTACGATGGCCGAGGACGCTTAGTGCGGGATGAGGACCCGGCGGGTGGTTTCCAGGCGTTGACTCGAACCGAAGTGGCCGATGGATGGGAAGTGGCGCGGACGACAGCCCTTGGCCGTACGACAGGCTATAAGACGGAACAATTTGTGACTGACGATCGACATCGGCAAGTAACGTTTGCGAACGGAACAAAAAGTGAAATGTACATCGGGACCGACGGCAGTCGAGTGTTCCACATGACTGATGGCATGGTGCACGCTCTTACACAAACTCCCGACCCACGTTTCGGTATGCAAGTTCCTATAGCGAGCCCACTGACGGTGACAAGCCCAAGCGGTCTGACTTCCACTCTCACTCACGCGCGCACATTCACCTTGGCTGACCTGCACAATCCGTTTTCTTTGAGCACTCAGACTGACACGACTACCTTCAATGGGCGCACCTATACCAAGGCTTTTGATGCCGCGACGAAGACGGTCACCAATCTCACCCCTGAGGGTCGTCAAACTGTCGCCACTATAAACACAAGCGGACAGATGACTGGACTGCAGATCCCAGGGGTAGCCGCCCTTTCCCTTGGGTATGATGCCCGTGGCCACGTGAGCGGCATGACGCAGGGCGCACGCACCGTGGACTTCACTTACGATGCGCAAGGCCACCTGGCCTCGATTACTGACCCACTCTCACGCAGCCTGAGTTTCTTACGTGACGCGACTGGCCGGGTGATTCGTCAGACGCTGCCCGATGGCCGCGAGATTCAGTACACCTACGACGCTAATGGCAACATAACTTCGATCACACCGCCGGGACAGCCGGCGCACGTCTTTGATTACACGCCGATCGATTTGCAGAACCAGTACACGCCGCCCAGTGTACTAAACAGTGGGACTCACCAGACAGTTTATACTTACAATGCCGACCGGCAACCCACGCAGGTTACTCGTCCAGATGGAAAAGCAGTCGTGTTAGATTACGATAGTGCCGGACGAGTGAGCACGCAAACGATTGCCCGCGGACAGAGCTTGTACGCTTACGACACCACCACTGGCAAGCTGCAGACGATCACCGCACCTGATGGCGGCGCCTTGGCGTACAGCTATGACGGTTCGTTGCTTACCGGCGTGACCTGGACGGGCGTGATCACAGGCAGTGTCACCCATACGTACGACAATAACTTCCGGCTTGCTGCGACCCAGGTAAACGGGGCCAATGCCGTCGCCTTCCAATATGACAATGATGGTCTGCTCATCGGGGCCGGCGGTATGACGATCGCTCGTGATCCCCAAAACGGTCTGCTGACTAGCACAGGGCTTGGCAATATTACAGACTTGATGACGTATAACAGTTTCGGCGAAGCCGCTACGTATCAAGCAAGTGTTGGGGCCACGCCAATGTTGTCGGAGCAGTACACGCGAGATAATCTGGGTCGCATCACGCAGCAAACCGAGACGATTCAAGGTCTGACTACAACCTATGCATACGCTTACGATACGGCGGGTCGTTTGACTGAGGGCAAACGGAATGGCGCGACAGTTGCGAGCTATACCTACGACAGCAACGGCAACCGACTCAGCGCCCTGGGTTTGAGTGCCGCGCCTGTCTATGACGCCCAGGATCGCCTCCTGACCTATGGCAATGCGGTGTACGCGTACACCGCCAACGGCGAGTTACTCACCAAAACGGTGGGCGGACAAACAACCACTTATGACTACGACGAGCTTGGCAACCTCCTGCACGTCGCGCTTCCTGACAGCACACAGATTGACTATCTTGTGGACGGACAGAATCGGCGCATCGGCAAGAAAGTCAGTGGGCTCCTCGTGCAGGGCTTCCTCTATGATGGGCAGTTACGCGTCGTTGCGGAATTGGACGGGAACGGGGCAGTAGTCTCGCGCTTCGTCTATGGCAGCAAAGTCAACGTTCCGGATTATATGGTGAGAGATGGCGTGACGTATCGCATAATTTCCGATCATCTGGGAAGTCCGAGGTTAGTGATCAACACTACCACGGGCGTCATTGCGCAGCGCGTGGACTACGACGAGTTCGGTAATGTTCTGTTTGACACGAGCCCCGGCTTCCAGCCTTTCGGGTTTGCAGGCGGATTCTACGATCAGCACACCAAACTGACTCGTTTCGGAGCCCGGGACTATGATGCCGAAACCGGGCGCTGGACCGTCAAGGACCCGATTCTGTTCAACGGCGGTGACACGAACCTGTATGGATATGTGGTGAATGATCCGGTGAACTTCTTTGATCTAGATGGTCTTAGATGTAAGAAAAAACGCATGTTGATCACCTCTTATACTGGCACTGGGCCTGGAAGTGATTGGAACTATTACAAGCCTCAAACTGAAGGAGGTAATCCAGGAAGTGTTGGAGAAGGAACGGTAGCCGAAGCAAACACAGATCCTAAGCCTTATCCTTACGGAACTCAGGTGAAAGTATTGGGTGCGGGCGGTGCTGTTGTTTATGAAGGAGCAATTCACGACACTGGGGCAGGTTGGGATTCGGCTCATCACAATGTTGCTCCTGATGAATGGCTTGATATTTGGCTGCCGACGAGTGAGGAAGCAAAAAAATGGGGGAAACAATGGAGGGAAGTGGAGATTTGCGATGACAACTGTTCATAAAAATATACTTATCCTAATAAGTATTGGCCTTTTGACGCCTCTGTGGTCGACTTCTATAGAAGCAGAGGAAGTATTCTTTCGTCTTCCCGGAGATCGACCGGAACTTTTCTCGCCTGGAAGGAAGCATGTTCTATACAACGTAGACGCGGAGAACGAAGAGCCAAGCCATACGCTCTTCATCAAGAATACAAAAAATGAGATAAAGAGAAAGCTTTATTCATACGCACGCTACGTCGACGTTTTGTGGTCTCCCAAGGGGACTGCCTTACTTGTGAATGATCATGGTGGCAGTGATTTCACAAATAGTCTTATCTTTTTGCTGGAAGGCAAGGAGAATTTCTTTGATGTCAAAAAAGAAATGAAGTATTACTTACAGGACAATAAACATCTTTTTGGCAACCACCATGTGTATATCGAAGGAGTCAAATGGTGTGGAGAGGAGAAAGTTCTCATTAGAATCTCAGGATATGGAGACATAGATCCCAAGGGGTTTGTCCTAAAGTATGAATACACCCTAGGGCAGAGGTTCAGACTACTGCAATGACTCCAGTTTATCTTTACAATTTTAATATTAAACTTAGTTGACATATTCATACTTAAAACCAAACGACAGACGCCAGCCAAGGAAAGCCTCATGGCTTCTTTGCGGAAGCAGTGATGGCTTGAGACAGAAAAGCGGGGACAGTGGAGGACGTTAAGAACAGACGTTGGTTATCACGCTGGACATTATGTAGAGCGATTGCATCACTCTCGGTGTGGGGTGCAGTGAAGGTCACTGCTTCTCCCCCAGAGTCCTCTAGCAGCCTAGTGCTGCCGCCGGAAGGTGAGGTCGTCCATGAGGGGCGCTATACCAACGTGAACTTTCTGTATTCGGTAACCATTCCCCTTGGGCTGAAATGTCTGAGCACTCCTCCTCCTGCTCCTCATCATGGCTGCGGGATAGATCTCTCCAAAGAGCCCAAGGCCTATCTTTGGGTAGATGGCGGCTACAAGGCTTTGGATCGAGTTTCCTCGGAAGACGCCCTGCGGGAGGCCGTCGATTCTTTGCTCCAAGAGGGGACGGAAATGCTTGTCCTCAAGCGTGTCTCGACCCAGCTTGGAGATCTGCAAGCGGAACGACTCACCGTCCGCTATCGCAAAGCTGGGGAAGTCGAGGCAACGGTGAAAGACGTGGTCATGTCGCTCAGGATCGTGAAGAATTATGGAGACATTATTTACACCCTTGGGTTGGAGTCACCTGAGGCGCGGTTTGCCAAGGATGATGAAGTCTTCGAAGCAATTTTGTCGTCATGGACTAATGAACTCCCGAGTGAGAGTAGAGACAGAAAAGGAAAGGAAAAATGATGTGAGTTGCAAGACCTGACCCTTGGATTCCTCTCTCCGTGCGCGCCACGTTAGCGAGATGAGCTCAGAGTTGATGTTGGCGATGGTCGGCGGGCTCGGCCTCAAAACGCTCTCAACTGTGATTCATCTCTATCCCACCAAGCCAAAGCCATCAAAAAAACCGCCGACGCCTACAACCGCACCCGCCTGACCCCGCGCGTCAAGATGTTATTTGAGAAGTGGCTGGCGTGGAGTCGGTGAGCGAGCGACCTGGCTCGGTTCTGTTCTTGGACGCCTCGAACGGGGCACGCTCGTATCAAGGTTGCTATCGGTAGGACGTTGACGATGGCCAGATCTAGTAACTTGTCTCTATTGGTGGCAACATGTTGCTGTCAATAGGAACGAAGAAAGCTGTCTGTTGCCAAGTTAAGGCGCGCAACAAAATCAGTCAATTAGAGCAAAATGAGTTTCGAAGAAGATATTGCTGGCCTGAATGAACTCTTCTTTTTTAGAGAGTTCACATATTCTCAAAACCTCTTTCATCCGACGCCTCAAAAAGAGTTGGAACTTGCAGACAATATCGTCTGGTTTGACAATCAACTCCTAATCTACCAAATAAAAGAGAGACAAACCCCAGCGAATACTACGCCAGAGAAAGAAGCAACCTGGTTTGAGAGAAAGGTCCGAAGAGAGGGAACAAAACAAATCCGTAACACGCTAACATATCTGAAAGACTACAGCCCAATTCAACTGACAAATCATAGAGGAGATTCCTTTGAGTTGAGCATGAAAATGTTGGCGGACATTAACAAATTGGTTATTTACTTTCCCTCTGACAAGCTTCCGACAGACTGTAGACGCCTGAAATATCACCTCAGTTCAACTGCTGGTATTATTCATCTCATCTCAGCAGTGGACTATCTTGGTATCTGTAAGACTTTGATTACACCGGCTGAGGTGCACAACTATTTGGCTTTTCGGCAGGAACTCATTGGACGTTGGGGAAACAAGGTACTGGAGGTTCCAGAACCTGCGCTTGTTGGTCAGTATCTCGCAGATGATCTCAATACCGCGCCACACGCCAACTGTATTGAGCACCTCAGAGCCCTAGAACGTGATACAGCTGAATGGGACATGTCGTATGTAATTCACGCATTTGCTGAGCGCATAACGACCGAGCATAATGCGACAGATTACTACAGTATAGTCGCGGAACTCGCAAAACTTAAAAGGAACGAGTTACGCGTATTTAAGAAAAGATTTACTTTAGCGATGGAAAAGGCCATAACAAGTCAATTTACACAACCGTATCGTGCTGTTTTTCCCAGGACCGATTGTGGGTTCGTGTTTATCCCGTTGGTGGAACAATTCAGAAAACATAAATTGCAAGAACTTAAAGGTCTTACCTACGCTCACAAATATGACCAAAGAGTTAGTAAGTGTGTAGGACTCTCTTTCATTATTGAGAAAGGCGGATGGCTCGCCATCGACTGGTGCTTTATGCAGTTTCCCTGGAAGTACGACTCAAAAGCAGAAAAATTTCTTGAGGAGAACAACCCGTTTCGGGAAATTAAAGCCTCTTCTCTTCCTACCTATCAATTCCGAAAAGGGAGAACTAACTGATGTTAAGAGTAAACTAACCCTCTAACCAATCCACTGTGGATTTTAAGGGTTAGGTCTTGCATTCAGACATTTTTAGAGCCCAGTGGGCGGTGGAGGAAAAGCGCTGTCGAATTGCAAGACCTAACCCTTGATCCGTCTTCTGCTCACCCGTTCTTGAAGGCTCCCTCGCGATCCAACTGCGTGAGGATTTGCATCCACAGCCCAACGGTAATTCCGCCGCCGGGCACTCCGGCAGCTTGGCCGGCTTCAAACAATTCGCGTTTGGTGGCGCCGTGCTCGATGGCGCGCTTGAGATGGGCCTCGGCTCCTTCGCGACGACCCGTGAACACGAGGATCGCTGTCATCACCATCTCGCGATATTTGACCGGCAGCGCTTGCCCTTCTCCCGTTGCAATCGCAGTATATTTCTGGAACGCTTGCGAGTACTCGGGATCTTGCTGAGCCATCCAGTCGAGGAAGGCGTATAATTGCGGATTGGCCTCCTTATACGAACTCGATGCCGGGCGGGTTCCTGAGCCGGTTGCTGATTTACTCATATGCTGTCCTCCTTTTTTTCATGGCATTACCATGTTGAGCCGAGATAGGGTAGGGGAAGACTCTACGCACTCGCAGGTATGAACCGAGGTGAAGAAGGAAAAACCCTCGGAGTCAGGGCGGCCTTCCAACTCTTGACGGTCTTGGTCTCTGGAGCTACAGAAAAATAGAGTTGCAGTGCGTGATTGCAAGACCTGATTCCTTACTCTTTATTTTATGTCTCTGCTAAGTAAAGAAGAATATGTGCAGCACCTGGCAAAAAGCCTCTCCCTTCCTCCTGGGGTGATCGAAAACATTGTTGCTCGACGCGAAGAAGGCGACGAGAGAGACGGCGGCTGGAAAGTGGTGCGGATGATTACGGTCGCTGATCTCCAACCGTACGGCTTGGAAGATCGCCTCACGGCCCCCGGTTGGCGTTCGATCTTGCGGTCGATTGTTGAAGAGTAACCGAGAGGCTGAAGACGCGAGGAGGAAGAGAGTGCTCCGCGCTTGCGCGATTCCGCCTTCTTCTGTCACAATAACGCCACCGTTTATTTGGGTGGTGTATGTATGTCAGGTGCTCCCGCCATTCCCACGCATGGTCTGCGGCATGTGGCGCTGAACGTGGCTGATGTCGCCGTCTCCGTCGAGTTCTATACGTCTCTCTTCGGCATGCAGGTTGTCTGGCAGCCGGATGCGGAGAACGCCTACTTATCGTCGGGTTGTGATAATCTCGCGCTTCACAAAGCCGCCGCTAGAGCAGGAGATGTTGGGCAGCGGCTAGACCACCTTGGCTTCATTGTTGAAACTGCGGACGATGTCGATCGCGCCGCCGCCGCGCTCACGCAGCGTAAAATTTCCATGCTCAGGCCGCCGCGTACCCATCGGGACGGTAGCCGCTCATTATACTTTGCTGACCCGGACGGCAACGTCATCCAGATCCTTTATGAACCGACCCTCAGCCGGCAAAACATTCGCTGAGACGGACAGCGAGGCTCCGCCTTCTTTTTCTCTGGGGCGCTACGTTGCGGCGTGGGCGGTGCACGCGTACACCGCTTCGGGCACCGTGGCGGGATTTCTCGTGCTCCAGGCTGCGTTCGACAAGCAAGCAGGGCGGGCGTTTCTTTGGATGTTGATCGCGGTTTTGATCGACGCGACCGATGGCGCGCTTGCACGCGCCGTGCACATCAAACAGGTCTTGCCCTGGTTCGACGGCTCAAAACTTGATGACATAGTTGATTATTTTACTTTTGTGATTGCTCCGGTGGTCTTTCTGTTTCAGATGCAGTTGTTGCCATCAACGGGAACGCTCTTTTTTGTGGCGTGTCCTCTGCTCGCCAGTGGATACGGATTTTGTCAGGCTGCGGCGAAAACGCCGGATTTCTTTTTTACCGGGTTTCCTTCTTACTGGAACATTATCGCCTTCTATCTCTATCTTGGCGGGTTGCCGCCCTGGGAGAACGGCGCGTGCATTTGTGCGCTTTCGCTCGCGGTCTTCGTGCCGATTCGTTACATTTATCCTTCGCGCACGGTGCAATTTCGACACGTAACCAACGTGCTCGGCTATGGATGGGTTGGCGTCCTGTTCGTGTTGCTCTATCAGTTTCCTGCTCCGTCAGGCTGGCTCGTGCTGTTTTCTCTGTACTATCCTCTCTATTACACTGGGCTGTCGTTCTATTTGCATGTTCTACCTCTCACGAAAAAAGCAACGCTGACAACTTGACATTTACCAAGGTCGACACAAGTTGTCTTTTTAAGAGTTCGTTTGTGAGGAGCAAAAAACATGGAGTCTGCTTCTAATCGTGAAGAAAAATCGGTGAGCCGTGAGGAAAAAGGGGCGGAGTTGTTTCGAGAAGCCTACCAAGCGCAGCTGAAAGGCGATCTACTCAACGCGTCTCGACTCTATCAAGAATCCATCCAAGTGCATCCCACGGCGGAAGCCTACACGTTCCTCGGCTGGATTTATGGCGCGTTGCATCGCTATGACGACGCTATTGAAGAATGCAAACATGCGATCGCTCTCGATCCAGATCTTGGCGCTCCCTATAATGATATCGGTTCGTATTTGATGCAACTCGGGAAGCTTGATGACGCTGCTCTGTGGTTAGAGCGCGCGATTACCGCGAAGCGTTACGGAGCGCGTCACTATCCCCACATGAATTTGGGGCGTTTGCACCTTGCCAAAGGCGATCAATTAGGCGCCCTCCGTGAGTTCGGCAAAGCGGTAGCAAGCGAACCTCGTTATCTGCCGGCGCGGTTTGCTTTTGCCGCCTTGTCTGCGCAGTTAAACTGATCTCTTCCCATTTTTCTTTTTTGCTGAGGGCGCAGGGTATGCGCCCTTTTTTTTGTCTCCTTTCAGTTTTTGCGTTCTTCCTCTCGTGGCGCTTGACGATTCCCTATGATAGGAAAAAAAGGTATATGCCGATCTATGAATACCACTGTCAGGAGTGCGGCAAAGACCAGAGTGTGCTGTTTCTTTCGCAGCGTGAAGCCAAGTCTCGCCCACCCTGCAAGTACTGCGGAGTACGGAGGTTGACGCGTTTACTTTCGCGGTTCGCCTATCATCAGGGCGAGTCTGCTCGTCTGCAAGATTTTGACACGAGGGCGCCGCGTGACGAATCGTTCTACAAGGATTCTCGCAACGTCGGTTTGTGGGCGAAAAAACGCGCCAAAGAGATGGGCGTGGATTTAGGCTCGCAGTTCGAGGAGACCGTGGAGAAGGCTCGCAGCGGAAAAATTCTTGATGATCTCTAAAAGCTCCAGCGATTCTTGCGATAGACTATATCTATGATTCGTGCAACTGGGCATTTGCTGTGGCGTCTGTGCCGCATCATTTTCGGGTTTCTGTTATTGGGAGTCGGCATCTTTCTGAGTCTGCCAGGCGTGCCGGGTCCGGGCATTGTGGTGATTGTGTTGAGTTTTGGCATCCTGAGTCGAGATTTTCATTGGGCCGCGCGCGCGCAAGCTTACGTTCATCGCAAGTGGCAGCAGCTCCGTGATCGCAAAACACAGGCTGCTACATCAAAGGAGAAGGACCATGGATGAGAAAGATCGTTTCGGCGCGAAACTCCGAGACAAAGAAAAAGCAGAGGAAGACCGCTATTTCGCCCAGCGCGATAAAGAACTGCTCGAAAAGTTGAAACAACAAGCTTCCGCGCCGGAAACAGCGGTGCAGGCCCAGGCCCTTATGCACTGCCCGAAATGCGCTACCCAGCTCGCGACTGTCAAACATCATGACGTGACGGTGGAGGAATGTCCTTCCTGTCAGGGCATGTGGCTCGACCGTGGAGAACTTGAAATACTCGCGCAACGGGAAAACGAAGGATGGCTGGCGCGTTTCATCCGTCGTGGAGTGCTGCGGCAGGACTAGTCGTGTGATGTACTGCGAGCGTTTCATTTCTCGTTCCTAAATAAGGAGGAGGCGTCCATGCTTAAACTCTATGATTTCCCCATGTCGCCGCGGGCGCGCAAGGTGAGGGTCGTCCTGGCGGAAAAGGGACTCCAGTACGAAAAAGTGACGGTGGACATCACTAAAGGGGAGCAGAAGAAGCCGGAATTTCTGGCGGTGAATCCCTATGGCAAAGTACCGGCGTTGCAGGACGACGGCCAAGCGATCTACGAATCAACGATCATCATGGAATATCTGAACGACAAGTACCCGACCCCACCGTTGCTGCCAGCGGACCCAGGACAACGCGCGCGAGCCAGGGTGCTCATGCATTATGCGGATAATCCCTACGACGGTGCTTTTGCGGCTCTAGTCGGCGAGGTCTTCTTCAAACCAAAGGGTCAAACTGACCCCGATGTCATCGCCAAAGCGAAACAAGATATCACTGTTTGTTTCGAGCGCTTGGAACGGGAGCTGAGCAACAATGAATATCTGCTCGGCGAGTTTACTCTGGCGGATATCGGTTATGCCGCCTGGGCTCCGCTCTTTGGTCCACTGCAGGTTGAAGTCCCGAGCCGCTGCTCGCGCGTCAATGCGTGGCTGGGCCGACTCAAGAACCGACCGAGCGTGCAGGCCGCAGGGTAAATCAGTGCTGAGTCCTGAGTGCTGAGGAAAAACTTTCCTAAAAAACTGCGCATCCCCAATACTCTCCACCCAGGATTCAGGGCTTTGAACTCAGGACTGAAGTTATGTTTAGCGGTATTGTCGAAACTATCGGAACAATGATCACGGTCGAACAGACCGTGGATGGCGCTAAACTCACACTCTCCTCGAATCTGCCGACGGCGGAAGTGAGCCTTGGCGAAAGTATTTGTATCAACGGCGCCTGCATGACCGTTACGGCCATCGGCGACACCGAGTTAAGTTTTGACGTGTCGGCTGAGTCCTTGCGTCGAACGAATCTTGGTGAATTGCAACCTGGTCATGTCGTCAATCTAGAACGTTCCCTGCGCATGAACGATCGTCTCTCGGGCCATATCGTCTCTGGGCACGTGGATGGTGTTGGTCGTGTATCTTCTATTCAACCCGAGGGCGATTCTTTTTTGTACACGTTCGAGATTCCGGCAGAGCTTGGCCGTTATCTGGTCGAGAAAGGGTCGGTGGCGGTAGATGGCGTCAGTCTTACCGTCTTTCGTTGCCAGCCCACGTCTTTCACCTGCGCGATCATTCCCCATACTTACGAAGTCACCACCCTCCATGCGAGAAAACCTGGAGGTAAGGTCAATATCGAGTGTGACATGCAGGGGAAATACATCGAAAAATTCGTGAGTGAAGCAGTAGCAAGTGTTTTAGCTGGGCCGTTGCAAGACTTACGTAAAGAGATTGATACGTTGCGCCAGCAAGTAAGAGCGAAAGGCTAGTAGTTCGCCACACTGATTTTGAGGCGTCGGAGTTCGTCATGCCAGCGCAGGCTGGCATCCAGGAAGATTCCATATTGACTTCCGGCGATGTCTCCTGGATTCCCCGGGTCTCGCCATACTCGCCCGGAATGACGGGCTGTCCAAAGATGCTTTCCTGACGATTGCTGAAACTTCAGCGCTCGGCTATGAAATGAGCACACTCTGCTCAAGGAGATTATCATGCCGAATGCTGAGACGACCGCCATTATTCAACAAGCACGTGCCCGTAATCGCCTGCTGCTCACCGAGGTCGAAGCTAAGACACTGCTTGGCGCTGCTGGCATTGCCGTTGTGCCAGCGAAACTCGCGCAGACGCGCGCAGAGGCTGTCGCTCTCGCGCAAGCGGTAGGCTTTCCGGTTGTCTTGAAAATTTGTTCTCCTGATGTTGTCCACAAAAGTGATAGCGGCGGGGTGCGACTCAATCTCCGCTCGGCTGAGGAGGTGAGCGTCGCCTTTGACACCATTATGTCCTCGGTGCGACAAGCTGAGCCCACGGCAGTGTTCGACGGCGTGTCGGTGCAGCCTATGGCCAACGCTGGGGTCGAGGTCATCGTGGGGCTTACTACCGATCCGCAGTTCGGTCCAACCCTGATGTTTGGCTTGGGCGGCGTGGCCGTGGAAGTGCTGAAAGATGTGGCTTTTCGGCTGGCTCCGCTGACGCAGCGCGATGCGAGCGCCATGATCCGCGAGATTCGCAGCCTGCCCCTGCTCATGGGCCATCGGGGGCAGCCTGCGGTGGATCTTGCGGCGCTTGAGCGCATCTTGCTGCAAGTCTCCGCCTTGGCTGAAGCGCATCCCGAGATCAAAGAATTGGACCTCAACCCCATCTTTGCCTATGCCGATGGCTGTGTCGCAGTGGATGCGCGTATTGCATTGCATCCTGAGGGGGGAAGGACCGAGCTACGTCCACTTTCGCCGACGACGCGGGCGCAGCTCGACCGCGCCTTCAATCCAAAAGCGGTGGCGGTGATCGGAGACAAACGCGCCAACAACTACATGTGGCTGCGCGGGCAGAGCTCCTTCACTGGAAAAGTCTACTCTGTACAAATTGACGAACGCGAACTGCCCGGCATCGAGGCGTTGGGCGTCCCCAACTACCCCAGTTTGGCGGCGATTCCTGAAGAGATCGATTATGTAATGACGGCCGTGCCCCGGCAGATCGCGCCCCGCATCGCCAAAGACTGCGCCGATAAAAAAGTGGGAGGCGTAATGTTTTTCACTTCCGGGTTTTCGGAAACGGATGATGAAGGCAAGCGACTCGAACAAGCCCTCGTGGAGACCGCCCGCGCCGCCAACATGGCGTTACTTGGGCCTAATTGCATGGGCATTTATCATCCTCGCATCGGCTTACGGAATTATACCGAACTGCCAGCAGGCGAAGCCGGTTCGGTTGGTTTCATTGGCCAAAGCGGCACTCACTCGATTACGTTTGGTCTGGCCGCCCCACTTCACGGTGTAAAAATCAGCAAGGCGGTGAGCTTCGGCAACGCCGCAGTCCTCGACGCCAGCGACTATCTTGATTACTTGGCGTCCGATGACGAGACCCGCATCATCGGCATGTATCTTGAAGGCGTGCGTGAAGGGCGCCGCTTCTTTTCTTTACTGCGTGAAGTGACCAAGAAAAAGCCGGTGGTGATCTGGAAAGGCGGTAACTCTGAACCTGGTCAACGCGCCGTTGCCTCGCATACCGGTTCGCTCGCCGTGCCGGCGACGGTGTGGAACGCCGTGGCGCGGCAAGCCGGAGCCATTTCGGTGGAGACATTCGATGAACTGCTTGACGTGATTAAATTGTTACTTTTTGCGAAAAGAACGAGCGGCGTCGGCATGGGGCTCATCGCCATGACCGGCGGTCCCTCGGTGGTGATCACCGATGCGTTCGCCAGAGCCGGACTCCAGGTGCCGTTGCTGACCGAAGCGTCCTATCAAGAACTGGCTTCCTTTTTTAACGTGATCGGCGGGAGTTTCCGCAATCCGCTTGATTCGGCGGGCACTGTTGGAATGGGTCAATCCAGCCAGAATCTTGAACGGCTGTTGTCCATTCTTGATCGTGACACGAACGTTGATGCTATTGCGATGGATACCGGAGCCGGGTTGGTGGCTGGACAGTGGCAAGCGCATCCGCAAACGTTGACCAAGCTTCTGGATCTGTTGTCCCAATTCGCCGAGCGCTCGGTGAAGCCGTTTGTCGTTATCCTCCAGCCGTTTTCTCGCGAAGCGGAGTTGTTGGCGGTGCGAGAACAATTCCACGCGCGAGGCATTCCCACCTTCGCCACGCATGATCGCGCCGCCCGCGCCTTGCGGTTAGTGACGGACTATCACCGATTTCATACGGGCGCGTGAGGTGACGGCGTGCTGGACCGTCTGGAATTGACCTTCTCTACACGATCAGATAGCACAGGGAACTCGTAGGATTGATAAACATACAAGTATCTTGACTCAAGCGAAATCGGACTACGGTAAGGAGGCAAAAGAATGACGTATATCATCACGAGGCTCTGCCGGGATTGCGTGGACACCGGTTGCGTGGCGGTATGCCCGGTTGATTGTATTTACGAATACACTGGCAGCGATCTCGATCAGTTTCCCAACCAGCTCTACATTAACCCGGATGAGTGCATCGACTGCGGCGCGTGCGAGCCGGAATGTCCCTGGCAGGCAATTTTTGAAGAAGTGTCAACGCCGAGTGTTTTTCAAGACGACACTCCTCTGAATTACGCCATGAAAGATAACGCGGATCAGTTCAAAGTTGCGCAGCACAAAAAGATTCAACACCCCACAGCAGATCAAATTGCTGAGAACAAAAAGAAATGGGGCTGGGACGGGTAGGTGGATCGAAAAGGCAAAAAGCAAAAAGCAAAAGTGAAAAAGGGCTTTCACCACTCTCTTTTTTCTCTTTGCCTTTTGCTTGGTTCTTGTCCGTTAGTTTTTCTGCTGCCCTCTGCGCAGTTCTTCCTCCAATAACACGATCCGGTCGTTGCCAAAGAACATGGAGCCGTTGACGAACATGGTCGGCGTGCCGAACCCGCCGCGAGCGATCACTTCATCGGTATTGACGCGGATGCGGTCTTTGTATTCTGCGCGATTGATCTTGTCAAAAAACTCCTGCGGATCGAGGCCAACTTCCTCTACGATACCGCGCATCACCTCATCCTTACTGATGTCCTTGTCTTCGCCCCAGTACGACTCAAAAACCCGGTAACTATAGCGCAGAAATTTTTCCGGCTGCTCCAGCGCGACTAGCGCGCCACGCAACGCCTTGATCGAGTTGACCGGAAAAACCGTGGGAGAGCCGATCTTAAGGCCGTAGAACCGCGCCCAATCTTGCAGGTCCTTGCCTGAATACTTGGCCTTTGCCGGCACGCCTCGTTCGCGAAACTCGTAGACCGAAGGATTGATGGTGTTGAAAATGCCGCCCACCAAAATTGGCCGCCATTCAAGTGTGGCGTTATACTTCTGGCACACGCCGGAAATCTTCGTGAACGCTAGGTAGGTCCACGGACTGGAATAGTCATAAAAGAATTCAACCTTTGCCATCGTTTCGCTCCTTATTTGATGGAGAAATTATGCTCTGAGGAATTCCACCAGCAGCCGGTTGAATTCCGGCGCGTAGGCTTGATGAATGTTGTGCTTCCCTTCGGGAAAGAAATGGAGCCGCGAGCTGGAGATGCCTGCATGCAGCACGTCAGCGTGAAAGTTGGGGACGAGCGGGTCCTTCGCCCCTTGTAGAATAAACGCCGGACACTGAATTTCGCCCAAGCGGTTCCGGCATACATCTCCGCCCGCTTTGAGGATCGACAGCATGGCGTCACACCAGGCTGTCCACAGCTCTTGCAGCTCCTCGCCATAAATTTGTCTCATCGCTTGCACCATGCGCGGCGACCACGACGATAAGGACCGTGTCTTCTCGTAGGCTTCGATATCCTCGTTGGTCAGATAGGCGTTGCCGCCCCAGATGGCGAGCTTCGAGACATTATGCGGACGATTGAGCGTCAGCAACAACCCGATAATGGCGCCGTCGCTCCACCCGCCCACGGCGTAAGAGTCACAACCAATCGCTTCCATCAACGCCGCGCAATCCAACGCATCTTGTGCGTAGAAATCCAGAGGAAAAGCACGTTGCGGAGGACGCGATTTGCCGTAGCCGCACGCGTCCGGCGCCACGACGCGCAAGCCTTCGTTCGGCAACGCTTCCAACTGCGGAGCAAAATCCGACTGGCCAGTTCCCAACGCGCCAGGAATGAGCAAAAGCGGTTGCCCCTGGCCACGGTCCTCGTAATACAGTTGAACGCCTCTCACCTGTGCGTATGGCATGCTGCCTCCTCTGCTTTCATCCTTGCGCCGGGTTTGACAGATAGCACGATCTGGAAACGGAGAGAACCGGGGACCAATGGGGGAGAGCTATACCAGTTTGCCTTGGCGTGAATCCTTCTTTGTTGGGAGCGCGACCGTTTCGGTCGCCTTCGCCTGAACTCAGAACAGGCTCTTTTCGCGGGCGGAACGCCCGCGCCCCTGAGACAGAAAAATTATCTGAATGGAGTGCTAACTCTTCCTCAAGCCCGCCGCGAACACATACGTCTCAGCCGAGCCTTTGCGCGAGGCTTCCGGCTTGGTGGTTTTGACTGACGAAAAGCGAGCGCGGACCTCGGCGAGGAAGGCTTTATGTTCGGGCCCCATGAAGACTTTGAGGAGCAACGCGCCGCCGGGGCGCAGTAACGTTGCGGTGCTGGTAAGAGCAAGTCGACATAATTCCAGAGACCGTGCTTCATCGACTTCTTTAATGCCGCTGAGTTTGGGGGCCATGTCGGAGAGCAGCACATCGGCGGGACCACCCAGCGCGGCGAGGATCTGTTCTTGTTGTACCGGATCAGTAGCGTCCCCGTGCAAGAGCGTCACCTGCGGGAATGGCAGCGGCTCCAGCGCCACTAAGTCAATGCCGACCACTTTACCGTTGGGCCCCACGCTCTCAGCCGCTACCTGCATCCAGCCGCCCGGCCACGAGCCCAAGTCTATAACACGTGTACCTGGCCGCAGAAAACGAAACTCCTGATTGAGTTCGAGCAGCTTGTAAGCGGATCGTGCGCGATAGCCCTCACGCTTGGCTTTTTTGTAAAATGCGTCTTTTCGTTCGTACATGAAGATCTTGCCACACCGCTCAGAACTCAGGACTCAGCACTTAGCACTTATATCCCCTTCGGGCGAATGTAGCGCTGATACACTTTGGGCAGTTCCAAAGGCAGTGACGCTACGTCTTCAAGCACGAGATAGCGGGACGGCTCGCACATTTCGCGGAGATAATCGTGCCCTGCCTTGTCAACCGTCAGACAAAAAGTGAGTACGCCCGCGCGGTCTGCTTCGCGTAGCGCCATCATGGTGTCGCGGATGCCGTAGGTGATCGAGCGGCGATCGGAGCCATAATCCATATCCTGTGGAAATCCGTCACTGAGCAACACCAGCAGCTTCACGCGGCAGGCTACATCTTTGAGCTTTTCCAGCGAGTGGCGCAACGCGGCGCCCATGCGGGTGGAGCGTTTGGGGGCGATGGCGCCTAAGCGTCCTTTCACTGTTGGTGAGAGCACTTCCGAAAAAGACTTGACGTGGTAGAATTCGACATTCTCTCGTCCTTGACCGGAGAAACCGTAAATGGCGTAGGCGTCGCCGATCTCTTCGAGCGCTTCCGCCATGAGCACCAGCGCTTCTTTGGTGACATCGATGATGCGTCGCGGCGAGGGTTGCGGCGCGACGGGGCGTCTTTTCCACATCGACGTCCAATCATCCTGCTCGTCGTCGATATACTGGCGCACCACCGGCACGATCGGCTCATCGGTCGAGGCGCTCATGTCGAGTAGGAAAAGTGCGGCAACATCACGTTCGGTTTGGCGCTTGGTGGTGTAGAGCTTGGGCGACGGCGATACCCGCGCCCGTAAGTCGGTAGCGGCTGTGACCACCGCGTTCAGATCGAATTCGTTACCGTCTTCCAGGCCCCGCACCACGCGATACTGCTCGGGGCGGATACGTTGAAATTCATGTTTCACTGCCGCCGTCAACGAAGAGTACTCTGTCAACGTTTTAGAAAAATATTCGCCTGCGTCACCGGTAAGCATAATTTCTCGTAGACGACACCAGCGTGAGCGATAGTCGTCAATCTGATGGTCCCACTCGTCGTAAAAAAACGTCAAGGCCTCGTCCCGCTCTCGTTTGCGCTGTGCACTAGCCACCACGGATCCATCTTCAAGTGCAATCTGTTCTCGCTCTCCATCGCTAGGGAGTTTGCCTGCCAAGTCACTAATGTAAAGTCCTTGCGGATCGAATTTTTCCGACTTGCCTTGGCGGATGTGCAGCTCGACGCCGGCTTCGATTAGTTTTTTCAACTCTTCGGGAGATAAGGCTCCTCCGCCTTCGCGATCGTCTCGCTCTTGTTCCAATTCGAGTTGCGGCAGATCCGGAGCATCCGGGGGCGGTGGGCTGTCGTCCATGTCCGGATCGATGAGCGCGTCGCCTGTGACCTTGTCAAACAGGAGGGAATCGAAAGCTGCCGGGTCGCGCGCTTGCCGCGCCGCCGCGAGCAGGGACAGCAAGCGCAAGTACGTCTCTCCCGCCGACAGCGCCGAGTCGTACACCGTTTGGGCAGGGTGGGCGACTCTGACCAAGCTGGCGACAACTTCAGTCAGGAACTCCGGCAACAATGAGGGCAGCAATAATTTGTCCGCCCAACGGAGATCCGTACGTAACCCGCGATAGGCGCGGCTGAGACGTGTAGCAATGCGCCGCGTCTCGAATACCAAAAAGAGCGCTTCGACTACATCAGGGTGAGGGAACCGCGCAAAATACTCGCCCAAGCCGCCGGTCGGCTCTCTGTCTTGATCTAACAATTGGTGAAGAGCGGTCGACAGACGCGGCCAGAGCGAGGCGAACGCAAAGTCATACGTGCCAAATTCGCGCCGTCCGGCTTGTTGGACAGCCAACACACGGAATAGGCGAAAATTCTCTTCGTATGTGGGCAAGAGGTCCACGCGACTCGGCAATGGTAATTCATCAGTGTACAGCGGAAACGTTTCCAACGGCGGCGGATAGGTGAGCATGTCATGGGAACGGATACCCACGGTCGTTCCCGACAGCATGTGCATGTATTTGCGTAGCAGCTCCTGCACTTCCTCCAACTCAACACCTTGCGAAGCCTGCCGCATGACGCGAAGGCTAGTGCGCGACTCCAACGCGAAGAAAGCAACTCCCGCCGCCGTGTTCTCCTGCGCCACCGCGAGCCCTTTGGCAAGCCACCCGACAACACCAGGCTCTCCGGTTTCTTCAAAGACACGCGGCAGCGTGCGGATCATGGCTGGTACTCCGGCGGGAAAAAGCTGCGCCAGAGAGACGAGACGTTCTTGTAATGCCGGACGCTGCTCTAGTGCGAGCGATTTCAACAATGGTGAGACTAGCGGCGTCAGCAAAGGAATTGCCGTCGGATCGGTGCGTAAAACCGGGAGCAAAAGCCCGAGCAAAAATGAACGCACCGAGATCGGTGCAGCGGTCACGATAGCCGGGAGGCAGAAAAAACTCTCTTCAGCGGCTTTTGCCGCAACGCCGGCTGCAGTTTGGCTCACTTGTAAAAGGGCGAGTCGCTCAGCTTCCGTGAGTGAGGTGAAGCCACGAGGAAGTTGGGTATAAAACGTCCACGGTCCCGAGTCCTGTACCAAGACACCCAGCTTTGCCCAGAGTTGCATCTCTTCATTTGAGAGGACAGGCAATGCGATTGGGGCCGCGTTGAAGTACGCGACCGCGAGAAATTCGCCTTTCCAGCCTTTTGCTCCGAGCAACGCACTGCCGTGCTTGGCCCAGGCGCGCAGGCGTTGCGGCACCGGGTCTGGCAACGACGGTAAAAGATTTGCTGACGCTTGCAAATACTGCGTGCCGAGTCGCCGTGAGCGCAGTAATGTCTCTCGACCGATTGTCGCCCATTCCTCAACAACCTCGAGTCCAACATGTCTGAGCATCTGCGGATCGACGGCAAAATAAGCGGCGGCGCCGTCGCGCGAAGACGGCTCTTCACTCGCCAAGCGCTCGCCGACCCGTACCCAGCGAGGAAACTCATGCGCGCCGAACGCCCGCCACGCGGCTGGTGCGCTACGGCAGAATACCTGCGCTAAAGTCAAAGAGACCGCCGCGAGACGATCACCCGTGGTCAGAATCGTTTCGCGCGGCTTTGCGCCTAAGTTCTCTAGTGTTGCAATAAGCCCCTGTCCCGCCGCATCGCCGAGTAAGTGACGGTTATCGAACCAAAGGTGACGAAGAGATGCCATGCAGTGAGTGACGAGTGCTGAGTCCTGAGCGCTGAATCATCAAATGAAAAGAGGAACGTCATCTGTCCATTTGTATGACTTGCCGCTCAGTCTTTTTTACTCATCAGACCCCCTCGTTAAAGTCAACCCGAGCAGAGCGGAAAAGACTTTTTCCAAGAAATTGTTGGGCATCCCGACATGGTGACATTATGGATTTCTCCATAGTGACCGATAGAGTTCTGGAGATGAATGTATGAGGGCTTTCCTTTTGCTTTTGTGTTCTCCGAGGAAGGGGTAGACCGATGAAGGTGCTTATTGCTGACGATGATCCAATCTCTCGTCGTCGACTGGCCGCATTACTAGGGAAGTGGGAATACGAGCTAGTGGAGACTGCCGATGGGGCAGCAGCTTTATTGGCGTTGCAAGACAAAGATTGCCCACGCATTGCGATTCTTGACTGGCAAATGCCCAAGCTCGATGGGCTCCAAGTATGCCAGACCCTTCGTCAGACCATGCAGGAGCCGTACGTGTACATCTTGCTGTTGACTGCGAGAAATAGCACGAACGATATCGTCGCTGGCTGGGAGTCCGGTGTTGACGACTACATTACCAAACCGTTTGACGCCCAGGAGCTACATGCCCGACTACGAGCTGCGGAACGAATCGTCAAGCTCCAGGATGAACTGATCGTTGCCCGCGAAACTCAACGCCGGCTGGCAACTCACGATGCGCTCACCAATATTCTGAATCGTCGGGCGGTAATGGAAAGATTGAAAGAAGAACTCGCCCAAGCACAGCGCGGAGGTCCTGTTGTGGGGGTCATCATCGCCGACCTTGATCATTTCAAGAAAATTAATGATACCTACGGGCATCCCGTCGGAGACTTGGTGCTATGCGAAGCGTCGCACCGGATGAAGGTTACCTTACGTCCCTACGATATCCTCGGTCGTTACGGTGGAGAAGAGTTTTTGGTCGTGTTGCCGGGGTGTGGGGTGCAAGAGACAGAGATCGTTGCGGAACGATTGCGAGCTCGTCTGGATAGTATCCCCTTAACGCTCCGAGAGAAACAGGTTCGCATCACAGGTAGTTTTGGCGTCGCATCTTCGTGTGACGTTGCCCCAGACCTGGAGACCTTGATTGGTGCTGCCGATGCCGCGCTTTATCGCGCAAAACATGATGGACGTAATCGTGTCATGGCGTGGAGTGCGAAGATGGCGCAAGAGGATTCTCCCCTGGCGCAGAACCATTCGTAGCCTTTCGCACGCCGGAGGAGTTCCATTGTTCTCCTTTCTAGGGACGATGCGGTCGCGTTCTTTAGGTGAAAAGCCCATCTCCAATAGCCATGGCGATTTCCTCCTGGCTCAGCCCCAGTAATTCCGCGTACACCTCAAAATTATGCTCCCCGAATACGGGCGCTGCACGGTAGGGCTCAAGCGGGGCGCGACTGAAAATCGCCGGAAACCGGTCGATCTGGTGGCGGCCCAGCAGCACATTGTCCACTTCGACAAGCCACTGACGCGCGGCGAGTTGCTCATCGCTCTCAGTCATATCGCACATGTTTTGCACTTTCCCCGCAGGAATACCGTGAGACTGTAACGTCCGCATGGCCTGTTCCGCGCCTTGCAGCGCCGCCCACTGGCCGAGTGCGGCATCGATGATGACTCGATGGGCGCGGCGACCTTCCACATGAGCCAGTTGGAGGTTATTCGCAAGGTCTTGGGCGTTGATGATTGCGCGCAGACGCTGCCAGTCCTGATCGTCCCGAGCCGTAATGGCGAGCCATTCCTCATTCCGGCAGCGATAGACGTTATTAGGAACGTAGTCGTCGAACGCGTCTTGGTTGCCTTGCGGCAGGGCTTCGTGGCCGTTATTGAGAAAATCCACGTAGGCTGGTCCGACGAGATACGTTCCGACTTCGAGTTGAGCGAGGTCGACGCGCTGTCCCTCTCCCGTTCGTTGGCGCGCAGCTAAGGCTTCGAGGATCGCCAGCGCTCCCGCCAGTCCGCTGACGTGGTCTGTGAGCGCAAACCCTATACCGACATCGCGGCGGTCTGGTGGGTTGGTGAGAGCGGTCAGGCCACACAGGGCGTGAATCGTGGGCGCATAGGTGACGAAATTTTTCCACGGCCCATCTTGCCCGGCCCCGGACATACTGAGGTAGATAATACGTGTGTTCCATTGTCGCGCCGCGTCGTATCCGACGCCCCACCGGTCCAACACGCCAAGACTGAAATTATCGACCACCACATCCGCTTGTTCGACGAGGCGGTGAAACGTGTTGACTGCTTGAGGATGCTTCATGTTCAGGGTGATGCTGCGTTTGCCGCGATTCCATAGCGCGAAATAGGGATGCGCGTTACCGTTCACGGTGAGGGCGCGACTCTCCGTTTGAATCTTGATCACCTCGGCGCCTAAGTCGGCGAGGAGGCGCGTGCAGTACGGACCAGCCAACACCCAGGTGAAGTCCAGGACCCGAATACCCGTAAGTGGCTTGTGCGTGGTTGACGTGCTTGGGGATACCGGCTTGAATTGATCCCAGCGTTGCACGACGGTTTCGACCGGGGTCGTTGCCGCGGATAGAGGCTGCGGTGCAGGAGCTGGTGTGCTGCTCATGCGAAAGAGGGGCCCGGGCATACGTATGTCCGGGCCGCCATTTTCTATTTGTTCTACTCGGCGAAAAAATCCTCGGCTGTGGAAGTGAGGACTGTTTGCGACTTCGGCCACGGTGAGTACTTCTCCAAAGGACATGTGGAGCGCCTGCGCCGTGAGGCACAGCTCACGCGCATCTTTTGTTGCCGCCCAGGCCCTGAGCTGGGCCATGATTTGCGGGAGATGAGTCAACAACTGGTTGACATCGGTGAGCGGAAGCTGTTTGAGATCGCCCACCATGCCATCTTCTTTCAGCCATTCGAGCAAACGCGAAAATTTCGACAACGAGGGCGTGATCATCGCGTAGCCGGAGGCGCAACGCGCTACCTCAAAAGCCCCGCTCCAGTGAACTGAAGCTTGTCGGGGCGCAATCGCCGTGGAAAAAAATTTCGGGAAGAACCAATACATGAGCATCTGTTCGGTGCAGGCGATCACAGCTTGTTGCAAGGACAGATCGATATGTTGCCCATGTCCTGTTGCTTGCGCGGCATGAACGCCAGCGAGCCCACAAATCGCCGCGAAAAAACCGGCGGTGTTGAAACACTGTCGCCCCCAACCGTTTAATGGCTCCTCCGGCGTGCCGGTGATGGAAAGAACGCCACCGAGTGCGGCAGCCACCAAATCACTGATCTGCCAATGGGCGCGAGGACCGGTGCGGCCAAAGGGGGTGAGGGAAACGTGAACAAGGCGCGAATTCAACATCTGCAAGTCTGGAAAGTCGAGCCGCAGTTGCACAAGACGGCCAGGGGGCTCAGTCTCGATCAGCAAATCTGCCCGCGCGACCAGTTCCTTAAAGTGGCGTTGCCCTTCAGTGGAGTCGAGGTCTACTTCGACGCATTGTTTCCCACCGTCGTACCACCAATCCAACACACCGCCGCACCGGCCCGCCTCGCCTCGCATGGTCTGGCCTGACGAGCCTTGCCCTAGGCGCACAACGTCCGCGCCCGCTTCGGTCAGCAGTTTTGTTGCGAACCGGCCGGTGTCGTTGGTAAGATCGAGAACCCGTAGCTGTTGGAGAGCGCCACCAAGGGCCATAGGGGTCGTCCTTTGTCGAAAAAAAGGGCGACTCCAAAGAGCCGCCCTTGTATCAAGGAAAGAAGACGTGATCCTTCAGTTTCCTCACTGGAAGATGGAAGATAAACGCCGTTCATGCTTCGACAAGCTCAGCACGAACGGAAAGTCCTTAACAATTGTCATGCCAACCCCGTTCGCCCTGAGCCTGTCGAAGGGCGAGGCGTGTCTTTTTGCCATTTCAAAAAGGATCCCTATGTCAGTTGCCGATCGAGCTTCCTCACCCCTGGGAGGCGGCCAGCAGTTCGGCTATGGTAGTCAACTTCTCGCGCGGTTTGCCGATTTTCTTCCCAGCGGCGATTTCCACCGTGTCGATTTTTTTCCAGCCGTCAAACGTAACTGCTTTGATGTTCTTCTGCGCCAATAACGCCGGAACTGCCTCCTGGTCGAGGCGGAGCCCGTTCAGCGACGACAACTGGTCTACATCCGCTAGCATAGCCTCCACGGTCGCCACGGAGTCCGGCTTATTGGTGCCGATGACGCCGGACGGTCCGCGCTTAATCCAACCGGCAACGTACACGCGCGGCAACACTGCCTTGGTGGCGGGGTCAACGACGCGGCCCTCGCGATTGGGGATAATGCCGTCGCGATCATCAAAAGGCACACTCGGCAGCGCATGCCCCTTGTAACCGATAGAGCGGAACACCATCTGGCAAGGAATCTCTTCATAGACGCCCGTGCCCTGCGCTTTATAGTTGCCTTTGTCATCACGAACCAGACGGTTCTTTTCTAAGCGGAGCCCTTCGACACGATCTGTGCCGAGCACTTCCACTGGCGAGACAAAGAACCGTGCCCGAATCTTGCGTGCCTGTTCTCCTTCACCCTTGGGAATTTGCCCTTGTAAAATTTCCATGTTGCGATGATGCGTAGGCTCATCTGCGTGCTCGGCAAGAAACGCGCGATTGGCTTCGTCCAGTTCCAAGTCCTCCGGGTGCACGACGAGATCTGTGCCTTCGCTGTCCAGCTCTGCAAGCTCACGGATTTCTGGATTGGTGAAAGCAGCCTGCGCCCCGCCCCGCCGCCCCAACAGATACACGTCTTGGACCGCGCTTTTACGCAGCACGTTGAGGGCGTATTCAGCAATATCGGTCTTCGCCAATGTAGTAACAGACCGTCCTATGACGCGCACGACATCCATCGCCACGTTGCCGTTGCCGATTACGGCGACCTGTGTGACCTTACTCAAATCAAAATGGAGATCGCGATAATCAGGGTGACCGTTGTACCAGCCGACGAAAATGGTGGCGGGATAACTCCCCGGTAAATCTTCTCCGGGAATGCCCATGCGTCGATCCGACTCAGCGCCGGTGGAGAAGAGCACTTGATGGTAGTGAGCGAGCACGTCGTCTAGGGTGAGGTCCGCGCCAAACGTCACGTTGCCGAAAAAGCGGAAGCCGGGGCGCGCGGCGATTTTTTCATATTGCCGAATGACGGCTTTAATTTTTTGGTGGTCGGGCGCGACGCCGCCGCGCACGAGACCGTACGGCGTCGGCAGTCTGTCAAATAAGTCAACAAGTACTGGGCGTTCTTGGTGCTTGAATAATTCGTCGATTGCGTAAAACCCTGCAGGTCCAGAGCCAAAAACCGCAACGCGTAGGGGATTCGTCACAATGTCCCTCCTTATTTCATTTCTTTCTCAAGTCGATGGGAGCCGATCGGCAATGGCCGCGGCGAGAGCTTTGCCATCCTCAGCACTCAGCGTCCGCGCCGGCCAGCCAATGCCGAGACCTGAGCCGTCCGCATATTTGGGAATAATGTGAAAATGTACATGCATAACGGCTTGATGCGCCGAGGCTCCGTTATTTTGTAAAATATTGAAGGCTTGAGCCCCAGTGGCTTGCAACACCGCGCGGCTGATGCGCGGCAGCACGCGACCAAGCGCGGCGGCGGATTCGTCCGAGAGCTGATCGAGCGTTTCCGCCGGTTCCTTAGGAATCACCAGCGTGTGGCCTCTGCTGAGCGGGCCAATATCGAGAAACGCTAACACGTGCGCGTCTTCATACACCCGAAAGCAAGGGATTTCTCCAGCAATGATTTTTGTAAAGATGGTGTCTGCCATATATGAACCGACTGGCTGCTTGTTCTCCTGATCGTGATAAGCTCGACTCCGTCATGCCAGCGCAGGCTGGCATCCAGGAAGATTGAGCACGAGCCGCCGGTTATTTTCCCTGGATTCCCGCTTGCGCGGGAATGACGCGTCCTTTCCGCTTCTTTTAGCTTCACTGCAGTAGTCTACAAAATTACCTCGCAAACGCGGCTTTCAGTCGCGTTACGGCATCCGCCATCACTTCTTTGCCTTGGTCCATGATGTGACCGAAGTTAAAGAAACCGTGGATAGCGCCATTGTAGCGTTTGAGTTCGACCGGCACGCCAGCATCCTTGAGGCGGGCTGCGTAGGCTTCACCTTCGTCGCGCAGGGGATCGAATTCGGCGGTGATGACAAACGCTGGAGCCACGCGCCGCAGTTCGCGCGCTTGCATTGGCGACGCGTAGGGATTCTTGCCGTCCTCATCAGAGGCGAGGTAATGCTTCCAGAACCATTGCATGGAATCGCGGGTCAGCAAATACCCTTCGCCATTGTCACGATACGATGGGGTGTCAAAGGAGTAATTCGTGACTGGATAAATGAGCAGCTGATGCACGAGACCGGGAGCGCCGCGATCCGCCGCCATCTGCGCGACCGCCGCCGCCAGGTTGCCGCCCGCGCTGTCGCCGCCCACTGCGATGCGTGCTGGGTCTCCCCCAAAGGCAGCGGCATTGAGCGCAACCCACTTGGTGGCGGAATAGCAGTCTTCCGGCGCCGCCGGAAATTTATGTTCCGGGGCTAAGCGATAATCGACCGACACGACAATACAACCCGCTTTGTTGGCGAGTTCGCGGCTGGTGCCGTCGTGGCTCTCAATATCGCCGAGCACCCAGCCGCCACCGTGAAAATACACGAGAAGAGGGAAGGGACCCTTCCCTGTTGGTGTATAGATACGGATCGGAATTTGGTAGCCGTCGTGGCCGGATATTTTGCGGTCTTCGATTTTTTGCACGGACTCTTTCTGTTCGGGCACGAACAGCGCAATTAACACCTTACGGGCTTCGGCGACAGGAAGCGAGTTCAATGGGGGCGCGCCGGAAGCAGCGGCCTGATCAAGAAATGCTTTTGCTTGCGGGTTGAGCGGCATGGAAATCCTCCTTCACTGGCAATCCATTTACAGCGAGTACATGAACTATCGTGAATTAAGGAAGAGAGAAAGAAGGGGGAGTTCAGTGCGCTAGCGCCTCAGCCGCCTGCGGCGCGTCAGCAAAAGCGCCTAACTTGATTGGTCGTATTGGCACGGTGAGCAGAATTGCTGCACAGACGACGCCGACCGCTGCCGACACATAGAACGGTAAGAGCCAATTGCCGCCGCTACCCACTAGCATATAGCCAGCAGTGAGTGGACCGAAAAAGCCGGCGAACGTACCCAAAGTGTTCATTAATCCCATGATTGCGCCCGCGAAGTAAGGATTAAATTCAATCGGGACGGTAGAGAAGCCGGCGAGGGCGCTCACGAACAACAAATAGAAGATGACCTGGAAGACAACGCAAAGTGTAGGAGAAGGCACGAGTGCGGCTCCAAGAAGGAACGGTAATGAGAGCGTCAAGCCAATACCGCCGAGGCGAGCGCGAACAAACTGCGCACTCCGACCGCGACGCAGAAACCAATCGCCGAGAATCCCGCCGCCGACAAGACCGACGAATGCACCCCCGTGCAAGAAAATTCCCGCTATCCCCATGGCTCCTAGCGGAAAGCCCCGCGCCTCTACCAGATAGGTCGGGAACCAGAACAGAAACAACCAGCCGATGTAGGCGAAGCACATGTAGGCAAACGCGATAGTAAGGAGCGGCCACGAGGTAAAAAGGAGGCGGATCGGGAAGTGGACAGTTGTTCGTGGTGGTACGTTCGTTTCGATGTAGGTGCGTTCTTCCGCACTGATGTGTGGATGCATTGCTGGCGTATCCGTAGCATACCACCACCAGACCGCCGCCCAGATAAAGCCGAACATGGCATTAATATAAAAGACAGTTTGCCAGGAATAATGGAGAATGAGCCAGGTAGTTAATGGATAGGCGACCATTTGTCCTACCGTAATGCCGGAAATGCTAAACGTATGGGAGCGGCCGAACTCAGGCCGAGGAATCCAGCGAGAATTGATGGATGTGGTGGCCGGGAAGGTCATGGACTCAAACGCGCCCACCAAAAATCGCAACGCGAGTAAAAGAAAGAACGCTCCTTCGCCGAGCGGAGTAAGCAAGGTGAATAAAGAAAACCCACAGAACGCCAGCGTCAGTACTTTGCGTCCGCTCCAGCGGTCTGCGATGATGCCGCCCGGCAATTGCAACAGCGCGTAGCCAATCAAGAAGAAGGAGAAGACCCAACCAAACAGGTCTTTGCCTAGCCCCATCTCTTTCATCATCACCGGCGCCCCAACTGAGATGTTGACTCGGTCAACATAATTAATCATGGAGCCGAGAAAGAGCAGTCCGATCATGTTATTACGTACCGGCCAAGCCATGATCCCCTCCTTCACCTGTCAGGTGACGACTTGGCGGGACTCTACACCGGATGGCGACAAAAACACAAGGGGTAGTCAGCGCTCCAACGCGCGTAACGCGAGCCCTTTGGCGACGGTGGTCAATTCCCCGCCGCCGCGCAATCGCTGTTCGCCAAAACGCTCGACAAAAATTTGTCTCACCGCCGGCACGAACGATGAGCCGCCGGTGAGGAAGACGCTGTCCACGTCACTCGGCGTAGCGCCACAAGTTGTGAGTAGCCGGTCCACACACTGAGCGATAGCTTGTACGTCCGGCGTAATCCACTCTTCAAACGTACTGCGCAGCATCTTTTCTCGGATGTTGACAAATGCATCACGAAAAAAGAAATCGCTCTCAGTGTGGTTGGAGAGCAGGCATTTCGTGCGCTCGACGGCGCGGAAAAGATGGTAGCCTAAATCGTCCTCGACTACCTGGATGAAGGCGTCGATCTTGTCCGGCTCCAATGCGCCAAAGCGAATCTGGCGCAGCAATTCCATCGTCTCGCGCGTTTTGAGAAAAGAGAGTTGATGCCAGCGCTCCAGTTTTTCATAGAGCCAGATCGGCACCGGCAAGATCCGATTGAACATCGAGCGGTACTCTGAGCCCAGCCCCAACTGTGGGGCCACCAGATGTCGCACAAGAGCGCTGTCGAACATATCTCCGGCGATGGCGACGCCGTCGGTGCCGATGATGTCATTCTGGCGGCGTCCACGTTTACGCGCCGAAGGCCCGAGCTGAATCAGGCAGAAGTCGCTGGTGCCGCCGCCGAAATCGGCGATCAGCACGAGTTCGTCATGGTCAAGCTGTTGTTCGTATTGATACGCCGCCGCGACAGGCTCCAACTCAAATTCTACTTCGTCAAAATCTCCGAGCTGGATGGCCGCGCGCAAGCGGTCCAGCGCAAACGTATCTTCCTCCTCCGTGGTCGTGCCGGAAAAGTGCGCCGGTCGGCCCACGACGACGCGTTCGCCAATCGCACCGAATTGCGCTTCCGCTGCGGCTTTGAGCTGGCGGATGATGAGCGCGATCAGTTCTTCAAGGGTGTAACTATGACCAAGAATCGCGGTGTGTTTGAAGAGCGGGCTGGCCAAGTGTGATTTCATCGACTGCACGAGTCGACCGCGTGTTTCCGCTTGGACATACGCAGTGATAGCCCCCGGGCCGCCCACCGCGCGTGGCTTGCCGGTGGGTTCAAGCTGCTCTGGATCAAAGTAGAGTACGGACCGAAACGTAGTCGTGCGCTGACCGTCTTCCGGAAATGTCGCGAGCACGGCCTCACCATCGGGTGAAGCAAGCGCAATCGCACTGTTCGTGGTGCCAAAGTCGAGACCAATAACTGGATGCATATAAAAACAATTTTATCTGAAGATGGACTAAACAGCGACTGTGAACGGCGCGTTGACTCCAACCCCCGGTGTCCGTAGAATCGCGCGGGAGTGGAGGCTTCTTTACGTTGGGCACAACCGATGGAGACTGTCTCTTACGCGATGGCGTTTTACTGACGATCTGTCCGTGGTGGGATGGTCCGCAGGCGCGGGGCGCCATCCGGCGCGCAATTAGCTCGTGACGCGGAGAAACCGAAAGAGCAGTGGATCTGGGTCTATCATGCGCCGCCAGCAGAATCCCCTACGAGTTGGGGTGGGCAGCAGTATTTCGGTGACATGGAGCTCGTGCGCTGGGTAGAACAATATAAGCCCGACATCGTCCTCACTGGCCACATCCATCAGTCGCCTTTCCGGCAGGGCGGCTCCTGGGTAGATAAACTGGGGCCTACTTGGGTTTTTAACTCTGGACGGCAGATCGGCCCCACGCCTACGCACATTGTTTTCGACACCAATGAGCAGATGGCGCTGTGGTTCTCGCTGGCCGGCGCCGAGGTGGTGCGTATGAATGAACCGCTCGGTCGTCCGGTGGCGGAACTCACTGAGCCGCCAGAGTGGTTCAAATAGTGGTGCTCGGGTCGCGGTCAGAACCGGGGGTGCACTCTTCAGCCTGTTGATGGACTAACGTTTCGAGCACTTCATCGACCATGCCGAGGTGGTCTTGCTGATCTCCGAACTGCTTTTTTAAATCAACAAGATACGTTGTCATACTGTACAGCCGCTGAGCGAGCAGTTTTGCGAGTTGGTAGGCAATCTCGGTTTGTGATTGGAGGAACTCGGCAGCACGCTCGACGACATACACCCGCGATGGTGTGAGCGCCTTTACCGTGGCGGTGTGAGGAATGTCGAGCAGCACCGACATCTCACCGAAGACGGAGCCGGGCTCGGATGCGGTGGCAATTTGCATATCGCCCCTCAGCACCTCGATCGACCCCTCCGTGAGAATATAGAGGACGCCTTTTTTCTCGTGCTCAACCAGGAGGGTGTCCCCAGCCCCAAAGGTCCGCTCTGGGAGCCCTTGGCAATAACTTAAAATCGTACGCATTGTCGCACCTCCAAGAAGGGGCACCGTAGCACGAAGGGCGAGGAGAAGCGACGCGGAGGGAGGAATATCTTCCGATTCGTCATTCTCGCCCCTCGACAGGCTCAGGGCGAACGGAGAGAGGGGTCTTGAACCATTGCCCGCTCGTGCTGAGCTTGTCGAAGCACGCAGGTTACCTCGGCGTGTGCTCGGCCAGGAACCGCTCCACCGCCTGCTTGGCCGCTGGTTGGTGCTCAGGCTCTTTCCATTGCTCAATCAAAGAGACTTTCGGCGCCAGCGTGGCGATCTCTCGTGACGTTGACGAGGGATGATACAAATCGTTACCCAGCAACACGAGCAAGGGCGTTTGACAGCGAGCAACAAAATCGCGAGATACGTTAAAGAGAAAATCTCCCCCGTACATGGAGGTTTTGAAGGACTCCCACGCCGCCGTGTTGGCTTCAGGATGAGAAGGCTGCATCTCTTTGGCCCAGCCATCAAACATTTCGTAAAACGCCTGGCGGTTGTCCGAGAGTCCAATTGGCTGAAACAAGACAGCGGACGTCACTCGGCGGGGCGCGGCTTGGATGAGCCCCATGCAGTAAGGGCCGCCGATGCACATGCCGGCCACGTGGAAACGATCAATGCCCAAATGGTCCATCAGCGCGAGCTGATCTTCTGTATAGACGTGCCAACTGTCCGTCGCGCGAATAGGAGCGACCGATTGACCGGCGTTGCGTTGGTCCATGGCAATCACGCGATACGTAGGAGAAAGCTGGTGGATGGGATTCCAGGTAACTTTGTCCCAGAAAGAGATGGAGGAGCGCATCCCTCCCGGCGCCAGGAGCAGGATGGGAAATCCCTTTCCATATTCCTCATAGTACAATTTGACCCCGTTTCGTTCGAATATCGGCATGACTCTTCCTCCTTTGGTTTCTCGGCCATTAACGACGATTGTGCTGTTGAGCTTCGATGGTTTTTATTTCTGTGTACAGTTCATCGAGCGTTTTATGGGTGAACAACTTCTTGCGCAGCTTCGTGTAGTCCTCTCCACTCGTGCTCAGATCCGTAATAAAGCGAGTCGCGTTAGCCACTCCCAGTTCTGCTACGAGTGCTTTCCAGCCCAGTTGGCGCAGGTCCTGTTTCTGCATAGCTCTGCTCTTAGCCATCCAGGAGTTTCCTTTCCACGACGAATGTTATTGGCGTAGAGACTTTGATCTGTACTGTCAACTTCCCGCGTTGCGCTTTACGAAGGATACGATCGTCACACGTGAGAAACCAGTCTGCTTTTGCTCGTTCTGCACTGGCCAAGTGGAGCGCATCCAGTGGAGCAATCCCTTGTGCAACAATCTCCCTGGCCCGCTCTCGAAGAGTTTCATCCGCAGTGACGAAGACGGAGGCCAGAGCCAGATAGGTGTCACGTACTCACGCCGATGGACCAAGGGACTCTTGAGATTCTCGTAGCGCAGAGCTGATAAGCTGACCATTGTCATGTTTCCTTGTCCGATTTGGTCCAGAATGACAATCACCGCCTCAGTCTCCAGTCGGTTACGCGGCAGACTTTGATCGTCAAATGGACGATTCAGCACACTGGCGTCAAGGTAGACCTTCACCCTAGAGTTCATCCAGCAACGCTTTCGCCTCTTGCAAATCCTTCGTGTCAAACCCTTCGGTGAACCAGTTATAAATTGTTGACAACATGGTGCGGGCCTCGGAGTGCTTGCCTTGTTGTTGCCACAACCGCGCGAAGCTCATCGTGGCGCGTAGCTCCAATGATTTGGCTTGCTGTTTGCGTGCGATATCGATTGCCTTCTCAAAACAGGCCTCGGCCTCTTGGGTGCTGGCGGTTGGATCTTGTTCCTCTGTAATTTTTAATTTTACATTTTTAATTCTTAATTGTTGCAGCGTCAGCTCGCCTTTGAGCCGATACAGCTCCGCCTCGTAGTAGCGACCTTCATTTTTCTGAACCCAATCTAACGCCTCAGCTACCACTGCAAGCCCTTCTATTACTTGTCCCGCCTTCCCGTACGCCTCGGCTAGTAGAGCAAGATGACGCGCCCGCCATAGCTCTGCCCCGGTGGCCCGATAAGCGGCTATGCCCTGGTGTATCTGCGCAATTCCCTCTTCCTTCTGCCCTTGCTCGGCCAGCGCCCAACCCCGCGTTATGATTCCTCGCTCTAGCCAGAATGGCAGCCCTTGCTCGGTCGAGAGTGTAATGGCTGCCTCGGCCTGTTCTTGAGCAGACCACTCCTCCCGGCGAAGCTGATAAAGCTCTGCAACAAAGCACTGAGCAAAAGCCAAAGTATGGGGGTGAGAGAGTTTCTGGGACAGAGTAAACGCATCGTGCATTCTCGCTAGAGCCTGATCTGGATAGCCCAACATCCACAGGGTCCAAGCTGCAAGAGTTAGGCAGAACATTCCAGGGTCAGACCCGCCATAGAGGAAAGCCAGTGCGTGATGTTGCTGAAGGTCATAGAGAGCAGCGCCTTGCTCTAAGTGCGATCGAGCAGAGTTGAACTCTCCTTGGCTATACAGGTTGTACCCCAGTGCCCCGCAGGTCTCCAGAAGGAGAGCTGGGTCTTGCGCACGCTGAGCTAAGGTGAAGAGTTGCTCCCCTAACTCATAGGCCTTCCGCAACTCCTCTCGCACAAGGTAAAACACCCACAGTCCCCACAACACTGGGAATATCAGAGAGATCTCTCCCCCCCGCTGACACAGCTCCTGAGCCCGGATATAGGCTTGTTCCACCTCTGGAGCCGCCCAGCCTTTGGTGGCGATCAAAGTCGGGCCGAGGATGATCTGCAAGTCCAGCTCCTGCTGAGCGCGCTCAGGAGTATCCGGCAAAGCCTTGAGTACCTCTAACCCTTTGGTCAAGTGAATAACTGCTTCCACATTTGCCGAACGCTGGACGGCGTTCTGACCAGCCCGGTGCCAATAGGGAATGGCCTGCTCCGTCAGCCTCGCTTCGGTGTAGTGGTGCGCCAACAATTCGGGTTGCATGTCTTTGGTGTCGGGGAATCGTTCTTCTAAGACCTGTGCAATTTGTTGATGCAGTTGCTGACGGCGACTCTTGAGCAACGACTGATACGCCGTGTCTTGAATCAGCGCGTGCTTGAAGAGGTAGGTCGCTTGCGGCGGCGCGCCACGTTGATAGAGCAACTCCGCTTCGACGAGTTGCCTCAGTCCATTTTGTAAAGCACGATCGTCCAGAGGCGACACCGCGTGCAGGAGTTCGTAGGAAAACTCCCGCCCGATCGTGGCCCCGAGCTGGGCAATCTCGCGCACGGAGGCGAGTCGGTCCAGCCGCGCCATCAGCGAATCTTGCAAGGTTGACGGAATGGCCAGCGGCGGCAACGGCCCACTCAACTTGTAGCCGTCAGGGGTCTCGGTTAGTAACCCCGACTCCAGCACCATCTTGGTCAACTCTTCCACGAATAACGGCACGCCATCGGTCTTGGCCACGATCTGCTGCACCACCTCGTCTGGCAGCGTCTTACCGCCCGTCACTTTTTCGATCATCTGCGGTGCCTGCCGTCTTCCCAAGCGGCTCAACGTCAACTGACTGAAGTGCCCCGCTTTGCCCCACGGCGGCGTAAATTCTGGGCGACTCGTCAGCAGCACGAAGAGCCGGGCGGTAGCCGTGTGCTCAATGAGGAGCCCTAGCAACTCCAGCGTGGAGGGATCCGCCCAGTGCAAGTCTTCCCATATGCAGTATACCGGGGCCTGCTCCGCTTCTTCCACTAGCCAGGCGATCAAGGCCTCTTCGGTCTTCTGCTTCTGCCGCTGCGGACTCAAGTTGAGCGGCGGCGCATCGGCGGGATGGGGCAGGGAGAGGAGAGCAGTAAACAAGGCCAGCGTGTCGGCTTGCGGGAACCGATAGCGAGCCAAGGTTGTCCGGAGCTTATCGGCCTTAGTCTTTGGCGTATCCTCTTTCTGCCAACGCAGCAGCCGTTGCAAGTGCTCAATGACGGGATGCAGGGCGCTGTTCTGGTAATAGGGTGAACAACGAAATTCAATGCGAATCGCGCCGTCTTGTTCCACCCGGTTCCGTAGTTCTCGCACGAGGCGGGATTTGCCAATGCCCGGCTCTCCACTGAGCAGCACCACTTGACCTTCGCGATCTTTGACTTGCTCCCAGCGGCGTTGCAATAACGCCACTTCCTCTTCGCGCCCCACCAGCGGGGTGAGCCCGCCCGGCTGGATTGCATCAAGGCGACTCTGGCCCTCGCTCTCGCCAATCACGCGGTACAGCGCCACAGGCGTTGGCAGCCCTTTGAGCTCCTGGAGGCCCCGGTCTTCTGTTTCCACTAGCCCGCCTAGCAGGCGCAGCGTGGCGGCGCTGATGAGCACTTCCTGGGGCGCTGCCTGGCCCTGGATGCGGGCGGCAAAGTTGGGGGTTTCGCCTAAGGCCAGCACTTCGCGCTTCTCCCCGCCTCCGATCTCGCCTACTACGACGGGACCGGTATGAATACCAATACGGACTTGCAACGCCCGCTGCCCTTCCAGGTTCCTAAATCCCCCCGCGCTGTGCGCGGCCCCCTTTCCCAAAGGGGGCGTTCGGGGTCCCTCCTTTGGCAAAGGAGGGCCAGGAAGGATTTCTCCCGCCGTCTCCTGATCAGGAGAGGGAACATCGTGTCGCAAGGCGGCGAGGATCTCCAACCCCGTGCGGACCGCGCGCAACGCATCATCCTCATGCGCGGCAGGATAGCCAAAGTAGACGAGTATACCGTCGCCCAGATGCTGCGCCACATGCCCAGCATACCGCTCGATGATTGTTGCAGCCATCGTTTGATACCTCTGCACGACGGCCTGATACTCCTCGGGGTCGAGCTGGGCCGAGAGCGCGGTCGAGCCCACAAGATCGCAGAACATCACCGTTAACTGCCGCCGCTCACCAGTTGGGGACTGCACACGCGGGGCTGGGAATCGGTTTTTCTTTTTACCTTTTGATTTTTGCCCTTTGCCTTTTGCCTTTCCTGATAGCGCCGCGCCGCACTGCGCACAGAACTTCGCCGTTGGACCCACCTGATATCCGCACTGTGGGCACGCGCTGATCAGCTTCATCCCGCATTCTTCACAGAATTTGGCGGTCTCATTGTTCTGATGCTGACACTGCGGACACTGCATGGTTTCTCCTTGTCCATTTCCCCGGCACGTGGCGTGCCTTTGCAATTAGCATGGCGCAGAGCGAAGAGAAATGGTGAGAACAATTGAGGATTGACATATCAAAAAAAATTGATATATAAACAACATGGCCGCGACGGCGACAAAAGCACTCTTTCCCCTGCGCAACGATCTTGTGCCACGGGTGGCGCGTTGGTTCCATGCGTTATCCGATGAAACGCGGCTGCGCATCGTGGATCGTCTGAGTGATGGGGAAAAGTGCGTGTGCGACCTGACCGATTTGCTTGACGCCGCGCAGTCTCGTCTGTCCTTCCATCTCAAAACGCTGAAAGATGCCGGCATTTTAAAGGACCGCCGCGACGGGCGTTGGGTGTATTATGCGCTCAACCCTGAAGTGGTGGAGGATCTCGAACACTTCATTTGCTCGCTGACGAACTGCTGTCGTCAGCTCAACAAGGAGACCTCGTCATGCTGTAAATAGTTCTCTCTTTTTTTGCTTAAACTCATCAAGATTTGTTGATGTAAATGCCGTTCGGCCCTTCGACAAGCTCAGGGTGAACGGCGGCGGGAAAAGTATTAAGAAAATCCGCTCGTGCTGAGCCTGTCGAAGCACGACCCACACAATGAGGAGCCACTCTCATGCCACACAACACATTTCATGTCTCCATTCGCGTTAAAGACATCCCCACTGCTGTTGACCATTATAAGAAGATACTTGGCCTTGAGCCGGCGAAGGTGAAAGGTGATTACGCGAAGTTTGAGATTGCTGATCCGCCGGTGATCTTTTCTCTCACACTTGGTGGTGAGCCTGGGACCGTGAGTCACCTCGGGATTCGCTACCCGGGAACTGGCGAAGTCGCCACCGAAAAAGTCCGGGTGAAAAATCAAGGTGTCGAAATGCTTGAACAGAAGGGCGCGACTTGTTGTTACGCTAAAGGAGACAAGTTCTGGGTGCGCGATACCGAAGGCATGCCCTGGGAGTTCTACACCTTGTTAGAAGATGTTGAAGCGGAGACCGCAGCCGACCCGAGATTACGGGAGTTCCTAGAGCAAGGGAAAGGGGCTGAAATCGATCCTGCTGGTTGCTGTGCCCCGCTCTTTAATATCCAGGAGAAGACGCACGGCGAATCCATTGCGGCGAAACCGAAGTGTTGCTAAGAGCGTAGGGGCGCGGGGTCGTCCGCGTCCCTACAGATTTTCATGAAGAACCCTTTCACGGACATCTACTATGGTTGGATTTTGGTGAGCGCGCTGTCACTCGCGGAAATGACGACGTGGGGCGTGCTCTACTACTCTTTCTCGGTGTTTCTCATACCCATGCAACAAGAAATGGGCTGGTCGCGCGCCGCCATGACTGGGGCCTTTTCGGTTGCGCTTTTGCTGTCTGGTATTGCTGGGGTGCCGATTGGGCGCTGGATTGATCGGCATGGCGCTCGTGGCCTTATGACAATAGGCTCCCTCATGGCAAGCCTACTAGTATTTGCCTGGGGAAAGGTAACGAGTTTACCCGCTTTCTACTTAGTGTGGGGTGGGATTGGCGTGACCATGGCGGCGACGCTGTATGAGCCAGCCTTTCCCGTTATTGCCAAGTGGTTTGTACGCCATCGAGGCCGGGCGCTTACAGTGCTGACCTTTGTTACCGGGTTCGCCAGCGTCATCTACATCCCTTTGGCAGGTTGGTTGATTCGGACCCATGGCTGGCGGGATGCGCTTCTCATGCTGTCCTTCATCGTTGCGATGGGAGCGGTTCCTCTGCACGCAATTTTTCTGCGCCGCTGTCCGGAGGACATGGGATTGCTTCCGGACGGTGACGGTCCGCGCCCCGTCGAGACGAGTCGGTCCACGCCACCAGGGACAGAGCGGAGCGTACCGCTGGACGAAGCCATTCGCAGCGCCACGTTTTGGTGGCTAACGGCGGCTTTTGTGATGAACATCATTGGCGTCATCGCTATTAATGTTCACCTCGTGTCGTACCTCATTGACCGTGGATTTGAGTCGAGTTTTGCCGCGACGATCATGGGGCTAGTGGGGCTCATGGCGCTCCCGGGGCGCCTCGTCTTTACTCCCCTGGGTGATTTGCTGCCGCGCAGCATCCTGACTGCATTCTTGTTTCTTTTGCAGACACTCTCGTTGTTAGTGTTGTTATGGGCGCGCGACAGAGCGGGGATGTTTGGTTTTGTGGCCCTGTTCGGCGCCGGATTTGGGGCCATTACTCCGGCGCGCGCCGCGCTGCTTGCCGAGTATTATGGTCCAGCTTCCTATGGCAGTATTAACGGCGTGCTGGCGCTCTTTTTAACGGTTGCCGGCGCCTTGGCTCCTGTTGGCGCCGCGTGGGGTCATGACATAGCTGGCAGTTATGGCCCCGTGCTGTGGATGTTGGTGTTAACCTCCACATTCGGGGCAGTGGCGGTGTTGTTCGCGGAGTACAGCGTGCGGCGCTTGTCATAGACAATTTCATCTTTTGTCATCATGATGAAAATACGCCGCGTTTCGCTAGATAAAAAAACCGCGAAGGGATATATGACATGAACCAACCCAAACAACTGTCTTTTCTTGACCGGTTTCTCACCCTATGGATTTTTCTCGCAATGGCAGTTGGTGTCTTGATCGGTTATGTTGCTCCCGGTGTGGAGTCGGTCATCAACACGTTTCAGGTCGGGACCACCAATATCCCCATCGCGCTCGGCTTAATTTTGATGATGTATCCTCCCCTCGCAAAGGTGAAATACGAGGAGCTGGGGCAAGTGTTTCGCAATTGGCGCGTGCTGGGGCTTTCGCTCCTGCAAAATTGGGTCATTGGCCCGTTGCTCATGTTCGCGCTCGCTCTTATGTTCTTGCGCGACTATCCGGAATACATGGTGGGGCTCATCATGGTGGGGCTGGCCCGCTGCATTGCGATGGTCATTGTGTGGAATGAACTGGCGCGTGGCGACACGGAATACGCCGCCGGCCTGGTCGCTTTCAACAGCATCTTCCAGGTTTTGTTCTATAGCGTCTATGCGTGGTTCTTCATCACGTTCTTGCCGCCGTTGTTTGGTTTTCAAGGCAGCATTGTCAACATTAGTATCGGCCAGATCGCGCAGAGTGTTTTTATTTATCTGGGCATCCCCTTCTTCACCGGAATGGCGACGCGTTTCTTTCTTGTGAAGTCGCGCGGAAAAGACTGGTACCAGACCACGTTCATCCCGCAGATCAGCCCGATCACGCTCATCGCCTTGCTTTTCACCATTGTGGTGATGTTCAGCTTAAAGGGACAGTTGATCGTACAGTTGCCCCTTGACGTCCTGCGCATCGCGCTGCCGTTAGTCATTTATTTTGTCATGATGTTTCTCGTCAGTTTCTACATGGGGAAAAAAGTCGGGGCTGATTATTCGCAAACGGCGACGCTGTCCTTTACCGCGGCAAGCAATAACTTTGAGCTAGCCATTGCCGTCGCTGTGACGGTCTTCGGTCTCAACTCCGGCGCGGCCTTTGCTGCGGTTATTGGGCCGCTGGTGGAGGTGCCCGCGCTCATCGCTCTCGTGAACGTAGCGTTGTGGTTTCAGCGGCAGTATTTTCTCAGTGCTGAGTCTCGGGTCCTGAATCCTGAGTGAGAGCTCTAGCGTGAGGTGTGTTGACAAACCCTACAAGAGCAGAGTACACATAACCTCATGCTGACTTTGTCACAGCACTGCTTTTCTTTCCCGCCTTTTGCTTTCTATTTTGCCCCCCAGGGGGCATAGGTTTTCTTTTCTCACATTTGTGTCTTCTTTTTGTTTTCCTGACGGAAATTACGGAGGCTTGCGTCATGATTGTGAAAATGTCTCGGCGCGCAACTCTTGAGGAGGTTGCCGCCGTCGAAGAAAAACTACATGGATGGGGTTACAAGACGGGCAAGATGATCGGGGAGGAGATCACCTTGATCGGCGTCTATGGGGACATCACACGCCTGCCGACCGGAGAGGTGCGCGAGATGGCCGGGGTTGAAGGGTTGATCCCCATCTCGCGGGCATACAAACGGGTCGCTCAAAAAGGTTCCCCTGGAAGTCTGATCCACCAGACGGTGCGCATTGGTCACGTCGAAGTGGGCGGCAACGAACTGGCCATTATTGCCGGTCCCTGCTCGGTCGAGAGCGAAACGCAGATCATGGAAGCCGCACGTTTGGTCAAAGAATCCGGCGCTAAGGCGCTGCGCGGCGGCGTAGTGAAGTACCGGTCCAGTCCCTACAGCGGCTGGGAAGGAATTGGCTCCAGTTCGGAAGAAGCCTTGCGCAACGGGCTCAAACTGATTGTGAAGGCTGGCCGCGAATTCGAGCTTCCTACCGTCGTTGAAGTATTGGACCAAAATGACGTGTCAATCTATGAGGACATGCGCGTCGATTGCATTCAGGTCGGGGAGCCGAACTCGAAAAACCAAGCCTTGCTGAATCGTTTGCGCGACACTTCACTGCCGGTGATTCATAAGCGCGGCAACTCGTTGGATATCGAGGCGTATTTGTTGTGGGTCGAGAGGGTGATGGCCGGAGGAAAAGAGAATGTCATTTTGTGTGAGCGCGGCATTGTCAGCTCAAACAAATATACCCGCAACACATTGGATCTGGGCGGCATTGCCGCATTCCATTACCAGCTTTCCTGTTTGCCTATTGCCGTGGACGCCTCGCATGGCACTGGCATTCGTGACCTGGTGCATCCTATGACCCTCGCCGGGATTATGGCTGGCGCTTCAGTTGTTTTAGTAGAAACTCATCCAAATCCTCTCATTGCGAAATCCGACGGGTTTCAAGGATTGTTCCCCGAGCAATTTGCTCGACTCGTCTCCGCTTGCCAGCAAGTGTGGGAACTGCGCCAACGCCTCGAGCCACTCTACACGCCTAGCGCTGCATGGGAGCAAGCGTATGAGGCGAAAGTGCACAGCGATCGCAAGCGGTTCTTTGAGGTGGGCTAAAAGCATTCCAGGGAGCGCGACCGTCTCCGTCGCTCTTTTCGAGGGCGGGACGCCGGCACCCCTTTTGCGCTGTCCCCCTTTGACAAAGGGGGGGAGAGAGGCGTTATGCTCGCTAAATCGTTCGGAACATTCGTCTTACTGAAATTCCTATGCTTTCTCTTCGGAAACCCCCCCGCCTGCGACGCGGCGACACAATCGGCGTCATTTCTCCGGCCGCTGCAGTGC
>CAYTVL010000013.1:91112-124905 GCA_964441775.1 uncultured Enterobacteriaceae bacterium
CCCCGCCTGCGACGCGGCGACACAATCGGCGTCATTTCTCCGGCCGCTGCAGTGCAGGCCGACGCCATGCAGCGTGGGTGCGAGACTCTTGAACGTTTGGGCTTCACCGTGCGTGTTGGTGAACATGCGCTTGAGCATCATCATTTCTTGGCGGGCACTGATGATGCTCGCATCGCTGAGTTGACCGTCATGTTTCATGACCCGGCAGTGCGCGCCATTTTTTGTTCGCGCGCAGGCTACGGATCGGGGCGTCTCCTCTCTGCGCTTGATCTGCGAGAGCTGACACGCACGTCGAAAATTTTTTTAGGCTTCAGCGACGTGACGTTTCTGCTCAACGCCTTCGTGCAACAAGCTCAAATGGTCTGCTTTCATGGGCCGCTTGTGGCTGAACAATTCGCCGACAAACTCTCTCCTCGCGCGCTCGAACATCTGCTTGCTCTTTTAGAAACCGGAATGGGAGCCTCGTCGCTCTCTTTTTCGCATGGACTCCGTAACGGTGTGGCGGAGGGACGGCTCATAGGTGGGTGTCTCTCCATCTTAGTGGCGACGCTTGGAACTCCATTTGCGGTGGAGACTCGCGACTCGGTATTATTTATTGAAGATGTTGGAGAGCGACCCTATCGCATTGATCGTATGCTGACGCAACTCAAGCAAGCGGGAAAACTTGACCATGTCGCCGGAGTGATTTTCGGCGACATGCCTGGATGTTTTGAAAACGCTGATGATCCTGCTTTGTTGTTGTCTGTAATCGAAGACATTTTTGCTGAATATTCCTACCCGGTTGGGTTTGGGCTGCCGGCTGGGCATGGTGGGGAGAATTTCGCTTTGCCTTTAGGAATCCACGTTCGGTTAGACACGACACATCGGCTTCTCACCTTTCTCGAAGCAGCAGTGGAGTGAGCGCGAGATATGGATTTTTCTGGGGTGGATCGCGTGCTGAATGCCGGAGTAGAGGAAGGGATGTTCCCTGGCGCGGTTGTGTTGGTGGGCCAAGGCGAGCGCGTGTTGTACCGACGCGCTGCTGGCTGGCGTAGTCTGGAGCCTGAGCGCGCCCCGCTGTCCGAGGAGACGATCTACGACTGCGCCTCCTTAACCAAGCCCCTGGTGACGACTGTGGCGCTCATGTTGCTGGTGAAAGAGGGCATACTTGGACTCGATGACCCCGTTATGCGTTTCTTTCCGGACTTCAGTCGGCAGGGGAAAGAAGCGCTCTCTGTTCGTCAGCTCTTGTCGCATTCTTCCGGGCTGCCGGCGTGGCGTCACTATTACCAAGACCTCATGCAACAAACAGCAGACGAAAAATCGGGCTGTTTACTCGATGCGCGCCATGCTCGGGAGTATGTGTATTCGCAGTTGGTGCGTGAACCGCTTGCAGCCCCACCTGGGCAGCGAGCAGTGTATAGCGATCTGGGGTTTATGCTGCTTGGTTTTTTGGTCGAGCATCTCGGCGGTTGTGCGCTTGACGATTATTGTCAGGAAAAAATCTTTCGCGCTTTGGGGCTCAGGGACACGTTTTTCATCAATCTGGAAAAGCGAACCAGAGCCAAAGATAGACGAGAAAAGCAACGCTTCGCTCCTACTGAGCGCTGCGCATGGCGGGGCCGGGTGCTCTGCGCGGAAGTCCACGATGACAATGCGTATGTGATGGGCGGCGTGGCTGGTCACGCGGGTATGTTTTCGACCAGCGACGACTTGCATCGTCTCGTGAGTTGCTTGATAGCCTGTTATCAGGGGACGCAAACATTCGTGCCGTCCGCTGTGGTGCGCGAGTTCTGGACGCGGGATGGTCGTGTGCCCGATTCTACCTGGGCGTTAGGGTGGGACACGCCGTCCGCACACCATTCCAGCGCCGGCGAGTTGTTTTCTTCGCATTCAGTGGGGCACTTGGGTTTCACCGGAACCTCCGTGTGGATTGACTTGGACCGGCAAATTCATGTGATTCTCTTGAGCAACCGCGTGCACCCGCGACGTGAGAATGACAAGATCAAGGCATTTCGTCCGAGATTGCATAACGCAGTAATGCGGGCGGTGCTTGGAAAGTAACCAGTAGTCGGCATTCAGTAGCCAGTAGAAAAACCAGTATTGAGTAGTGAGCGTCACATGAGCACTGAAAACCCCCGGATTCCTAACCCCCAATCCCTAGCCTCCAATACCCACATCCACCTTATCGCCATTGCTGGCGTGGGCATGGCCGCGTTGGCTGCGATGCTGAAGGAACGGGGCTATCGGGTCACGGGGTCCGATCAAAGCGTGTACCCGCCCATGAGCGATTTTCTGGCGCAGGCGGGTATCAACGTCATACAAGGATATAAGGCGGAGAACCTTGCTTCCGCGCCGGATTTGGTGATTGTCGGCAACGCCGTTTCTCGCACCAATCCCGAAGTGGCGGCCCTGCTGGCGTCGAGCATTCCGTACGTCTCGTTTCCGCAAGCGCTCGGACACTTTTTTCTTGGAGACAAACGCTCGCTTGTGGTCGCCGGTACGCACGGAAAAACCACGTCAACGGCAATGCTTGCCTGGGTGCTGGAAAAGGCGGGGCGGCAGCCGGGGCTCTTCGTCGGCGGGCTCAGTAAAAATTTCGCTCGTGGCTATCAGCTTGGTTCCGGAGAGTTTTTTGTGATTGAAGGCGATGAATACGATACCGCCTTTTTTGATAAAGGGCCCAAGTTCCTCCACTATCGCCCGCAAGCGGTATTGCTCAACGCTGTCGAATTCGATCACGCTGATATTTATAAAGATCTTGACCACGTAAAAAACGCTTTTCAGCGGCTGGTGGAGATTGTTCCCACCGGCGCGCCGGTCTTGGTATGCAGCGATTTCCCGGCGGCGCTTGACGTTGCGCGGACGGCTGGCAAGCCTTTTTCGACGTTTGGGTTCTCGGAACACTCGCATTGGCAGGCGCGCGACGATATTGACGATGGCAAGTTGTTTTCTTTTACTGTCGTGCTGAACCGCAAAGAACTGGCTCGCTTCTCCACTCCGTTGATGGGGCGCATGAATGTACGGAATGCGCTCGGCGTAGCCGCGCTCTGCCTCATGCTGGGACTCTCGCCAGCGGAAATCGCCCCAGGGCTGGCCACGTTTCTCGGTGTAGAACGTCGTCAAGAAGCTATTGGCGAGGCGAAGGACGTGACTATCATTGACGATTTTGCCCACCATCCCACCGCCGTGGCAATGACGATTGAAGCGGTGCGGTTGCGTTATCCCGGACGGCGTTTATGGGCGGTGTTTGAGCCCCGCTCGAACACCTGCCGACGGCGCGTGTTTCAACAACCGCTCACCGAAGCGTTAGCACGTGCCGATCGTGCAGTGATTGGGCCGGTTTTTGCGAAGCCGCAAGATCCGCTTGCTGTGGAAGACTTGTTTTCTCCCGCCGAGTTAACGGAGAATCTGCAAACGATTGGTAAGGAAGCGCACGCGGGGCAGAGCACGGAGGAGATGTGCGGTTTTCTGGCCACACACTGCCGTGCTGGCGACGTGGTATTGATCATGTCCAACGGCGCGTTCGGCGGGCTGCCACGCAAATTGTTAACGGCGTTGCGTGGAGAAGAGATTCCCGCCGGCGCCTCTCCATCCGCGTAAAGGCCGTGTAAACACCGTCTGCGGTCATCTATAGAACGATTCCGCCATTTCCACGTCTTCAGAGCTGCCAATCAGAAGCGGTACGCGTTGGTGCAGCGCCTCAGGAACGATATCCAGAATCCGCTGTGTGCCGTTGCTCGCTTTGCCCCCGGCCTGTTCGATCAGCATGGCCATTGGCGCGGCCTCATACATGAGGCGGAGTTTACCGTTTTTGTTTTTGGGGTCCGCTGGATACAGAAAGATGCCGCCCTTCAAAAGCGTGCGGTGAAAGTCCGCCACCAACGAGCCCACATATCTGGCGGAATACGGGCGTCCGGTCGCTTTGTCATTCTGTTGCACATAGTCAATGTAGGAGCGGGTGGAAGGGAACCACTCGTTGCGACGTCCTTCATTAATGCTATAGATAGCGCCGCGCTTGGGAATGCGGATGTTCTCGTTGATGCACATGAACTCACGGATGCGCGGGTCCAGCGTGAAACAATTGACGCCATGCCCCGTAGTGTAGATCAAGAGCGTACTTGGTCCATACAGTGCATAGCCCGCCGCCACTTGTTGATTGCCGGGAAAGCGCAACGCTTGAGCGAGATTGGTCGTGGACCGAGAAGGGCGTCGGTACACCGAAAAAATTGAACCGATCGTGACATTCACGTCGATGTTGGAAGACCCATCTAGAGGGTCAATAAAGATGACATATTTCCCTTGATCGGCGTTGCCGACGATTGGCTCCGGTTGTTCGAGTTCCTCGGAAACCAGTTCGGAGACCAATTGCCCATATTCAAACGCCTCCAAAAAGGCGTCGTTGGCGATGCGGTCCAACTTTTGGGTCCTTTCGCCCTGCACGTTGATGTCGCCCGTGTCGCCGAAGATATTCACGATGCCGGCGCGGGTCAGATCATGAGCGATCGTTTTGACCGCCACTGAGATTTGCGACAGTAACAACGAAAACTCTCCGGTGGCGCCAGGAGAGGCCTGCTGTTGCATGAGGAGATGACGGGTGAGCGTAACCCCTTTTCCGGTGATTGTCATAGAGCCCTCTCAAGACAGGAAAGTCTCTATTTTTTAGCATAGAATGAAAGGTGACGGAAAAGGGGGGGATGGACCGAACAAGAAAGACAACGGTGGGAGTGGTGTGGTGGTGGAGGCGTCGTCGCCTTCCCTGTTCGCGCCCACTCTTATTGAACGGCTGGAGGTCGAAAACCTTTAAACCGTTCCGCGACTTGGCTTACCGATGAGAATCGCTTCCCCAGAGATTTTTCATCCCGAGTTGGTCCGCTAACGTTTGGGCGTGTTGTCCATACTGGCGCGCTTGACGGAGCGTTTCTTCAAGACGCCCTTCAGCCGGCGAGGTTATCAGTTGTTCGACGGTGATTCCGGAGTTGCTTTTTTTGACGAAAAATTTCCCGAGAGCGGCGCTGGCGCGGGCCAGGAGTGGAAGACTCTGCATTGTGGTCGCAAGCTCGGACGCTCGCAGGAGATGCGTTTCCGCCGCCTCTTTCAGCGTGTTGACATCGTCTTCGAGAATGCGCCCCAATATCAGATGCGCCAGACAACGAAACCAGAGACTGCCACTGGCTTCCGCCGCCGTCAAAGCCTCCTGGGCGAGCTGCTGCGTCTCCGAACTCCCACGGCTCGTGCGTACTGAGACCTCCGCGAGCCAAATTCCTGCGAGTTCGTGGAAAGGGTGCTTTTCTCGCCAAGTACAGGTCAGTTTGATGAGGTTGGAGGTTGGTAGTGTAGCATCATGATATAGCGAAGCATCCGAGTCAGACACTGCTGTAAGATATTCGTGTAGACCGCCCGCTAGCAAGACGCCGGTCGTGGGGCTGATCTCTTCCATACCGGTGAGCGCCTGTTGAGCTTCGTGACGGGCAAGATCCGGCTCTCCATAGAGGTCAAACACCAGTGCGAGCCCCCAATGAACGAGAGCATTGGGCAGACGGTTACTATGATGTTGGGTGAGAGCCGCAGCTTGCTGGAGGGCGGCGACGCCTTGGGGAAAGTCGCCGAGCATAGCCCGACACGCGCCGGCAATGGCGAGACATTGGGCGTGGGGATGTACGACGAATCGCTTGTGCTTTTGTGGAAGCCCATGCGCTTGCACGTGCGCAAGTCCTGTCTCTGCAATATGCAAAGCTTCGTCGAAAGAGCCAGCGATCCAGAGTAAATGCGCTAACGGCCCGGCAGTGACGGTCTGGAGATGTACGTCCCGGAGCGTGTCTGCCGCGTGCTTTGCGGCGCGCGCATGGATAAGCCCCGGCTGAGGTCTGCCGCGCACCACGTAGGCGGCGGCCAAAGTGGCGTGCAATTCGGCGAGCAACCGCGCGTCGCCCAGCCGTTGGCAGACCACCTCCGCCGCAGTGAATTGCGCACGAATCGGCGCATCGTCGTTGTACTGACGAGACAGCACATTGATGAGCCGCAGGCGCGTATGCGCCTCCTGCCGGTCTCGTTCTGACGTGGAAGGTTGGGTAGCGAGAAGACGAAGATGTTCTTCCCACAAGTCCTGCGCGTCGGCATCCATATAGAGCGCCGAGGCTCGACGCCCGGCTACATCCAAATAATGGAGCGCTTTGTCCGTATTGCCGCTGCGACTGTAATGATACGCAAGAACACTTGCGTGTTCTGGTAACCTGCTTGCGAAAAACGTTTCTATCGCGTCGCCTACCTGTTCATGTAAGAAGTCGCGTTGGTTTTGTAACAGCTCGTGATAAGCCACTTCCTGTGTCAATGCATGTTTGAACGAGTAGACACTTTCAGGATACAAAGCGGATTCGTGGAAGAGTTCTCTTTCTTGGAGCAGGTCCAGGGCTTGCTCGAACTCGGTCTCCGCCAAGCCGGAAGCGAGCGCCAGAATGGGGCGTGGGGCCTCTCGGCCGATAACCGCTGCGATTTGTAACAGACTTTTCGCCGGCGCCGGTAGGCGATCCAGCCGACTCGCCAAAACGCTCTGCACGGTAGGCGGAAGGGGCCAATCTGCGGGAGAAGGGATCAGAGTTGGGTTGTTCTCTTGCACAGAAAGGAGACCAGTTTCGCGGAGGTTTTGGACGATCTCTTCAAGAAAGAAGGGATTTCCTTCACTGCGTTGACAGACTGCCGAAGCGAGAGTGTTCCGGTTTCGCGGCTCGCCCGCGAGGGAGGTAAACAAGGAAAAAACCGCCTCTTGTGAAAGCGCTTCCAAGCGTAATTGATGTGAGAAGGAAAGCGTCTCCCAAGGATATGTATGATATGGGCGCGAGCTGCACAGAAGAAAGACGGGCAGTGAGGAGATGCTGACCGTGAGTGTATGCAGAAAGGCGAGACTGCGTACATCGAGCCAGTGGAGGTCTTCTAGCAAGAGCGTCACCGGTTGCAGACGACACTGGAACGCGAGCAATCGTTTGACGCCGTTAAGCATGTGCTGCAATTTCGCCTCGGCGGAGAGCACGGTGGTAACGTGCTCTCTCATTTCGACTCCTAAGAAGTCGAGAAAGATGGGGACGAAGGCTGTCAGTGAACTGTGCACGGCAGCGAGTGTAGTTCGTAATTTTTCTTCGTAGGCGCCGGGCGGGTCTTGGTCGTTGATGCCGCAGTAGCGCTTGAGCATGGCGATCAAGGGCCAATAGGCGCGGGTTTTTCCGTAGGCGAACCCCTCTCCTTCGAGGAGAAGGAACCCACGGTTCCGCAAATACGGCTTGAATTCTTCAAGCAAGCGCGATTTACCGATGCCTGCTTCTCCGGTCAGCAGCACAGCTTGTCCATGCCCCGACTCAGCTCGGCGAGCAAACTCTTCCAGTCGTGTGAGTTCGTGAGTGCGTCCCAGAAATGGGGTAAGACCATACGCCGCTCGTGTGGTCAACCGTGAAGAAGAGGGCGCAGGCCCTAGCAGTTCGTACACGGCGCACGGCTCGCTCACGCCTTTGACCTTTATGGCGCCGCGTGACGCAAAGCGAAAGGCGTGTTGCGTCAGCTTGTACGTGGACGCGGCTATCCAAGTGGAGCTGGGAGGCGCGAGTGTTTCCATTCTGGCGGCGAGACCGACGGCATGGCCTACTGGCGTGTATTCCATGAACAGGTCATTCCCGATCGCGCCAACCACGACATCGCCGGTGTTCACCCCGACCCGAATTTGGAGCTCAATGCCGTGGTGTTCGTGCAATTCGTCGGCGTAGCGTCGCACGGTTTCGTGCATGTGCAGTGCGGCGTATAGGGCGCGATGGGCATGATCTTCAAGAGCGAGTGGTGCGCCAAACAGCGCCATGATGCCATCCCCTAGCACACGGCTAATGGCGCCTTCGGTGCGATGGACGGCGTCCATCATCAGTTGAATACACGGGTTGAGCAGCCTCTGGCTCTCTTCCGGTCCCAGGCTTTCCATGATGTCCATTGACCCTTGAATGTCAGCGAAGAGGACCGTGATAATCTTCCGTGCGCCTTCGAGCGCGGCTCTGCCGGAACGAATGCGCGACGCCAGATGCGGCGGCGTATAACTGGCGGGCGCAGGTGAGGCTATGGGGGAGCGCCGACGGGATTCCGCGCCAACGGAAGAGAGTTGCGCAGAAGTGATGGGGGCGGCAAAGAGTGAAGCGCCACAGTCGCCACAGAACTTCTTGCCGACGCCCACAGGGACGCCACACTGTGGGCAGGCCAGTGTAAGCGCCGTACCACATTCTTCGCAAAACTTGGCGTGGTTGCGATTATTGACTCCACATTTTGCGCATTGCATGGGAGACTCCGCCTTATTTGTCTATTTGTCTCTATTGTGGATAGTAAGGGGACTTGCGATCACAGTCTTCTTGGTTGATGTTCGGGACTCTTTTTGTGAATCCGATAATCGTCTATCACATTGATGGAGGATTGCAAGCGGAAAAATTGCTAGCGTCCCGACTGGTTCACCGCTAGAATCCCCAGCAACGTTATGGCAAGGAGGGGAGTATATGAGTCAACTTCCGGCGGATTTGCAAGAATTCATGGAAACGTTACGGGTCCCAAAGGGCGTCAATCCAGCGGAGATGTTGCAACGATACGATCATTTGATGAACGGCAACCCGCCCGCGGTGGGCGCTGTACATGACAACGTCTTGCTGCGTGAGGCAGGTGGTTGGAAAGTCACCGCTGACATCTCTGTCCCGAAAGGGGCGGGGCCACATCCAGTGCTGGTATACTTTCACGGCGGCGGTTGGACGATGGGAAGTCCCAAGACTCATCTACGCCTGGGCCGTGAATTCGCCGCAGGCGGTTATCTCACCATCAACGTCGATTATCGTCGCGCCCCCAAGCACCGCTTTCCGGCAGCGTTTGATGATTGCTATTTCGCTACCCAATGGGCGGTCGAGAATGCTGCCCGGTATGGTGGTGATCCGAAACGGTTAGCGGTCGGAGGTGATTCCGCCGGTGGTAATCTCGCCAGTGGCGTGTTGGCCGAGGCGACGCAGAAAAACGGACCAAAGATCAGCGTCGGCGTGTTGATTTACGGTGTGTTTGACTATCACAAAGCAGTGAGTAAATTGGGCACGACCGGGCCGTCTACGCAATTTTATCTAGCGGAAGATCAGTACGAAGCGTTACGGGGCGATCACCGGATAAGTGCGTTTTACGGTTGCGCGAAGTTTCCGCCGTGCTACATCGTAGTAGGAACGAAAGATCCGCTGCTGCCGGAATCGCTCGCGCTTGCCGAAAAGTTGAAGGGGCTCGGCATCGATCATGATCTGCATGTCATCGAAGGCGCACCCCACGGCTTCTTCCAACTGACGCCGTTGGCGGCGTACGCGGAGGGCTACAAACGAGCGTTGGCGTTTATGGACAAGTATCTGAAGTAAAGAACTGGTCGTCGGTAGGCGCCGCAGCGCGCCTGCTGAAAGAACAGACAAAGCTAGGCTACTTGCTCTCTTCACTGACCGCCTCGACCGGCTCCGGTTGAGGCCGTTCCTGCGCTGCATACTTATTGAAGAAGTCTATGAGGTGATCAACCACAAGGTGCTTCTGCTTGTCTACAGTGAGGACATGATAGCAATCTTCCAAGAAGGTTAAGTGCTTCTCTGGCGAGCTAATCTCATCGTACAGGAGGTAAGCATTCCGAGGACTGGTCACGTCATCTTCCCTTGCCTGGAGGATCACGGTCGGTACGATCACTTTCCCTAGACACTTGCGCACGCCGGTGATCAGCTGATCGAGATCGGCGAACGTTTTTAAGGGGTAAATAGAGTACCCTGTTGTCGCCGTCGAAGGATTCTTTGGATCTTGTTGTCCCGCGCGTCGCTTCCGACGCACTTGCAGATAGCGCAGCGCTCGACGGAGTCGGGCTATGGGACTGTAGGCGGCGCGTATCCGTGCTTGAAGCGCTTCATCTTTAACGCCGAATGGCGCTTTTTCTCGGTAGAAAAAAAGCGATTGCAACCAACGGGGGAGGATTTTCGTGCCGAATGGTAAAAGCGCGTGCATCCACGGGATATTCCATCCGTCGTACGTAAAGGTTGGAGACAGGACTCCCAGTCCGTCTACGGCTATGGCGGTGGCTGCATCCAATGCCAGTAGCCCCCCTGCACACAGCCCCACGACAAACACAATCGGAAAACGCTCACGCGCATACGCGAGCTGGGTGCGCACGTGCTGCCGCCATTCATATTCGTTGGTGCGCACCAAATCCCTCAGTTTGGTGCAGTGGCCAGGCAAGGTCGTAGCATAGACGTCCCAACCATGCCGCGCTAATCGACGCGCCACGTAGTGCATCTCAGCCGGCGTGCCGGTTATGCCGTGGATGAGGTACACGAGGACCTTGGACCCCGTGTCTAGGGCAATATCTGTAGGTTGGCGACTGATCATGTCATCGAGCACACCAGATTGCGGTCGTTGATGATGCTTCACGCAGCCTCCGCACATGAGGTAAAGAGATAATCAAGTAGCGCAAGTCCCAGATCAATTTCTTCCTTGGTGATCTCCAAGGAGGGCGCCAGGGTGAAGACGTTTTTGTAGTAGCCTCCGATATCCAGCACTAGTCCCATCGGTCCACGCGAGGAGGGGAGCCCTCCGGCCAAGCCGGTCTCGAAAATACGATCCGCAAGCGCCCGATTGGGTGTGATCCGGTCAGGGTGGGTGACTTCGATACGCAGTGCGAGTCCTAGCCCATCGACATCCCCGATCGTGGCGTGCCGTTGTTTCAGTTGCCTCAGTCCCTCAAGAAAATACGCTCCGGTCTCCACCACCCGTTGTTCATAGTGTTGCTGGTCGATCCACTGTAATGTGGCCCAGGCTGCGGCAGTGCCAAGAGGATTGGCAGAAAAAGTCGAATGGGTGGAGCCTGGTGGAAATTGCTGAGGAGAAATCAACGATTCTTTTGCCCACATGCCCGAGAGCGGATTCAAGCCGTTGGTCAGCGCCTTGCCAAACACGACGATACTTGGGGAGACTCCGAAGTGTTCCATTGCCCAAAATTTCCCCGTGCGGAAAAAGCCCATTTGGATTTCGTCATCCACTAACAGAATCTTTCGCTCATCTAAAATTTTCTTCACTCGCCCAAAATACTCTGGCGGTGGGACGATGTAGCCGCCAGTGGCTTGCAAGGGCTCGGCGTAGAGAGCCACGAACTCGGGTTCTTCGGCTTTCGCATCCCAGAAAGAGTTGTACTCCGTCTCAAACAAACGCTCGACTTGGTTGACGCAGTAGTAATGACACGAGTCCAGCGTCTTGCCATATGGACAGCGGTAGCAGTAAGGAAATGGTAGAAAGTGGGCGCGGTTGGAAAAATGTCCGTAGCGTCGGCGGTAGCGATAACTGGAGGTAATTTCAGACGCTCCGAGGGTGCGGCCATGATAGCCGCCCATGAACGCCATGAAGAGACTCTTTCCAGTCGCGTTACGCACCAGCTTCATGGAGTCTTCAATAGCCTGGGCCCCGCCCACGTTGAACTGTATCCGTCCTTGCTGTCCAAAAGCTCGCTGGCATTCCTCGGCTAATTTTTCCGCGACCAAGACTTTTTCTTCATGGAGATATTGACAGGCCAGTTGCGGGAGCTGATCAAGTTGGATTTTGACAGCGTCAATAATAGCCTTATTTTTATAGCCAAAGTTGACAGCTGAGTACCACATCTGCAAATCAAGAAACGGTTGATCTTCGCGATCATAGAGGAAACTGCCGTCGCAGCCTTGAAAAAACTTAGGGACCGGGGAGTAGTGGACGGTGTCACCCTGCGAGCAATAACGATTTTCTTTCTGCCGTAATGCGTCCTCGGACAAACGCGGCGTAGGAGAAGAACTCATGGGGTCCTTTCTGGCCGGAAATTTTCCGGGAAGAGGCGGCGGGCGACTTGGGTGAGCGTGGTGAAGGGTTCACAGGCCAGATGGCGCTGCTGGCGCCACGCCAGTAACGTCTCTTTCGCGAACACTTTTTGTGCTCTTGCCGCGACACAGCAGTCGGAGAGACCGTCTCCTATATAGACGATAGTTGACGAGGCGAGTACGGGAGCGAGCGCGATCGCACACTTGCATGTTCCTGCACGTGTGAGGCAGGTGGGGTGCGCGTATGGGAAGGTAAGCGAGAACTTATGATTGTTGTCTCTGTGAAGCTGATTCGAGAAAATTGGGATATGCGAAAGTCCGTGCCGCTGTAAAACGGTCTGTATCAAGAGATCGATGCCGTCACTCACAATAGTCAAGGGTACGCCTGTGGCCGTGCAATGCCAGTCAAGTTCGAAGATTCCCTCATCGATCGGGAAGTCTCTGGCGAAGGCAATTAATTCGGCGCACTCCGCTTGGATAAGCTCCACTTGTCGCGCCAGGCATTCCTGGCTGCCAATTTCTCCGTCTTGCCAACGCTGTTCCCAGTCTTTGAATTCCGGTAACGCAAAAGTTTCGAGCACGGCGTCAGTAAGGTCCGTGTGAGTGATAGTGCCATCGAAGTCGCAGAAAAGAGCGATGTTTTCTAGCATATTCGGGGACAAGGCTGCCCATGCAGACGAGAGTTGAGATGTAAAAAAGATGCACTTGGCCAATGCTCAAGTTTTCGATTTGTCGTACAGGTGTCTTGTAGAAGAATTCCAGGAGACACTGTGGACCAGATTAACGAAGACGTGGAGATGTGCCGTTGCAGCGCGAATTATTCCTCCTCTGGACGCTGGATGAAAAAATGACTTGATCCTCTGTGCCCTAGGATATCGGCTGGCGATAGTATGCTCAGCGGCACTCCTTGTCCAGTGGACCAACGGCGCGGCTGTTAGGGAAGAGCTTCAGTTCAGTTAGGCGGAATGCCCATTTACCGAACGGTGGATGAGATCCGTATCGAGCGTCGCCCACGAGATTCTCCGTGCGACATGCGCGAAGAGACGATGTAACAGCGGGTTACGGTGACGACAATAATTGTAAAGCGGAATCAGAGTATGGCCGAGGTCCAGTTTGGCGCGGTAGCCGGTTTGTCCACTCTGAAACTCGGTGGCGTTCTGACGGGACGCCCAGTCGATGGCCTGTTCCCAGAGACGAAAATAGAGAAACCAGTCGCCTCCGAAACTATAATCTAGGCCAATGAACTTATTGATCACACGAGAGCCGACATGGAAACAGAGCATAAAGGCGACAAGTTTGTCGGTTTGGGGATGTCGTAAGAGCACGAAGTAAGAGACCTCCACAGCCGCGGTGTGCTGAAAAAACTCTGGAGTCAGACGCTCGAACTTCGTTTTTCCTTTCTCGTACGTCCGCCAAAAAAGCGCGAAAATTTCCTCTAAAACTGTACCTTCGGGCCGTTGCACCACCGTGGAGTGCAAATCACTCAGCGCTTTACTACGACGGAGTTTCTTACGAAGATTGTGGCGGTGCGCAGAGGTAAGGGTCTGAAGGTACGCAGTAAACCCTCCTGTGGGAAGCGACAAACGCGTGCCGGGGTAACTGACCATCCGAAACAGCCCACGTTGTTTGCTGATTGCTGAGAGGGTGTTGTCGTCCGTCTGTGGGAAATCCTTCCACACGATCATGGAGGCCCCAAGTTGTTGGGCTCGCCGTTCAAGAGCAGTCTGAAGCAATGGGGCCGCCTCGGCGAGTTGGACGCCGGGGCACAGTCCAACCGTGCCTTCCTCACTGCAAGGAGAGCCGACAAAGAGGGTGCGTTGATAACGTAAACGGGGAAAAACGCCTCCCGCGAATCGCAAGAGACGTGCGATCAGAGGCGGGGCCACGAGATCAATCGGTACATCCATAAGAAAGGTAGGCGCGACGCCCACTGGCTCTGTCCTACGTTCGATGACGGCATAGGCAAAAGTAAACTGGGCATCGAGCCTGCTGTCTTCAAGGATCTTATACCACCAGCGACCCTCCAGCGGCGGCGGGAAGCAACGCGCCCATAACTCGTGGGGAATGTCTTCAACAGAAGTCGCCCAGCGAATCGACAGTGGCTCATATCCTCCCATTAACTGAGCCCGATCAACACAACGCCGCCGAGAATGAGGCTGACGCCAATCCAACGCGCGGCGCTAATTTTTTCTTGTAGCCATACTCGAGACAAGACCACAACAAAGACAAAGCACAGGCTGCCCGCCGGGAAGGCGAGACTGACATCGAGTAAGCGAAGGGCCATAGTCCACAGCACGGCTTCCACAACAAAAAGCGTAATGCCTAGCCCAATGATCCTTTGGCGCCAGACAGAGCGAAGGAAAGTGACGTTGCTTTGGGCATGGACGCTTTCGGAGCCTATCTTAAAACTGAGTTGACCCAAGGCTTCGAACAGTACGGCGAGCGTGACGCAGGTCAGGCCCACAAGGCGAGGGTTCACGAGAGCACCCGTGGCCGGAGCGGGGCTGCATCGTGAGCCAGGAAAGTCTCGGTGGTGCGATGACTCGTGCGACTGATGAACCAGACGCCGAGCAGGATCATCGCGAGACCGGCAAAGCGCAGAGAGGAGAGGCGCTCATGAAAGAGGATGGTCGAAGCAGCATTGACGGTGACGTAACTTAACGAGGTAATCGGTTGAGCGTAACTGAGGTCCGCATTGGCGAGCACGACCATCCAGTTGAAAAACTGGATGAGAAAGAACAGGAGTGTCACATAAAACAGCGGAATCGCCAAGAGATACCCGACACTTGAAAAGAGATCAACTGTTGCCGGCACTTGCTCTACCGAGGCTTTCCAGCAAAGTTGCGTAACGGTGTCTAAGGCAATCGCGAGCCCCAAGCCGACCCACACGAGCCGCTGTTGGCGCATGTGCTCAAGCTGATCCTGAAAGTTGTGATGCATGGTAGATCAATATCGTCAAACGAGCGAAAAGTCGCTTTCTCATCGAAACAAATCCGCCTCCGCCGGGCGAATGAGTTTCTTGCTGTCGCTCTCCACTTGAGCATAACGGTAGCCGCGCAGCAGTACGGCGGGCATCGCTGCGTCTTTCTCCATGAGCAGCCCGGCGGCGGCGGCGAGCTCGTCGGCGACGGCGACAACGGTGTGATGCAATTCGCGCCCTTGCAAATCACTCTGTCCCCGCAGATCCAACAGTGGATCAATACCCGCCACACCCAGAGCAAATTCGACTAATCCATCACGCCAAGGGCGACCAAAGGTGTCAGTGATAACGACGGCGATGGTAGCGTTGCGTCGGGTTTGTACGGCGTCGCGAATGCGTCGCGCTGAGGCGTCGGGATCTTTGGGTAAGAGAATGACGATATCATCGCCGTAGCTATTCGAGGCGTCGACGCCGGCATTAGCGCAGACCCAGCCGTGTTTGGTTTCGGTGATGATGACGCCATTCTTCATCCGGACGATGCGACCGCTTTCGCGTAGCACCACTTCGACCATGCGTGGGTCTTTCTCCCACATACTGGCAATCTGTTGTGAAAATGGAGACGGTTCGACGGTCTTGAGATCAAGAATAGCGCCCTCAGCTTTGGAGACAACCTTCTGACAGATCACAAGAACGTCGCCACTTTCTAAGCCGATTTTCTCTTTGTCTATTGCGTCAAGAATAGTCGCCACAAGATCATCACCGGGGTGAATCTGCGGGATGCCGGGAATGGGAATGATGGAAATGCTATTCATAAGTTACCTATCTTGAGAGGCAACACGGAAAAATCAAAAGGCAAAAAGCAAAGGGCAAAAGTCAAAAAGGAGAAATTTTCTTTATTTCCTTTTGGCCATTTCCCCCTTTCTCCGTTTCCCTCCTGTTTGTATCCGCCGATGGGGATACTCTAGGACTGTCCGCGCTAATGCGACCGATTTGTCCATATCACTCATAATCGTGTCCGTGACGATGACGCCGAAGCCCTGCTGTTGTAGGCGCTCGCGCTGGGGTGCATCTTGAGTATCAATCACAAAGGTGTCGAGGAAATCTTCATACAGCCCAGCAACACCCGCGACTGACACCTCAATGCCAAGTCCTCCAAGCAGACGGTCCGCTGGGCCTTTGATGGGCTTTCCCGCGACCAAGGGGCTGACGGCGGCGACTGGCGCTCGACCGTCTCGCAACGCGGCGCGTACGCCGGGGAGTGAGAGAATCGGGCCGATGCTGACGATGGGATTGCTGGGAGGCAAGATGACCAGGTCTGCATCGCGAATGGCTTCGCAGACGCCCGGTGCTGCGATTGCCGCGTCGCTGCCTCGTAGTTCTACTTTTTTTACAGCGCCTTCCGCTCGTCCTTTAACGAAGTATTCTTGGAAGGGCAGGGCTCCCGCTTCGGTGTGCACGATGGTGCGCACCGGGTCGTTGCTCATGGGCAAGATAGTTGATTGCACGCCCCAGGCGCGGGTAATCGCTGTGGTGGCTTCGCTGAGCGTCTTGCCTTGACGAAGAAGCTGTGTGCGAAAGAGATGTGTGGCGAAATCAGCATCGCCCAGGCCAAACCACGTCCCAGAGGGATAATAGCGATTGAGCGCGGAGAGGCAACGGAAGGTTTCCTCGGGCAAGCCCCAACCTTTGCCGTGGTCCACCGCGTCGGCTAACGTGTAGCTTACGGTGTCAAGATCTGGTGAAACATACAGACCAAAAAATTCGTCATCGTCTCCCGTGTTGACAATGACTGTGAGTTTGGCGGGATTAATCACTCGCACGAGGCCGCGCAGAAAACGCGCCGCACCCACACCGCCAGCCAGGGCCGTGACCGTTAGATCCTGAAGAGATGACACATGCGCTCTCGGTTGGCTGTGGCCTTTTCCCCATTTCCGTGGGGGTGAAAAGGAGAAAAGGCGCAAGGAGAAAAAGGCTAATGCGAGACTTGCTGCTTGTCCCGCTCGAAGGGATGCACGTAGCGAAATTGCGAAGACGCCGCCAATTGACGGTACGAACCGAAGCGCTCGTCTGGGTTTTCTATTAAATCAAGCGGGCTCAGTTCTTCATCGTCGCCACTGTAGACCTTGCGTAGTTGGTACGTCGTTGTCCGCTCCGCCGGGGTGCGGCCCAAGTCGCGGATCAAACGCCGCAATTCTTTCGGCGGCACCAGTTGGCCATACTGCGCGCCAGCGGAAGTGGAAATGCTCTCATTGATGAGCGTGCCGCCTAGGTCATTCGCGCCACACGCTAGCAGATACTGAGAAAGCTTGGGGCCTTCTTTCACCCACGAGGCTTGAATGTTGCGGAACGTGGGGCCGAGCATGAGCCGCGCTACAGCGTGCATTTTCACCACTTCCGCGCCGGTCGCGCCCTGCCGCACGTTTTTCACCAGTTTGCGTTGGTACATCGGCGCTTCTTGGTGAATGAGCGAGAGGGGAACAAATTCGGTGAAGCCGCCGGTTTCTTTCTGGATATCGCGCAGCAAATCCATGTGCTTGACCCAGTGAGTCGGCGTTTCGATGTGGCCGTACATGATGGTTGACGTAGTCGGAATACCAAGACTGTGGGCAGAGGTGATGACTTCAATCCAGTGCTGGACCGAGATGCGCCCTGGCGCAATCACATCTCGGATGTCCTGATCGAGAATCTCCGCCGATGTGCCAGGCAGTGTCCCAAGGCCCGCCTCTCTGAGTTCTTTGAGATATTGCACGATGGGAACGCCAGCGCGGAGCGCGCCATATTGCACCTCTTCGGGAGAGAAAGCGTGAATATGCAAATCCGGCAACGCCTTTTTGACGGCGCGCGTGAGATCAACGTACAGTCGGCCATCCATCTTCGGCGGCAGACCCGCCTGCATACAGACTTCCGTAGCGCCCATATCAACGGCTTCTTGCGCACGTCGGGTCACTTCTTCGACCGGCAGAAAATAGCCTGCTTCCTCACGATACTCTCGGCTAAACGCGCAGAAGGTGCAGTGCTTGATACAGACGTTGGTAAAGTTGATGTTGCGATTGATAACATAGGTGACGACATCGCCCACATGTCGGCGTCGCAGCTCATCGGCGACTAAACATAAGGCTTGGAGATCCAGGCCATTGGTTTCGCAGAGCCGCAAGCCTTCGCTCCAAGAAATTTCCTCGCCATCGAGCGCGCGATGCAGAATCGTGCTGACTTGTGAATCAATGTGTTCAAGGACGGCAGCAAGCCCGGTGGTTGCCACGGTTGAATCTCCTTCTTTAAAACATCAGGCGTGAGATATAACGAGGTGCGCAGAATTGGCGGCTCTCTTCGTTTGGTTTTGATTGTTGTTCGCTGTTCCGCCGCCTCACAACAATGCCTCTTTTCTGTCCTCAGCGTAGGCGTTCCGCTGTTCCATTACGCCATGACCTGCGCTTGTAATTCCGCCGTGCGTGGACGTAGGGCGGGTAAGAGGAATCCTGGTCGGTCGATATATTCCGGATAAATCGCGAGCCGTTCGCGTAGGGTAAACCCTTCTTCGTTGCAGGTGCGTGCTAACGCGTCGAGATGCGGCCACGCGGCTTCCGGGTTGACGTAATCTTTGGTGACGGGCGAGATGCCGCCCCAGTCGTTGATGCCCGCGCGCAGAAGTAGCTTGTGGTCCTCTGGATTGAGGTTCGGCGGCGCTTGCAGATTCATGCGCCCGCCGAGTACGAGCCGCGCTACCGCCACGGTCTTCGCCATATCGAGACTTTCCGGTTCCGGCGCCGACGCCATGCGGGTCTGCGGTTTCGCGCGAAAGTTTTGTACAATAACTTCTTGAATATGTCCATATTCCTGATGCAGCTCGAGAATGGCGATGAGACTATCGACGCGCTCTTCGAGGGTTTCGCCGATGCCGATCAGGATGCCGGTGGTGAAAGGGATTTCCAGCTCGCCTGCCTCACGAATCATGCGGACACGGACGGTGGGGTCCTTATCCGGCGCGGAAAAGTGCGCCATGCCGCGTTGACGCAGTCGTGGACTAATGTTCTCCAGCATGAGTCCCAAGCTCACGTTGACATCTTTAAGAAGTTTCATTTCCTCGGCGGTCATGACGCCGGCGTTGGTGTGGGGCAGGATGCCATAGGACAGGGCAATCTCGCAAGCTCGGTACACATAGTCCGTGGTCGTGGCGTGACCGAACCCCGCCAAAGTTTTGCGATACGAACTGTAAGCGAGCTCCGGTTTATCTCCCAAACACATGAGCGCTTCTTTGCAGCCTTGGCGCTGGGCGCGGGCGAGCCAGTCATGAATTTCCGCTGGCGACATGGTCCAGGCGTCGGGGTCTCGTGGGTCTTTGCGGAACGTGCAATACGAGCAGCGATCTCGGCAAAGATTGGTGACGGGTAAGAACACTTTGCGAGAGTACGTAACCGTTCTGCCTTTGTGTCGATCGCGTAAGGCGCCAGCCGCGGCTAGCAAGGCAGGCGTTTCCTCTTCCGTGCAATGAAGAAGGTGATAGCCTTCCTCAGCGGAGAGGATTTCGTCAGCTAACGCTTTATCGAGAATCGCGGCCGTGAGAAAACGCACTCCATTTCCCCCGTCTGTGGAAACCTGCCCGAGTATTAGTGGAGCGGGTCCGCAAAGTCAACCAGGTTCGCGCGTCAATATCACTTTTCCGTGATATTGCTCTTCGCAGAAAGGCGCCGTAATCAAATCAGCGCAGGTTGCGGGCGTCGGCGCCGTAATTTGATGAGCGCAAGCACCGTGCAGACCAGCCCGACACCGATCATAAGTCGCCCACCGCTGAGCACGACATAGTAATAATCTAATTTTGCTCGGGCGATTTCCCAGCGTTCCCAGATCTCACTTGGAAAAGGCTTGCCTTCCTCGCGTAGCAAGAAGGGTTGTGATTGGGGGATCTGGGAGCCCAACTCGGACACCAGTTCTTGGTAATGGGGCACTTTAGCGATTGCCGCCAGGTAGTTGCCGAGGCCCAGAACGATGAACGTAGCGCCAGCGATAAACAAGCGACTTTTATAGAGCACGTGTGCCGGAAACATGCTGCAAAGCGTACCCCAGCCGACAACGGCGTACAACTCCGTTAGAGTGTGCCTACGGAACAGGAAAGGAATCGGAGAATCAAGAATCTATAATGGTTATTTATGTCGCCAACCTTGGCCTTTGCGATTATCGGCAGGTGTTGAAAGTGCAGTATGCTCTGCACGCTCGTTGTCTGCGCGACAATCTCAATGCGTTGTTGTTGACCGAGCATTTTCCTGTGATTACTCTGGGCTACCGTCGGAGGCTGGAGCACGTCCGCTTATCTTTTAGCGAATTAACGGAACGAGGCATTGCTATTGTAGAAACCGAACGGGGCGGAAGCGCAACATATCACGGGCCAGGGCAGGTCGTGGCGTATCCCATCTTTTCTTCGCTGTTGCGTCGTCTCGGCGTGCGAAAATTCATCTTTGGGCTCGAAGAGGTGTTATGCCGGGTCAGCCAGGGTTGCGGAGCCTCAGCAACCCGACGGCCTGAGCTGCCGGGCGCTTGGGTCGGGTTGAAAAAATTGGGGGCCGTGGGTATTGCCGTTCGTCGCGGCGTGTCCTTGCATGGATGCGCCTTGAATGTCAATGTAGACCTACAGCCGTTCTCTTTTATTCACCCGTGCGGGTTGGCCCATACGGAGATAACCAGTTTGCAGCAAGAAGTAGGGGCGGTGGTGTCTATGTCCGAAGTCACATCGCGGCTGCGGGAGGAGTTCGCTACGATGTTTGCCGCGACCTTGGAGGAGATGCCCAATGAGTGGCTCCGTTTTGAGCGAGAAGCGCGCGCGCGTGCGGTGGATCACTATCAACCGTCCAGAACGCCATAATGCCTTTGATCGGGAAACGATTCTGGCTCTACGAGATGAGATCCTCGAGAGCGGCAAGGACGAGGAAACCCGTGTTGTCGTGCTGACGGGGGCGGGGAGTGCGTTTTCCTCGGGAGCGGATTTACGCGCTGCACGCGAATCGCAGTCGCCAGCGGGTGAGGATCTGTTGGAAGCCGGATTCAACGCGACCATTCGGGCTGTGTGGAATCTGCCGAAGCCGGTCATCGCGGCGGTTGGTGGAGCCGCCGCCGGTTATGGCTGTTCCTTGGCCCTTGCTACGGATGTGCGTCTCGCTTCTACGGCAGCGAAGTTCTCGCTGATTTTCGTGAAACGTGGGCTGACAGTGGATGGTGGAGCGAGTTATTTTTTGCCGCGTCTTACCGGGCTTCGGGGCATGGAAATGGCGCTGACTGGAGAGATGGTCAATGCCGAAGAAGCCTTGCGTCTCGGATTGGTAAACCGCTTGATTCCAGAAGCTGAATTTCGCAGCCATGTGGCGGAGTACGCTGAACGGCTCGCGAAGAATGCGCCTCTGGCGTTAGCCTCTATCAAAGAGTCGATGCACCTGGCTTTAAGCAACAGTCTCGACACTGTGCTCACCCACGAAATGGATGTGCAGCGGCGGCTCGGTCGAACTGAAGATGTGAAGGAAGGCATCTCTGCCTTCCTTGAAAAGCGCGAACCAGTGTATAAAGGAAGATAGAGGATAACCCATGACTATCAGCGCTCGCTTCTTCATTGTGGGGGATATTCACGCCTGTCCAAAAGAACTGGACGCGTTATTAACTGCTTTAGATCTTCAATCTGAAGATCACGTGGTTTTTTTGGGCGATTACATTGATCGCGGACCGGACGCCCGCGCCGTGGTGGACCTCCTGCTAGGCATGAAGGCGGACGCGGTCTGTCAATTGACATTCCTCAAAGGCAATCATGAGGATATGTTTCTTGACTTCTTAGGGTTTCCGGGAAGATACGGGGACGCGTTTCTCGTTAACGGCGGAGTGCCCACCTTGGGCAGCTACGGCTTATTGCGCTCCAGCAAAGGCAAAGAAGCAGCCGATCAATTACCGCATAATCATCTCGCTTTTTATCGCGCTCTGGAAACCATGCGCGCCGAGGGCGACACCCTCTGTGTGCATGCTGGCGTGAACCCTTTACGCCCCTTTGCCGAGCAAACGGAGGAAGAATGTCTGTGGATTCGGCAAGAGTTTATTTTGCAGCCGCATAATTTTCCGTACACCGTGGTGTTTGGTCACACGCCGCAGCGCGAGGCCTTTTTTGATTTGCCGTATAAGGTCGGTATCGACACCGGGTTAGTGTACGGTGGGAAACTCTCTTGTCTCGAAGTAACGGAACGCAAGCTGTTTCAGATCGTCAAGGGGAGTCGACAGGTACAGATGAAATCTGTCCTGCCGTATTGGGAGCGACACAAGCACGCGAGTCTGTAAACGTCGTATTCGCGGCGGAGAAGCGTGGAGGGAAATCTGCCGGGTATCATGAGCGCTTGCGCCTGATGCCAAGATGTTCGCTGAATTCTCTCTCAACTTGTCCAATTTGTTCAGTGGTTGAAGAGTTGTAGCGTACGAGATTCTGCAGATGCCCAAAACTTTCGGCCCCCACAATTTCAGAGATTTCCAACCCCATGCCGTTCGCGTCCGTGCGTGCGACTGTACCGTTCACTTGGATGCGCACGGGCTCCTTGCCGCCACCCAGGGCAATCATTACCTGACAACTCGAGCCCGTAGGCAAGGGATTCTCGCACTGTAAATAGAGACCATTCAGGCTGACATCTCTAATCCGGCACCCTTTGCTAGGCATGGAGAGCAACGCCGAGGTGACTTCGACTTCGAGTTGAATGGGAACGCGGGTGAACTCCCGTCGATTAGTCGCTATTTTCATGCCTAGGGCTCCTTCTGCTCGTACTATTGTGGCGTTTCGGCTTTGTTTTCATTGTACTGAGCTTGAAGAAGCAACTGCAAGTTTGTTTTGCGGGGCTGAGAAGACGGAGGCGCTTAGCTTCGAGGCGACTCCGGTAAGCGGAAGAGCTTCAACGCATTGTCGCGCAACAATTTCTGCTGCGCCTCGGTGCGTAGGTCTAATTCGTTTATTTCCTTCACCGCGCGCTCAGGATCTATGACCGGCCAATCGGTGCCGAAGAGCACTTTGTCTTTCCCCCAAGAATTAATAAAGTGGACAAACGCTTCCGGCCAATGTCGCGGCGCATAGGCGTCCGAGCCGATGTAGACGTTGGGATGTTTCCAGGCCACGGAGATCATTTCTTCCGTCCACGGGTATCCGAGGTGGATGCCGATCAGGGTGAGTTCGGGAAAGTCGATCGCGATGCGGTCGAGCGTGAGGGGACGACCCACGCTGGGCAGGATACGATCCTTTTGGTAACGCAGACAATGGCCGACTTGCATCATAATGGGAATGTCGAGCTCGCAGCACTTGGCGTAAATTGGGTAGTAGCGCGCATGATCCGGCGCCATTTCAAACCAGTGCGGGTAGAGATGCGCGCCTACGAAACCGTATTCACGGACCGCATGCGTCAACTCTCTGAGCCCTTGCATGCCGCGCGTGGGATCCACACCCGCCAAGCCTGAGAAGCGCTCTGGATACTTCTGGCAAATGTCAACAACCCGTTCGTAAGGAATTTCAAACGAGCCTTTGACGCGCAAGTCGCCAGCCCGTACGGCGATGAGTAAGGAACGTTGGATGCCGGCGCGGTTCATCTTTTCGAGATACGCTTCGACGGACACACCGCGTCGTAGTTCCTGCGGAAAGCGCACCTGATCGAGGAAGTGTTCATCGACGCCGATGCGTCCCAAACGTACTTCCTCTTCGGTGAATAGGTTACAGACGATGTCTATCGTTCCCGTTATAAGCATAGATCCTCTTCTAACAAGCTAACCGTGGCGCACCAGAATCCAAATCTTAATGTGTTCCACACATAGCATAAGAAAAAGCCGAGGGCTTGCCCGGTGCCGTATCGTGGAGCAAGTGGGTAGTGTCAATCCCGGCGCACATTTCTCTGTCCGGAGTTTTCCGGGATATACTAGGTATAAGCAAAGACTGTCTGACGCCCTTGCTCTGTGATGCTGACAACGATACAGTTGCACCGCTGTTGACTTCTCTTAACAGAGGGAGACCGGCGGGGAAGCAACGATGAGGAAGAGAAGCAAACCATTCTTTCCACCGCAACTACATTGAAAGACCTACCGAGGATCGAAAAGAAAATTTCCATGAAAATGTTCTCTCGTTTAGCTGTAACAGTCGTCCGCTGGTTTGACTCGTGGGCGGGGATGGAAGCCATTACCGGGCGCGAACCCCTCTGTGTAGACTGGCTAAGGTGTGTGCCGTTCGTGGCGATGCACGCGATGTGTCTCGGGGTGATTTGGGTCGGTTGGAGCCCCTTCGCCGTTGCTGTCGCTGCCGTGCTCTACTTTGTTCGCATGTTTGCCATCACCGGGCTGTATCATCGCTACTTCTCTCATCGCTCCTTTAAAACCTCACGCCTTGGCCAATTCTTTTTTGCCCTGCTTGGCGCCTGCGCCGTCCAGCGTGGTCCCCTATGGTGGGCGGCGCATCATCGGCACCATCACCGCGCCTCAGACGAACCCGAGGATCATCACTCTCCCCTTCAGCATGGGTTCTTGTGGAGTCACATGGGGTGGTTCATGTCGCGATCCAATTTTGCCACGAACCTCGCCGCCGTGAGTGATCTCGCGAAATTCCCGGAGTTACGGTTCCTAGACCGTTTTGATGTTGTGGTCGCCATTGCTCTTGCGGTGGGCATTCATTTTTTTGGCGTGCTGGTCGCTTGGCTTAATCCCAACTTGGGGACGAACGGTTTTCAAATGCTCATTTGGGGATTTTTTGTGTCCACGGTCCTAGTGTATCATGGCACCTACACCATCAACTCGCTGGCGCATCAGATTGGTCGGAAACGCTACGAAACCGGCGATACGAGCGGCAACAGCTTCCTCTTGGCCATCATCACCCTGGGAGAGGGATGGCATAATAACCATCATCATTATCCGGGCTCCGTGCGGCAAGGGTTCTACTGGTGGGAGATTGATATTTCCTACTATATTCTGGTGATGCTATCGTGGACCGGGCTCGTTTGGGATCTGCGCCCCGTTCCGCAACACATTCGCAACACTAGACGAGTCGATATGGCGGAAGCGGCGTAGTCGCAAAAGGCATCCTGTCGCCACGAAGGAGGATTTCCTCCTTTGAAGAACTCTCTCGCTCCGGCGACCACTTCCTTTCTGCAACCATCATTGCCTGCATCAGCGAGCCTGAGTTGAACCGGGTGAGGCCGAAGACGGAGTAGTGACGACGATCTTTGATTTGGTGGAAAATTTCCCGCCATGTTGCTTGAGAAGTTCGACCACCGGCATCTTGTCGGCTTCGATGGCATAATCAGTCGCGGTTTTATTAAATTTATCAACAAGATTGGGGTCCGCCTTTTTTTCGAGCAGCAAGCTGGTAATGGCGGAGAATCCTCGGCCTGCGGCATAAAAGAGGGCCGTGCGTCCTTGGTCATCGCGCGCATCTACCTGGGCGCCATGATCGAGCAACAGTTTGACTATGGCGACTTGACCGGTTAGTGAGGCGAACATCAGCGGCGTGACCTCGCCTTTGCTGCGCGCATTCACTGCCGCACCTTTGTCGAGCAGAGCGAGGGCAATTTTTTCCTCGCCGAGCGTGGCGGCGCGCATCAGCGGCGTCACGCCCTTTGCATCGCCCACGTCGGTTTCCGCTTGATGATCGAGCAGCAACTGCGCGGCGGCGGTGCGCTTCTGTTCGATGGCCCACTGTAGCGCTGAACGACCCAGGGTGTCTCTCACGTTGATGTCAGCCGACGAAGTGAAAAGGGCTTTCATAGCCTCTAGGCTCCCTGTTGTCGCGGCGATAGACAAAGGAGTGCGGCCCACTGTATCCCTGGTGTTGATCTCGGCGCCCTGTTGTATCAAGTATTTCACGATATCGCTTTTATCGGTGCGAGCTGCATAGGTGAGCGCCGTGGATCCGCCGCCATCCCGAGTTTCCAGCTTCGCCCCCTTTTGGAGAAAGAACTCGACCATGGCCCGGTTCCCCAGACCGGCTGCGACCATCAAAGGCCTCGCTCCTTGCATGAAGGCAGTTTCAATATCGACGCGATGGTCTACATAGAACTTGACAAGATCAAGGTTATTTTGCCAAATGGCGTAAATCAGGGGAGAGTTGCCACTCCCGTCGCGGGCGGAGAGATTCGCGCCTCTTTTGATAAGAAGATTGACAAGCGCAACTTCTCCCATTTGGGCGGCAAGGGGCAGCGGGTTGTTCCCCAGTTCATCACCGACATTCACGTCAGCGCCTCGCTCGATCAGCAGCCGTGCGGCCTCAGGCTGTTTGCTCTGCAAGGCGACGAGCAGAGCGGTGGAGCCGTCGTCATCGGCGGCGTCGATATCGATGCCTTTCGCCAGCAATACTTTCATGATCTCAAGATGCCCATGATTGGCGGCGAGCATTAACGCGTTGGCGCCGCTCGCCTCTTGGGCCTGCAACCGCGCCCCTCTCTCCAATAACAAGCGAACGGTGTCCGCGCGCCCATTGGCGGCGGCGTGCAGTAACGGCGTGGCGCCTTGCTTGTCCTTCAGATTGATGTCGGCGTGGTGATTGAGAAGCACCTCGATAATGTCCTGATGTCCACTCTTGGCGGCGGCATGTAAAGGAGCCGTTCCGGACTCATCCGTTTGATTGACATCTGTTCGCGGACCAAGGATTTTGAGCAGCAGTTCCGTTTTCCCCTGTCCCGCCAGCTCGACCAGAACTTTCGCTTCTGGATTCGCGTCAAGACCTTTAGTGGCAGCCGGCGCCTTAGGGTTGTCGGCGAACACAAGGCCCGAATCAATTAGGGCAATAACCAGGCTACACAAGCAAAAAACAGCGAAGAGCTTTTGCATCAGCATGTCCTACCGTTTTTCTCGAGCTGCGTCATTGACCTTCATCCCATTTGTCAGCTCGCGTTCTTTCCACAACAAGTACAGCACGGGAATGACCAGCATGGAGACCAGGGGAGCGGTGATCATGCCGCCAAACATCGGCGCGGCGATGCGTCGCATGACTTCAGAGCCCGTGCCGCTGCCCATCATGATAGGGAGGAGCGCGGCAAGAACGACGGCGACCGTCATAGCCTTGGGGCGCACCCGGAGGACGGCGCCTTCGATGACCGCTTCGTGCAATTGGGCCAGTGTCGTGGGACGGAGACGTTGCACGGCCTGATCGAGATAGACGAGCATGACGATGCCGAATTCGGCGGCGACACCGGCCAGGGCAATAAACCCCACGCCGACGGCGACCGAAAGGTGATACTCCAGCCAGAAGAGCAACCAGACGCCGCCAACCAAAGCGAGGGGCAGCACTCCCATGACGATGAAGGCTTCGATCATATTACCAAAGTTAAGATAGAGAAGCAGGAGAATCAAAGCGAAGGTCAATGGCGCGAGATACCGCAGCCGTTCGTTAGCTCTTGTGAGATATTGATATTGGCCGGTCCAACTGAGCGAATATCCCGGCGGCAGTTGCACATGCTGGGAGACAGCACGTTGGGCGTCGGCGACATAGGAGCCTAGATCATGCCCTGTGATATCGATATAGACCCAGCCGTTCGGGCGCGCATCTTCACTTTTAATCATTTCGGGCCCGTCTTTAATCGTTACGTCCGCAACATCGGCAAGACGGACTTGTTGCCCTGTCGAGAGGAACACCGGTAGGTCTTTCAGCGCGGTCAGCGAATCGCGGACCTCACGCGGATAACGCAGGCTAATCGGATACCGCTCGCGACCTTCCACGGTATACGTGATGGTCATGCCGCCGACGGCTGTCGAGATGACGTCATAGAGGTCCGCTACGTTCAACCCGTAATGCGCCGCTGCATCGCGCTCGATGTCAATGTCAATGTAACGCGCATGGCTGCTCCGGTCGGCATACACCGACGCCGCGCCCGGCAATGGTTGTAACAATCCTTCAATCTGCGCCCCGATCGTATCGATCACTTGCAGATCTGGCCCCGCAATTTTTATCCCAAGCGGAGTCTTGATCCCCGTGGCTAGCATGTCGATGCGCGCGGCGATGGGCATCTGCCAGGAATTCGTCAGGCCTGGTATCCGCACTCGCGCATCCAACTCTTCGATCAATTGCGGCAAGGTGAGCCCCCGACGCCACTGCTGGCGGGGCTTGAGCTGTATTGTTGTCTCCATCATCGTCAGAGGCGCCGCATCGGTGGCGGTGTCTGCATGACCAATCTTACCAAACACTCGCTCAACTTCGGGTACAGTCTTTATCAAGCGGTCCGTTTGCTGCACTAGTTGTTGCGCTTTGCCAGCAGAGAGGCCCGGCAACGTCGTCGGCATGTACAGCAAATCGCCTTCGTCAAACCGTGGCATGAATTCAGAGCCGAGTCGTAAGAACGGCCAGACACTGGTGGCGACAAGCAAGACAGAAAGGAGAAGCGTGGCCCGACGATGGCGTAACGCCGCGTCAATAACTACTCGGTATACTCTCACTAGCACACGGTTCACCGGGTTTTGCTGTTCCTCTCGGATGCGTCCTCGTATCAGGACGACAATCAGGACAGGGACAAGGGTGACCGACAGTCCTGCCGCCGCCGCCATTGCGTACGTTTTGGTGTAGGCCAGCGGCGTGAACAGTCTGGCCTCTTGGGCCTGCAAGCTGAAGACCGGCAAGAAACTCAGTGTGATGATCAAGAGCGAAAAGAACAAAGGCGAGCCGACCTCAACCATCGCTTGCTGCATAATGAGAAATCGCTCTGTGTTGGAGTCCGCGCCCCGTTCCAAATGTTTATGGACATTTTCGATCATGACGATGGCGGCGTCCACCGTGGCCCCGAGAGCAATGGCGATGCCGCCGAGCGACATGAGGTTGGCGTTGATGCCTTGCCCGTGCATAAGGAAAAAAGCGGCGAGGATACCAACGGGCAAGGTGAAGACAATCACCAGTGCGGAGCGTACATGAAACAGGAAGATTGCACAGACAACCGCCACAGAGAAAAATTCTTCGACCAGTCGCTGCTTGAGAGTGGCGACTGCTCGCGTGATCAACGCCGACCTGTCATACGTTTCAACAATTTCTACACCTCCGGGTAAACTGTGCTTCAAGGCGTCGAGTTTAGCCTTGACCTGCTCGATAATGGTTGTGGCATTGCTTCCCCGACGCACAACAATGATGCCGCCGGTGACTTCACCCTGACCGTCCAGGTCGGCAATACCGCGACGCATCTGCGACCCGATGTGAATGTCCGCGATGTCTTGCAGCAACAGGGCGGCCCCAGCCTCGCGTCGCGCGACGTAGGGAATGCGCCGCAGATCGTCCAAGTTCTTGATATAGCCTTTGCCGCGGACGAAATACTCCGCCTCGCCCATCTCAAGGACTGAGCCACTCACTTCTTGATTCGCGTCGAGAATCATTTGACGAATCACTGGAAGTGATAGCGCGTGAGCGCGCATGCGGCCCGGATCGAGCACCACTTGATATTGTTTGACTACCCCGCCTACCGTGGCCACTTCAGCCACTCCAGGGATGGTTTGCAGTACAAATTTCAGCAACCAGTCCTGGAGGCTCCGGAGTTCCGCCAAATCGTGCTGGCCCGTGCGATCGACCAGCACATACTGATACACCCAGTCAACCCCGCTAGCGTCCGGCCCGAGCTGGGTTTTCGCGCCCTGCGGCAGTTGCTCGCGGACCTGGCTCAGATATTCGAGGACGCGGGAACGAGCCTGGTAGATATCCACGCCATCCTCGAAAATCACGTACACATACGATTCGCCTAAAAATGAGTACCCACGTACGTGCACGGCTCCAGGCACGGATAGCAAGGCGCTCGCGAGAGGATAAGTTACTTGATCTTCGACGACCTGTGGGGCTTGTCCTGGAAAAGCAGTTTTGATGATGACCTGCACATCGGAAAGGTCTGGGATGGCGTCCAGCGGCGTATGCTGGACCGAGTAGAGTCCCCCGGCAACGATCAGGAGCGTGACCAGCAATACGAGTGGCCGGTTGACCGTGGACCAGCAAATAAGGCGGGCAATCATGGCGGTCTAGTAATAATTTGTTAATCTTGTAGCCAATTAGTCTTTCGTCATGCGACGGAGACTCGCCTGAAGGTTGCTTTCGGAATCAATGAGAAACTGAGCGGAGACGACCACTTGGTCGCCTTCTTCGAGGCCGCTGAGAATCTCGACCTTCCCGTCAGTTTCCACGCCAGTCTGTACGCGGACGGGTTTGAACCGACCTTGGCCCAGGGCGACAATCATCCGGCTTTCTGTTTCGGTGAGGATGAGCGCTTCTTGGGGAACCGCAAGGACGTCGGTCCGGACGTCGCCGTGAATTACGGCCACGACATACATGGCGCTTTTGAGCAGATGGGCTGGCGCCGAGAACGACACTCGCACGCCGATATTTTGGGAACTCGGATCAATGGAGACGGCGCCCTGGTTGACAATCCCGGACCATAATTGGTTTGGGACATGCGGAAGCTTCACTTCGACCGGTTGCCCGCTTTGAATCCAGGCAGTGTCCCGTTGAAAGGCGCTGGCGAGCACCGAAGCGCGGGCGAGCCCCGACAGTTCAAACAATCGTGTGCTGCTGGCTACCGAATCCCCCTCGGCAACTTGCGGCTCTGTGAGCATGCCGGGATACGGAGCCCGCAGCGTCAACTGCGCCGATGGGGCCCGCTCTTGTTCAAGGCGCTGGATATCCTCACTCGAAAGGCCCAAGCGCGCCAGTTGCTCACGCGATGCTATCAATGTCTGGTCTTGTTGAGCTGAGGGAGAGTCTGACGGCGTGGTCTCAATTGTTGCCTCACGCTCCAGTAACGCGACATGAGACTGTTCGGCGACGCGGAGGGTTTCGGATTCAATCGTCACCAAAGAACTGCCCGCTTCGAGCCATTGTCCCGGTTTGTGAGGAAACGCCACGATCCTCCCCTCGAACGGCGCTATGACGCGCGTCCGGACGGCTGGCTCGATCTGTTGGACGAACCCTGGAATCTCGATGCGTCGCACCAGCGTCGTGCGTGTAACTGGCGCCGTCTTCACCCCCAGGTTATTGATCATTTCCGAGGCGATATGAACCACCGGCTTGACATCTTCGTTGTCATTCTCTTCGGTACGAGCTTGCCGCACTGAGGTCAGCCCCATTCCACAGATTGGACAGAGGCCGGGAGTATCGGAAACGACTTGGGGGTGCATGGGGCAGACGTAGGATTTTCCTTCGCCCACGTGAGCCGACGAGAAATCCCCGCCTGTGCTTTCAGGCGGACCATAGAACGATTCATGTTGGCCTACGACGACTCCGGCGGCGAAAGCTACAAGAAGGGAAAACGACCACAGCAAGACAGCTCTGCGGGACATACTGTGCAAACTTGTTTCTTAAATCAACATCAACAACATGCGAGCAAAACGGTGGAAGAGTTCTCTGGTGCTAGTAATCTATCGCGCTGATTTCGATAGGTTCAGCGCCGTCATGCCAGCGAAAGCTGGCATCCAGGAGGATTCCGCACAGGCTCTCGGTTATGACTCCCGGATTCCGGGCGAGCAACGCGAGACCCGGAATGACGTCTCTTTTGTCTCCTTCAATTTCATTGCAATGAAGTCCTAGGTCAGTCTGACTCCCGCGAATCGTGTTCCTCTCCGGACAGGTAGTGGGTGCCGGGGCCAATCTCGCCATTACTGAAGAAGTGACGTGACCCAACAGTAATGAATGACATGCCGTGCGGCGAGGCATTGCCCGCGCTTACGGCGCGTGTTCCATTCGCCGGCCACTGTTTGCCGGCGTCGCCGAAGTCCATGTCGTTACATCCAGCCGGAGATTTGGGATCACCCGCATTGAAGCGAGTGTCAAGCTCCAGGTTGCCGGTCCAGCGATTCCAGCGCATCATGCAGATGGTGTCGTCGCCGACGGAACCTGCCCCCGGCAATACACTTGCCCACCCGCCTGTCTTGAAGGGTAAGAGATTGTTGTCGTCTAACAACTGGAACGCTGCGCCAAGACCACCCGGCGGCACGTCGCCTGGATTAGGGCCGCCCGGCGGATAGGTGTTCGGTCTGAGGGAGCCAGTATCCCCTTTGTGCCAGGCGTGCCCCAACCCTAGAGCGGACAGCAGAACGTCTACATCCGCAATCGCAAATTTGCGCAGGTCTACGAAGTAGTTTGCCGTTGCGATGTAGTGATCAAAGCCATCGTGCACGGTAAAGTGTGGTCCGCCACGGCTGGTCTCGTTATCTGGATGGTCATCGGCTGTGCCCAGGACTCCATCTTCGCCGGCTTCGCTATAGTCGACCTGATCGACCAGCTTCGGACAATCCGTCGCGCCGTTATTCGGCCAGAACACCCCGCCGTTGTGTTTGTCGCCCGGATTCTTATAGGTAATGCCAGCTGGGCCAACGGTAGCCTTCTGCCCCAGAGAAGTCGCCGCGCCCGTATTATTCCAGGCCTTGGCCGGCGCGGCGTCACACTTGAAATTGTCTCCCTTGTGGAGAAGTTTACGAATGTCGAGCACGGCGATGCGATGATTATGTTCCCCTACATAGTCGCGGTCATGGATCGGATCACCTTCGCGCTGCATGCCGGCTACCGGCATCATGATATATTCATCATCTTGAGTGATGGTGAATACGGAAGCGCCGGTACAACCGCCGAAGTCATACACCAACGTGAACTGGGGCTGCACGACCGTAATGTCCGGCGAGTAGAACAAAGCTCCGCCGCACATGGAAGCGACAAACATGCCTTTATGATTGTGTCTATGAGTAACACGCATCGCCATCAAACCTTCCGGCTCTTCGTGGACTTGGTTATCCTCATGACGCGGACCGTCAGGCACTTGTACGACAGCGTAAGGACCGTCACTCAGTTTGCTCACATCCCAAAAACGTACCGTGGTGCCCAAATCTTGCGCCGAGCTTTCCGGGCCAAAACCGGATCCGGCGAGTGCGACACTCACCGGATCGCCATAATCGGAGGTCACAAGGACGCCTCCCGTAGTCTTACCAATCTTCTTCCCATTCTTGTCACCTTTAGTTCCAACCAGATCCGTGCGTAATCCGACGCCATGCGGGTGAGCGAGTAGGCCGGCGTCAGGGCCTTCGTTAATGCCGTAGTCCAGATTGACGGCTCCACTGTCAGCACCAATTTGATTAAACGGTTTTACCCCTGGAACGCAGAGGTTGAACACCGAGAAGCCTAACGCGGTCGGGACGTCGCCCGCGGTACAATTACCGTTGCCATCCACCCCACCAAAACGGATTTGAGTACGTGGGGCATATCGTTTTGGACCCAGCATATCGGAGCCGTTCACATATTTGCCGTGACCAGGAACTGGGGCATGGGGTACGGCCGTATATTCGCCGATCACGGCGCCGGTAAAGGGATCTAATTCTTGGACACCGCCCGGAGTTGTCAGCACTGGCGGTAAACTGACTGGAACCGCGCCGGTGCTAGAGAAGCTGCCGCGATTGCCGCCCGCGCCCATCATCGTCGTGTAGTAATGGCCGTTGACGGGATTCCATTCCAGATCGTCCGTGCCGGTCAGCGTGTTATGCACAGCGCCGCTCACGGTCAAGCCGCAGAGATTCGTCGTCTTGTCAGCGTGCAAAGGGAGGTCTTCTAGAATGCTGTGCGGGGCGGGATGGATATGCAGCGGATCACGGATGTCGCATCCAAAGATGTTGGCGCTGATCAAGCCGCCATAGTAGGCTGCGACTTCGCCGGTCGGAAACACGGTGGGAACTACACTGTGGTGATGTGCTTCGTTCGGCACAGACGAGGGCGCTGGCACGACCCGTGGTAGATGATTGGTTGCGGAGTTGAAGTTTGGTACGCCACCGAGGATATCATCGTCTAACCGAGTGCGACCAACAGCCGCGAGGTCGGCTGGCGCGTTGGGATCCGTACTATTCTTCAGCGCAATGTCGAGCGCATCGTCGACGAAGTTTTCCGTCACTGACAATAAATGCTGGCCGTAGACTGCCGGCATTTCCGCCGTATTCACCACCTGACCATAGGTTGGTGAGTGCGGGTTGGCGTCGAGTACGGCCAGGAAGTCCGCGTCCGGCAGCGCCCCGGACGGCCATATGCATTAAGCGAATCGTTAACTAAGTGAAATTGGAGGGGAAGTCGCAG
>CAYTVL010000014.1:0-111657 GCA_964441775.1 uncultured Enterobacteriaceae bacterium
GTGGGTTCGGCATTGTGGCTATCAAGTCGCTCCCATTTGATAACTGCTGTAAGAAAGTCCTCGCCCAGCGTGAGGCGGCGTGCTAGTCTACGCTACACGTCATTCACCACCAGAGGAGGGCTTCATGGCAAGCATCACACAGTTTGGCTATCTGGGCCTCAGCGTCAGCGATATCAAGGCGTGGGAACAATTCGCCACGCAGACGTTAGGTTTACAAATCAGCGGTCGAGAAGATGACGGCACGTTGCTGCTGCGCAACGACGAATATCATCATCGCTTCCTCGTCCATCCCACCGGCAAAGACGACCTCGCCTATATTGGCTGGGAAGTAACCGATGAGCATGCCCTGCACGAAATGAACGCGCAGCTCAAAGCGGCTGGCGTCGAGGTACGACAAGGCACACCGGCGGAAGCACGGGCGCGCGGCGTCGTCGATTTGCTAATGTTTAACGACCCCAGCGGCAATCCTTCAGAAATTTTCTATGGTCCATTGATGGCGTTCAATGCCCCGTTTCAATCGCCACGCCCGATCTCCGGTTTCGTCGCTGGCGCGCAGGGGCTCGGACATATGGTCGTTGTCATGGATGACCTAGAAAAAAGCATTCATTTTTATCGAGATGTATTAGGGATGCGGATCAGCGATTTCGTCGAAGTAGAGCGCCCGCCGGGCAACCGCTTCCGTATCGCCTTTTTCCACTGTAACCCTCGTCATCATACGATTGCGTTCTACGGTATGGCGAACCCGCCGAAGCGGCTGAATCACTTCATGCTCCAGGCCAAAGCGTTTGACGATGTCGGCGCTACTCTTTACCTTTGTCAAGATCAAGGCATTCCGATTTCTCGCGGTCTAGGCCGCCACACCAATGACCACATGACCTCTTTCTATCTGCGCACGCCCTCCGGCTTTGACGTTGAATATGGGTGGGGAGGGCGCGAAGTCGACGACAGCATCTGGCAAGTGCAGTACCACACCTCGGGCAGCATGTGGGGACACAGGTCGCCCGCTCGCTAGAACAGCACGAAGCGGAGAAACGGGGAAACGGATTTTTTCTCCGGTTCTCCCCCTCTCCGATTCACCGATTCTGCTTGAGCTCAGCGGAGGACATCGCATGGCCAGTACACTACCAGACAGCCGAAAAGCCCGTCTTTTACTCACAGAAGAAGTCCCGGTCCGCGAAGCTATTGTTCGTGCGTTGGAACAGGCCGGGATCGATATGGTCTTTGGCATGCCTGGAGGAAACGCCGGGCAGATTTATAACGCGCTGTACGATCACAAGAGCACGATCCGCACCGTGCTGGTGCGCGAGGAGCCGAAAGCCGGCGTGATGGCGGAAGTCTATGGTCGACTGACCGGCAAGCCGGGTGTCGCGATGGCCCAGGGTGCGTTTCTCGCGGGCGCCACGATGGGCGCTATCGAAGGGCATCTGTCCAGCTCGCCCATGTTGTTGCTCGGTGATCTCTCCGACCATGCCCCGTTTTCGCAGCACGGTCCCTATCAATCTGGAGCCGGTGAGTACGGCACGTGGGACGCCAAAGGCTTATTCTCTTCGATCACCAAACAAACGCTCGTGGCCCTGAACTCCGCCCATGCCGTGCAGTGTACGCAGCTTGCGATCAAACATGCGCTCACCGGCGAACGCGGCCCCGTGGCCGTGCTCTATCACAGCCAAGCCTTGCGTGGGCGGGTAGGCCCGGACACGAACCCGCCGCTGTACGCCAGTGATATGTATCTGCCTGGACCTTTGCCGCAAGCGGACCCTGCCGCCGTCGAGCAAGCCGCTCGTCTGCTGGCGGAAGCTGAACGACCAGTGATCGTTGCCGGCAATGGGGTGCGCGTAAGTCAGGCGTATACAGAGTTGACTACTTTAGCGGAGCACCTCGGGGCCGCCGTCGCCACGACGGCGGGCGGCAAAGGCGTCTTTGCAGAGACCCATGATTTAGCGCTCGGGACGTGTGGGAACTTTGGGACGCCGCTCGCTAACGCGGTTATTGGCGCCGCCGATGTCGTGCTCGTCGTCGGCTCGAAACTCGGCGTCACCGATACCGCTTACGCCAACCCAAAACTCCTTGACCCGAGGAGACAAACACTGATCCAAGTCGACATCGAGCCGAGGAATGTTTCCTGGACAATTCCCGCCGAGATTGCCTTGACCGGCGACGCAAAAGCGGTGCTGGCTCAACTTCTTGCAGCGCTCGATGGATCTGTCGCTAAAAGCAAAAACGAAGACGGTCGAGCAAGAGTGCGCGCCGCGCGTCAGCAACATGGCTTTTTCAACGCCGCAGAGTTTGCCTCGCTGGCGGCGCCGATTCTGCCGCAGCGCGTTATTAAAGAGTTGCACAACGCGGTCGCCGACGACGCCCTCATTTGCTGTGACGCGGGCGAGAACCGCATTTTTATGACGCACTACTTCCAGACCAAAGGCCCCAACACGTTTCTGCAGCCCGCCGGAGTCGGCGGCATGGGCTATGCGCTACCCGCCGCACTTGCCGCGAAATTAGTGTATCCACAGCGTCAAGTGGTTGCGGTCAGCGGCGACGGCGGCTTCGGCATCGCCATGAATGGCCTCATGACAGCGATTGAAGAGAACATTCCGATTGTCAACGTGGTCTTCAACAACCAAGCGTTGGGGTGGGTGAAGCATGGCCAGGGCGAGCGCAACATCGCCTGCGATTTTGCCGCCTTCGACCACGCCACCATTGCCCGGGCGATGGGTTGTCACGGCATTCGCGTGGAAGATCCCCGTCAGCTTGCGCCTGCGCTGCAAGAAGCACTTACCTGCGACAAGCCCGCGGTGGTGGACGTGCGCACGTCGATCAATGAAACGTTTATGAAGGTGACCTCGCCGCTTCTAGGAGAACGAGGGTGAGTCCATATCCCATAAAGAAAAGAAGAAGATGGCCGGAAGCAGCCCGAAACCTGTTCTTGTCGATCAGCTCGCACTTCCGGCCTTTCAGCGGCTACCGTTTCATCAGCAGGAAGAGATCGTCTTCCGTGCACGCAGGATTGATGAAGGACAAGAACAGCCATTGCTAGACTTCTCTCGCAGAACCTATGCCTTTCTTCTTGCCGAAGGGATAGTAGTCTATAGGAAAGCCCTGGCGGATATGATTACTATTGAACATCTCATTACGAGGACGTGAACGATGGCAGCTCCTCTTGTCCGCTTTATTGTTGAAGAAGATCGTTTGCTAGCAGTAGTAGATCCCTTCGCGATCGAAAGCCCAGAGCAACTGGAAAATTTCGCACAGCAACTCCTGGCTGAAGCGATTGAAGAGCGCCATCGCCGAGGGCTGTCGCGTCCGATTCCATTGGAGTCGGATCAACTTCGCCTCTTGCGCTAATTCTTCCAGCAGCACCCTCGCCTTTTGCAAATCTTAAATCTTGAGTCATTTCCTCATCAGGTCATCAGGCCATTGTGAAAAACAATCCGGCAATGACTCAACCACCCGATGACTCAATCGCTCAATTTGCTTGCCTGCGCTAGCAGGAGTTTGCCTTTCAGCCGATACAATTCCGCTTCATAGGTGCGCTCCCCAGTTTTATCGACTATAGCTAGCGCCTCGGCCAGCACTGCCAGTCCAGTCTCGATGTGACTCCCTTTGCTATACGCTTCGGCCAGCAAGGCAAGGTAATACGGCTGACTATATTTTGTACTGGTGGCCTGCATAACCGCCAAGCCTTGTCGTAGCTGTTCGATTCCTTTCCTCTCCTCTTCCTGTTCTATGAGCGCCCGGCCGCCGTAGATCATTCCATTCGCCAACCAGTATGGAAATCCTTGTTCGGTTGACAATGTAATCACTTCCTCTGCTCGCTCGCGAGCGAGAGACTCCTCCCGACGGAGGAGATGTAATTTCGCGGCACACACCAGGGCATAGGCTCGATTAAAGGGCTGAGATTGCCCTTCAACTAAAGCTAGGGCATCTTGGCTCCTCTCCAGGGCCTGGTCTGCATAGCCAAGATGCCATAAGGTCCAGGCTGTCCAGGAAAGGCACCACGGCAGGGATTGAGCATCCTTCTGAAGCTCGGAGAGCGCAATGCTTTGCTTCTGGTGGTCATAAGCCAAGGCAAACTCTCCCAAGGCATACAAGGAATTCGACAGCAGAAAGTGAACCGTTGGTAAGAAGGCCGTACTTGGCGCTCGGTGGGCAATATTGAGACATTGCTCTGCCAGCTCACGTGCGGCAGAGTACTCCGCCCGCGCGAAACGAATCGAACACAGCCGTAACAGGGTCTGGATGAGATGGGGAGTTTCTCCTAGCCGTCGGCACAGTTCCTGGGCTCGAAGAGCAGTTTGTTCCACCTCCGGGGCTGCATAACCTTTGACAGTAAGCAAGGCTTCATTTAGGGCGAGTTGGAGGGTGAGTTCTTGCTGTGAGTGTTCAGAAGTATCCGGCAGGATCTTGAATAACTCTAGCCCCCTAGTGAGATGAGCCCCCGCTTCCACATAGGCTGAGCGCTGAGTAGCTCGTTCACCGGCCTTTTGCCAGTACGGAATGGCCTGTTCTAGCAACCCTGCCTCGGTGTAGTGATGCGCCAGCAGTTCGGGCTGGGTCTCTTTGGTGTCTGAGAATTGTGTCTCCAACACCTGGGCAATCTGCTGATGCAATTGCTGACGGCGGCTCTTGAGCAGGGACTGGTAGGCGCTGTCCTGAATCAGCGCGTGCTTGAAGAGATACTGGGCCTGCGGTAACAACCCGCGCTGGTAGAGCAGCTCCGCCTCCACCAACTGCTTCAGCCCGTGCTGCAGACTGTCCTCGTCTCGGTTGGCGATCGTGTGAAGCAGTTCATAACTGAACTCCCGCCCGAGAGTTGCGCCCAGTTGGGCGATCTCTTTGGCAGGTCCCAACCGATCCAACCGCGCCATCAATGAGTCCTGTAATGTTGAGGGAATAGACAACGATACAGGCGCAGCATGCTGCGCCCCTACATCGAGCCTGGACTCCATGATGCTTTTCGTTAATTCCTCCACAAACAAGGGCACGCCATCGGTCTTGCTCACGATTTGCTGCACGATCTCTGAGGAGAGAGCTTTGCCGCCCGCGACCCGCTTCACCATTGCCTCAACCTGAGGCTGTCCCAAGCGATTGAGCGTCAGTTGTGTGAGGTAAGAACGTGAGCCCCAGGGCGAGGTGAACTCAGGGCGACTGGTCAGCAGCACCAACAGCCGCGTTGTGGGCACTTGGTCCAGCAAGAGCGTGAGCACCTCCAGCGTGGACGGATCAGCCCAGTGCAGGTCTTCCCAGACGGTATAGACTGGACGCTGTGCCGCCTCTTCGCGCAGCCAGGCCACCAGCGCTGTTTGCGTTTTCTCCTTTTGTTTCTGCGGGCTCATGGTGAGGGGCGCATAGCCCTCGGGATGCGGTAACGACAACAGTGTGGCCAACAGCGGCACGGTGTCCGCCTGCGGAAAGCGGTAGCGGGCAAGCGTCTGTTGAAGTTTTTCTAGCTTGGCGGCGGGAGTGTCTTCACGGGTAAATTGGAGCAAGCGTTGCAAGTGGTCGATGACGGGATACAGAGCACTGTTCTGATGATAAGGCGAGCAATGAAACTCAACGCGCCTTGCTCCATCATGCACCAGCTGCTCTTTGAGTTCTTGGACCAGCCGGGACTTGCCGATGCCTGGCTCGCCGCTCAGCAGCACCACCTGACCGGCGCCTTGCTTGGCCTGAGCCCAGCGTTGCTGCAATAATCCAAGTTCTTCTTCGCGCCCGACTAATGGAGTTAACCCGGCGCTGACCGCCGCCTCAAAGCGACTCTGGGCTGTCTTCTCCTTCACAACGCGGTACACGGACAAGGGTACGGAGAAGCCTTTCAGAGCCTGCGGTCCTAGGGCCTGGTACTCAAACAAGCCTGCCGCCAGACGCTGCGTCGTGGCGCTGACGACCACCGTGGCTGGGTCAGCCAGCCCCTGCAGCCGCGCTGCCAAGTTTGGTGTCTCGCCCATCGCTAAGACCTCGCGCTTCTCGCTACTGCCGATTTCCCCAATGACAACAAGCCCAGTGTGGATGCCGATCCGTACCTGCAAGGGACGTGGCAATGCGATGGTTGGGAAGGAGAGGTGCTGAATAGCCTCGACGATGCCCAGGGCGGTCCGTACAGCTCTCTGCGCCTCATCTTCATGCGCCGCTGGGTAGCCAAAGTAGACAAGCAAGCCGTCGCCCAAATGCTGGGCGAGGTGACCTGCATAACGGCGGATCACCATGGTGCAGGTGTCTTGATAGGTGCGCACCACCTCCCGATACTCTTCGGGATCGAGCTGTTCCGAGAGCATCGTGGAGCCCACCAGGTCGCAGAACATCACCGTCAGTTGCCGCCTTTCGGCGGCGTCCGGTCTAGTGTCTCTCAGTCTAGAGTCCAGGGTCTGAGCGGTGGAAGCTCGCCTCTGTCCCTCTGGCTCTAGACGCTGGACACTAGACGCTAGACTACTTTTCTCCGTTTCTCCGGTTCCCCGATTCTCCGATTCAGCATTGGCTTCTTTACCAGCCCACACCAATACTTTACTGTCTTCATCGACAGCAACACGTTGCGCGTCGATCAGCTCTTCCTTCAAGGTGGCAAGATAATCATCGTCGAGGTTGAAGCGTAGTTTCAGCGCTCGGTAGGATGCGCGGCCTTGACGCTGCAATAGCGCCGTGACCTGCGCCAAAATCTCGTCGAAGGCCATCACAATTCGTGGAGTGTCTACTTTTAGGGGTAGTTTTTCGCCGTACGCTACATCCGTCAACCGCCTGGATGTCAGCCTTCTCTGGCATGACGAGGAATATCTCCTACGGGCAAGGAATGCAGCCCGTCATTCCAGCGGAAGCTGGAATCCAGAAAAAGTCGCAGGAGTAAATCCTGCGACGAAAAACCCACCCTAGTAAAAAGATCTCCCTACTCTACGCCGTCTTCTGTATGAACTGGCCGATCTTGTCGATCGCTTGTTGCCCTTCCGGCAGGAACGGAGCAAACAATTGCCATACGTGCGGCATCTCCGGCCAGACCTCTAAGTCTACTTTGACGCCAGCCATTTTGGCTTTTTCGGCAATACGAGTGGAATCATCCAGCAAGGTCTCAGCATCACCGACTTGGATGTAGAGAGGCGGCAGTCCAGTGAGATCAGCATGCAACGGGGCGGCAAGCGGCGACTTCGGATTTTTGCCGCCAAGATAGAGCTGCGCCATGCCTAGCAACCCTTGCTTTTGCACCACAGGGTCTGCTTTCGCTCTGGTCGTCATGGAGGCGCCAGTCCCTTCCATATCAACCCAAGGCGAGAGACAGACGCCTGCGGCTGGGAGCGGAGTTTTTGCATCGCGCAACGCTATGAGCGTCGCTAAAGTGAGCCCTCCTCCAGCCGAGTCCCCGGCAACCACAACGCGAGAGGGTTTAATGTTTTGCGCCAAGAGCCAGCGATACGCCGCCGTGGCGTCATCGACGGCGGCAGGAAACGGATGTTCCGGAGCCAGGCGATAATCGACCACCAGAGCCCGCGCGCCCGAGGCTTTCGACAAGCGCGCCACCATCTCACGATGGGTGGCAATGGAGCCCATCACATAACCGCCGCCATGTAGATACAGGATCACCCGATCATCTGCAGCGCCGGAACCAGAGATCCATTCGGCAGGCACGCCGCCAGCATTCACCGGCGTACATTTCGTTTCTCCCGCCGAGGGAAAGAGGGACATCCCCTCCATCGTAGCGCGCATGGCTTTCATGTCATTCCCTGCCTGCGCCATTTTTTCTCCCATCATCTTGAAGGCGTCCAGCGCCATTTGTAGTTGCGGACTCGCCATAGTGGTCTCCTTTGATAAAATTTATTTGGTCAACGGTTTTACAAATTTCAAGGTCATGCGGTCACTCTCACCGATCGCCAGGTACTTTTCTTTGTCAACCTCTTTCAATCGCAGCACGGGCGGTAGCGTCCACACACCTTGCGGATAGTCCTTCGTGTCTTTGGGGTTGGCATTAATTTCCGCTTTTCCCACGAGTTGAAATCCCGCAGCTTGCGCGAGCTTGATCACATAGTCTTCGCGGACATAGCCGGAAGCCGCTTTTGGGTCCTGCTCAACCGCCGGGTTGCCCCGGTGTTCAACCACGCCAAGCACGCCGCCGGGTTTCAACGCAGTATACATCGCCTTGAAGACGTTGTCCGCCTGACCATTGGCCATCCAATTATGGGTGTTGCGGAAGGTCAGCACCAGATCCGCCGAGCCCGCTGGCGCGATCTCCAACTTCTCGGGCGGCGCGAGGGTCGTCATCTTTACTTTATCAAACAAGTCTGGACTCGCCGCTAATTTGTCCTTGAATTTCTTGGAGCCCTCCGACTCTGAGTCAGCTCCAGTGGCGTAATAGGTCCCATGTGCCTTCAGGAGCGGCGCGAGAATATCCGTATACCAGCCGCCGCCCGGCCACACTTCCACCACCGTCATGGTGTCCTTGATCCCGAACCACGTCAGCGTTTCGAGGGGATGACGATATTGGTCCCGCGCGGTATCGGCTGCAGGCCGATGCGAGCTGGCGAGAATAGTTTTCAGCGCCGCTGTGGTTTTTTCGTCACTTACGAGCTGGTCGGCTGACAAGGTGGAAGAGAAAAGCAACAGGAAGCCGCTCACCACAAGCGTGGTTGACAAACGCAAGAGGTTCATGCGGGTCATGCCGCTTGTCCTTTTTGTTGAGCAGCCTGAAATTGGCGCAAAGATTCGATATTCAGCGCCAGTTTTTCTCCGAGCCATAATGCCCGACGAGTGTGATCTTCAACGGCATCGTCGGTCGAAGGATGAATGAGCACATCGAGCCCCGCGTGATTGAGCATGAGCCACGGCACGATTTGCCCGAAGAGTTCCGGCGCAAACTTGACTTGGTACATTGACTTGGGATGAGGCCCTACCGGCTCGTCTCGCCAACGTCCCAACTCCACTTCAAACTGTTCGGCTATGGCGTCGCGGACCTGCGCTGCGGCGTCACGGGTCGCAGCGTCATAATAGACATGGGCGTGAAAGTTTTTAATGGTTTGGTTTGGATTGTCCATACTGTCGCCCTCACTCCACCCAGCCATATTGCAAGGTATGCACAGTGCCAGGCGGGTACCACCATTCGCCGACTTTACAGAACGGGCACTTTTTAGGCCCAGAGCCGCCACGCACGTATTCGGGGACATCGACCATTGGTTTGGCCGCTCCGTTGAAGGTTCCGTCTCTCGTCACTTTTTTCGTGAGCATATAGAGGCCCATTCCACAAGACGGACAGGATAACACCGTTCCTGGGTTCAGAGACGGCATTGAGGTGATTCGATCTCGCGAAGGGTACGGCATACTCTCCCCTCCTCATCACAAAGGTCAGTTACGCAATCGCCTTTCCCCTCAGTTGTCGCGGGGTGTTCATCCGAGGGGATACCAGAAAGTCGCCAGCGTTACCAGAAGGGCAACACCTCAACCGCCAAGTGAGAGAAATCCAAGGAGTCAAGATTACCGCATGCGTTGGCGCTGCGCGGCCTGCATCCGCGCGGCAAATTCAGAGGGCTTCATGATTAATGACCCTGGCGCGGTTTCTTTTTCTTGTTGTCGCTCGGCTTGGTAGTACAAAGCAATGCTCTGCCGCACGAGTTCCTCACAAAAGGCGATCCCTTTCCCACCCTGCGGGTTACGCTTGAGAGCAAAGGCGACAGCCAGCGCTCGCCGCGCAGCGTCGAGGCGACTGGTTGCGGCGAAGTGGAGCGCCGCTTCTTCTATCCGTCGAGCGTAGGAGGGACTTTTTTCCGGTGAAAAAATCTCTCCAATAGCTTTTTCCACGATGGTTTGCAGACGATCTTGTTGTTGATGCCGACTCAGCAGCAGCGGGCTCTCCTGCACTTGCGAGATCTGGTCGATATAGGGCTTTGCTCGCTCCGGCTCGAGCAACCAACGTTGAAGTTCCGGCTCTTGGAGCAACTGGGCGGAAGTCACTACCAGTTCTTCATCTGCGGCGATCGCTGCTTGATTCAGCGTCACCGGGATCGGCGCTTCTACCGGATCAGCAGGCGTGGCAGTGATGTGTGAACGCAAGGCCGGATAGGACTCGACCGCTTTCCCACCGTCGTGTTCACGCGCGCGGTCATACCCTTCTTGCATGATCGCATCGCAATAGCGCCACGACGTTTCGATCATGGCCATCTCCAAGCGTTCAAGCAAATCTTTCCGCATAGCGCGGAGTGTCTTACGCGTGATTTCACCGCCTTCCACAAAGCGCATGCCTTCGGGTTCATTGACCATCGCCGAAAGATAATGGAGCCCACCGCCGACGCGTGGCTTGACTAGCCACAGCAAACGGTCTCCGCGTCCGTCCATGATGGACAAATAGCCCTCGGGCTCGATTGGCGTAAGAATGGAGCGACGCGGCTCCGGTTCAGGATGACCGATCTTTACGCCCTTTTGGGTGAGCTTGTAGAGAGAACGATGAATCTCGCGGCGCAGTGCTTTGTCGTGCGTGATGGCGTCCCAATGCGTTAAGATCTGTGCCGACTCCTCAGCAACCCAATCACCAAGCAGCGCGGCGAGCGCCACATCCGCTGCGGTATCCTGCCCAATCCGACCTTCGATATCCGCCTGCGTCACACTGTGGTCCAGCACCTGAGCCAGCGTTATGCCCCATTGCTCAAGAAGTTTCTTTCCCTCGATCAGCCGGGGATCGCGCGCACCATCCTTTTTGGCCATAGTTCCCTCCGAATCACCAGAACAGACCGCCAGAACGGGAGCACCTTACCCACCCGGCTTGAGGGCTGTCAACGGTCGGACTGATCTAGCTCGGTGCGGCGATTGCTGCTACGAGTGAAAAACAAGCTGCGTATGACGTGCTGCGTGAAGGCAGAAAGCACGGCCCCTGTCTCGCGTATCACACCTCAGATCACAGTGAGCAACTACGCTGGACAAGCAATTCTTTGGAGGCAGTCAGTGAGAGTGGAGCAGTGAATGGCAGAGGCGCAATTTTGTCCTCAATGTGGCGCACGCACAACGCCTCAAGCAAATTTTTGTGTGGCCTGTGGCGCGACACTGCCCGGACCCCGCGCCCAGGCCACACCGCGTCAGCGCACCTCCTCGGCTTCCGCACATACGCTCATGCCAGGGCTTCTGGTCCTGACTTTTTATCTTATCGCCGGCACGAGTCTCTGGTTGTTCGTGCTGCGCACCCAACCGTTTCCCACAGTCGCGCCAGCGGGTGGAGAGAGACAAGCGAGCACAGGCGGCTCGACGCTTTCGCAAAATCATCCAGAGATCACGCTTCCCGATGAAGCGAAAAAGCTGCTCGCGAATCTTGTGGAAAAAGCCAATGCTGCACCGCAAGACCTCAAAACGTGGAAGACGTTGGCCGAAGCGCAATCACGCGCCGCGCGCATCGATTCAAGCTACCGGAGTGCGGCCTTGGCATCCTACCGTCATGTCCTCGACCTTGCCCCCAATGACCTTGAGGCGCTGCGCGGAGTAGGGAACGTCTATTATGACTTTGAGGAGTTCGACAAAGCAATCGAGTATTACCAAAAATATTTGGCGCTTCAGCCGGACGACGCCAGCGTGCGCACGGACATGGGCACGATGTACCTTTACGGCGGCAATACAGACCGCGCCATCGCCGAGTATCAAACCGTGGTGATGAAGAAACCTGACTTCTTCCAAGCCTATTTCAACTTGGGCATTGCCTATCAAGAAAAGGGCGATGTGGAAAAATCCCGCGAGCTGCTCGCGCGGGCCAAATCGCTTACGACGGACAAAGCGATTCAAGACAAGATCGATCAGGTGCTGGCGCAAGTGAGCGGTGGAAGTCCCACTCCTGATGTTTCACCATCGTCACTACCACAAGCGGCGTCGCCTCCAACCGGCAGCGAGGCTTCATTATCGCCGTTTCAGCAAGCAGTAGAGAAACTGTTTCGCTCCCACGAGATTATGGGGTCGCGCATCAGCCGCATCGAATGGTCCACCTCGGCCACTGCACGAGTGCTCTTCCAGAACTTCCCAATCTCGGCTATGCCTCCAGAGGTGCGAGAGCGCTTCTTGGGCAAGATGCGCTCTCAGCTCACCGACGCAAAAAATAGTCATCACCTCAATGAGCAAGTCAGCATAGAACTGGTTGACGTAGACACCAATCAAGTAATGGAAACAGTGACAACGAGATCATCATGACCACCACAACGACATCACATCACGAAGCTCCGTATTATCTCCCCATTGGCGATGAAGCCGACATTTTCCGCGCCGCGTACGACTGCCGCTTGCCGGTCCTCCTCAAAGGCCCCACTGGTTGCGGCAAGACCCGCTTTGTCGAATACATGGCGCATTCCTTGATGAAAGAAGAGAAAGCGGAAGCGCCGGGGAATATCATCACCGTCGCTTGCCACGAAGACCTGACTGGCAGTGACCTTGTGGGCCGCTACTTAATCAAAGGCGATGAGACCATTTGGGTGGACGGACCACTCACGCAAGCGGTGCGCATCGGATCGGTCTGTTATCTTGATGAGATTGTCGAAGCGCGCAAAGACACCATCGTGCTGATCCATCCGCTCACTGATCATCGCCGGATTCTACCGATCGACAAAAAGGGGGAGATCCTCGGAGCGCACCCGGATTTTCTCCTGTGCATCTCTTATAATCCTGGGTATCAGAGCATTCTCAAAGATCTCAAGCACTCCACCCGACAACGGTTTGTCACGATAGAATTCACCTATCCGCCGCGCGATAAAGAAGCGGAGATCATCGCACATGAGAGCCGTCTTGAGTTTGAAGCCGCGCTTGACCTCGCCAAACTTGGAGAAAAAGTACGGCACCTGAAAGCGAGCGGACTCGAAGAAGGCGTAAGCACACGGCTATTGATTTATGCTGGTCATCTCATGCGACGTGGTGTGTCCGCGCGGCGCGCGTGTTCCGTGTCCGTGTCGCGGTCGCTGACAGATGATATCGATTCGCAACGGGCGATCGATGAAGTGATTCACGCGATCTTTCCGTAACGGTGATGAGAACGTCTTGAGAAGTATGAGGAGCATTGATGATAACGGCGAGACGGACTTTAGCACTGGTCAGATCAGAGAACGGATACCGCACGAGCACGATCTCATTTTTCAAGTAGCTCGACATACACATCGTCCCCCGCGTTTCCCCACACCTCACTCAACGAAGACTCGCTCGCCGCTGACCAGAAGCTCGTCTCATCTTCGGGCAGCAACGTCACTAAAACACGCGTTCCGTCGGGAACTTTGACTTCTTCGAGAGGGATAATTTTGCCGTCACGAATTATTGCCCAAATCGTATTCATCATGATCGATGACCTCGGAGTCAGCATACAAAAGGTGTTCGAGAGCAACAATGACGCTGGAGCCCAACTCCCCGTCATGGGTCGCAGCGAAACTGTATCCGTTCGGTTCAAGCAGATCCGAACTGGACAGCGGTCCCGTACATAAAGCTGATTAGCCCGAACGATGGAAACTTTATCGCAGGTCTCGATCCCGAAATAAATGGTCATCCACTTCATCAAACAATTCTGCTTGATGTTTCCTGATGTTTGCACGCAGCTCAAACCATTTCATATCGGCTGGTCCACCGACAGAGGCATCCTCTCCTGGATCAACTAGCGACGGTAAGGTCGTTCCCTTCCACGGCGCTACTACCAGATAATAGGAATGCCGGCGTTTAGTTATCTCATTTCTAAGAGAGAGCCGAAAACAATATGCTTGTGTCATAGCCGGCGGCATCACCTCTGAGCTGCGGTTCGTCCCGTTGAAATCAAAGAAGGGAAGTATGTTGGCAAATTCCGCAAGAGATAACTTTTCCGTTCGACCAGCTTCCAATAATGGAAATGTCTTAAGCGGTCCACCAATTTTTGAAAAGTCTCCCAGCTCCTTAATAAGTAGATGATTGTTCTCGTCCATAACAGCCTTGAGCTTGTAAATAGTGACATACACCTTGATATCTTCAATTCCTACTTGTTCCAGATTTTTTAAGATCAGATTTGCGTCTTTGTCTATCGCTGCGCTAAAAATTGCTTGGCTATTCCATCTCTGCGAAACTCTTTCCTGAGCCTGCCATAATGCCCATGTGCTAAAAATGACAAGGAATGGGGACACTACGCTTCCCAGCCTTCTCCACCGTGGACAATGATTCTCCTTGTTTGTCGAATTCAGGAAGGCAGCCCCAATCGCGGAGGCCACCGCAAGTAAGAAATAGAAAAAGGGATGAGTAAAATTCACGGGGCTTATAAAGCTAACTGATAACAGCCTGTATTACCGTATGCTATTAGCAGCAACTTGTTGGAGACAATAATGACAACTTGCTGGATGTTGCAATTGTCAAAATCTTATACCACATTCTTTACGAAGCAGACTTCAGACCGACGACGCTGAAGGCTGGAACAGGTTTCTGAAATCCCTTGAGCGCGAGGGGCCCGACCTCTTCGGTTTCAATCAGTTCCTCTAGCTCTCCGGCCACGCGCAAGGAAATCAAAATCTGCTCGCCCTTCGCTTCGCCGCAGAGGCGCGCGGCCAGATTGGTAACCGTACCGATGGCGCCATAATCCCAGCGGCCCTCGAATCCGATGGCGCCAATGGTGGCGTATCCTTGGGCGATACCAATTCCCAAAGCCAGATCATACCCTCGTCTGCGCCAGCGTTTGCTCAGCTCCGCCACACGCTCCCGCATGGCCAACGCCATTCTCAAGGCGCGCTCGGCGGGATTGGGCACGGGGACCGGATCGTTGAAGAAGATCATCATGCCATCGCCGGTGAAGCGCTCCAGCGTCCCTTCATGTTCCAGAATCAATTTTCCCATTTCGGCGTGATAGTCTCTGAGCACTCCCATGACTTCTTCCGGCTCAACCTGTTCGGCGAAAGTGGTAAATCCTCTGAGGTCAAGGAACACCACCGTCACCTCACGACGATGGGTCTTGAGGGGATCCTCAGCTCCACCGGTCAAAATCAGCTCGGCCAACTGCGGCGAGAAGAAACGTTTGAGGCGACTCAACTGCTCAACCATTTGATACATGCGCGCGTTTTCGATCGCCGTGGCGGCTTGATTGGCGACAATGTTAATGAGAATCTCGTCTAGTTCGTCAAAGGCATTGGGCTTGGGGCTTTCAATGACTAATACGCCGATGAGCCGGTCCTTCACCAGCAGTGGGATAGCCAGTTGGCTTTGGACGTTTGGCAGCCCCGGCAGCGCCGCTGCGGCAGGGCTCTCTCCTACGTGTCCAGCCGCCTGCATATTCGCCCGTACGGCGGCAAGATATCTGACGCTGACGCCGATGTTTCCGAGTCGCATCATTTTCTTACGCTCGGCCACCACGCCAATCACTCCATGCCCAAACGCGATCTCTGCGCCAGTCGTCGCGTGTTCATAGCCACGGCTCGCCGCAACTTTGAGCCGATCGGCGGACGGATCTTTGAGCAAGATCATCGCGTATTGAAACCCCAGGATGCGATCCATCGCACTCAAAAGGACCTCAAGGATGCGATCCAAATCTAGCGTCGAGGTAATTTCAGAGGAAATTTGCTGAATGATCCGGACCTCATTGCTCTTCCGCGCCAGCTCGTGGTTCAGCCGATCAATCATCTGCTGATTCTCGGCGATTTGGGTGCGAATCCCCTCCTTGGTGTCTCGTTCTTCAGCCACGGTGTCTCACCCTTCAACTTTCGCGGCGCTTGTCAGCGCAATTTCTGAGAGCGGCAAGCGTTCGCCCACGGTCTTGGTCGCGGAGATCACCCGATAGATGTCCGCCGCCCGCAGTTTGAAAATGCCCTTCATGCCGGTCATCGAGGCAATCGCTTCGAGTTGCATGTCCATCACGTCGAACACCGGGCCGCTAGTCTCGGAATGATCGTACTCGATCTCCAGGTCCCAGGTATCGAACGTCTCCGGGTTAGTGACCCACGCCAATGCTCGGGGATTCTCCTTGATGTTTTTGATGGTCTTACTGAAAAACTGGTATGAAAGCGCTACATGGTCAGGGTCAACATAGTAGACCTGAGAAACGACCGAGACGTTCGGCGCTCCATCCAGAGAACAGGTCGTGACGTGCGAGGGCAAAATCCCTTGCATGGCTGGCTTGATTTCGTTCGGCAACATTCCCATACAACGCTCCTCTGACCGCTGCCACAGCTTCTCGTCTAGCTGATCTTTTTCCCCGCCTCGGGGCCAGGAGTCTGAAGGAAAAACTCTTCCACTCGAAAAGTAATCGCCACTGCGGGTTGATAGATGGCTCCCAGCACCATAGGTCGCACGATCTGCTCGGGGTAACCGCACTGGAGCAGGGAGGACAGGAGCTTCGACCTATAAATCTCCTGTATGGCGCGATCTTGTTCATCGCCAGGGCGCGAAGAAAGAAAAACTCCTTTGAGTTGGTAGGATTCGTGTGAGGGTAAACTTATTCCCAGCGCCACCCTGCCGTTGTGCTGGAGATTGCTGAGAATGCGCTCAGAGCGGCTCTCAGGCACGAAAAAGGTCACGGTCTCTTTGTCAGGATGAACAAGGGCCCCGACCACAAACGTATGGGCAGGATGAAGCTGCTCGTCACGAGTACCGGCGCTCATCACCGCCGGACCATGTAGTACTTCCACGATTCTCTCAGGTAACATGGGAACCTCTTTTCTCCTCGCATGGCTAGCATACACGAGTTACCCGTCACAGCTCTACCCAGAGTCCTGCGTCTCGTCTCTTGCTTCTTGACGCGCCCGTTTGCCCAGATAACCGCCGTGGTGAAATTTGGCGTAATCCGCCTTCGTAAAGCGCCGTTTTTGCATCAGCACCAGCGCTAGAGCGTCACTTAGCGCAAGCATAGCCGTTGTGCTGGCGGAAGGGGTGAGCCCCAAGGGGCAAGGTTCTTGGACGGCGCCAATAGAAAGCGTCACATCGCTTTGACGCCCGATGGGAGACTGCGGGTGGCCGGTAATCGCGATGAGATGCATGCCATTCAGTTTTTTCGCACGCGCGATCGTTTCCAGCACTTCCCGCGTTTTTCCACTGTTCGAGAACGTGATCATCACATCATGCTTGCCGACGAGCCCCAGGTCGCCGTGCGCGGCTTCCCCGGGGTGCAGAAAGCAGGCCGGAGTGCCGGTCGAAGACAGCGTGGTCGCCAACTTAGCGGCGATGATGCCGACTTTTCCCATGCCGGTGGTAATCACTTTTCCTTTACATTTCCTCAGGATTTCCACAGCATGCAAAAAATTGTCATCGAGTTGAATCGCGCGAATGGCCTCAGCCTCGGCCTCAAGCACGACGCGTGCGCGGAGAATGTCTGGCGATGGGGACGCTTGCGACTTTTTCTTGATCATACCTTTTTACTTTTGCCAACGTGATGTGCGACTTCGGGCCGCGGCTTTGCCAGCTCGACCGTAGCCCCGAGCAGTCCCTGTCGCTCGCTTGCCGGTGGTGAGCTTCCCCTCTGTCAACGGTCGCGCCAGAGGGAGCGGGACTCCTTCTGTTTGCACACCCAAAGAGCGTTGCTCAAGGACAAGTAAACGATCGCGCAATTCCGCCGCGCGCTCAAATTCCAGCGCCGCCGCCGCCGCTTTCATCTCTTTGCGTGTTTGTTCTATCAGCGCGGCAAGCTGCTGAGGCGAGAGATATTCCTCTGCTTCTTCCGCCACCACCGGCACGGTGACGTAATCCGCCTCGTACACCTTCACAAGCGGTGAACTTAACGCTTTCTTGATGCTTTGAGGAGTAATGTTATGGTCTTCGTTGTAAGCGGTCTGCACGCGCCGCCGCCGTTGGGTCTCTTCGATAGCGCGGCGCATGGAGTCCGTGGTGTGATCCGCATACATGAGCACCAGGCCGTTCACGTTCCGCGCGGCGCGTCCAATTGTCTGAATCAGGGACCGCTCCGAGCGCAAATATCCTTCTTTATCCGCGTCGAGGATCGCCACGAGCGAGACTTCGGGAATATCTAACCCTTCCCGCAACAAGTTGATGCCGATCAGCACGTCGAACGCGCCCCGACGAAGTTCGCGGATGATTTCCACGCGTTCAAGCGTGTCGATGTCAGAGTGGAGATAGCGTACTTTGACGGCGAGTTCTTGGTAGTAATCAGTTAAATCCTCGGCCAGCCGCTTGGTCAACGTTGTCACCAATACGCGCTCGCCCTTCTCTACGCGGTTGCGGATCTCTTCCAGCAGATCATCGACCTGGGCTTTGGCTGGACGCACGATAATCTCCGGATCAATCAGGCCCGTGGGACGAATGAGTTGCTCGACCACGCGTCCCTCGCTCCGCTGCCGTTCGTAGTCACTTGGAGTGGCCGAGACATATACGCGCTGCCCGACCAAGCGCTCGAATTCGGCAAAACTCAACGGACGATTATCCAACGCGGACGGTAAGCGGAAGCCATACTCCACCAACGTGCTTTTCCGTGAGCGGTCGCCCCGATACATCCCGCCAATTTGCGGCACGGTCACGTGGCTTTCATCAATAAACAGCACGTAGTCTTTGGGAAAATAGTTTAACAACGTAAAAGGAGGTTCGCCTGGCGCGCGCCCATCGAGATGGCGTGAGTAGTTTTCAATGCCCGGACAAAAGCCCATCTCGTTGAGTAGCGCCAAGTCATAAAGCGTGCGCTGCTCCAGCCGCTGCGCTTCTAACAATTTGTGTTCAGCCTGCAGCTCAGCCAGACGTTCTGTAAGCTCTGCGCGAATTCCGGACACCGCTTTTTTCAGGCGATTCGACGTGGTTACATAGTGGCTGGCGGGATAGATGGCGATCTTATCGAGCCGCCGCAGCACCTTGCCGCGGACCGGATCAATTTCCGAGATGGTTTCTACCGTGTCGCCAAAAAATTCAATACGCACCGCTTTACTTTCCTCATAGGCGGGAAAGACTTCGACCACGTCGCCACGCACGCGAAACGCGCCCCGGTGAAAATCAAAATCGTTGCGTTGGTACTGAATATCCACAAGCTTGCGCAGCAAGAAGTCGCGCTCCACCTGGGAATTTTCTTCGACGAACAAAATCAAGTCGAAATACGACTCGGGCGAGCCCAAACCATAAATACAGGAGACGCTGGCGACGATGACGGCGTCGCGCCGCTCCAACAGCGCTTTGGTGGCGGAGTGGCGCATCTTGTCAATTTCTTCGTTGATGGCGGCGTCTTTTTCAATGTACGTATCGCTTTGGGGCACATAGGCTTCCGGCTGATAGTAATCGTAATAACTGACGAAATAGCGGACGGCGTTGTCGGGAAACAGCTCTTTTAACTCGTTATATAATTGAGCGGCCAGGGTCTTGTTCGGGGCCATGACTAATGCGGGACGATTGAGGCGGGCAATCACATTGGCCATGGTGAAAGTCTTTCCTGATCCGGTCACGCCCAGCAACGTTTGATGGCGACGCCCTTGCTCGATCCCTTCGACGAGTTGCGCAATGGCCCGGGGTTGATCTCCCTGCGGCGCAAAATCAGAAATGAGCGAAAAAGTTCCCTGTTGTGGCATAATGGGTACTATAGCAAAGGAACGCGTAATGGTCAGCGGCGGGGAAAACTCTTAGCAACGCAGTGACGCCTTGTTGGACAAGACAAGAGGACGTGATGTAAGAAAAACAAAGAAGAAGGGGAACAACCCTGTGAATTCTGGATTATTCCCCTTCTTCGGCGGTGCAGAACACGGCTCCTCCCACAGGTGCGTGCTCCGCCCCGCCAGCTTTGCCGATTGCTGGCGCAGAGCAATCAGACGGTTATTTAGTGCTTCACCAACCGACGGCGGCTCACGACGAGGCCCACGAGGCCAGAGCCGAGCAACAAGAGCGTGCCTGGCTCCGGAACTGGCGGAGAGTTCAAGGTCGCAGCTGCAGCAATCGAGTCTCCACTCTGGTTAATGCTGATTCTCAGACTGACGAGGGTAGGGTCAAAACCCGGCAGTCCGGGGCCAGGAGTAAAGGTGCCGAGCAGAAGCACGTCGAGGAAATTGGAGGTGTGGTGCACGACACTGCCGGAAGCGACGGCTAAGGACCCATACAAAGCATTGCTAAGCGCGAAGGAAGGGAAGGAAGCGAGATCCAGGGTGGCTGGACCAAAAGAAGTGAAGAGCGGGATAGGAGCAAAATCCCCCAATCCGGAGCCCGAGGTCGCGTAGAAGGACGCCGTGAATGTGGTGCTCGTGCCGACGGTCGGGCCGTTCTCAGTCATCCCGAACCCCGCTAAAGATAAAGAACCGTTGAGTGACGTCGCCTTCGCTTCACCATGAGTGAAGAGCAGGGCGGCGGTAAGCAGTCCGAGGCATGTCCCCCGGAACCGACTCTTTGCGAAAAACTGACGCATGTTGTTCCTCCTCCTGATGGAAGCGGAGAATTTGTAAAAGCTCCCATCTTGGTGTGCCCCGGAGAAGCGCAAGAACTGCACCAGCATACGGATGTTCATATCGCCTTTCCTGTTACCAATGTAAAATTCTGCTTATTTTCCATCACTTAGGGAAATCATGGAGAGTCGGCTCTCCTCTTGTCGCTCTTTTTCTTTGTTACTCTACAAGTGGACGAAGAAATGCCGTGGTGGAGAGAGTGTTAGAAATTTTTACGATCGCTCCGATATTTCTTCCCAACTTCTTTCTCAAAAAGAAAAAAACCTAACAACAATAGCAGCTTGAGCGACTGGAGGAGATTTGTAAAGTTTTCCGACAATCTCACAACGTGGCGGAATGGAAATCCACGTGTCTGAACTCATCTTTGTAGACAAGCACGAGAGCAAAATTGCAGAAGAACTCCTCTATTCGCGCGTTCGTGGTTCTGCTCCCTTGGCCTCACGGTCCTCTTCCAGTACAGTTGTTTTCCGGAAGTACACTACCTGTAGTTAAAAGGAGCAGTCCCTATGGCAGAACCTGGTATCTTTGAGATTCTCTATTCAACGCGTGCTATGCGTCGCCTCAAGCCCGACCCTATTCCCGAAGCCACACTCAAACAGATTGTCGATGCGGGGATTCGGGCCCCAAGTGGCGGCAACGTGCAGGAATGGGCGTTTCTGCTTGTCCGCGACCCTGCGGTGAAAAAATTCATCCGCGACCATTATTGGCAAACCTGGGAAAAGATTAGCGCGCAATCCTCCTTTGCTTTGGATGAGCTGCCTCCTTCACAGCAACGTATGCTGAAGGCGGCAGCGGAGCTGGCCGCTAACTTGGATGCTGCACCCGTGCTGCTCCTAGCCTGCGCTCACAAAGAATATGCCCCTATCGCCAAAATGAATGCTCCTCGCTCGAGTCGTTTAGCGGTGTATGGGTCTATCTTTCCTGCGATCCAGAATATGCTCTTGGCCTGCCGGGCTTTGGGGATTGGGGCCACGCTGACGACGATCCATAGCTTCTTCGAGGAAGAGCTGAAAGCCAAACTCGGCATACCAGACGAGATGGAAATCGCGGCCATGATTCCGCTGGGCTATCCTCGTGGTAAATTTGGCCCCGTCTCCCGCCGTCCGGTGGAGGAAGTCATGCACTGGGACCATTGGGGGCGGCAGCACGAGTAGACAGAGTAAACAGTGACCAGACTCAGGGAGGGCGCTATGCCGACTGTGATGATTATTGGGGCGAGCCGGGGCATTGGTCTTGAGTTGGCTCGACAATATGCCACCGCCGGATGGCGGGTACACGCTACCACCCGCACGCCGGCGCAGCCCGGCGCCCTCGGAGCCCTGAGAGGAGAAATGGCGCTCCATGCCCTCGACGTCCGCAATGTCTCACAAATTGAGATGCTCGTGCAGGCTGTCGCGACCGAAGCGATTGATGTGTTGATCCACAACGCAGGCGTCGCTGGACGGGGCATGGACCCTGCGGAGGTAAGACGCATCAACACGGAGGCGCCCCTCCAGGTCGCGCAGGCCCTGCTGCCGATGGTTACACGGAGCCGTGAAAAGAAGCTCGTGTTCATGACGAGCCAGCTCGGGGCGCGCCGGGGGCGCACGGGGAGCTTAGGTCTTTACGGCGACTCAAAAGCAGCCCTCAATGATGCATTCCGCGCCCATGCCCCGACGTGGAGCCGGAGCGGGCTCATTGCCATCGTCATGCATCCAGGATGGGTGCGCACGGATATGGGCGGAGCCGGGGCGCCATTATCGGTGGAGGAGAGTGTCCGTGGCGTGCGTCAGGTCATTGCCCGCTTGACATCAGTAGACCACGGCCGCTTTTTGACCTGGGAGGGACGTGAGCATCCGTGGTAGAAGGGGCTCTGCACCGCCTTTGAGAGTAGTGCCCCGGTGTCCAACACCGACCTTGCTCTCACGTTCGCTTTCCGGTACCTCAGTTTTCAACGAAGCCCAGATCGTGGGCGTTTCGCAACTTGCTTTCGAGGCCTAAGGAGAAAGGAGCACCGCCATGCATTTTATGTGGTTCACTGAGCGCGCGTATCACTATGATCTGGAAACAGATCCAGAAAAATACCACATCCTGGAAGATGAAGTCATTCGTAAGCGCAGCTTCTATGGAACGCCGAATCGGTTTTTTGACCGCAAACATGGCGCGAAGATTCTCAATCAATACTTAGATGAAAAAATTTATACTGATGCCGAACTGCTGAACTTCGATGGCGTCATGTTAAATGAGCATCACGGGACCCCATTCTGCTTAGGCGCGGTCATGGATGTGGAAGCTTCGGTGATCGCGAAGGCGACCAAACGTATTCGCGTCGCGCTGCTGGGCAATCCGGTCCCTACCGTCTCGAATGCGCTCCGCTTGGCGGAAGAACTCGCCATGATCGACCTCATCTCGAATGGTCGGATGACCACCGGCTGGGTGCGAGGAGCAGGATCAGAGCAACTCGCCAATAATGCCAACCCAGCCTACAACCGGGAGATGTTCGAGGAGGGAATCGATTTTATTATCAAGGCTTGGACGACCCCTGGCCCCTTCCGCTACGAAGGCAAACATTTTCATTTCCGCCACGTCAACCCGTGGGTGCTGCCGCTGCAAGAACCCCACCCACCCTTTTGGATTCCGGGCTTGATCAGTCCCGATACCGCTCGGTGGTGTGCACAGCGGCGCTATCCCTACGTAGCGCTGGCGACCCGACTGGAGCCCACGCTTGAGCTATGGGATTTCTACAGCCAAGCGGCGGCGCGCGAAGGCTATCAAGCAGGACCGGAAAACTTTGGCTATTTACAGCCGGTGATGGTGGCGGATACGCAAGAGCGGGCGGAAGAATTAGGTAAACGGATTTTGTACGGCGGCGCCTTCTCGCATTTTGCCCGACCAGAATGGATGTTCCCTCCGGGCTACAATTCCAAGGAAGCGACCCGTCGCCTCGCGCAGACGAATTTTGGCGTCAACGCCGCAGGCAAGCCAGTTTTTGGCGATGGGAATGAAGAATCGCCAGAGGCGATCGCGGCCGTCAAAAAGACTATCTATGACGGGTATCCAGGCGTCCTAAAAGAACTGGTGATGATCGCCGGGACTCCGGACAATGTCATTCCGAAACTCAAGAAAGTCATCGACATCTTGCGTCCAGGGATTTTCTCGTTCTGGTTAGATGGTCCCGTGCCGTTCAAAGACCGGCAGCGCTGTCTCCAGCTCCTCAACAGTGATGTCATCCCCGCGCTCCGCGATTATGGAAGCACGCTGGGGCTCGTGGATCCTTTCCAACGGAAACCTGGCTCCGTGCCTTTGCGAGGCGGCAAGCCTGACCCGGTGAGTAATCCGGCTGCCTTGGCCGAATTAGCAGCCTAATCTGCACGAAGACAAGAAGAGCGACGGATATCGTCGCCCTTCTTATTTGCAGAGAGATGCGACTCTTAACTCTTCGCCAATTGTATATGGCTTGCGAAAAGAGCAATCAATCCAGAACCCAACAAGAGAAGCGTCCCAGGCTCTGGAATTGCCGGTAGAGAGTTTAGCGTGGTCGCCTCGGAGAACGATCCGCCACTCTGGTTGATGCTGATCCGTAGGTTGGTGATTGAAGGATCAAAGCCCGATAATCCAAGTCCAGGAGTAAAGACGCCGAGCAGGAGTATATCAAGGAAATTTGCAGTGTGCTGCACGATGCTACCGGACGTTGCCGAGAAGGATCCATAAATTACGTTGCTGAGCGTGAACGAGCTGAACGAGGCGAGGTCCAATACGCTCGGAACGAAAGAGGTCAGGGCAGGAATAGGACTATAATTGCCTACCCCAGGGGCCGAGACAATGACGGACGTAGCCGTGAATTGAGTGCTAGTACCAACTGTGGCTCCGTTGCCACTGACATTGAGGCCCACCAAAGGAAATGAACCAACTAACGGAACTGCCTTTGCCTCACCTGAGACGAGGAGCAAACCGGCGACAAGCAGTCCCAGGCCCGTATGCCTGAGCCGGCATTTTGAGAACATCCAACGCATATCTTCCTCCTTCCGTAGTAAGGGCAAGAATATAGATTCGCCCTTATTTTTACGGCTGTTTTATAAGATCACCGACTACGGGAGGAGCTAAGATAGGGTCTCTCAGTAATCCCTTGTCTTTTCGACCAATAGAGTCTGAAAATGACCAAGGATTTTCTACTCTTCAAGAATTTCTGGACCCCAATAAACCAGCAAACCACACGGCCTTCCAATGAACAATATTTATGCCAAAAAATGGACGCAAAAGATTCTTTTCCGTAGCTTTTGTATTCCCTTCTCTCTTTCTTCAATCTTTTCAAATACTTTCCTATGCTAAACGAAACAGTCTTCTTTTCTTTCTTTGAACAAATCAATCCGAAGATACCTTTACGATCGATAAAAACTGTAAAAACTTCTTACACTTTTCATCCATCCACAAAGGGGTATCGCCGCAAATAAAAAAATACATGAGGAGAAACAACTACTTCAGCCAGAAGACCCATGTGTAAAATTTTCTGACAGTTTTCTTTTCTCTCGAGCGCTTCGTGCAGAATTCCAATGAAATCAGTAGGAACTCTCCTTATGAAGAATATGTAAAGTCTTCCGACACTGCTCACGGCTCATGGTGAGCATGCGGGTTTCAATTATTGTGATGAAGGGAGAGCGATACATCTGTCGACAATTTCTTGAGACTATGTCAATACTCAATAGGAAACAATCGACAGGGGAGAAATTTTTATGCTAAAGACCCGACCCGCAGATCAATACATTCACGTGAGTTCGGTAGGTTGGCAACCCTTTCCCGGCGAATTTTCCGCCGGCGGTATCCGTTGGAAGCTGTTGCATGTCTCTCCAGAAATGGGCGCGTGGACGGCCATTTTTGACTGCCCTAAAGGATCCTCATTTGCTCGTCACATTCATGTAGGACCGGGCGAATACTTTCTGACCAAAGGGAAGATGGAAGTCCGTGGAGGCGCAGAAAAAGGGGGCGCGACCGCGCACGCCGTGGGCTACGGCTACGAGGCGTGTAATGCTCGGCATGACCAGACGTATTTTCCAGAGGATAGCGAGTTCTACATGACGTTCCTGGGTCCCCTGCAATTTATTACTGAGGAAGGAATGCCCCTCGCTGTCGTGGGTTGGGAGCAAGCACAAGGCTTATGGGCGCAACAGACAGGGGAACAGTAACACTGGTGGCGCAGGACCAGCAGAAAAATCAAAACCGGCTGAGCAGTCGCTAGCCAAAAGAAGTTCAGAAGCAGACGTTCTGCCCCCTGAACTTCTTCATTACCATTCTAGATGAAGCTGCTCTAGCTGTGTTTCGTCATGCAGGTTTTTGCAGCCGCCCGACCGTGATGATAGCCGAGCCAATAATCTCCTCGCTGCTGCGGCGGCAGCGCATGCTGCGCTTTCTCCGCGAAGAGATGTGCTGCCGTCAGCAATTGCTCAACCGAAGTGTTCATTTGTTTGTAACTTTCAAGAAAGGCTGACCAACCGGCTTGATAACCATCTAGGTAGGTACTCATTTTGTCGTTTTCCTCCGCATCCACAGAACGCCGCCCCTCATCATTTTTACCATACCACTGACAGGGGGTAGCATCCAAATGGAGCAGCCCTATTCTGCACACACAACCGAATGCTCTTATAAGAAACACCCGTGAGCCTTCTCAGTTGCAGTGACAGACACTGTTTTTTTTGAGAGAAGATTGCCCAGTTGGCTCCGCTGGGCACAGACGATTTACGTGCGCCCAGCGGTCTGGTCCTTACGCCGAAATTACTGATGCTCGCTGTGCGTGTTGCTCAAGGAACGGATGGAGCGCTGCGTGGAACTCCTGAGGCTTTTCGATGTTGGTGAGATGACCAGCTTGGGGGATGCGCACCAGCGAGGAACCCGGAATTTGCTGCGCAAGGAATATCGACGCAGCCGGAGGCGTCACGATGTCTTCGTCACCGACGATGACCAGCGTCGGAACGGCGATTGTTGGCAGCATCGCGCGAAAGTCAGTCGTCACAATCGCGTGGAGCGCCTGTTTATACGGTTCGATTCGCAGCGCCGAGAGCGAAGCCGTTAATTGTTCATGAACCGCTGGCGACGCATGCTTTGACGCCAGGACTTCCACGACGCCCGGGGCAATCTCTCTAGGAGTGAGCCCCTTCTCCAACGGATCGAGCCGCCGCGCTAGAAAGTCGCGTTTGGCTTCATCCGAAGCGGCTCCAAAGCCAGCCGAAGTATCAACTAGTGCTAACGTCGCCACCCGGTGGGCATAGCGCTGGTAAAAATCTTGGAGGATCATTCCGCCCATCGATAGTCCCACGAGATGGGCGCGTTCAGCCCGCACGTGGTCGAGTAAGCGGATCAAATCATCGGCATAGTCACTGAATGTGAGAGTCTGCGGCGAATCGTCGCTGGCGCCGTATCCGCGCGCATCCCATGCGACGGCGCAGAAACGATCACTGAACTGGGTTAACTGAGTGGCCCAATTTGTCCGATTGCCGCCGATGCCGTGGAGGAACATGATGAGCGGACCGCTTCCCTGCATCTCGTAGGCAATCGCAACCGGCCCCCGAGTTTTTCTGACAATCGCCATGTTTCCTCCTCACATCGCTTCCAAGGTTTCAATCCCCAGCAGTTCGAGGCCTTTGCGTATATAACGTGCTGTGAGATCGCACAACAACAAGCGGGTCTCCCGTCTGTCTTCCGGCGCTTTGAGCACGGCGCGAGCTTGATAAAAGAGATTAAATTTTGTCGCCAAATCGTACAGGAAACTCGCCAGCATGTTGGGCTTCGAGGTGCGTTCGACTTCTAACAATGCGTCGCCGAAGCGGATCATCTGTTTGGCGAGGTCGAGCTCTTCCGGCTCGCGCAAATGGACTTCCATATCTGACGATGGCGTCCAGTGGTCCAACTCGCCTCTACGAAAAATCGAACGAATCCGTGCATAGACATATTGGAGATACGGCGCCGTGTTGCCGTCGAGCGCGAGCATTTTGTCCCAACTAAACCGGTAGTCCGCCGTGCGGTTCTGCATCAAGTCGGCGTATTTCACCGCCCCGACGCCAACCACATGCGCAATGCGCGCCAACTCTTCTTCCGACAAGCTCGGGTTTTTTTCGCAGGCGATCGTGCGCGCGCGCTCCTCGGCCTCATCGAGCAAAGCCTCCAATTTGATGGGCTCCCCTTCCCGCGTCTTAATCGGCCTACCATCTTCGCCCAAAATCGTGCCGAACCCTACGTGCTCCATCGCCATCGTATACCCCCAGCGGCGTGCGGCGGCAAAGAGCTGTTTGAAATGGAGTTGCTGACGGTTGTCTACGACGTAAATAAGTCGGTCAGCCTGAAATGTTTCGGCGCGATATTGGATCGTCGCCAGGTCCGTCGTCGCGTACAGATAGGCCCCATCTTGCTTCTGCACCAGAAATGGCGCGCCGCTCAATTCTGGATCATTATCGTAGAAGACGCACATGGCGCCTTCACTGGGCCGGGCCAGCCCTTGCCTTTGCAACGCCTGCACGACGCCAGGCAGCATCGCATTGTAGAAACTTTCACCAAGCCAATGATCGAACTGCACGTGCAGGCGCGCATAGACACGTTCAAACACACGCCGCGAGACGGTGGTGAACTCTTGCCAGAGCGTCAAATTCTCCGGGTCGCCTTTTTGTAACTTGGCCAGCTCCTCGCGGGCTTGCATGGCCACGAATGGGTCAGCTTTCGCCTGGGCCTGGACCGCTTTGTAGATGCGTTCCATTTCCGCAAGCGGATCACGCGTAAACATTTCCTTATCGAGCAGTGTCCGATAGCCAACGATCAACATACCGAACTGCGTGCCCCAGTCGCCCACATGATTGTCGGTAATCACGCGATGCCCTAGAAAGCGGAGCACCCGTGCGAGCGCATCGCCGATGATGGTCGAACGGATGTGACCAACGTGCATGGGTTTGGCGATATTCGGCGCGCTAAAATCCACGATGATAGTCTCAGGTTGTGAGGTCGGTGCAACGCCAAGATGTTCGTCACGGGCCGCCGCCAAGAGAGCGCGGCCCAACCACGCTGGATCAAGGCGAAAGTTAATGAAGCCGGGGCCCGCAATCTCCCAGGTGGCCGGTACTTCTTTGGGGTCAAGCCGCGCGGTGACTTGTTGTGCTAATTGGCGCGGATTCATCTTGCGCGCCTTGGCCGCCGCCATCACACCGTTGGCTTGATAATCGCCAAACTGGGGGTTCGCGGTGGGTTGAACGAGAGCAGAGGTGGTGAAACCAGTTGCAGCCGTAATTGCGTGCGAGATTTTTTCCTCTAGTAATTGTTCGATGGTTGGCATAAATCAGCGCTCAACTTTCCCCTTTCCGCACACAAAGGCAAGGAGGGGGGTTATTTGCTCAGTGCCTTTTATTTGTGTAATCATTCTTTTGTTCATTACTGCTTATGAATGTTGGGGCTACATCGACATCCGCAGCCGACTGGCGCTCCTGGATCGCCTTGCGCATGGTGCGCGGAGTCGGGAATGTCACATATCGTGAGTTGCTCGCGCATTTTCAGTCTCCGCAAGCCGTGCTAGACGCGCCGCTCGGCGCGCTCGTAGCCGCTGGAGTCCATACCGAAGTCGCGCGCGCGATTGCGGCATTCAACCAATGGGGCGCTGTAGAAGCGGAACTCCGCAATATCGCCAAAGCCGGAGTTCGTCTCGTGACAGGCCTTGATCCGGACTATCCGGAAAACCTGACCCACTTGCATGACCCTCCTGCTTTTCTATACGTTCGCGGGTCACTTCTGCCAGTGGATCAGCTCGCTATTGCGATAGTGGGCTCACGGTTCACCAGCGCGTATGGTCGTGGAGTGGCGCGAGACTTGGCGCGTGGGCTCGCGGAAAAGGGCGTGACGGTGGTCAGCGGCTTGGCGCGCGGCATTGATGTAGAAGCGCATCGCGCCACGATTGCGACAAGGGGACGTACGATCGCCGTGTTGGGTTCGGGTCTCGACGTTATCTACCCGAGCGAGCATCGCTCGTTGGCGGCGGAAATACCGGCTCATGGGGCCGTGGTGTCCGAATTTTCCCTGGGCAGTAAACCGGACGCCATACACTTTCCTTATCGGAATCGCGTGATTAGCGGCTTAACTCTAGGTACGGTCGTGGTTGAAGCAGCGGACAACAGTGGTTCTTTGATTACCGCACGATTTGCGCTTGAACAGAACCGTGAGGTGTTCGCGGTGCCGGGCGTGATTACGTCCATGCGCAGTCGAGGACCTCACAAATTGATTAAAGACGGAGCCAAACTCGTGGAAAACGTTGACGATATTCTCCAAGAGATCGCTCCAGCCTTGACGCCAATGGCGTATCCCACCCGCTCGGTAGACCCGCCATTGACGCCGCATGAGGCGATATTGGTCGAGCTGTTCGAGCAATACGCTCCTCATGCGTCGGATTCACTTCATGTTGATGTACTTATTTCTCGCAGTGGCTTGACTCCCGCACGTGTGCTTGAAGTATTATTAGAATTAGAATTGAAAGGAAGCGTCTCTCAACTCCCAGGGATGCATTTTCTCCTGACCAGTGAAGAACGAGGACGCGCAAGGAAGTAAGGAAACACAATGGCAAAAAATTTGGTGATCGTGGAATCTCCGGCCAAGGCCAAAACAATTGGCAAGTATCTCGGCCGCGATTATCAGGTCAAAGCCTCGGTGGGGCATATTATGGACTTGCCCAAAAGCAAACTCGGTGTCGATGTAGAAAATGGCTTCACCGCCGAGTATCACGTGATTCCGGGCAAGTCGAAGGTAGTCGAAGACCTGCGTAAAGCCGCGAAAGACAAAGAACATATCTATCTGGCCTCCGACCCTGACCGTGAAGGCGAGGCCATCGCCTGGCATATTGCCGAAAAGATTGACAAGAAAGGCAAGAAGGTGCACCGTCTCTTGTTGAACGAAATCACGAAGAAAGCCGTGCAAGAGGCCATCAAAAATCCGGTTGCTCTCAGTCGTGAACGGTACGATGCGCAAATTGCTCGACGTGTTTTGGATCGCTTGGTCGGGTATCAGATCAGCCCACTCTTATGGAAAAAGGTGCGGCGCGGCCTGTCCGCGGGCCGCGTCCAATCGGTGGCCGTGCGTATTCTCACCGAACGCGAGCGTGAGATTCAAGCGTTTGTGGCGGAAGAATACTGGTCCATTATTGCCAATCTCGAAGGCAAGATCCCGCCGCCCTTTGAAGCGCGCCTGGCGAAAGTGGGCGACAAACGCCTCGATAACAAAACATTTCGCATCAACAACGAGACCGAAGCGCAAGAGATTCTGACGCATGTCGCCGACGCGGAATGGAAAGTTGCGAAAGTAGAAAAAAGGGAGCGTCGTCGCAATCCTGCGCCGCCGTTCATCACGTCCCGGCTTCAGCAAGAAGCCTCGCGGAAATTAGGCTACTCTCCCGCACGCACGATGGGCATTGCCCAACGGCTCTACATGGGCGTCGAGCTGGGCGATGAAGGGGCTGTGGGGCTCATCACTTACATGCGCACCGACTCGCCACGCATTTCGCCGGATATGATGAATGCGGCGCGGGATTACATCAACCAGACCTACGGGGCCCAGTACGTCCCGGAAAAGCCGAACGTGTACCGTTCTGCAAAAACTGCGCAAGAGGCGCACGAGGCCATTCGCCCCACTTCGTTGGACTACTCGCCGGACCGCGTGGCGCCGTACTTGAGCAGAGAAGAGCTGAACCTCTACACTTTAATTTGGAACCGCTTCATGGCCAGTCAGATGGCGCCAGCGCTGTTCGAGCAAACCAGTGCGGACATCACGGCAAACCAATGCACGTTTCGCGCGACTGGCCAAGTGCTGCTCTTCGACGGCTTCCTGCGCGTTTACATGGAAGGCAGAGATGATAAAACCACTGACGAGGACGAGGACGACGAGAAGCAGCTTCCGCCGCTTAACGAAGGCGACGTGCTGCGGTTGCTCCAGATCACGCCGAATCAGCATTTCACGCAACCACCGCCACGGTTCACCCAAGCCACGCTGATCAAAGAACTCGAAGAAAAGGGTATTGGCCGTCCTTCAACATACGCGTCGATCATGGACACGATTCTGAGCAAAGAATATGTCCAGGAGGATGAGCAACGGCGCTTGCGCCCCACCCAATTAGGGATGTTGATCAATGATCTCTTGGTCGGGTCTTTTCCTGATATCCTCAACGTCGAGTTCACGGCAGGAATGGAAGGAGTGCTCGACCAAATCGAAGACGGGCAAGAGGATTGGCGGAAAGCGATTGAGCGGTTTTACAAACCGTTCTCGGCAGACCTTGAACGCGCGGATAAGGAAATGCGCGACGTAAAAGGCTCGGGCGAAGCGACGGGTCTTGCCTGTGACGTATGCGGCGACGGCGAGATGATGATTAAATGGGGCCGCAACGGAGAGTTCCTCGCCTGCTCAAAATATCCCGAGTGTCGCTCGACACGGAATTTTGTGCGAGACGACCAAGGCAAGATCATCGCGCTCGAAAAAGAGCAAGTGTTGACCGATGAAACCTGTGAGAAGTGCGGGAAGCCGATGCAAGTGCGCTTTGGTCGTTATGGCAAATTCTTGGGCTGTTCGGGTTATCCAGAGTGCACTAACGTGCGGAAAATGGGGAAGCCGGTGACCTCGCTTGGCGTAACGTGTCCAGATTGCAACGAAGGCGACATCCAACAAAAGTGGTCGCGACGCGGCAAGATGTTCTATAGTTGCAGTCGGTACCCCAAATGTACGTTTGCGTTGTGGGACCGCCCGATCACGGAGCCATGTCCACGTTGTCAAGCTCCATTCGTGGTGGAAAAAATTACAAAACGCGCAGGCGCCACGCGGCGCTGTATCCGCGAGGAGTGCGATTACCTGGAATCGCTGGACTCAGCGGAGGCGGAAGCCGACATGGTCCCAGTGGCGAAAGCAGGATAACCATCGAGCTATTGTCGCATCGAACCATCAGGCCGGTATCAGCACTTATCCCTCAACCTCTCAAGGTTGTCATTCTGAGCCGCATTCGCGGCGAAGAATCTCGCCGTGAGACCCTTCGCGGAGTTTATCCTGAGCACACAGCCGAAGGGCTCAGGGTGACGCGACTAGTGGGTTCAGGGATAGTTCTAAGGTCGGACTCCGGCTTGCTGGTTTCCTCTTTTCATAGTTCAATGCTGGCATGTCTCAAGCATTCAACGACTCGATTGTCACCGTCATTGGCGGCGGACTTGCGGGCAGCGAAGCCGCCTGGCAGCTTGCGCAAAATGGAGTCCTCGTCCGCCTTTATGAAATGCGTCCGGTCCACGCCACGGAAGCTCACCGCACCGACGGCTTTGCGGAACTCGTCTGTTCAAACTCACTGCGCAGCGCCTCGCTTGACGCAGCTATTGGTCTGCTCAAAGAAGAAATGCGCCGTCTTGGCTCGCTGGTCATAACGGCAGCCGATGCGAGCCGAGTGCCGGCGGGCCTGGCGCTCGCCGTCGATCGTGATCTCTTCTCACACCATATCACCGAGACCTTAACCACCCATCCGCTCATTGAAATCCACCGCGAAGAAGTGCAGGACCTTCCCTTAGGAGTCACCATTGTCGCCAGCGGTCCGCTCACTTCATCGACGTTATCCGCTCAACTTCGCGCCTTGTTCGGCAGCGAATACCTCTATTTTTACGACGCCATCTCTCCGGTGATTACCGCTGAGTCAATCGATACAGCAGTCGCGTTTCGCGCCTCCCGCTATGATCACGGAGGCGATGATTACCTCAACTGTCCGCTCACACGCGACGAATACTATCGCCTGGTCAATGAAATCCTCGCAGCAGAGAAGATGCCGGAGAAAGACTTCGAGCGCTGTATCTATTTCGAGGGGTGTCTGCCGGTGGAGGAAATGGCGCGGCGCGGTAAGGACACGCTCGCTTTTGGTCCTATGAAACCGGTTGGTCTGATTGATCCCCGCACCGGGGAGCGACCATACGCCGTGGTTCAACTACGCCAAGATGATCGATCCGGCTCGCTCTGGGGCATGGTGGGATTCCAGACGAAGATGACGTATCCAGAACAGCGCCGGGTATTTCGCTTGATCCCTGGGCTGGAGAAAGCAGAGTTTGTCCGCCTTGGCAGTCTTCATCGTAACACGTTTATCGATTCTCCACGTTTACTGAAGCCAACTCTACAATTTAAAGGACGAGACGACCTCTTCTTTGCCGGGCAGATGATCGGTGTAGAGGGTTATTTGGAATCCGCAGCGGCGGGACTCTTGGCCGGGCTCAATGCCGGCCGGCTGGTCAAGGGCGAACCGTTGGTGACAGCGCCGCCGACAACCTCATTGGGAGCAATGCTCAACTATGTAACGAGTGACGAGCGCCGCGAATTTCAGCCGATGAACACTAACTATGGATTGTTCCCGCCGCTTGCACGCAAATTACGCGGACGAGACAAAAAGGCCGCGCTCGCCGAGCGGGCGCTCCAGGATCTCGCCGCCTGGCAAGCCGCTCAGGGACTGACGGGCTCACCGGCGTCTCTCGCTTCTTCGCCTATGCCTGCGCTGAAGCAAGCGCCAGTGTAAATGGCCGCCGGTGGCTCCGAAGAGAGCACGAAGTCTAATAGGAATAATGTTCTCGTCGTTTCGGCAGGGTCATAAGCGCCCCGGCGGTGAAGCCGCCGACGTGCGCCCACCACGCCACGCCGCCGCCAAAGCTGGCTGCGCTTGCTACCGTGCCATTAAGCAACTGCAAAAGAAACCAAAAGGCCAAGAAGAAAACGGCGGGCACGGTGATAATTTGCAGAAAGATAAAGATTGGGACGAGTGTGACGATGCGCGCACGGGGGAATAGGATGAGATAGCCGCCCATGACGCCGGCAATGGCTCCGCTGGCGCCGACGACCGGCACCCCTGAACGCGGACCAGTGAGATAATGCACGTAACAAGCCACCACGCCGCACACGAAATAGTATAGTAAGTAGCGACCCTTCCCAAGACGATCTTCTACATTGTCTCCAAAGATCCACAGCGTCCACATATTGCCGATTAAATGCATCCAACCGCCATGCAGAAACATGGAACTCACCATCGGTACAAACCGCGCCGGGAGGTTCCAGGGCTCAACATGAGACACATGAAAATAGACCGCAGGAACAAAACCATAGACCAAAATGAAACGGTCGAGCGCTCTCCCCAGCCCTGTTTCATAGAGGAACACGAGTGTGTTCACAACAATGATAGACACGGTAACAAGGGGGAAAGAAGACGAGGGATTCGTGTCGCGTAAAGGAATCATATAAACACGATCATATACTACGAAGACAAGGTCTGCTAAGGACTTTGAGACAAAACCCACGAACGGAAATCAAGGAGCCTGTCATTGCGAGGAGTCGTAGACGACGAAGCAATCTCGCAAGAATCGAAAACCTAAAGCAAAGATTGCTTCGCTCCCCTCGCAATGACACGTTGACGGTTTGCCAGACTGGAGGAGTTTTGTCCCGTAGTCCTAAGGGAAAAGAATACTCACCTCGGCAAATTTTTCCCCAGGCCTCAAGCGCCGCTGATTATCCAACGGTCATTTTCGCGAAGTTTTTGCCGCTCTGCGCGTGGCGCCAGTTCTGCTCCTCTCCTATTGATCGCTCCACGGAGGTGGATATGGCCAAGGTTCAGTGGCTCTTGATAGGTATCGTTGGTATAGCAATTGCCGTCGTCACTAAGGAAACACTCCTCTCGTTTATTAATCTTCCGTCTTTCGTGATCACCGTGGGTGGAACCCTTGCCGCCACCAGTTTCAGTTATTCTTGGGACACGTTAAAAGGACTCGGCGCTGTCGTGCACGCCGTTCTCACTAGCAAATTCGTCTCTCCGGAAAAACATCTCGCCCAACTCGTACAGCTTGCGCAGCTCAATCATCTAGAAGGGCTTCGCGCTCTTGAACATCGTGAGGCGAGCCTCCAAGACCCTTTCCTCAGACGCGCCATTAGCATGATCGTTGATATGCGTCGTGAAGAGGAGGTGCGTGAAGTGATCGAACGAGAATTCTTTCTTTTCACTAATCGGTATGAAGCCTCTCGGCAAGTGCTCCTCACTATGGGTAAGTTGTTTCCTTCGTTCGGCATGGTCGGCACCTTGATCGGGTTAGTCTTGTTGTTACGTCAGGCCACAAATCCGGACCCGCAAGCGCTGATTCCCGCTCTCGCCGTTGCCGTCCTCACCACCCTCTATGGCGCGGTCTTCGCCAATGCGTTGGTGCTTCCTCTTGCCGCCAAACTCCAAGCGTTTATTCAAGACCGTGAGCTGACGCTGCGACTCACGGTAGAAGGCGTAACCCTCATCGCTCGCGGCCAACCCCCCGCCGTCGTGCAGAAGAGGCTCACTCCACTGCTCACCCATGGAGAAATGTTCTCAAGCAGTCAGCACCTCACGCCCAGTGACCAGCGAGGGATCGCGTTCTCGCCTCGTTAAGAAAGTGAACGTATGACTTCTCAACCGCAACGCCCAATCACGTACTCGGTCCCCAAGCTCTCTCCGCGTCGACATGCTCTCGTCGAAGACGACATCGGCTCGTGGCCGATCACTTTCAGTGACCTCGTGCTTTTGCTGCTCTGTTTTTTCGTCCTTTACCACGTTGCAGAGAAGCAACGCTGGGCCGCTGCTTCACATCCTGAGCCCTCCCCCATTGTGCAACAAACCGCTCCTCCTGCTTCGGAACCCCAGCTTACGGCGTCAACTACCACAATAGCGCCACCAGCTCCAGAGCAACGACCGCCATCAGACGGCTCTTCTGAGCAGCATCCGCAAACGACTCCTTCATACCATGCGGACCAAGCTGAGACATCAATGGCTGTCGTACGGTCAGATTGGCGGCAAGCGTTACAGGCGCAGCTTGAGCGTTACGTGCATACGCAGGGGCTGGACCGCACCATCGGCGTGATTTCCACGGAAGAAGGGGTCGTGATCTCCTTGAGTGAGACCGTAACATTTCCTTCTGGACGGGCCGCTTTGAGTCCGGTGGTTACTCCGCTTCTTGCCCAAGTGGCTACCCTTGCCTCGGAAAGGACAGATTTAGATATTGAAATTACCGGCCATACAGATGATCGGCAAATCGCAACGGCGGAATTCCCTTCGAATTGGGAGTTATCCGCCGCGCGTGCGAGCCGGGTTGCTCGCGCTCTGGTGGAGCGAAAACGAATGGACCCAGTTCGTGTCTCGACTCGGGGCTATGCTTCGTACCGCCCCATTTACCCAAATGATACCGAGGAACATCGCGCCGCAAATCGCCGGGTGGAGCTCCGCTTCTTTCAACGAGTGGAAATGGTCTATTAACGAAACAGGGAGCGCCACCACTACTGGAGCACAGAGGCCAAGGCACTTAAAAAGTTGCGAAAATCATCCAGCGTGAGGCTGCCCATATTCGCCACGCGGAAGATGGTCCTTTGCAGTTCGCCTTGCCCCTCGTAAATCACGAACCCTCGCTCTTTCAGCTCGTCATGAAGCCGTGCGTAGGTCATGCCTTCAGGCAGGAACATGGAGGTAATGGAGTTGGAGCGCACCTCAGGAGGAAGCATCAAGCGCAGCCCCAGTCGGGTAAACCCCTCACGGAGCAGCGCGGCGGCGGCGTGATAGCGTTGCACGCGCCCCGCCACGGTTTCCTCTAACAATTCGTCCAGCGCTTCATCGAGCGCGTACCACGTCTGCACCGACGGAGTAAAGGGAATGCTGCGCCGTTCTTGCGCTTCCCAATGCACGGGCAAATGCAAATAGAGGGAGCGGCGTGGATAGTCTTGCATGGCGGTCATCACGTCAGTCCGCGCCAGCACGAACGCCACGCCAGGCAATCCTTGCACACACTTATTGGCGGTACACGCACACAGGTCGACACCGTCCCGTAGAAGATCGAGTTCTTCACCAGCAAGCGCGCTGACCGCATCCAGTAACAGCAACCGACCGGTGCGATGGATGATGGCTCCGACGTCTTTGACAGGGTTGAGCAGCCCTGTCGTTGTTTCGTGATGCACTAAGGCGACAGCGGCGATCGTCGGGTCGTCCTTCAGCGTGGTCTCGATTTGTCCAGGGTCCGGACGTTCCGTCCAGCCATAACGCAATTCGACCGTTGGAATGCCATGCGCTTGGGCCATGCGCAGCATGCGCTCACCGTAGACACCATTGTTAATAACAAGGAGTTTTCGTCCCTCCGGCAACGCCGAAGAAACCATTGCTTCGACGGCGAGCGTACCCGAGCCGCTGAGCACCGCCGTGGTGTATCCTCCGCTGGGAGCGAACGCACGCAGGAGTTTGCTGCGAATGGCGACAAGCAGGTCGGAGAACTCCTCTTCACGGTGACACAGATCACCGCGCAGCAAGGCTTGCTGGACGCGAGGAGAAACATTGACTGGGCCTGGATTAAGAAGAATATATTGGCGCATAAGAAAATCAAAAGGCAAAAGTCAAAGGGCAAAAGTTAAAAATGACGGAGAACACGGCAGAATGCTGTTGTCTTTCTCTCAGCGTTGTGCAGAAAAACTCTGCTGTATTGCTTCCATAAACCGCGCGGCGATCTGTTGCGGTTCGTGCGTGATACGGCCAATGTGGCGCTCCTCTGTATCTGGTTCAATTTTTATGAGCAGAAAAGAAGGTCCCGGCTGGGCGAGCAAGTCCGCCGCTGCGCTCCGTAACGCCGTTGCGCTATCGGCTCGTTGCACATTCACGTAACCTGCAGCACGCGCGATCTCTTCAAGCGCGACCTGGCCAGAGATCGTGCGTTGGTTGCCGGTCGAGCCGTAGGCTTCGTTGTCGAAGACAATGTGGACTAGATTCCGTGGTTGTGTGGCGCCGATCAGCGCAACGGACCCGAGGTTCATCAAGATGTTGCCATCCCCATCGAACACGACAACACGCCGCTGCGGTTGATGTAAAGCGACTCCGAGTGCGATCGATGAAGCCAATCCCATCGACCCAATCATGTAAAAATTGCCAAGGCGATCATCAATGTTGAACGACTCTCGGGAAATAAAGCCGTTCGCATGCACGACCAGCTCGCCGTGTAACAAGGGAATGACAACGCCAAGCGCCTCAGCGAGTTTCATGACCGCACTCCAATCTTCCGCTTCGCTCGCCTCTCATCACGCCATCACGTTGGGCGGCAACAGCAGCGCTACCGGTTTCGTGCTCTGCTGCAGCATTTCCGCAGCCCAAGACAGCGCCCCTGGCGTCGTGTCCACACTCAGCACTCGATACGGTATGTGCAACGTCTCCAACAGGGTCGGGGAAATATCCCCCATGATCAGATGTTCCGGCGCATCTTTGCCCTGATAGCCACGCCAGGTGATCAAGAGCAACACGGGGAAGTGATACATCAAACTCAACGACGATAACGCGTTGAGGCACACCCCTAGCCCAGAGTTCTGCATAATCACCACCGGCTTTTTCCCCGCCATGTAGGCTCCGGCGGCAAGACCGACGGCGGCGTCCTCGCGCGTCTCGGGGATGTAGCCGCCCCGTTCTTCCAATGTAGCAATGAGACTCTTGGCGAGCGAGCATGGCACGCCGGTAAAGAAGTCGAAGCCTGATCCTAACAATAACCGAAGAAACTCAACGCCTGTGACCATAATCCGGTGATCCTATCCTCTGCCAACCGCTGATTGTCGCTCCTTGGTCAACGCTGGCGTGTCATTCGCTGAGCTGAGCAGGGCAAGCGGCTGTGAGGCGGACGTCTCGTGCACAGCGGGACGGAAGAGCAGCAACGGCAGCACGGTTAACGACGCCACTAAGACACTACCAACCGCAATAGTCAGTAAGAGACCCATGCTGAAAATCCCGTAGTACCTCGCTACCATGAGACTGCCAAAGCCAATCATCGTCGTAAGCGAGAACAGCGCCACGGCCTGCCCCGTGCTGCCAACAACCAAGGCTGGCCCACCGATCTCTTCTTCACGATAGCGATGCACGATATGAATGCCATTCTCAACCCCAATGCCAATAATCAATGGCACGGCGACAAGATTCGCAAGGTTGAACTGCAGGTGAAACACCCACATGAGCCCTGCGGTCCAAATAATCCCTAAGCCCAGAGGAAGAATCGCAAGCCCGGCGTCGCCAACTCTTCGCAAAGTAAACAAGGACACCAAGATAATAGAGAGAAAAGCGTAGAAGCCACCTTCGATATAGCCTTCTTTCATGGCTTTGATCGACTCATAGCCGATTACTGGATTGCCCGTAACATCTGGATCAACCTGTCGCAACTGTTCAATAAATTCTTCTTGCGCATCTTTTTCCCAGACATTCTTTTTCGGGAAAATCTGCAAGAGGAACTTGGAGCCGTCTTTACTTACGAAACGACTTTTCAATTGCGCCGGAATGTCCGCCAGGGTGATGGGGCCGGAAGGATTGAGATTATTGCGCAACAGCGACCATTTACTTTGAAAGTCGCGAAAGAGCGCTTCTTGAAAATGCGCCAGGCGCTCTTTCGCTTCGTCTGCCGGCGTCTGCTGGAGATGTTCGATCACGGCCAGCAACTGGCGTCGCACCTGCCCGAGTTCTTGCTCTGAGGGTTTGCGTGCGGGGTCCCACTCATCATTCTCTTCACGAATTTTGAGTTTGAGTTTGTCAAGCGTGCGAGCTAGATCCGTCAGATCAAGCAGTGCTGGTTCGGCGAGCGCAGGCGGCATGTCGCTCAAAAGCGGATGCAGGGCGCGCACCAGCTCGATACGCTCCGCTTGCCCTGAAGGAATCAACGAGGCGACGCTTTCCACCGTTTCAACAGCAGGGAGGGCTTTGAAGGCGTTTGCTTTCCGCACGGCTTCCTCAGGTGTAGGAGCCGTGGCGAGAGCGTCGCGCGAAGAACGCTCCGAATTTTCAATGATGCGCTTCTCCCACTCTACCGATTCAGTGCCGTGCGCCTGAAGGTTCAGCAAATTGTAATCAAATGACATGGTGGGAAGCGCCGCCAACCCGCCCAACGTGCCCAGGCCGGTAAGCGCTAGCAGCGGCCAGCGGAACCGCACCATGATATTCCCCCAGGCTGAAAACATACCGGTGAGGAAGGTGCGTTCACTTCCGGCTACAGTCCAGGGATGATGTTTTTCTACAATAGCAATCAAAGCTGGGAGAAAGGTAACAATCGCCAAAAACGACAGCACCATGCCGCCAGCGGCGATCAGTCCCAGCTCTTGCACGCCGCGAAAATCCGCCAGCATCACCGCAGCAAAGGCCAAAGACGTCGTGAACGCGCCCGCCCCGATGCCAGGCACGGCGTGTTCGAACACTGTGGACAACGCCTCGACAGTGTCGGCGCCATGACTACGCTCTTCTTCATAGCGGGCAATAAAATGCACGCCGAAGTCGTCGGCCAGCCCCAGCAACATCGGGGCGACAAAAACGGTGATAATGGTGAGATGTCCGACAGTCAGAGTCACAAACCCCATCGTCCAGGCAAGACCAACGGTCAACGCCGTAATAATGAAAAGCGGGTGACGAATCTTTTTGAAGAACAGCAAGTACAGGAGCGTGACGCCGACCAGCGAGGCAATGGTGGCGAAGCCAGCATCAGCTTGCGTACTGACGGACTCGTCGCTATTGAGCGCTTCCGTGCCAGTCACTCCCGCCTTGAGTCCAGGAAAACTCTTACGGAGTTTTTTTACTGCTTTTCTAATTGCAGCGATGGATTCTTCTTTTTCACTGAAACCAGCCTCTGGCGAGGTTTTCGGCTCGATCATCAAAAAGACGAAGCGGCGATTATCCGACACCAGGTACCCTTCGTTGGAAAGTTCCTCGGCGTCACCAAAGAACTTCGCCCAAGGAGACTGATATCCGTAATCGGCGCTCTCCAAGGAGCTGTTCATTTCCTGCAACAGCGAGGAGAGAAACGTAACTTTCACCGGCTTGCCTGGCTCCTGCTTGCCTTCCCTTGCGGAGTCCAGCCCGAGGAAGCCAGACACAAGGTGTGACACCATGCCGGAACTGACTTGCTGGTTAATCGAACGCAGCAGTGTGTTCAGCCCAGGAGCCGTGGTGAGGTCATGAATGAGGTCTTTATACTCTTCAACATTGTCCCTCAAAGAAGAGAGATCATCCGGCGGCAGATAGAGCAATTTCTTTCCTTCGAGAGAAGACGTGTCGATGTGGTAGAACACCTCGGCGACATGCGCGGTATCCTTGGCAAGCTGTTCACCAAGGAGGATCACAAAATCTTTTCCTTGTTGCACATCACGGGGCTCCACCACCACGACCACTTGGTCGACTCCCATGAACTCGTCCGCGTATTCGTCATCCAATTGCACGTAGCGTTTGTCCGATGAAATCAAGTCGTTGCGACCCGTGACAAACTCCATGCGCTGAACGGCATACACTGAGGCGATCGCAGCAACCACGATACACACGATCAGCACAGGCCACGGATACGTCATCATGAAACGAGCGAGCCAGAGGAGCAGCCGGCGTTCACGCGCTTTCAGGGCTTGAGATATTCTCTTGGTAAAACCAGCCTTCATAGCAACCATCTGCAACCTATGTTCTTGTCCTAGTAGACTGCCGCCGGATTCAGCTTTCCGCCAACTTCTCTCGCATGCGTTTGAGCAGACCTTGATAGGATTCCTTGGCAATAACTTGTTGCATTTGCGTACGCACATTAGTCACTAGGCTAACACCATCGAGTAGCACGTCGCTGAGCAGCCAATGTCCTCCGGCCTGGCGGAGTTTGTACTCGATTGTCACTTGCCCTTCTTTTGGGTGGCTCACGGAGGTTTCAACAACGGCATCGGTTCCAGTGACTCGTTCGTTGACAAACTCGATACGGAGATCACCAAAGAAATCAGCAGATTTGGGATACGCAATCTTGTGGAGAAGATCGTGTAGCAATTGTACGAAACTTTTCTGTTCGTTGGCGTTCAACTTTGTCCATTGGGGTCCAAGCACTTCTTTGGAAAGGTCCTGGACCGGCAGGGTATCTTCGACCACTTTTTGCGCTGTGGCTGCGTTCCCGGCGGTTTTATATGAGCGGACGGCCTCGAGCAAATTCTTAATCGTGGCAGTGGGAGTTTCCGCCCAGGCTGGGTGCACGAAGCAGAATACGGACAAGAAACTTGCCGTATGCGTAAGACTTTTCAGATTCACAATTGTATCCTCATTATAAGCCAAAGGTGGGCATTGGTGATGCGCTGTGGCGCGGAATCCATCTCTCCGCAGCTACCGCACGGAAAAGCGCGGTCAACGTTTCTCTTTTATCGCGGCCACTCAGACCCAAGCAGATATTTGCGACTGCAATATTTTTCTCGCATCGCGTCAGTGTCGTTTTTGACTTGGGGATCCATCCCGCTCAGTACATACACAGGAAAGGAAACCACGACGCCAACGACACACACGACGCCTTTGAATGGCAAATAGGCAATCGTTTTCAGCAGGGCCAAAGGCTCATTCTCACCCTCGTTTTCGTCTACTTGAGCAGACGGCTTTTCTCGGGGTTCTTCCGCGCTCGTCATCGTTGCGCCCACCATCGCCCACAACACTCCAGCAAGAATCCATTTGCGCGCCATTCCGGTTTGTCCTTTTGTTGAGGAAACGCGGTCATCTGAGATCAGGTCTAATACTGCAACTCTGACACTTCCTCGCCCACAACGAAGCTGAGCTTGGCTAGCGCTAAATTATAATCCTTCACGGCTTCGTAGTAATCGTTCGTTGCACGGGTATAATTACCTAAACCCATAAATACGTCTTGGGGCTCGCCGATACCCATCTCAAAATTTGCCGCCGCCAATGTGATTAAGGAACGACCAGCTTTGCGACCATCCGCGGTGATAGTCATGCGTTCCTCTGCTTCTTTTACGCCGAGATAGGCTTCCTTCACTTCGATGGGAAAACTTGCCTCCGCATTTTTCTCTTGCGAGCGTAATTTCAGGAGTTCGGCCCGATGACGCGAGACCTTCGCGGCGGTCTCGCCAAAATTGATATTCCAATGCAACCCAAGCGTCGGACCCGCCGCAGCAAAGTTGAAGTTGTCGTAAGCAAACGGGTTGGTTTGTCGTGAACGACCGGGGGCGTACCCGTAGCGGACCGGCACGGCCAGAAAAAAGGTGGGGAAATAATCACTGGTTGCCGTAGCCAACTCTGCTTCTTTTGCTTCAATGCCGAGACGCAACCTGCGCCACTCCGGACGGTTTGCAAACAACCGTTGTACATAAAATTCCAGATCTTTCAGGTGCGCGGCCTGCGGCGTCAGCGCAGTGTCCGCCGTGGTAAAATCCGTCCACTGCGGCAAACCGATGGCTCGCAAAAGGGCGGCCTTCGTCAACTCGATGCCGTTACGCAGCTTCTCTTCTTCCTTCGCCACTCCAGCGTAGCCGATTTTGAGATTCAGAAAATCAATTTGCGTGACTTTCCCCGCTTTAACCCGTTCTTCCGCCGTCTTGACCGCTTTGCCAAATCCTTCTCGCACGTCATTGATTAAGGACTGCACTTGCTCGGTATACAGAAGGGTATAGTAAAACTCCTTCACTTCTCGTATGGCCTCTGCTTTTTTCTGGTCAACATTAGCGATTTCTTGCTCTACGCCTTTGTTGGCGGCCTTGAGGCCGTTGGGCAATTTCCCCCACGTAAACAAGGGGTAGACAAATTGACCTTCGAGACGCGTAAAAGGACCGAGGTGGCTATTGCTGAAGGTTTTTATCGGACGATTGCCAGCCAGACTCCCTTTGACGTCGTTGACGATCCCAACCATGTTGACGAACTCACCAGTAATCTGGTAGCCGGCTTCCGCCTCTTGTACGTCACTCTTACGAATGGCGACGTCCCACTGCACTTCCTGCACCGAAGGATGCTCTTCAAGCGCCCGCTTGATGCAATCCGGCAGACTCAGCTTCAGGGCGTTGCTTGTTGTTTGATTTCTAGGATCAGCCTGGGCTGGAATGGTCAACACGCCCAGCAGAAAGGTCAACGCGATCAACCCTTGCCACACCCCAGTACGTTGCGGTTGTACGTTCATAGGACTTCTTCCTCGCGCTTTCCCACGCAATGTTCCACCAAACGCGCCTACCCTAACCGAGCCTCTCTGGTTGCGCAACGTGGGGGCGTGCGCCCACACCTATGCATAAAAAAAGGGCGACGGTCTCTCTCGCGCCCTTTTCTCTTTTCTCTGGATTCTTTGAGGTTAGGCTTTCGAAGGCAAAGTAATGGTTGCAGTACCAACCACCCACCGTTCACCGTCGTCGTTTTCCAGCCAGATGTCACACTCAGCCGAGCGATCGTCTTCGTTTTTCTGCGTCACCGCGCCCCGTAAATGCACGTGGCGATCAGGCATCACCGGGCTGCGGAAGGTCGTGCCGAGGCGTTTGAAGGTTGCGGCAGGATTCCAGTCACTAATCATACGCGCCAGGAGCCCCATACTCATCACTCCAGGGGCGATCATGCCCGGCAGGCCTTCGGCGCGTGCGCCTTCGTCATCGGTGAAGCGCGGCACATACATTCCTGCGGTGCGGGCGAACTGCCGCACGCCATCCTTACTAAGAAAGAGGTCCACACCAGGGATTTCGTCGCCCTCTTCAACATCTTCGAAATACAGAATGTTCATCGTTGCATAATCCTATGGTCAATCACCGCCACTTTTTCGCCTTTTTGGTTCTTCACTTCGTTACGAATGACAATGAAGTACATGGAGCCAGTGCGGCCAGTCTTCTCGTAGATATCGTGAATCGTGCTCAACATCGTCAACTGGTCGCCCGGTCGCACGGGAGCATGCAGCTCCAGGTCACGTCCGCCATCGAATCCAAATTTGCCGAACTTGGGGAGATGTTCCGGAGTAAATTTTTGTGCGCGCAGCTTCGTGACGAACGTAGGAGAGGCAATGAGCCCACCGTGCGGACCTGCAGCCGCAGCGGCCTCATCTGTGTACAGAGGATTCGTCTCTCCCAGCGAAGCGGCGTAGGTAAGAATTTCTTCTTTCGTGACGGGAGGAAAAGACGTTTCATCAAACACTTGACCAAGAATCGAACGATCAAATTCCAGAGCCATGCTTTATCCCTCAGAGACAGCTTGGGTTTGTGGACGTTGGGGACGAAAATCCACCGGACGGTATCCGCCGGTTCGTAACGTGTCTACTAAGTCTTCTATAGTTTTAATATCGCGGTCGAATTCTGTGGCGCAGAGCCCAACAAAACTGACCAGGTGCGAGTCGCTGCCGCCGAACGCATGGTAGCCGTACCGCTCAATCAGTGCGGAGACGCGCTCGTTCTCGCCTTTTTTGCTACCGCCATTAAGCGCCTCGACCCCCACCACGCCTTCGAGCGGAGGGCGTTTTTCATAGTGCTCGATGAGTCCGATGGTAGGTCGGCCAGGATGACACGGCATGGCAATCCCGCCCATCCGCGCCACTTCAGTGATGACTTCCTGCGCTGTCAACCGCACGTTCTTAAAGTCAAAACGTTTCAAGATGTCGTCATTCACGCCATAGACAAGGACGTGGCCATAGTCAGTCTCAACCTCGGAGGCTTTGAGGATCAAGACGCCGTATTTGTCTTCAAGGTCGCGATAGTCGCCAGCAACATTGAACTGTCGATGCTCAGTCAGCACTAAGCCTTCGAGAGGACGTTCGTCCCTTTTGCGTGCGAGCCATTTGAGATAGGCCTCAACAGGAGCGCGGCTGTCGTCCGACGCTTCAGAATGAAGATGGAGATCAAGAATGCGTGCCATAGATAGAGTGTCCTAAATAGCCGGCTTACGGCTCGGCTTTTAGTATTGAGTGTTCTATCGTGCCAGAAGCGGGGAAGTCTGGCAATGCGGCGGAAGTAGCCAGTAGTCAGCATTCAGCAGCCAGTAGAGAAAAAGGAAAAGATACCATGCTGACTACTGACTACCGGCTACTGACTACTATTTTGCTGCCGGTCGAAACAACGGAATGGAAATCTCCGGCGTAGCGTCTTCAAAGGTGACTTCCACGGGCATGCCGATCTTCACATCTTCTGGCTTACACTCCACGATATTCGTCAGCATGCGCACGCCTTCATCAAGCTCCACATACGCCATCACGTAGGGCAGATTGTCACGGAACCCTGCGCTTTGATTTTGCCGCGTCACTGTGAACGTGTAAACTTTCCCTTTGCCGCTACACTTGACCCATTCCAAATCCGGCGACAGATCTTCCGGACAAAAAGAACGTGCGTAGTAGAACACTTTGCCGCAGCTCTTGCATTTTTGCACGTACAATTCGTGGCGCGCACAGGCTTCCCAGAACGGCTTGTTCTCTTCGTCAATGCGGGGGAGCGGTTTCTTGTATTTTTTTTCTTCGGCCATGATTTATTCTCCTCACACACTCAACACCAAGCTCGCCCCACTATGCCTAAGCCCTAATGTCCCGCCGGTGCCGTGACAGAAAGCCAATTGGCAATCCTTCACCTGCCGGTCGCCACACTCGCCACGGAGTTGTTTTGTCGCCTCAATGACCAGGAAAATGCCGCGCATACCGGGATGATTAGACGACAAGCCGCCACCGTCGGTGTTGATCGGCAGCTCGCCGCCTAGCCCTATACGGCCATTCTGAACAAACGCGCCGCCTTCACCTTTTTTACAGAACCCTAGGCTCTCTAGCGTGACCAGCACGGTAATAGTGAACGAGTCATAGATCATCGCCATGTCGATGTCTTTATGCGTGACGCCAGCGCGGGCAAGCGCCGTCGGGCCAGACTTCTTTGCAGCAGCGTCCGTGAGATCACGCACCCCAGCGCTGGTATGGTAACAGGTTTCTGCCGCGCTCACGATGTGCACCGGTTTTTTCCGCAGATCACGCGCCCGTTCGGCTGATGTCACTACGATTGCTCCTCCGCCGTCAGAGATCATGCAGCAGTCGAGGAGATGCAACGGTGAGGAAACGAGACGCGAGGTCAACACATCTTCAACGGTGATCGGATCGCGGAACTTTGCGAGCGGATTCATCGAGGCGTGCCGACGCATGGTCACGGCGATTTCCGCCAATTGCTCACTGGTTGTGCCAAACTCATGCATGTGCCGCTGCGCCGTGAGCGCGTAGTCGCCGACCGTGGTGGGACCATAGGAGCTTTCAAATTGCTCGGACGGGTCGCCGCCACTCGCGCCGCCCGTACCAATGGCGAACCGATCGGACGACCATTTGCTGCCATACAGGATGAGTGCGACCTCACAGTACCCAGCGGCAATGGCCGCCGCCGCGTGCCCCGTATGTGACACGAACGACGAACCGCCGATCGAATTAGAATCCAAGAAGTTGGGCACGAGGTTAAGATGTTCGGCGAGGGAGACGATGCCCATGCCGCTGACACCGGACGTGAACAACCCGTCCACATCTTTCAACGTCAGCCCGGCGTCTTCTAGCGCGCCCCGGGCGCTCTCGGCCATAATTTGATATTGCGTCTTGTGGGGCGCCCAACGCAGCGGATGCTCGTAGACCCCCGCGACCACAGCTTTGCCTTTAATACTCATGATGCAGCCCTCAGTTCAGGAACGAGACAATCGCGTCACACGCTTCTTGCGGCTTCTCAATCGGCAACCAATGGCCCGCTTGCGGAACCACCACCAGTTGGGCTCCGGCGATGCGATCGCGGAGCGCCTCGCTCTGCGCCACCGGCGTGCTCTGGTCATCTTGTCCAACGAGCACCAACGTCGGCTTGCGAATATCACTAAGTTTACCAGTCAAGTCTACTTGCTGACAGGCCACGAGATCGAAGTAGCGCACGCGCGGATCGGTTTGGATTTGCTCCATCCAGCCTTCTTGGATAATGTTCATAGGCGTAGCCGGCGAGCAGCCATCTTTGGTAAACGGCTGCCCGGCGCGCCCCTGCATCACTTCTTTCCAGACGTTGGCGCGTTCGTCGGGAATGGTAAACTTCGCCGCCGTGCACGTCAGGATGAGACCCGCGACCATATCGGCATGGCGCAAGGCAAGATCCATCGAGACCGCGCCGCCCATCGAATGACCAATCAGGTAGGCGGGCGGTAACCCGAGCTTCTTCCAGAATCCATAGACCAGCTCGCTGTACGCCGTTACATTCTTCAAACTTTCCGTGCCGCTCGAACGCCCATGCCCTGGATAGTCAAGCGAAAACGGGCTTTGTGTGGCTGACAAGATGTCAAGCATTTTGTGGCCGAAATGCCCGTTGCTGCCCGCGCCGTGCAGAAACAGCAACACTTTCCCCTTGCTGGTACCCGGCGTCACATTCGGCAGCGTCGTGCGGCCCGTGTGGAAATAGTTCACCGCATAGCCGTCAACGTCCACGTATTTTGTTGGCATACTCCCCTCGAAGGAAAAAAGACTTCCCCCTGACTAATTGGCCGCCCGGGCTTTGTCAAGGGTTGAGGTCGACGAAGATGACTCAATCGCTCAATTCTTCGATCAACGCCTTCGCTTCTTGCAAATCTTTCGTATCAAACCCTTCGGTAAACCAGTTGTAAATGTCAGCGAGTATAGTGCGCGCCTCGTGCTGTTTGCCCTGCTGTCGCCACAACCGCGCGAGGCTCACCGTCGCGCGCAGTTCGAGCGATTTGGCTTGTTGCTTTTGTGCTATCTCAATGGCCTTCAGAAAGCATGCCTCGGCTTCACCTTGGGCATCAGTCAGCAGAGCTCGGGGCTGAGTTTTTATTTTTGATTTTTGCCCTTTGCCTTCTGCCTTTTGATTTTCCTGCTGAAGCGTCAGTTCTCCTTTGAGCCGGTGGAGTTCGGCCTCGTAGAAGCGTTCTTCAGTTCTCTCCACTGCGGCTAGCGCCTCCGCCAACACTTTTAATCCTTCCTGCATCTGCCCCGCTTTCCCATACGCTTCAGCCAGTAGACCGAGATAATAGGGCCGGAAGGACTCTGCTCCCGTGGCTCGGTAGGCGACCATACCCTGATGTATCTGGGCACAACCCTCTCCTGGTCCTTGCTCGATCCACGTCCAGCCCCGCAGGATAATTCCCCACGCCAAACAGTACAGAAGCCCATGCTCGGTCGAGAGAATTATAGCTGCATCTGCCCGCTCTTGGGCCATTTGTCTCTCCCCGCGAAATTGATGAAGTACGGTGGCAAAGTTCAGGGCCAAAGCCAGACTCAAGGGATGAGACAGCTTCTGGGCCTGGGTGAGTGCCTCGTATGCGCTCTTCAAGGCTTGGTCCGGATAGCCAAGAGACCAGAGAGCATGTGCTCTATGGGAAAGGCAGCACACTTTCGGATCATCTCCACCATACAGAAAGGCAAGAGAGTGATGCTGGGGATCGTAGAGGGTAATCCCCTTTTCCGTATGCTCTCGGGCTAGGGACAACTCTCCAAGATAGAGTAAGTTGTATCCCAACATATGGTGAGCTTCTAATAAAAGAGCAGGATCTTGTACCCTCTGGGCAAGACCCAGACCCCGCTCCGCCAGTTCACGTGCTGTCTGCAATTTTGCTCGATGTGTATAAAATGCCTGTAGTCCAAATAGCGTGGAGAAGAGCTGCGGGGTTTCTCCCAACTGCTGACACAGTTCGAGCGCTCGGGAGTAGGCATGTTCCACTTCCGGAGCCGCCCAGCCCTTCGTGGCTTGGAGTGATGGACCAAGAGCAACTTGCAGGGCCAGTTCTTGCTGGATGCGCTCGGGCTTGTCGGGCAGAGTCTTGAGCAGCTCGAGCCCCCTGGTGAGATGCGTAATCGCCTCCTGATTAGCCGACCGTTGCACGGCCTGCTGCCCAGCCAGGTGGAGGTAGTCAATCGCCTTCTGGGTGTTGCCACTGCGGCTATAGTGATAGGCCAATTCGCTGTAATGATCGTCGAGTCGGGCTCGATAGACGTCTTCGATAGCTTGCGCCGTGCGCTCGTGCAGCACTTTGCGCCGTTCGATGAGCAACGAGTTGTATGTTACTTCTTGCGTCAGTGCGTGCTTGAAGATGTATTCCACCTCCGGAAAAGCGGGCTGTTCGTAGATGAATTCTCCCGCTTGCAAACGGGCTAACAAGCGGTGCAGTTCCTCTTCTGGTTGGGTCACCACTTTGCGCAGCAGACTCGCTGAGAACTCTCGCCCGATCACGGCCAGCGTTTGCAGCAGCGCTTTCTCTTCCGGCGCGAGCCGGTCGATACGCGCGGTCAGTACACCTTGCACCGTGGTGGGTAAACGCAGCCCCGTCGGAAGAGACGCGCCAAGCATGCCTTGCTCACGTAATTCCTGCACGATCTCTTCCATGAAAAACGGGTTGCCTTCGGTTTTCTCCAAGATGAACCGTCGTAGGGGCGCAGTACGCTGCGTCCCTGCATCTTCCAACAATGCTGTGAGCATCTCCTCCGCCTGCTCCTTCCCTAACGGGTCCAATCGCAGTTGCGAAAAATACCTCTTCCCATGCCACAGCGCCTGATACTCCGGCCGATAATTCACCAACAAGAGAATTCTCGCCGTCGCCACCGTTTCACTGAGCAACTGGAGAAACGCTTGCGTCTCCGCATCCAGCCAATGTAAGTCCTCAAAGACAAGCATGAGTGGCTGGTTGAGACTCTCGCGCAGCAGCAGACGTTTGATCGCCTCCAGAATGCGCTTGCGTCGCACTTGCCCGTCCATCTGCTGCAACGGCGAGGTCGGCTCGGCAATCCCCAACAAGAAAAACAAATACGGCAACGTATCCTCTAAACTCCGATCCAACGTCAACACCTTGCCTGTAATCTTCTCCCGCCGTCGCCGTTCATCGTCCTGATTGGTGAGCTGGAAATAGTTCTTGAGCAAATCAATCAGTGGCAGGTATGGATACGCCTTGCCGTGCGAGACCGAGAATGTCTCCAGCACCAGCCAGCCCTGTTGGAACAACAACTTGAATTCGTAGAGCAGGCGCGACTTGCCTACCCCTGGCTCGCCCATTACTCCGGCAATCTGCCCGTGCCCCGCTTTGGACGACTCCCAGGCGCGCTGCAACTGCTCCATCTCACTCTGTCGCCCCACAAATCGCGCCAGGCCCCGGCGCACCGACAGTTGCAATTTCGTGCGTAGCGGCCCCACTCCCGCCAGTTCATAAATGTTCACCGGCTCGGCAAACCCTTTGACCTGGGCTTGCCCCAGCGCTTTGAACTCGAAGTATCCTTCCGTCAGCTTGTAGGTCTGCTCGCTCACCAGAATCGCCCCCGGCGTCGCCAAGCTCTCCATGCGCGAAGCCAGGTGAGTCGAGTGACCCACGGGCACATAATCCGTGTGTAGATCATCCTTGCGAATCGAGCGCAGCACCACCTCGCCAGTGTTGACGCCCACGCGGATTTGCAGATTGACGCCATGCTCGCGGCGCAATTGCTCAGCCCGCTTGCGATTCTCTTCTTGCATGAGCAGGGCGGCGTATAAGGCTCGCTGTGGATGATCTTCATGGGCAATGGGCGCGCCAAACAGCGCAAAGATGCCATCGCCCAGGGCCTGGGCGACGTAGCCTTCGTAGCGATGGACCGCGTCCATCATGAGTTGCAAAGTGGGATCGATGATGGCGCGGGCCTCTTCGGGGTCCAGGTCGGCAATGAGATCAGTTGAGCCTTTGATATCGGCAAAGAGGGCAGTGATGCGCTTGCGCTCACCGTCGGCCACGCCCCGCGCTTCCAGCGCCTCGCGCTCCGCTTGAATGCGAGCGGCCAGATGCGGCGGCGTGTAACTCACCGGCGGTCGAGGTTCAGGGGCTGGAGATTGGGAGGAGCTTGGAACTTGAGACCTGGAACTTGGAACTGGCGGTTGCAGTGGAGAAGTGAGGGAAGCGCCGCACTCATTACAAAAGCGACTACCCGAAGGATTCGTGTGTCCGCACTGCGAACAGGCGGCATCCAACTTCGCCCCACAAGCATTACAAAATTTTGCGCCGTCGGGGTTTTCGTGCTGACACTGAGCGCAGGTCATGGCGTTCTCCTCTTTCAATTATGCTTTAGCAAAAAAAGAGGATCTCTGCTAAGAGTACAACCAACAAGGGGAACAGCTCATGAGCACAATGGCTTCACAAAACGGACTTCTCAGCGGCGTCAAAGTTTTGGACTTCACCCACGTGCTAGCCGGACCGATGTGCACCCGCATTCTGTCCGACCTTGGTGCGGAGGTTATCAAGCTGGAATCCGCGCCATCTGGCGACATGGCGCGCAGCATGTTCCACATCGAGCATGAGCAAAGCGCGATGTTCCAATACACTTGTGCCGGTAAGAAAAGTTTGTGCGTCGATCTCAAGAAACCGGACGGCTTGCGTTTGGCCAAAGAGCTGGTCGCCAAAGTGGACGTGGCAGTGGAAAACTTCGCTCCCGGCGTCATGAAAAAGCTGGGGTTGGACTACGCCGTGCTCAAAGAACTCAACCCCAAGCTGGTGATGGCGTCAATTTCCGGGTTCGGACAAACCGGGCCGTGGTCCGATCGCACCAGTTTTGACATCATTGGCCAGGCTATGAGCGGCGTGATGCACATGACTGGAGAGCCTGATGGGCCGCCTCAGTACGTCGGTAATTACATCGGTGACCCCAATGCCGGCGTGCATGCAGCCTTGGCCATTTGTGCGTCACTGTTTTATCGCGACCGCACCGGCAAAGGCCAATACATTGATATCGCGCAGACGGATTCCCTACTCTATCTTGATGTCGTCAATGTTCCCTATCACGCCTTGAGTCATGGTCAGCACAATCCTAAACGCTTTGGGGCCTATCACTATGCGGTTGCGCCGCTGGGCGTCTTCAAAGGCACGGGCGGCTATGTTGTGTTGCAGGCCCTCGAACACCAATGGCCCAATTTCGCTAAAGCCATTGGTCGTCTCGACTTGATCACGCATCCGGATTTCGCCACCAACGCGAAACGACTTGAGCATGTCAAAGAACTTGCTGCTATCATCGAAACCTGGCTCCAATCGTTCTCCAATACGACCGCTGCTCTGGATGCGCTGGCGCAGTGGCGGATTCCCTGCGCGCCGGTACTCGACATGGCCGGAGCGATCAGCCACCCACAAACCGTCGCGCGCGGCATGATCGGCGAGGTGCAGCACCCTTTGCTCGGGTCGATTCCGGTGGTCAACACTCCGTTCGCGCTCTCGGAAGCGCGGCGCCAGCTCCAAGGCCCGGCGCCGCAGCTGGGGCAACACAATGGCGAGGTGCTTACTCGTGTCCTAGGTTACTCCACAAGGGAAGTCGAACAACTCACACAAATCGGGGTGATCGCCGAAGACGAAAAGGTAAAGGCGTTACGAGCAGAGAAAAAAATCTAAATTCAGATCAAGAAAAATCCCCTTGCGCTTTGCGCTTCCCCCCTTTGCCAAAGGGGGGCTAGGAGGATTTTGTTAGAAACAGAACTCCATGCCGAACGAAGTCGAACTCAAGCTGCTTGTTGATCCTCGCGACACGACGCGCTTGCTGCGCCATCCCATGCTTCGAGCCTCCACGCGCCAAAAGCTGCCGACCCAACGACTCTTGAGCGTCTACTACGACACGCCGGATTTACAACTTCACAAAAACAAAATCGCCGTGCGACTTCGTAAAGTCGGCAAACGCTGGATCCAAACGGTGAAAACCGAGGGCCGTGTCGTCAACGGTCTGCACGAACGACCTGAGTGGGAACAGGAAACGCGCGCGCGCACCCTCGACTTTCACTCGCTTCCAGCGCTCACGCTGCAACAGTTTTTTACAGATGCAACGCTGCAACAGTCGCTGCGTCCCGTGTTTACCACCGTCTTTACTCGCGTCCGGCGGCTTTTAGCGTGGCCTGGCGGCGACACGGTTGAATTCGCTCTCGATCGCGGCGAGATTCGCGCCGGAAACTTGACGGCGTCAATTTGTGAAGTCGAATTAGAATTGAAGGCCGGCTCGGCGGAGCGTCTCGCGACCATCGCTGCTGCACTTCGAGAAACGATTCCGTTACAACCCTTTGACATCAGCAAAGCCGAACGCGGCTACCAATTGGTGAAACAAGAGAGGGTCTCCATGTCGTTTCCTCGTTTTCATCTCGCATTTCCTGTGAACAATCTTGCAGAGACTCGCACCTTCTACGTTGATCTCCTCGGCTGCCGCGTGGGACGCGAGAGCAACAGTTGGATTGATTTTGATTTTTTTGGGCATCAGATCACAGCGCATGTGTCGCCGCAGGAAGCGCGCCTGGTCGCCGCCAATCCAGTTGATGGTGACGACGTACCAGTCCGCCATTTCGGCATTATTCTGGAATGGCAAGCGTGGCATGCCCTGGCGGAAAGGTTGCACGAGGCGCACGCTACGTTTGTGATTCAGCCGCATATTCGCTTCAAAGGCGAGCCTGGCGAACAGGCTACCATGTTCATCAAAGATCCCAGCGGCAACGCTCTGGAGTTCAAATCTTTCCAAGATATGGACCGCGTGTTTGCTAGGTGAAAAAGGATGAGCCTTGTTGACGAAGCTGGCCGGTGGCAGTCTAATGTTCGTAGTCAATTGCGGCCCCAATGAGGAAATCGATATGGCTGCGGTAGCCCAACAAATAGAACCCCAAGTTTTCGACGACAAAACCTCACTGCTGGTTCTGCGGTTTCGGCCTATCATCGAACTGACAGACGATCAATTTTTCGAATTCTGCCAGCTCAATCGTGATATACGCATTGAACGCACGGCCCAAGGGGAGATCGAAATTATGCCGCCAGCGGGAGGGAAAACAAGCGAACGAAACTCTGAAGCAAACTTTCAACTGCGCCTGTGGGCTAAGAAAGATGGCACGGGAGCCACGTTCGACTCTTCGGGAGGGTTTCGACTCCCCAATGGCGCGACGCGCTCACCTGATGCAGCGTGGATTTCCCACGGACGACTCGCAGGGCTCGCGGTGGAAGCGCGAGAGAAGTTCATTCCTCTCTGTCCTGACTTTGTCATTGAAATCCGCTCACCGACAGACAGTTTGGCAAGTCTTCAACGCAAGATGCAGGAATACATTGACAACGGCGCGCAATTGGGATTCTTGCTGGTTCCTCAAACGCGGCGTGTCTACGTGTATCGTCCGCAACAGCCAGTCGACATCTTGGAGAATCCGGAAACACTCGCGGGTGACCCCGTTTTACCGGGGTTCGTTTTAGATCTTCGCGAAATCTGGTAAGCCTCTTACCTACATTTTTCGAGCACGTAAGGAACTTTCTCCCATGACTACTTCTGTCGGTTTTATCGGGCTCGGCAACATGGGGTTGCCAATGGCGCACAATCTTCTCAAGGCCGGCCACGGCGTGCGCGTGCATAATCGCACGCCGTCCCGCGCTGATAGTCTACTTGCGCAAGGAGCTATGTGGGGATCCTCGCCACGTGTAGTTGCTGAAGGTGCGCCCATCGTTTTGAGCATTCTCGCCGATGACGCTGCACTGCGACACGTCGCTCTCGGCGACGATGGCGTTCTTGCCGGCCTCAAGCCCGATAGCGTACACGTCGACATGAGCACGGTCTCGCCGGATCTCTCCAAGGAACTAGCGCAGTGCTATCAAGAACGCGGGGTGCATTACCTGGCCTCGCCGGTGTTTGGCCGACCGGAAGCCGCCGCCGCGGCCAAGCTGTGGATCTGTCCCGCTGGCCCGGCAGAGATCATCGAACGTTGTCGTCCACTGTTCAACGCACTGGGGCAAGGCGTGATCGTAGTCGGCGCTGAACCGCATCTGGCAAGTGTGTTGAAACTCGTCGGCAACTTCTTCGTCGTCTCGGCGATTGAAACGCTCAGTGAGGCTTTTACGTTGGCGGAAAAATCGGGACTCGATGTCGAACGGGTTTTAGACTTAGTGAAGGCGTTATTGCCAGTGCCGCTGTTTCAAGGCTATGGAACCCGCATGGCGCATAATGAATTCGTTCCTCCCGGGTTCGTGCTCCGTCTTGGGCTCAAGGATGTTGGCTTGATGCGCAAGTTGGCCGAGCAGGCGATGGCGCCGCTGCCGCTGGCGGATATTGTCCACGAACATCTGCGCGCGGCCCTCGCGAAAGATCGCGGAGAACTGGATTGGGGCGCTATTATTACTGTCGTGCGCGAGCTGGCGGGGTTACCAGCAGGGGCGCAGTCGTAAATATTGTGTCAACCACGTTTGATTCTGCTGAAATCCTCCCCCTCCCTCCTTTTCCAAAAGAGGGGATCGCAGAGCCCCCTTTTGGAAAACCTGTCCTGAGCTTTGTCGAAGGAGGGGCCGCACGGAGTTCGGGGGGATTTGCCTCCTCCTTGACCCACAAGCATTGGTCCCATAAAGGGTGCGCATGACCAAAAAAGCGAGCAAACCGAAAGGACCCTTGTTGGGTTCCCACATGTCGATCGCAGGTGGCGTAGATAAGGCCATTTTCCAGGGTCAAGACGTTGGCTGTGACGCCATTCAAATTTTCACCAAATCCTCCCGCCAGTGGGCGAGTAAGCCGCTGAGCGAAGAAGAAATCGGCAAGTTTCACGAGGCCAAGAAAGCCACCGGACTCACGACGGTGGTGGCGCACGATTCCTATTTGTATAACTTCGCGGCGACGGACGAAGCGCTGCGGAAGAAATCCGTCGCCGGTTTGATCGACGAAATGCAACGCTGCGAAGTGCTGGGTGTTCCGTATCTCATCGCGCATCCCGGTGCTCATGTCGGTGCTGGAGAGGACGCTGGCATCAAAACCATTGCGCGCTCCATTGATGACATGCACAAGGCGTGTGCTGGTTTCACCACGAAACTTGCGGTTGAAATTACCGCTGGACAGGGCTCGAATCTGGGCTATACGTTTCAACAAGTGCGACACATCATCGACGCCGTCGCCGCTCCGGACCGACTCCGCGTCTGTTTTGACACCGAACACGCCTTCGCCGCTGGATATGATCTGCGCACGAAAGAAGGGTACGAACGCACGTTTGCGGAATTTGACGAGATCATTGGCCTGGATTTACTCGTCGCGTTTCACCTCAACGACGCGAAAAAAGATTTAGGCTGCCGCGTGGATCGGCATGAGCACATCGGCAAAGGATTTCTCGGGCTCGAGGCGTTTCGTTTGTTGATGAATGACAAACGGTTCTGGGGCTTGCCCATGTGTCTGGAGACGCCCAAAAGTGCAGACTGTCACGAGGACCGCGAAAATCTGGCGACCTTGCGTGGGCTGCTCGCCCACTAGGTCATCAAGTCGTCAGGTCATCAAGTCATCAGGTCGTCAAACTATAAAATTGCACTTGCCTGGCAGTTCTTTGATTTGTGACTTGAGGACTGAATGACTGTAATGCCTCAACCCCCCACTGACGCCAACCACCCGCAACGGTTTGGCTGGCATCTCATCGCTATTGTTGGCGGCGTCGCCCTTCTTGCTTTCTTAGTCTGGAATATCGGTCTTGGCGAGGTAATAAGCCATCTGCGTCATATCGGCTGGAATGCGCCCTTGCTCTTTGCTCCGTATATCGCCATAGCGCTGTGTGACGCTCAGGGCTGGATGTACGCGATTCCCCCAACGAGTCCCGCGCGCAACACACCATTGTGGCGAATCTCGCTTGCCCGCATCGCCGGGGAGGCGATCAATAACCTCACGCCAACCGCGAGCGTCGGTGGAGAGCCCGTCAAGGTGTATTTGTTGCGCGCCCACGGGCTCACGATTGACGCGGGGCTAGCGTCCATCGTGGCGGCGAAAACCGCACTCACAATCTCACAAATCGCTTTTATTTTGTTGGGGTTGCCATTTTTCTTACGCCGTCTTGGGTGGGTGCACGGCAGTTGGTGGTTGCTTGTTCCTCCCGTCATCCTTGCCTATGGCTTTGGCGTCTTGCTCATCCGTTGGCAACGACGAGGACTGATGGGAATGGTCATTCGAGTCTTGCACCGGCTCTTTCCACGTTGGCGGAGAGTAGCACACTGGGAGGAACCAGCGCAGCGCATCGACGCGCATTTACGTAGTTTCTACGACGGCAACGCGCGAGGATTTCTCGCCTCGATTGTTTTTCATTTCTTCGGCTGGCTACTGGGCGCCGTTGAGGTGTGGCTCTTCTTCCATCTGATGGGAGTTTCGGCGTCGCTGAGCGCCTGCCTGATTATCGAAACTATGATCCAACCTATGACCGTGGCGGGGCTCATCATTCCTGGCTCACTGGGCGTACAAGAAGCCGGCAGCATCTTCCTGTGCCGCCTTCTCGGATTGGCGGACGGGGTGGGCCTCACCTTGATGGCGCTTCGGCGGGTGCGCGAAGCGGTCTATAACCTCATTGGTCTCATCGTCATCGCGCGCGTAACCGGTCGCTTCCTCCCCAAAAACCTCTATTCAGAGTAAATCAGCAGCATGAAACCAACGAATGTAATCAGGCCCGTCCACACATAGCCAGGGACGCGACTGTCGGAGAGACGCGAGTCGTCAAAGACTTTTGCGATCATGGCGATGATGCCGGAAGTAGCCATGATGGAGTGGTGACGATAAATTTTGTCCGCTGCCGCGCCCTCGCCGTGTTTATGCATAAACAGCATGATCGCAGCGGACACGGCCAGAGACGGAAAAATCCAGCCCCACGCGGGATGAGAGAGCGTGCCACGACACCGCATCCATTCGATGGCGCCAATAGCGAGGGCGATAAGGGTAAACAACATGTGCTGTAGCACTTGTGCTTCGGTAATGCTCTCCCAAAGCGTCAGCGGTCCAAACGGCCACGACTCCGGATCGTGACGAACAAAGAGAAACACGCCCAAGAAAAAAAACAACGCCGGCCAGCCGTAGCGCGCCCAGGCAAATCGTTGCCCGCCCGCAGCCGCCAGTAAGGCGAGGCCGCCGGCAAAAAGGACGAAAACCCCGGCAACATGGTGATTCAGCTCGGAGTAGGCTTTATCTTCATCGGGAGGCAAGATCGAAGGGCGATGATGGTGATGCCCGCCAGCATGCTCTTCTGGCGACATGGTAGACATATCGTGGTGGTGCTCATGCCCGGCGGAAGGTTCTTCGTTTTGCGCCCAGGCCAGAGGAGACCACGCTCCTAGTATGATGGTCCACACCCCTAACAGTCCGACGATGAAAAAACGTGTTGCCCTCATAACCCTTTTCCCTCCCAGACGTTACGCACAAGCCGAAAGCGACCAGCGCGAAACAGAAGCCACGCCAGCACCAGCCAGAATACATGGGAGCCGCCTGCAGCCCCCCATAAAAACCACTGCAACTGACCGAGCAAAGCGCTTGCTAAAATCAATACCGAATAGTCACGATTCGTGAGACTGATGAGCACTTTTTGAATCACCGTATCTTCCCAGCCAGCGCGCTGTTTTCCTGCGACTTCAGTTTTTTCGGCCAGCGTGACCAACGGGAAAGACAACAAACCGCCCAAGGCGAGCACCCCGCCAAGCACGAGCGCATGCTCCGTCACGCCGTTCTTCCACACCGCCACGCCCATCCCTAAAAAGATAGCGATAGCGCCAATCGTGTCGCAGACGATATCCAAAGTGTCGCCTAGCGGCGATTCCATGAATTTGATGCGGGCAATTTCGCCATCGCAACAATCGAGCACAGCGGAAAACTGTAACAGTAAGGCCCCAAGCAACGGGCCCCAATATCCGCCCGGCAAGAAACACACAGCGCCGATAACACTCGCGACTCCGGCAAGGAGCGTGACCTGATTCGGCGTAATCGGCGTGCGTAGGAACCAGCGCGTGAGCGGGCGCGAGAGTCGCCGATTCACATAAGTGTCCACCACTCCGTCTCGCGAGTTTTCTAGAGAACACAACAACCGCTGCTCTTGCGCGGCGACATTATCTTCAGCTTTGAGCGCGTGCAGGAAATGCCCTTGGGGCGGAGCAACGTGAGCGACCTTAGTGTCCAGGAGGGTGAGGGCTTCGCGTAATGTTTTCCCTTCGGCCAGTTCAAGGCTCAGTCGTCGCCCATCATGGCCAGACACAATCGCCAACAACGGCTCGCCGTGGGAATCAGTCACCACCAGGGGATTGCGTTGAGCATGGGTTTCGAGCAGGTGCGCAACCAGTGGATGGCGGAATACCGCATTCATTGGGTAGACCAGCCAGAGTCCGTCGGACTCCGCTGAAGACGCAGCATCTTCTTGCTCCAAGCTCCAGCTCAATCGACTAGTAATTCGTTGATCGCGCGCCAACTCTTGCCGCATGGCCTCAGAGGGGCCAGCAAGGCTGAGGTGGCACGTTGTCGCCCCAGCTTTTTGTGCAGTGAGCACGGCTCGCGTACACAAGGAAAGTCCGCCAAACAGTGCAACAGGAGAGATTCCCCCACCCGGCCCAATGATGACAGCAACCACAACCATGAAGCAGCGGCACTATAGCGGACCGCTCTTCACCCTTCAAGGAGAAGCCGGGCAACGCCTTTCTTTCTCTTTTTTCATAGGTATAATATCCGATTCATGCTAGAATTTTTGTATTTTCCCCGATTGAGGGAGAGCAAAAAGCCTGCTCGATGAGTGAGCGGAAGGAGATGGGAATGCGGACGTTGTTCTTGAATCCCCCTGCATACGATAATTTCGATGGCGGCGCAGGGTCGCGGTACCAAGCTACGCGTGAGGTGTGGTCGTTTTGGTATCCCACCTGGCTGTGCTATCCCGCGGGGATGATTAAAGACAGCCGGGTGCTCGACGCCCCGCCGGAAAAATTGAATCAGCTACAAACGGTTAATATTGCCAAAGAGTATGATTTTGTCGTGCTGCACACTAGCACGCCCTCGTTCAAAATGGACATACGCACGGCGGAGATGATTAAGGAGCAAAATCCTCATTGCCTCATCGCTTTCGTCGGCGGACACGCGACGGCGGCGACGGAACAAACACTCAAAGCCTCCACAGCGATTGATATTGCCGGTCGTAAAGAGTTCGACTTCTCGATGAGAGAAGTCGCTGAAGGCCGCGACTGGCAGAGCATCCTCGGCATCAGTTATCAAAAAGACGGCAAGATCCACCACAATCTCGATCGTCCGTCGTTGACCAGCGCTGAACTGGACAGCCTGCCGTTTGTTACGCAAATTTACGCACGCGATCTCGATTTCCGCAAATACAACAGCCCGTATTGCCAATACCCGTATGTGTCGCTCTACACGGGTCGTGGCTGCCCGGCGCGCTGTACGTTCTGTCTGTGGCCGCAAGTGACCACAGGCCATTCCTATCGCACTCGCTCGGTGGAGAATGTGATTGCCGAAGTGAGAGAGATGAAACGACTCTTTCCAGGCATGAAGGAACTGTTTTTCGATGACGACACCTTCACGGCTGACCCTAAACGGGCGTGCGAAATTGCCCGGCAACTCAAACCCCTCGGCATGTGTTGGTCCACCAATGCGCGCGGCAACGTCGATTACGAAACGCTCAAGGTGCTCAAGGACTGTGGACTGCGACTATTTGTCGTCGGCTACGAATCCGGCAATCCGCAAATTTTGAAGAATATTAAAAAGGGGGTGGCGCTCGAAACCTCGCGCCGCTTCACGCAAGACTGCCACAAACTCGGCATTCTCATTCACGGCACGTTTATCCTTGGGCTGCCTGGAGAGACCAAAGAAACCATTCAGGAAACCATGCGGTTTGCACGGGAAATGAGCCCCGAGACCATCCAAGTGTCGCTCGCGTCGCCGTATCCGGGCACAGAGTTTTACGATTACGCGGTGCAGTATGGTTACATCAAGCCAGAAGATATGGTCGACGAAACCGGCTATCAGAAATGCGTGATTAACTACCCAAACCTTTCCGGCGAAGAGATTTTCTCCGCAGTTGAGAAGTTTTACAAATCGTACTATCTGCGGCCCAAATACATTTTCAAAGCCGTCAAGAAGATGGCGCGCGATCCCGAGGAACGCAAACGGATGTGGCAAGAAGGCAAAGACTTCTTCCGCACAATGCGCACCCGCCGCCACATCGCCGCGAAGGCGCAAGTCGCGTCGTCAACAGCAGCGTAATCACCTCCTCTTTCTCGTAGGGGCAGGCCCCAGCGCCTGCCCAATCCCTCCTCATGTACGCCTTCCTCTTCTGGCCCCTCAGCGGGCTCATGCTGATTGCGTGCCTGTACTACCTTTTTACTTTGTACGCGGCGCGACGGCTGTTTCAGCAAACGCCAGTATCGCCACTCTCTTCACCGCCGCCAGTGTCCCTGCTCAAGCCGCTCAAAGGCGCCTCGGCTGATCTTTACAACCAACTCGCCACCTTCTGCCGCCTTCAGTACCCGACATTCCAACTGCTTTGCGGCGTGCGCGACCCGCAGGACCCAGCCATTGCGGTTGTCCAGCGGCTCCAAAGCGATTTTCCCCATTGCGATATCGTGCTGCTGGTCAACCCTGCAATTATCGGCAACAATTACAAAGTCAGCACCCTGCACCATCTCACACGCCAGGCCAAATACGACGTCCTCGTCATCTCGGATAGTGATGTCTCGGTGGAACCCGACTATTTGCACCAGATCGTTCCGCCACTGATGGACGCGCAAGTCGGCGTCGTCACCTGTCCATATCGCGGTGGGGCTACGTCACCATTTCCCGCCCTGCTCGAATCTTTGCTCATCAACACCGGCTTCGCTTCTATGATTCTTGTCGCCAGTCAAGTAGAAAAACCCACCTATGCGTTTGGCGCCACGATGGCGGTAAAGCGTCAGGTGTTAGAGAAGATTGGCGGGTTCGCGGCGCTGGCTGATTATCTCGCGGATGATTATTACCTCGGCCACCTCTCTTTCAAGGCAGGCTATACGGTACGTATCGTGCCGCACGTGGTGGAGACGCATCCTAGCGTATCGGGGCTCAGGGACCTATTCCGTCACCAATTGCGCTGGGCGCGCACCCAGCGCACCTGCCGCGCCGGCGGCTATTTCGGCACACTGGTCATTTATGGCGTGGTCTGGGCGCTGGTCGGTGTGAGCCTGTTTCCTTCGTCAATCGCAATGTGGCAACTGGCGCTTGCAACACTCGGGTCGCGTCTCTATACGACTTCGATAGTCAGTGAGATATTCCTTGACGCCGTCATCACCCGCCGCTTCCTCTGGCTCGTGCCATTCACCGACATTCTCTCGTTTATAATCTGGTGCCTCAGTTTACGCGGCAACACGGTGCACTGGGGCGACTACGTTTTCCGCGTACACAGCGACGGCAAGATGACGCGCGTGGGGAAGTAAAGAGACTCTTTTCCCCCCCTGCTTAAGCGAGCTATAAAGACGGTAAGTCATAACGCGAAAAAGGAGAGCATCATGGGGAATGAGCTTGCAGGCAAAGTAGCGATTGTTACCGGCGGGGCGTCCGGGATTGGGCGCGCGACCGTTTTTGGGTTGTTGAACGTTGGCGCGGCGGTGGCGGTGCTTGATCGTAATGAAGCCGGGGTCCAAAGCGTGGTCGAAGAAGGCGACCGTTTGGGCGGAAACGCGCTGGCGCTGCCGATTGACCTGGCGAAGACGGCACAGATTGCATCGGCGGTGGCGTACGTGATCCAAGAACTGGGCCGTGTGGATATTCTCGTCAACTGCGCTGGAGTCACGGGGCGCTTTCAAACCTTGCTCGACATGGAAGAGGACAACTGGGACTTCGTGCAAGGTGTCAATTTAAAGGCCGCCATGCTGATGATGAAGCACGTCGCCAAGCACATGATTGAGCGCGGCGGCGGTGGACGCATTGTCAACATTAGTTCGAGTTCTGCTTTTCGCGCACGCAACTCGCCGATTGCCTACGCTAGCTCGAAAGCGGCGCTCGTGCAGTTGACGCGCAGCACCGCTGCCGAGCTGGGTGTCCATGACATCAACGTCAACGCCGTTGCGCCGGGCATCACTGCCACAGCGATGACCGAAGTCATCGGCAATGCTGAGGCTCTGCAACGCGTCGCTTCCAACGGTCCGCTGGAGAATTTATTCCACCGGGTCTCGCAACCGGAAGACGTTGCCGCCGCGATTGTGTTCCTATGTCTGCCTGCGAGTAGGCAGATTACTGGACAGACGATCCATACCAGCGCCGGCGCGGTGGTGTGAGGCTAGACTCTTCTCAGATCGAAAAATTCTTTGTACACTCTTGCCAACACCTACGGAGGGAACGAATGTCATACGATCTACTCATTAAGAACGGAACCATCGTCGATGGAACTGGCGCTCCACAGTACCGCGCAGATATCGCCGTCGCCAACGGCAAAATTGCCGAGATCGGCAAGATCACTGACGGCGCTAAGAAGACCGTTGACGCATCCGATCTGATTGTCGCCCCTGGCTTCATCGATCCGCATACGCATTATGACGCGCAAATCTGCTGGGACCCGCTTATGACTTCGTCCTCGTGGCATGGCGTGACCAGCTTGGTCATGGGCAACTGCGGAGTCGGCATCGCGCCATGCAAGCCGGAGGTGCGTGAAGTCGCCGCCTGGGATCTGGTCAATGTCGAAGCGATTCCGTTTGATGTCTTGTCCAAAGGCATCACCTGGGAGTGGGAAACGTTTCCTCAGTATATGGACGCCGCCGCCAAGCGCGGCTCCGGCATCAACTTGGGGTTTCTCGCGCCGCTGACGCCTTTCCGCCATTTCGTGATGGGCGAGGAGTCGATGGACCGCGCCGCCACTCCAGAAGAAACCGCCAAAATCAAAGCACTGATTAAAGAAGCCGTCGCCGCCGGCGCGATGGGGTTCACTACCAGTTTCATCGCTCAGCATATCGGGTACAAAGGTCGCCCACTGGCGTGCCGCCAAGCCAGTATGGATGAGTTCAGAGCCTACAGCAACGCGCTCAAGGAACTGGGGAAGGGCAGCATTGAGCTGGCGCTGACCAATGACATCTCCGTAGTGGATGAACGTGAATTTGCGTTGTTGGATTTGTTGTTGACCGAAAGCGGACGCCCGGTGACCTGGCTGGCGCTGCTCAATCGCGACGACAAACCCAACGCCTGCCAGGATACGCTGCGCGCTACGGCGGCCCTATTGCAGAAAGGCGCCGTACCCCAGGTGAGCTGTCGTCCGCTGATTATTCAAATTGATCTGCGTATGCCGTTCATCTTCTCGAACCTGCCCTGCTGGTCACCCGCGTTCCAACGCTCCGTCGAAGAACAGAAACAATTCTACCGTGACCACAACTTCCGCGCTGCGTTCCGTAAAGAAATGGAATCTCCCAAGGTCTTCTCTGGTCGCTGGGATCGCGCCATCGTGCACGAAGTAGGCAATCCCGCATTGCGCCCTTTGCTCGGAAAATCGGTGGCTGAGATCGCCAAAGAGCGGGGCAAGGATGGCTTGGACACCTTCTTGGATCTCGCCATCGAAGACGACCTCCAGCTCCAGTACACCTACGAGCTGTTCAACGCCACAGAGGAGCGCATTCCCGAACTGATTACTGACTCCCGTGTGATGGTCGGACTCTCCGATGGCGGGGCGCATGTTGATATGCTGTGCGACGCTGGCTATTGCACCTATTTGTTAGGCACGTGGGTACGCGACAAAGGCGCGCTCACGATTGAACAAGCGATAAAACGTCTCACGACCGAACCCGCCGCCTTCTTCGGCATTACCCAGCGAGGCAAAATTCAGAAAGGACTCGCCGCCGACTTGGCGATTTTCGATCTCAAAACTGTCGGCTCACAAAAGCGGGGCGAAATGCGCAACGACCTGCCAGGCGGCGGTCGTCGGCTGGTGATGCCTGCGCGTGGCGTGGAATACACGATCGTGAATGGGTCGGTGCTGTATGAGCATCAGAAGCATACCGGGGCAATGCCGGGGCAAGTGCTGCGCTCCGGGATCGCCTAGTTGTTGATCACGTTGTCATTATAGAACGGCAAAGGAGGAATGAATTATGGCGAAGAGTCAAGAAACCTTAGTGCAAGAAATGCTCGATCGCGAAGAGATCCGCACCTTGCCTGTACGTTATTGTCACACGGTGTGGCAAAAGAACCCAGACGAATACGCGAATCTCTTTACCGAAGACGGCACGTTTGGCACCAACGATCCCTCCCTGCCACGAGCGCAGGGACGCGCGGCGCTGCGCTCTATGATCGCTGGTCAGGTGGATGTGTCGAAGCCCCGGCCCTTTATCCATAACCACGTCGTTGAACTTCAGGGACCGGACAAAGCCAAAGGCACCTGCTACGTGGAAGTGCGCCTCTTGCGCGACGGCAAGAAGTGGTTGATGACCGGATGGTACAACGACGAATACGCCAAAGTGAACGGCGAGTGGAAGTTCAAGTCACGCCAGATCACCACCGACACGTTTGGACCTGCGAGCGAGAGTTAAAAACAATCTCATGAGTTGGAGGGAACTTCACCATGCGTGATGGATTCAAAATTGTTGACACAGATTCCCACATGATGGAGCCGGAGGATTTGTGGGAGCGTCACATGGAAGACGCCTACAAATCACAGGCGCCGAAAATGGGGCAGGCGCCCGGGTCCGGACGACGCACCTTTATCGTTGAAGGCGAATCATTCACCCGGGAAAAAGGTAAATACCCAATGGCGGCCCCGGCGTTCTTGAAGGCTGCACAACGGGCAATGGATCGCTTCGATCGTGCTCGTAAAACCGGCTTCAATCCGCAGAGCCGTCTGGATGACATGAACGAGCAAGGCGTGGACGTGCAGATTCTCTATCCCACCTTCACCGGCCAGATGCTCGGACGTGAATTCTACGACACCAAGCTGTTGGCCGCGTGCTGCCGCGCCTATAATAACTGGGCGACCGAGTATACTTCAGTCGCGCCGGAGCGTTTGCGCTGGGCGGCGGCGCTGCCGATGCAAGACGTGGAAGAAGCTATCAAAGAGGCGCACCGCGCAGCCCAGAACGGCTGCGTCAGTTATTACATGCGCCCCAACCCGGTGCGGGGGCGCACGTTGTGGAGCGAGGACTATCTTCCCTTATGGAAAGAGATCGAGAAGATCGGTAAGCCGATTTCAACGCACGACTCCGCGTCGGCCTCGGTGCCATCGTTTGGCGATCGTATGGAGACGCACACTAGTGGTCACATCTTGTCACATCCGTTTGAAGCGATGGCGGCGATGGCGGGGCTCATCTGGTTCGGGGTGTTCGAGCAGTGCCCCAAATTGAAAGTCATTCACGTCGAAGGCGATGGCGGCTGGACCCCATACTGGCTGCAACGCATGGAGCAACACTGGAGCTTCAGCGGCAACGCCGAGCACGAGTACCTCACCCGGCGTCCGACTGAATACTTCAAGAGTAATGTCTGCGTCGCGTTCCGGGGTGATGAGCCGACTATGAAGGCAGCGGTCGAACTGGTTGGCGATGACAACTTCACTTGGGACTCGGACTATCCGCATCCCGACGGCACCTATCCGTGGGGCGTGGAAGCGATGCTCAAGCAGCCGCTCTCGCAAGAGTCCAAGCGCAAGCTTTTGTGGGACAACGCAGCCCGGGTGTTTAACCTCGCGTAGAAACATCCTGTGATCCGAGCCAGACGCTGAAAGGCGTCTGACTCTCCTCCCTCTCCGTAGATTCTTTACGATATCAACATGGTGAGGAAGTCGGCGAGTCGCCAAGCGGCTTCAAACGTCAGGAGATTGGGAGTAAGACGACCTAAAAATGGATCGTGAAGATTAACTCCGCGACTGGTGACTCGCACGACCACCTGGGCATGTTGGCCACTATGACCGTACGGAGCCAACCCGATACCAACAATCGGATAGATTCCTGTATGCAGAGCATCTCGTAAATCATACAGCCGCAATCCAGAGGTTTCTCTAGAATTCACGAAACCGAGTGTTTTTGCAGCCTCTACAATAGCGGTTGACGAAGTACCAAACTGTTCCTGCCAACCTGTCCGTCTGCGCAGCTCGCGCTCGGAGAATTGCACCCCATACGCCGCTAATACCATACGCAAGCAAGCGGGTAGGCACGAGCTACTTTTTTCTTGTACGTAGAAAGGTGGTATGGATTTGAGCCTTGTGACGCTCATGGAGTTTGATTGCGCACTCTCGCAGAGCAGAGATTGAGGTATGCCATTGAATCTCGCCGGTGACGTCGTTGACCTGCGCTTGTCCGACTTCATCTCCAGCGAAGTCAGGAGGATTATAGATAATCGGGACACACCAAAATTGTGCGGTGCTGTCAAGTTCCGGTATCCCGGCAGCAAACGCACTTCCAGCTTGGGATAGCAGAAACCGGTTGACTATTGCACGCACCTGAGTTGGCGAGAGAGCTGTTTGCGCCGGGACTGATCGTTGCTGTTCTACCATGATGACAATTGCTGAACCTCTATGATGTCGATAATAATCCGCACTTTACCTCCAACGCAACCTACGCAGGTTAATAGTAAAATAGGGATTAGTCTTGAGTCTTGTCCTTTTTTGCCGTGCAAATACGATGAGAAAGGATTATCATGAGCCGGATGGTGTAATGCAAGACTCGCTCACCTTTACGTTTGTTCTCCTTCGCTCCATCTTGCTACTCACTACTTCCCAACATGTGACCGCTAATGTCTATTGAAATAATCCTCAAAAACTACCGTTGCTTTTCAGACTCACATCCAGCCCGGTTTACTCTACGAAAGGGTATTACTGGTTTTGTGGGCGTGAATAACGCAGGGAAGTCGTCTCTCTTGAAATTTTTCTACGAGTTCCGGGAGTTGTTTGGAATGCTCACGAACTCGGGGCACGTCCTTACTCTTCTTAAAGACTATGGGACAAAACTCCAACACTGGGCGTAAGGGCAGGGGGTCATTGCGAGCGCAGCGAAGCAATCTTGGCCCAGTTTTTTCGGCACTTGCGAGATTGCTTCGTCGTCTGCGACTCCTCGCAATGACAGGCTCTTCGACCTTCGTTTTTAGGTTTTGTCTCACAGTCCTTAAAGAAGAAGCTAGATCATTTCTATTTCCCCAGACGATTCTGGATGCAGATGAAGTGTTCTGTAATGACAGCCAAAGGAACTTGGAGATTACTCTACGATTCCTAGAGGCAACTTCAATTATAGAAAAGCCCTTGCTTCCAAAGCTGGAAGAGTTGGTTATCAACGTTCCAAGAGCTGGCAACTCTTTTACAATCAGTCTACGACTGGCCAACGGTCTGCTCGATACCTTCTCACCGTGTGGAATTGATGGAACACTATTATTGCACGGTAGTACGCCGGTTACAGATCTCTCAGGGATGTTTGAAGCCTGTCGGTACTTAGCGCAGTCGCTCTATCTTCCTCCGTTCCGAAACGCAGTAAATTTAGGAGCCAATCAAAACTACTTTGATATAAACGTCGGTCAAGCTTTCATTCTCGCCTGGAATCAACTCAAGAACGGACCATTGAAAAGGCAAAATGAAGCAGCTGATAAGTTGTCAGATGACATCAGAAGGATTTTCGGATTTAAACGTCTTGAGATCAATACTTCTGCGGATGGAACCACACTGAAAGTTTTGATTGATGGTAAAAGTTATGCACTCGGGGAGCTCGGCTCTGGGATTACGCAATTCATCCTTGTCCTTGCAGAAGCAGCAAGACGCCAACCTTCCTATATTCTCATTGACGAGCCAGAACTCAATCTTCATCCTTCCCTCCAGCTCGACTTCCTCACAACGTTAAGTTCGTATGCTCAAGAAGGAGTCCTGTTTGCTACTCATAATATTGGGCTGGCTCGTGCTGGAGCCGATTTGGTCTATTCAGTTCGCAAGAATGATCAGGGCAAAAGTGAAATCACGGAGCTTGAATCAACTCCAAGATTGTCCGAGTTTTTAGGTGAACTTAGCTTCTCGGGATACAAAGAGCTTGGGTTTAACAAGATTCTTCTCGTCGAGGGGAGTACGGACGTTAAGACGCTTCAGCAGTTCCTCCGCAAATTAGACCTCGATCATCAAATCGTGATTCTACCGCTTGGAGGGTCTCAACTTATCAAGGCATCGGCTGAGTCGCAGTTGGAAGAGATTAAACGTATCTCCGGAGACATCTACGCATTGATCGATAGTGAGCGTGGAGCCAAAGACGAGAAATTGGACTCTGTCAGAAAAGCATTTGTAGCAGCTTGTGAAAGAACTGGGATTCCCTGTCATGTTTTAGAGCGACGTGCGACCGAGAACTATCTATCTGACCGTGCAGTAAAACGGGTAAAAGGAGAGAAATATCGCGCGCTGGGACATTATGAAGTTTTCGGGGACGTAAAACTGGCTTGGGGGAAAGAAGAAAACTGGCGCATTGCACGAGAAATGGAATTGATAGAATTAGAGGGCACAGATCTTGGGAAGTTCCTGCAAAGATTGAAAGAGTCGAACACCACATAGATTCTCGCGATGTCAATCTTCAGGATGCCAGCCTTGCTTTTCATTACCTACTGCTCATGGTCTACAAAATCAAAACTTGCGGATAGGAGTCGTCTGAACCGCCTCACTCAGGCAGCTTTGGCAGGCACAGGCTCACTCGCGTGACGGCTGAGATATGCCATCACCTCAGTGTGCATTTTCTCAATCTCAGCTAGATAGCCATTGGCCATGTGTTTGAATTCTCCTGGCGGAATCGTTACGCGAAACCGTGCACCCAACCTTCAAATCGCGTGATGAGGATGATGTCAACATCGTTTAGCTCCGGCTTATTGGTGATATAGCTGCCGAAGATCCCAAAACGAAGGAGCTTTCCGGTAGCATGGACGAGTTCGTAAGCGTGCACCAATCTGGCGATGACAACTTCACTTGGGACTCGGACTATCCGCATCCCGACGGCGCCTATCCGTGGGGCGTGGAAGCGATGCTCAAGCAACCGCTCTCGCGGGAGTCCAAGCGTAAACTGTTGTGGGACAACGCAGCCCGGGTGTTTAACCTCGCGTAGAAACACTACCTCGCATTTGAGTCAAATTCAGAAACGCCGCGGGTATTGTTGCCCGTGGCGAGCAATAACTGAGGGATTTGTAGGATTACTCTTCCTTTACCTGAGGCATTTGAGGCGTTAGAGGAAACGTAAGCGTAAAACAAGCACCCGCTCCGATCTGACTCTCCATCTGGACGGTTCCGCCGAGCGCTTCGATGAATCTCTTTACAATGTGGAGTCCGATCCCAACTCCCCCGCTTCGCCCCCCATCTCGACTTTGCTGAAACCTCTCAAAGATGCGACGATAATCTTCTTGCGCGATCCCAGGTCCCGTATCCGCCACACGGAAATACGCGACGTGGTCGGTTTGTAACCCCGCGCTGATCTTCACACTCCCTCTCTCTGTAAATTTTAACGCGTTATGAATAAGGTTGCGCATCGCCACTTCCAGTTTGCGCCGATCGCTCCGTAGCAAGATTTGCGTCTGCGGCAGACTCCACTGGATCTCTACAGCTGATTTTATCCAGTTGACAGGAAGACTGTCACGAAGGCTCTCCAGCAACTCCACAAACGAAAACTTTTCGACAGTCAGCGTCACGTCTCCGGCCTCAAGGCGATTGAGGTCGAGCATATTTTGAATCAAATGTAGTAATTCCAGCGACTGAGCATGAATTCGCCATATTGGACGAGGCTGCGAGAGGGTGTCGTCAGCACCTTCTTCAAGCAAGATGCTCGAGTAGCCAATGATGATGTTCAGTGGTGTGCGTAGCTCGTGAGAAACGGTAGCAAGAAACTCTGACTTCGCGGCGTCGGCCCGTTGCGCTCGCAACGTTTGACAGTAGGCGGTAAAGCGATGGTGGTCCAGTAATGACACGCCGATCGCTAGAGTACACGCGCCGGAAAATAAGAGAAGGACATTGTAAGCGATCGGTATGGTCGATATGGCTCCGCCCAGCACAACTCCAGACGAGACAGAAGCGTTGCCGCCAAAGACTATGACAGGATTGGGAATGAAACCCAATGCGCAGGGATAGCCAACAGCAACCCAGGTACAGGCAAAGAGGTATTGCCTGAGCGTACAGGGAAAGAAGACCGCGAACCCAACCATGAGGAGCAGAAGCGAAGCGGTCAGGAGCGTCGCGTCGCCATGATGTTGTCCATAATAGAAACAAACGATGGCAATAACAAGATTCTGCGCAACGCCAATTGCTATCATGGTTACACGCGGAGCAAATGTAAAGATAAGAAACGTGAGGGCTCCAATAAGAGCGTACGGGAGACTCCCGGAGAGTGGAGTCACGCCGCGTTCTGGAAAGAACCGCTGCTCAAGGAAACAGGCAACCGTATTCATCAAAAGAAAAAGGCCAATGCCGTATGGGAAACGCTGCGCGGCGAGCTGACGCAACTCGTTGCGGTACGTTACACGAAGCTGGTCCTCTTCCGTCTCTACTTTCTGAGTTCTTCCCAATCGCATTGCTATCGCCTTTTGTCTGTCACAAGGATTCAGCACCGCTCTGAATGGCTAACTTCGAGTCGGTGCCAGGAAAGACATTTCGTTAGGGAACCTCAAAGCGCCATGTAGACGCAAGGCCCAATAGACAATGTCAGGACAGACCTTCAGCATCAGAGTCTATTATCAAAGAGATAAAAGAAAAAGCAACGCTCACGATACTCAGCAAATTCGATCTCTTCGTCAACCATCGAATCTACCAGCGAGACCAAGAGCAAACCCCTCTCACTGTTTTTCTGCAATTGCCCCAACCACCCTGCTCCATTGACAATCCCATTCAGCCTTATACAGTGCTGAACCTCACGGTCATTGCTGGAGACCAGTAAGCAGGAGGGACTGTCATGGCGGCAACCAACGGATCGACAACGAACGGCGCGAATGGAAGACCTCACGGCGGCAAGTGGCACGATAAATACCCGCACTTGGGGAAAGGCCCACTGCCTGTAGATGGTTTCATTTCCGAAGAACAGTTTCGTTTGGAACAAGAGCATATCTTTAAGAAGGTTTGGTTGAATGTTGGCCGAGTCGAACAGCTTCCAAAACCTGGTGACTACTTTGTGAAAGACCTTGCGGTCTGTCAGACTTCAGTTATCGTCGTGCGCGGCAAGAAGGATGGTAACATCCATGCTTTCCACAACATTTGCTCCCATCGCGGCAATAAAGTGGTGTGGAACCAGCAGGGCTCCTGTCAGATGTTTACCTGCAAGTTCCACAGTTGGTCCTATGGGTTGGATGGCAAGCTGCGGTTTGTCCCGGATGAAGAGAGTTTCTTCAATCTCAAGAAAGAGGAGCTGGGTCTGACTCCAGTCGCGGTCGATGTATGGGAAGGTTTCATCTTTGTCAACGTGGACCCGAACCCGCAAGAAACTCTGCAAGAATACTTGGGGGAACTGGCCCCTGGGCTGCACGGTTATCCGTTTGCCGAGTTTTCAGCGACCAGCGCCTCGTGGACCACGGAGGTAAAGGCTAATTGGAAGGTCGCCAAAGACGCTTTTCAGGAAATCTATCACGTGCCATTTCTCCATCGCCGTTCGGCCCCCGATTCGTTCACCAGTAAAGAGAATCCCTTCGCGCACGCCCTGCACATGCAACTGTTTCCTCGCCATGCCCGCGCTTCGTTGTTCGGCAACGCCGACGTCAAACCGAGCCCCGTGGCGGCGCTAGCGTTTCGTTATGGGGCCTTCATCATTCGCCAAGATTTTTCGCAGAGTAATCTCCCTCCGGGAGTGAACCCCTTGCGTGACCCAACGTGGACGCTTGATCTCAACGTGATCTTCCCCTGCTTTTTCGTTGATGTCTCCGAAGGCTCGTACTTCACGCACCAATTCCTGCCCGTGGCGGTTGATCGGACGATTTGGCAATCGACGCAGTATTTCCCCAAAGCCAAAACAGTTGGACAGCGTTTCAGTCAGGAATACGGACACGTATTTTTCCGCGATGTCATTTTAGAGGATGGTCGCACTTTTGAAGAGACGCAGTCAGTGCTTTCTTCCAGAGCGAAAAAATCGTTCGTCCTCCACGACGAGGAACTGCTTGTACGTCACAGCCATTACGTGGTGCAGCAAATGATTAGCGGTCAGCCGGTGGATGCGGCGTTCCACACCTCGAAACAAGAGGCAACCCATGCCTAAATCGTTACTGCCCGAAGCATTTTGTGATCTGGAGCAATGGCTAGCGTGGTCGCTGGCGACCGAACAAGAGCGCAGCGATAAACGTCAGGTTAGCACAATGACAGAAATCAAGGCGTTTTATGACACCATGCTGGCGCGCATGGAAGAGATCTTGCCCTACTTAGAACAATTTCCGTTGGAGCAGATGCCGGAGGACGCCCAGCGTCTTTTCTATTTGATGTTGTCGTTGGCCGAAGTGGCCCCGGCAGTCGAACTGTTTGGGCAGCCCACGGTCATCGATAGCTACGATATCAAGCGGTTCACTGCGCACCGCATGGAGTAATGTCCACCATGAAAACAGAACGGATCACGTATCGTGACGGCGATGTGACGTTGCTCGGATTTCTGGCGGATGACGAGACGCAACCAGGAAAACGCCCTGGCATTCTCGTGATGCCGGGCGGGTTTGGTCTGGGAATCAACGCCAAACGGCGCGCGGAAATGCTGGCTGGGCTAGGATACGTCGCCTTCGCCGGCGACCCTTATGGCGATGGCGTTGAAATCGACGATCTTGAAGAAGTCAAAAAGATGGTGGTCGCTTTGCGGAGCGACCCGGACAAGTTTCGTCAGCGAGCGCAGGTCGCGTTGGATACTCTCCTCTCTTTTCCACAAGTCGATCCCAAGCGAGTCGCTGCCATTGGGTACTGTCTGGGCGGCACTTTCGTTCTGGAGCTGGCGCGCGCCGGGGCTCCACTTGCGGGCGTAGTGACGTTTCATGGCGGTCTCGAAACCCAATGCCCCGCTGAGCCTGGTCAGGTGCGAGCGAAGCTCCTGATCTGCACCGGCGCGGATGATCCGTCGGTTCCTGTTGCTCATGTCAATGCGTTTGCCGAAGAAATGACCAAAGCGGGCGCGGACTGGCAAATCATCAGTTACGGTGGGACGCAACATGCTTTCACCTACCCGGACGCAGCGACTCGCGGCATTTCATGGATTGTCTACAATCAAGCTGCCGACGAGCGCTCCTGGAAAGCGATGCGTGCGTTCTTCGAGGAGATTTTCTAAGCCGCTTGGGCTGGGACGTCCAGAACGTAGCACTCCCGGCTCATTCATCAGCCGTTTCTTATTTCAGCCCCGCCTTGCGTAGGGCAACGAAATGGCGCTCCATGATTACTGTATCTTTCATGGGCCAGAAGCGTTCCATCCCCGCCAGGGTGAACGTAGGATTGAGCCGCAGAATCTCCACGCCTTCTGCGCGTGCTTCCTCTAGCTGTTCCAACTCAGCGTAGCAAACGGCCAAATGCAGATGGACGGGAGGATAGTCGGGATGGTGGGCCGCGAATTTCTTCCCAAAGGCCAGGGCTTCTTTGTAGCGCTCCGCGATGCGATAAGAAGCGGCCAAGTTAAACAGGTAAATGTCAGGATGTTTGGGATTCAGGCGGATTGCCTGCTCGTAAGCTTTGACACTTTCGTCTGGCGGTCCAGCAAAGAATAAGACAGTACCCAGGTGAAAATAGCCCTCAGCAAAGTTCGGATCGAGGGTAACAGCCTGCCGAGCTTCGACAAGGGCTTGCTCATACTGCCGCTTCCAGGCGAAGACCGTGCCCAAGATCGCATGAGGCAGGGGTAGGATATTATCCAAAGCAAGTGCGCGTTGCTCCATGGTCAGAGCCCGGTCCAGCGATTGCCCTTGGTTACTACTCGGATTAAAGAACCAATCGAGCAAATAAGTCTCACCTAATCGCGCGTAGGCTTCTGCATACTGTGGGTCCAATGCGATCGCTTGCTCGTACAACTGGCGGGCTGGCGTCAATGGGTCGTTCTTGTAACTTGCACGCAAGACGGCCTCTAGCCCCCGCAAGTAGAAATCATAGGCTTCCAGGTGTGTCGTGGGAGCACGCTGGAACCATACGGGCTCCTGTGGAGTGAGGCGCACTTGCAGCATCAGCGTAATCTGTTGCCGAATCTCACCGTATAAGGCGAAGAGGTCTTTGAATGGACGGTCATAGTCCTCGGTCCATACGTGTTCTCCGGTCGTTGCATCAATGAGTTGCACGATGATGCGCACCTGCCCGTCGGCTTTTTGCACGCTGCCTTCCAGGACGTAGCGCACGCCCATCTCGCGGCTGATGTCCTGCACTTTGACGGCTTTGCCTTTGTAAGTGAATGCCGAAGTGCGGGCGATGACAAAAAGACCGGGGACACGTGAAAGGGCAGCCGTAATCTCCTCAGTGAGGCCGTCGCTGAAATACTCCTGCGCCGGGTCGCCGCTCAGGTTCACGAAGGGCGGTACGATAATGGACGGCTTATCGGGCAACGGCAATGCTGCTGGCGCGGCGTCAGTCCTGAGTGCTGAGTCCTGAGTGCTGAGCGTCGGGCGGGACAGATACTGGACAATCAGGACTGTAGCAATGATCAATAGCACGGCCGCCAGGACGACGCTGCGAATAAATCGCGACGAGGCCGGAGAGCCATCCGTGTCTAGGATCTGGTCAGAAGCGAGAGAAACATCTTGAGTTTCCAACTCTAGACCCTGGACACTAGACTCTAGACCGTTCTCACCGCTTTCCTTTTGACTTTCTTCTTCGCGACTATTGGCTATTTCTTCTTGACCTGGAACTTGGAACTTGGAACTGGTGGAGTGGTCACGGAGGGGAGGAAGCGAAATCCTTGCCGATGTACGGTCTCAATGTACCGCGGCGTTTTCGCGTCATCTCCCAACTCCTTCCGAAGTTCTCGCACACAGACCGACAACGCCACGTCGCTCACCACAGTCTCTGGCCACACTGCGGAGAAGAGTTCTTCCTGCGTGACTATGCGACCCGGATGTTCGATTAAGTAGTGCAGCACCCCAAAGGCTTTGGGCGTTAGCTTAATCATCTCCGCCCCACGCCAGATACAGGCGTTTTGTGGATCAAGCCGAAAAGCCCCAAAACTCGCGGAAATGTCTGTCGACATACCCATCTCACCGCCATCTCTAAGAACAATCTAAAAGAAAGCTAAAGGTTTTCTAAAGACTTTCTGCTGGTGTGCTGGCTACTCTCCTTTCGCATAACGGGCGCGCCATTGCAAGCGAATCACCTTCTGCCCGGAAAGGAGGGAAGGCTTACGGATTCCAGTTGAACTTGTCCATCGACTCGCAAGAAGGAAACGACCCATCACTGTCAACCAGAAACCACAACAAGGAGAAAAAACATGCAACCTCGAAAAAGATTGATCCTGGTAATCGCAACTGGACTCTTAATCACTGTGAACTTTGGCAACGCCAATGCAGACCACACCCGTCCCAACAATGGCAAATTTGGCGGAACGTTTCTTTCGACTCGTATGGATCTAGTAGATAGGGGAGATAAAATCCCCGCGGTTTGGTCGACAGCAGAAGTGACGGGAACTTTAGGGCGGCGCACCTCTCAGGCTGTTGTTGAACATCGATTCACTGGCGTGACCGCCGCATGCCCGGGCGGCGTTTTCATTATTGATGCAGTGAATGGAATCGGGTTTGGCAGAATCATCGCCACTTTCCCCAATGGTGATCAAATCTATTCGCGGACCCTCACACGCCATCAATGTGTAGCCTTGGCGGAGGAAAATATGAAACAGATGACGTCCAGGAGATTCTTGGTGGGACTGGCAAGTTTGAGGGGGCATCGGGCACGGCGGAGGTACATTCTATCAGCGTCTGTCAGGCATCAGACCCGAACGCGACCCCGCCCCAGTGTTTTGGTTCGTTTACTGGCGAATTTGAGGGGACGATAACGCTGCCATAAATCCTCCGTCCATCCTTCGACAAGCTCAGGGCGAACGGAGGTCAATCTTCATTCAAGTTGTTGAAAAATTAGCCGTTCGTGCTGAGCCTATCGAAGCACGAACACGGCTAGCTACAGAATTGTCAGAATTTGAGAGGCGCCTCAAAGGTCACCGCACCTGCTCGCGCAGGAACTCGCTGACAATCCGGTTAAACTCGTCAGCCCGCTCAAAATAGACTGAGTGCCCCGCTTGCGGCACTTTCACGAAGTGCGCCTGGGGAATCTGTGCGGCAACGCTCGCCATCGCTTCCGGCGGCGTCAGCACGTCTTCTTCTCCAACAAGTAGCAAGGTTGGAATCTTGTGCTCGATGATTGGACGAATATCATGCTTGATGCCAAACAGCATGGGCACGAGCTTAGGAGAAACGCCGGTGTTGAGCGCAGAAATTTGTTGATAGAGGAAACACATGGCGGGCTGCCGCTCGGGATAGGACCGAGAATATGCATTGCGCAGAATCTGTTTCAGGTCTCCTCCAGCACGTTCACGCGTCCCGGCCTGTGCTTTCTCCACTTCGGCGGTGTGAATGCCAGCGGTCGTATCACACAAGATGAGCGCACTGGTGCGTTCTGGATGCGCTGCGGCAAAGCCGCAGACGGTCCACCCGCCCATCGATTGTCCGGCGACAATCGCTTTCTGAATGCCGAGATGATCAAGCAGCGCCGTGAAATCTTGCACGAATGCTTGGGGCCCAGGACCGTCCGGTGTATCGAGCGAGTGACCAAAGCTGCGATGGTCGAAGGTCACCACTTTATGAGATTTCGCAAACACCGGCGCCTGTTGCCACCAGCTCAGATGGCTGCCCCCACCGCCATGAGCGAACACGAAGGCTGGCCCCTCACCGTGCACCTCATAGTACAAATCGATGCCATTGATTTTTGCGAGCGGCATATGTTTCCCTCCTTCTTTGACTCAAACCTTTGTTGTCTCAAATAGTGACTTTTGCACCAAACGTTACAGACGAAAACCCCGCGCCGCCAAGGACGTGTTCATGTGCGCATAACGGAGGGGCTCAGGAAGGAGACGCCGCGCCCCATCTCGCGAAGAGAGCAGCCGTAGGTCCTCGTGTAGCTCTCCGCTATATAGATCACACAACAGCTTGCCGCCATAAAAGCCATTGACAAGACCAAAGCCGTTATAGCCAACGCTATACAAAATATTCTCTTCTCTGCCCATCCGCCCGAACAGCGGCGTAAAAGCGCGCGTGAGCGCCATAGCCCCGCTCCAGGCATACGCCCTGCGCACCTCTTTGAGCTGAGGGTAACGGAGCTGCAGACGCTGGCACAAGCTCTGATACGCGTGCGGGATGTCTTTGTACCTAATTCCGTTATTGTAGTAATATCGAGCTCCTCCTCTGATGAGCAACCGCCCATCGGGAGTGAGCCGCACGGTGTGGCTACGGTCAAGCTCGAATCGACCCGGGACGGTGCTCCATCCGCCCTGCTCTATCTCTACCGTCTCTAGCGGCTGAGTCACTACAATGAAGAGATGGAGAGGCATGAGTGTACTTTGTAGAAATCCGAGTTTGGGAGTGTAGGCGTTGGTGGCCAGGATCGCTGTCGCAGCTCTCACCCGACCAGGTCCACAATCCAATTCGATGATTTTTTGTTGGCGGATGCGTTGGACAGGAGTCCGTTCATACACCACCACCCCGAGGCGCTCCACGGTTGTCTTGAGCCCTCGCATCAATCTGCCGGGATGAAGAAGCGACCAATGCGGTAAGAAGAGTCCGGCCGGGTAGAAGTCGGTCTTGATCTTCCCTGCAAGTTCTGCGTCCTTCCAGAGCTGAACCGACCTGCCGATCTGGCCGTACGCCTGCGCGTGTTCCTCTAAAGAGCGGACCTCGGCTGCGTTCTTTGCCAGCAGCAAGGCGCCGCGTTCTTGCAGGTCGCAGGCAATGGCTTGCTCTCTGATCGTTTGGACAAGCAGTTGATATCCTCTCTGCGCGTACCGAGTATAAGGTTCGACCGCCGCAGCTCCTTTTCGCTCGAAGCGTTCGTACCAGCCATGGTACTCTTGCGAAATGAAACCGCTATTACGCCCACTAGCGCCAAATCCTACAGCTTGCCCTTCAATGAGGACGATATGCTTTTCTGGATAGCGCTGCTTGAGATGATAGGCGCTACTGAGTCCGGTAATCCCTCCGCCAATGATGGCGATGTCCGCCTGTGCTTGGCCGGTCAAGGGAGGATTAGGGGTGTACTCTTCTGCTAACCAGAAGCTGTCCAGGTTGTCCCAGAGCGCGTAGTTCATTGTCTTTGTCGCGACCAGTTTTCAACAATTGAGCAAAGACATCTCCGCTGGAAAAAGTACACTGATTATTGTCCTCGCTCCGCCATAATCTCAGCGTGTGAGGCGACGACGCGGTCGGCTTTCAACTGGACGATCTGCTCATCCGAATAATGAAGCAGCCGTTTCAAAACCGCCTCTGTGTGTTCTGCTAAGAGCGACCCGGGCGCAGCAACATACCCTGGCGTCGTCGACATCTTGATCGGCGTCCCGTCAAGAACGACCTCCTCCCCTTCCGGCGTCGGCACCTGCGCCCAGTAACCACGGGCGCGCAGTTGCGGGTCTCGGTCTAAATCTTCACCGTTGGCGACTACACCAGCAGCAACGCCAGCTTGTTGCAGCCGGGTCATTACTTCTTCAGGCGTGTGTTGACAGGTCCACTCTTCCACATGTCGATCAAGCGCGTCTTGATGCGCGAGGCGGTCCGCGAGTGTGGCGAAACGTGGATCATTTGGTAATGAAGGATTGCCTACAACTTTGCAGAATGCTTGCCATTCCTCTTCGGTAAACACCGTGATGGCGCACCAACGGTCTTCACCCGCGCAACGGTAGACGCCGTGCGGAGCCGCCGACGCTTCTTGCGAGCGATTACCAAACGGCGCGATAGTTCTTTTGTTGACAAGAATGTCGAGCAGCGCCGGTCCCACTACGCTAGAAATGGTCTCGAACTGGGAGAGGTCGACAAACTGTCCCTCTCCCGTACGCTTGCGATGCCACAACGCCATCAAAACGGCCAACGCGCCGCTGTAGCCGCCCGACATGTCCGCGTAGGAGTAACCCCAACCTGCCGGTTCTCCTTGCGGGTGGCGCATCAGCAGCGTATAGCCGGACAATGCCTGTAGCGTGGGGCCATAACTCACGTAATCTTTCTGTGGCCCGGTATGTCCAAAGCCGGACATGCTGACGGCGATGATGTCCGGCTTGATCTTTCTGATGCTTTCATAGTCCATGCCCCAGTTGTGCATGACCCGAGAGCTGAAGTTGTCAATGACAACATCGGAGATCATCACTAATTGGCGGGCGATCTCGCGTCCGCGCGGATCGGCCATATTGATGACCGTGCTCTCTTTGCCGCGAAAGAGATTGCCAGTGAAGCCGCCACGGCGGCTGCCGAGATCAAGCGAGTCGCGCCGCTCGATTTTGAGGACTTCGGCGCCTTGATCGGCGAGAATGCGGGTCGCCACCGGTCCAGCCACAACCCAAGTGAAGTCGAGGATACGAACCCCTTCGAGCGCACGGCGAGGGTGCGTAGCCATTTACTTTGCTGCTCCCATGAGATGCGCGGCAATTTCTTGATACCGCGCCGCAGCCCGAGCAATGATCTCCGGCGGCAGATGCGGCGCCGGCGGTCGACGGTCCCACTTTAACTCAATCAAGTAGTTACGAATGATCTGCTTATCGTAACTATCTTGGGACACGCCGGGTTGATACGTCGAAGTGCGCCAAAACCGCGAGGAATCCGGCGTGAACGCCTCGTCGATCCACAGCAGTTGTCCATCCCGCTGACCAAATTCAAATTTGGTGTCGGCCAGGAAAAATCCTTTCTTCTCAGCAAAGGCATGCGCCGCTTTGTAGAGCGCCAAGCTCACGTTCTGCACTTGCGCGGCCAACTGCGGCCCAAGCAAGCGTTCAACTTCCGCAAAGGAGATATTTTCGTCATGCTGCCCTTCCGGCGCTTTTGTTGACGGTGTAAATATCGGCTCCGGTAGACGTTCGCTTTCTCGTAGCCCCGCTGGCAGCGCAATGCCGCAAATGCTTTTCGACGCGCGGTACTCCTGCCAGCCGGACCCCGCTAGGTAGCCGCGCACGATGCATTCCACCGGCAGCGGCTGTGCTTTCTTTACCAACATGGTGCGCCCCAGGAGGCTGTCTCGATAGGGCTGGCAGGGCGCAGGAAAGTCATCAACGTTCATCGAAATGAGGTGATTCGGAATGATGTGAGACAAGGAATCGAACCAAAAGCGAGAGACTTGGGTCAGCACTCGTCCTTTGTCAGGGATGCCCTCGTGCAATACGACATCGAACGCCGACACCCGATCGGTGGCGACGATCAAGAGCGCATCTTCAGTTTCGTAAATGTCGCGGACCTTGCCCCGTCGTGGCGACGGCAAACCTTCAATATTCGTGGTCATAACAATGGGGTCACTCATGCAGTCTATCCTCTCATCTGACATTTCTTATCGTTGCTGTGGCCGATGAATGTAGGGTTCTGAGAACTCTATATCTGCTCTGTGCGTGAGCGGCAATGGAGAACGCCGAAGAGCCTCCTGGACCACCACCGTGAAGATAAGGGGCAAGAGCAATAGCCATGTCATTCTGGGCGAGCAACGCAAGACCCGGAATCCAGGAGGTGGAACTGAGGATAAATACTGAATCTTCCTGGATGCCAGCTCGCGCTGGCATGACGGAACCAAACCTGTCAACATTAATGTAGTGGACTCCTATGAGGCATCGTGTCCACGAGCGCGCACAACGAGCAGCGAAGATGGACAGTTGACGATGATGCGTTCTTGTCGCAAGCCAAAGACGTGTGGAGCGAGGTTCCATTCCTCGCCTACGCCGAGCATTGTTAAATCATATCCAGCCGCTTCTTGAAGCACGGTCTCCACGGGCTGAGCAGATTCGACGACCACGAGGCGTGTGGCTCCTCCCGTGGGTTCTGGAAATTCCTGCGCGAGCGCCGCCTGCGCTTCTTGTTCTATTTGCGGAGACGCCCGTCCGGGGCGCACGACATGGAGAATCGTGACGTGCGCCCCGCAACGATGCGCGATGCGGCTCGCTAACGTCAACGCCACGCGATCATGAAGCGTGCCCGTGTATGGCAAGAGAATACGGCGAGGAGGAAAACTTCCTCCTTTCTCTATCAGCACAGCAATGTTCGCGAGACTTTCTTTCATGACCTGCTGCACCGTTCCACCCAGCAGGGCTCGATTGAACACTGGTTTGTGCCACCCCATCACCACAAGCCCAACTTCCTTCGCCCGTGCGACTTCGCAAATCGTTCTCCCAGGCGTACGACTCACCAGCTCTAAAGGATGCACTTCGCAAGAGAGCGTGCGAGCGTGCTCAAGCAAAGGGCCGAGCGCTTCCTGCGCACTCTGTGCACTCGGCAACACGCGCGCCCCTAAGGCGCCACGCTCCGTAGGGCGAGCAAGATGGAGTGCGTAGAGTTGCGGCACCCCATCGGACACGGCAACGGCAACGTCCAACAGGATAGGCCCTGAACTCGGTAAAGAAACCGGGAGCAACACTCGTTTGCTTACCTCAGTCGCCTCAGACACTAAAATGTCGGCGCGGAGCTGCTCTTGGGGATACACAAACGCCAAAGCAGGAGTCGTGATGACGGTTGTGATAATCGCCATGAGCACCATCATGGAGAACAGGGAGGGAGAGATGACTCCCAGGTCCAGACCAATATTCAACACGATCAGCTCCATCAAGCCGCGCGTATTCATTAACACGCCCAGAGCCCCAGATTCGCGCCACCCAAGGCCGGTAAAGCGTGCGGCGACCGCACAGCCGCCGAATTTTCCAATCGTGGCGGCGGCAATGATCAAGAAGCAAAATCCCCAAGTGTCGAGACTGTTGAGAAGGCCGATTTGCGTGCGCAATCCCGTGTAGGCAAAGTAGACAGGAAGCAAAAAGACCACGGCAAAGTCTTCGATTTTTTCCGTCAGCTCACGGACGAATCCACTCTGCTTCGGCATCATGGCGCCCAGCATGAACGCGCCAAAAATCGAGTGAATGCCAATGCTATAAGTAATCGCCGCACTGCAGAGCACGAGGATAAAGGTTACGGCAACCAGGTTTTGCGACAGGCGTCCGGAATGTTCGTACACGGCGCTGAAGCGCGTTAGCAGCGGGCGAACGCCAAAAAACATTAGGGCGATGTACAAGAGCGCAAGCCCAACTGTCATCAGCGCCTGATGCAATCCAACGGCTCGGACCGTCGTAACAACAAAGGCTAATAAACACCACGCCGTCATATCATCCACTGCGGCGCAGGTGAGGGTGGTGGCGCCGACTTTTGTCTTGAGCAAATCGCGTTCAATGAGGATGCGCGCTAACACGGGAAATGCGGTGATCGACATGGCGACTCCGCTGAACAGTGCAAAACTGCTAAACGGGACAGTGTCAGGAGAAAAGCGAGAGTAGAGCAATACCGACAGGCTCATCCCAAGTAAAAAAGGTACGATAATGCCGACATGAGAGACCACAACGGCGGTGCGACTACGTCCACGCAACAAGGCAGGGTCCAGCTCCAACCCTACGAGAAACATAAAAAAGAGTACACCAAATTCGCTGAGCACCTTGAGGAGCGGTAAGGCGTCCGGAGGAAACAGCCGCACCGCCGAACCGGGAGCAAGCCAACCAAAGAAAGACGGACCGAGAAGAATCCCGGCGATAATCTCTCCAATCACCTGCGGCTGGTGCAAACGACGAAAGATGATGCCCAACAACCGTGAAGCAGCGATGATGACGGCAATTTCCACAGTCAGTAGCAGAAGCTCATATTCCAATGATAGGTGTCCTTTCTCTTCAGAGGGGAGATGTTTACACTTCACGGCTCCAATAACCTGGGCCCATGCACTATAGCTTAAGGTCAGCTACACTTTGAAGGAAGTCAATGAAGGAGGAATGTATCATGTCCGGACTCGAAGGGGTGCGCGTGCTTGAATTAGGTCATCTGGTGTCTGCCGCATACTCAACCAAACTTATGGCCGACCTCGGTGCGGATGTCATTAAGGTCGAAGACCCCCAAGGCGACCGTGCTCGCCAACGCGGACCTTTCCCTGGAGCGACGCCGCACCCCGAAAAAAGCGGACTCTTCCTCGCATTGAACACCAACAAGCGCAGCGTCACACTTGACCTGCAACAAGCTCAAGCACGAACCCAGCTCCATGATCTGGTGGAGGGAGCAGATATTCTTGTGCATAATTATCCGCCGGCGCAAATGGCGGCGTTGGGCGTCATCTATGAAACGTTTCGTCAACGAAATCCTCGTTTGGTCATGTGCTCGATCACTCCCTTCGGGTTGACTGGCCCCCATCGCAACTATCGTTCGCATGAAATCACCATGGCGCACGGCGGCGGCTGGGCATGGCTGAGCCCCGGCGCGTCGGATCGGCCAGACTTGCCGCCGCTAAAAGCTTTCGGCCATCAAGCGGATTTCCAAGGCGCCTTGGGAGCGTCAGTCGTCACGTTGGGAGCCTACTATCGGGCACTGAATACCGGCGTGGGTGAGCATATTGATTTTTCAGTCCAAGAATTTGTCGCTTCGTTCTTGGAACAGAATTTTGTGTACTACACCTATCAAGGCAAAGTCGCCTCGCGCCTGGGGCAGCGATTGCTCTATCCCTGGGGCATCTACGAGTGTCAGGACGGGCTTATCTTTCTTGTCAATGTTGAACAGGACCAATGGTTGCGGTTGGTCGAATTGATGGGCGATCCCGAGTGGGCGAGCTGGGAGATTTTTCAAGACCCGTTCATGCGGGCTGAGAACCACGACGTGATGCGGCCGTACTTGGACGAATGGATGAAACAGTGGAAAGTCGAGGATTTGTGGCGTGAAGGACAAGCGCGGCGTATCTGTTTTTCCCCCGTGTTTTCCATGCCGCAATTGGCGGCGCAAGAACAGCTTCGCAGTAGGCATTTCTTCGTTGAAGTCACTCATCCACAGGCAGGCAAACTCACGCAGCTCGGGGCCCCGTACCAACTGGGCGAGGCCTGGTTAAAAATTCGCAGACCCGCGCCCCAGCTTGGCGAGCATACCGAGGAAATTCTCAAAGCTCCTCCCCGAAGTGTACAATCTTCGGCGCCTAGCACCCAACACCCAACACCCAGCACCCACCTGTCCCTCGAAGGTATTCGCGTCATCGACTTCAGTTGGGCCTGGGCCGGACCCTTCTGCGCTCTGCACCTCGCTCATCTGGGCGCGGAAGTGATCAGAATTGAGTCCCAGGTGCGCCCCGACCTCGGGCGACGCGTGCCCATCTATCCCACCGGCATGCAGCCAGGACTGAATCGTTCCGGCTATTTCAATCAATGGCATCAAGGCAAAAAAAGCATTCTGCTCAACTTGAGCAAACGCGAGTCTATTGACATTGTCAGAAAACTGATCGCTCAGAGCGATGTTATCGTGGAAAACTTCGCCACTGGCGTAATGGAGCATCTCGGTCTAGGCCACGAAGAGTTAAAGAAGATTAAGCCCGATATCATCATGGCCTCGATCTCCGGCTACGGCCACACAGGTCCGCAGCAAAAATACATGGGCTATGGACCAGCCATCGCGCCGATGACCGGATTGTCATCGTTAACTGGTCATGTTGGAGGTTCACCGCAGGAAGTGGGGATCTCGTACGGCGATCCCAACGGCGGCATTGACGCGGCCTCAGCAATCTGCGGGGCGTTGGTAGCGCGCAAGCTGACGGGGCAAGGCCAATACATCGACGTGTCATTGTGGGAAGGCGTGGCGGCGCTGATGCACGAGGGATGGATGGCCTATACTATGAATGGTGAGCAACCGCCGCGCATGGGCAACCGCGATCCGCTCATGTCGCCGCACAACTGCTTCCGCTGCGCCGGGGAAGATGAGTGGGTCACCATCGCCTGCGGCACGGAAGCCGAGTGGCAAGCATTCTGTAACGCCATTGGACAGTCACAACTCGTGACTGACTCTCGCTTCCGCACCGCGCAGGACCGCAAAGCGCACGAAGATGAGTTAGAGGCGATCATCAGCGCGTGGACGACAACACAAAGGAAATGGGACGTGACCCGCACCTTGCAAGCTGCGGGGGTCGCTGCGTTCCCCTCGATGAACAGCAAAGACTTGGCAGAAGACGCGCATCTCAACGAACGCGGCTTTTTCTCCAGGCTCCAGCATGCCGAGGTGGGCGTGCAAATGCACACCGGCATTCCCTGGCGTCTGACCAATGCCCCGAACGGCGTTCGCTCCCCGGCGCCATTACTCGGAGCGGACACGGATACGGTGATGAAAGAGCTGCTGGGTTTCTCTAGCGAGACAATCGCACGGTTGAAGGAGGAGCAAATCATTTACTGAGATTAGAGACAGGTGTAGCGCGCGCTATGCGTGCGCTACGGTACCGGGCGCTACTAAATCACTTCCTACCAGAATCAATTATCTCCAATGCCCCCAATACCAATTTCTCCCTCACGCAATACCGCCGTTTCTCTATGTCCTCGAATTCAACCGTAATGCTTGGCAGAGCAGGTAGCGACGAATCATCGTCGCTGTCTAATAGTGAGCGAATCCCTTCATAAAGATAAGGTAAGAGCCGTTGAGCAAATATACCAGGATTGGCTGTTATTTTAACCGATTCTTTTTCATGTTCTTCTCTGTGGCTGACTAGGATTGATTCCCCCTGCGACAGGCTAGAAACGGTGTCGGGAAAACCGATGACTTCGCTGAGCGTTCCTTCGTACTTCACTAAGACACTGCCAATCCTGATATTAAGAGCAGTACCATTTCCAATGTTCTTTACTTGAAAACCCACGCCTTCGATTTGTCGAACAGCTTCCAAAACGACAAATGGTCGTAATTGCAGCTCGGTTTGTCTCTGTGATTCTCTCCTTAGCCAGTACGTTTCTACTGTATACCAGAAAATAATAACTGCCGTGATTGCCAGGATGATTACTTGCCAAAAGTTTGCGGTCTCTTGAGTCATGGTAACCCTACCGAGAAGTTGCGCTCTAGGCTCTGCCTTGGAACGAGACCACTACAACTTCCTGAAGCTCGCTCATAAAGCACCTTACCCTCCTGCAGCGCAGGACGTAGCATCGTGCCAATGAGGTTGCCCCGGCGCTCAATCTCTTCTGGAGTGGTAACGATGATGTCCTTACAAACTGGAAGATCTATCAGGATTCGGCGAATCTCAATGGCGGCGCGGCGTTTGTCTGACGCTTCCGGCAGGACAACCAGAATATCAACATCGCTGTCTGGTCTTGCATCGCCTCGGGCGTGAGAACCGAACAGGATCAGCCTGAGCGGATGAAAGTCGCGTACTATGCGACTTGTTATTTCCTGAATGGACTCATGTGGTGACAGGCGTAACAATCCTGCTTCTTTTCAACCTTGTACCCTATCACCTGCGATGCTTTTAGCACTGTCAATACTCAGTGAACCCACACTTGCTTGAAGACCCGCAGGGCGTTTCCTCCCATGACTTTCACAATGTCTTCATCTGCATATCCGTGTTTCACTAGCCACCGGAGGATATTAGGAAAATCCGCTGGATTCTCCAGGCCGTCCACATACGGCACTTCTTCATACTGCACGCCGCCTAACACCTGGGAGATGGAAAAAAATGTTGCATACGCATGGTGCAGCCCCACGTGATCGCCGAACATGGTGTCAGGGCCAAACCCTACGTGATCAATACCGAGGAGCTTCACAGCGTACTCGAAGTGTTCCATACACGACTCGATGCTATGCTGAGGATGGCGTTCTGTGAGGGTCGTATGAGGGGCTGCTTCGATGCCGAGCACGCCTCCTTTTGCCGCCATCGCTTCGAGTACCTGATTAGGCTTGAGTCGTCGCGTGTTCCAAAGCATACGCGCCCCTGCATGGGAAATGACCATGGGGTGGTCGCTCGCTGCGATAATGTCCAGGGTCGTTTGATCCCCGCAATGCGCCGCGTCAATCAACATGCCGAGCTTGTTCATCCTCTGCACTACCTGTCGGCCGAACTGAGTGAGGCCGCTATCCCCGGTTTCCCGTAGGCCGCTGCCTAAAGCATTAGCCTCACTATAAGTGATTCCCATGCTGCGGACCCCAAGCCCGTAGAGGACGTCGATGCGATCTAGTTCGTTCTCTATGGGCGTGGCCGATTCGAGGGTGGGAACTAACGCCAGCCGCCCAGTTCCATGAGCCGTAAGAATATCCCGCACCCCATCACAAATGATGATAAAATCCTGGTGCGCCAAATCGCATCGTCTCATGCCTAAGTCGTGCACGACATCGGTCCACTTCCAGCCCGCGTGAGAGGTGATAGTACAGAGGCCATTCATCAGGTTATCAAAAATGCAGTCCAGCCCTGACGCTGCTAACCCAGCAAAGCCGGTGAAATCTCGTCCACGATGCTTCTGCTCGAAAATCTCGCTGACCTCTTCCGGCACAACCACCGGATGGTCGTGCATGGAGATAGCGAGGTGCTGAGACAGCAGCATTTGCACACGTTGCTCTTCCGGAGGAGACAGTGCGATCTGACGCGAGGGCGCCCGTCCGATTTCCTTTGCTAGCGTGAAGCTTTTATAATCCCGGTCTTTCTCCAAGTATTGATAAGACCGATACCCTTGGTGCTGTTTGTTCGCTCCCATTGGCGTGCCTCCTTACGCGCGTTTCTCTCAAAAGACTCCGACCCTCGTAAGTTTATACCCCATGCTCTCTCTACTTGAACCCCAGCACAAGTTCTCTCTCATTTCCGATCCAACGCTCGGTATTGAATCGCCTCGGCCAAGTGCGCGCTGCTGACTTGGTTTTCTCCCGCGAGGTCCGCCACCGTGCGCGCGACTTTGAGGATGCGCGTGTAGGCGCGGGCGCTCAATCCGAGACGACTCATCGCGTTCTCTAAGAGTTTCTCTCCACTGGGATCAGGTTGACAAAATTTACGAATGTCTTTGCTCGCCATTTGTGCGTTGCAGTATAGCGTGCGCCCCGCAAACCGCTTGAGCTGCGCCTCCCGAGCTTTGTTCACGCGTGTACGAATGGCGGCGGAGTCTTCTCCAGCTTCACGGTGACTCAGTTCTTTATACTTCACTGCCGGCACTTCGACTTGGATATCGATGCGGTCGAGCAACGGACCGGAAATTTTTGCGCGATAGCGCTGCACTTGTTGCGGCGTGCAGGAGCATTCGTGCTGGGGGTCGCCCAGGAAGCCGCAGAGACAGGGATTCATAGCCGACACCAGCATGATGCTGGCAGGATAGGTAATTGACCCTACGGCGCGGGAGATGGTGACCTTCGCGTCTTCGAGCGGTTGGCGCAGCACCTCCAACACGTTTTTACGGAACTCGGGCAGTTCGTCGAGAAACAGCACACCATGATGCGCGAGGGAAACCTCGCCGGGTTTCGGAATGGCACCGCCGCCGATCAGCCCCGCATCGGAAATGGTGTGATGCGGCGAGCGAAATGGTCGCGTCGCTACTAACGCGCGCCCATCCATAAGTCCAGCGACACTATGCACTTTGGTTGCGTCCAACGCTTCAGCCAGCGTCAAGTCGGGGAGAATGGTCGGCAGACGGCGCGCCAACATTGTCTTACCTGCACCCGGAGGACCAACCAACAAGACATTATGGCCGCCCGCTGCCGCCACTTCCAGGGCGCGTTTCACGTGCTCCTGTCCTTTGACATCGTTAAAATCTACTTCGTAACGAGAATGCGCCGCAAAAATGTCATTGAGATCGACCTGGGTCGGCGTCAACAGTTGGTCTCCATTCAAGAAGAGAAAGGCCTCGCTTAGTGTGGACACGCCGATGACCTCGATCCCTTCGACCACCGCAGCTTCGGCGGCGTTTTCAGCGGGGACGATTAGTCCTTTCAACCGGCGCTCTCGCGCCATCACCGCTAAGGGCAAGGCTCCATGTACGGCTTTCACGCGGCCATCAAGCGATACCTCGCCTAAGAGCGCATACTCGGACAGGCGCTCTTTGCGCAGCCATCCTTCTGCCGAAAGAATCCCGAGCGCGATCGGCAAGTCGTAGGCTGATCCCTCTTTCTTCAGATCCGCCGGCGCGAGATTCACGGTGATTTTGCGCGCCGAGGGAAACTCAAAGCCGGAATTTTTGATCGCCGAGCGGACGCGGTCCTTACTCTCTCGCACCGCTCCCTCTGGGAGTCCTACGGTGGTAAACTGCGGCATGCCGAACGCCACATCCACTTCTACTTCAACCAAGAGTCCATCAATACCAACTAATGCACCGGAAAGTACTGTTGCTAGCATCCTCCTGTGCTAGCGAAAGCGAAAGCAAAATGCAAGGAAAGTAGCGGACCAAGATAAAAATAAACGAATGTAGTTTTTTCTGATTTCGTCCGTGCTTCTCGCATGGCATCCTTTGCGTCTGAGTGCTACAGTGCGGACCGTGTGAAAATACCGCAAGTAATGACAGAAAGGAGGATAAGGGTATGGCTCGATTAGGAATCGTTGTCGCAAGACCGGGAGATACTTCGTTTGCGGAACTTCAGCAGCTCGCAAAGGAGGCGGAATCTGCGGGCTTTGAAGCGGTGTATTCGCCGGAATTCATGAACGACGCACTGGCTAACTGCCACATCATGGCGCAGGCCACCTCGAAGGTGAAAGTCGGCACCTGGATCGCCAACATCTATCTGCGTCATCCTGCACTGTGCGCTCAGACTGCAGTTGCTATTGATGACACTTCAAAGGGGCGTCTGGTGTTGGGACTCGGCGTCAGCCATCGGCCCTTGGTTGAAGGTATCTACAAAGAAAACATGGACAAACCGCGTGAGTATATGCGCGAGTATATCAGTACGATTCGGAATATCGTGACAGGGAAAGGCTTTCCAGGCGCGCCCATGACGCCGCGGGCCGCTACGTACAAAGTGCCGATCTACGTGGGCGCTTTGGCCCTTGGCACGGTGGAACTGTGCGGAGAAATGGCGGACGGAGCCATGCTCTATCTGTGCCCGACGAGCCGCATGCCCCGTGTCATGGCCGCGCTGGAAAAAGGAGCGGCAAAGGCGGGTCGGTCTGTGTCCAGTGTGGATATCACCAACGGCCTGCCTACCTGTATTAGCGATGACCTGAATGTCGCCAGAGCCGCAGCCAGAAGTAATCTGAGTTTCTACGGCGGATTGCCATTTTATAACAAATTGTTCCAAAGCAGCGGGTTTGCGGAAGAAGCCGAACGTCTCGCCAAGGGCGACGTCAATGGCGTGTCAGATAAAATGGCCGAAGCCGTGTCGCTGGTGGGCCCTCCTTCACGCTGCCGACAGCAACTGGCTGCGTTCCGCGAAGCCGGAGTGCAGTTGCCGATCATCGTACCTGTGGCGCTCCCTGGTCAAACCGCCGCTCAGGCCGTGCGGAAGGCGATTGAAACGTTTGCCTAGTCCTGAGTGCTGAGTCCTGAGTGCTGAGAAAAAAGTGTTCAGACTCAGGACTCCTTGCTCGGGACTCAGGGTCACGAGACAAAACCCGAGCGGAGCAAGATGATACAAGCAGCTCATGCGAGCCATCTCAAATAGTGACAGGCGCAGCCATCAACGCAACGGAAGATGCGTCCACGCTGCGCAAAGAAAAGGCGTCTCTTCCTCACGACCTTGTAGGCTCATAGGATCACAGCGATTATGGCCAGATCACTCGGTTCTCTTCAGCGAGGAATGCGACCGAATTTTTCCCATCGACAAAATTCTTGACGTCAGTGAATTGTTCCACTTGCATTTCGGGCGACGCCCACGAGTCTCTAAATTTCGCCACGTCCGGCCACCACAATTCCGCCACGCCATCGTACGCAGGCGGCATGTCCGAGTCATACGTCTCGGGCAGGACATGACACTGAACATATCGTAGGAGGTGTGGCGTACGGGGCACTAACGGGGCGTGACGATTTCTCCAATGCGCCTGAAATTCAGCGACACTGAGTCCAGGTTTTCGCTTCACAAGAAACACCCCTTTTACACAACGTGTTGCTTTTGTCATAGGTGTTCCCTCCAGCACCACATTTTCATTTGTCGCCAGCCACTTGAGTCCGGGAACATCGATGAAGTTCGGTTCATCCTTGCGTGCTCCTTCCAGATATTCGGGACTTTCTCGCATCTGTAAAGCCGCCTGGAGACTGTCGTACCATACTTCCGCCGCTCCTTCGTACGGTGAGGCGGAGAAGTTTGCTAGTGATTCAGGGAAGCGATGACTCTGCACGTAACGACGTAGGCTCGGAATACGCAGCGCCAGCAGCGCATGGACCTCTCGCCAATGGCGATGGAATTGTTCGTCGCTTATCCCCAGCTTCTTCGGCAATAGGGCAAAACATTTCACCATGAGGAATCCTCCTTTTGCAATGGTTAGGATTCCACCGTACTGCTATCGCTGCAATACGGAAAGGTCGCTCGATCGGGTCCGCACTCGGAAAAAATAAAGCAAAAATAAGAGAAAAAGAGTAAAAAAACTTACCGATTCATTGGGTAGGACAAACTCTTGACAACAAACAAATAAACAGATTAGGATGCACCTGGTTTCTCTGTCCAGGAGGAGGAAACAAGGAGAGCCAAGGCTGGACCAGCCCTTGATAAGCGGCGAAAGACTCTAGGGAAGGGGGCCTTCGTCGCTTGGTCCCCACTCATCCTTTTAAATTCTGCTTTATCAGGTCATCCAACCAGCCCGCGCCTAAAAAGATTAGCGATAATCATCGTATCGTCGGTCATCGTAAGAATCGCGGTCGTAACGTTGGTCTCGACTCTCAGAACCATAGCGGTCATGACGAAGCTCGTCGATTTCTCGCCGTTGTCGGCTGAGTTCACGACGGTTTTCTTCCAGCTCCGAGGACTGGACATTTTGCCGTTGCTCCTGTCCTTGCATTTGATCGCCGACCAAGCCCCCGCCAAGGGCACCCAAAGCGCCGCCAATCAAGGCACCGCTCCCGGCATGATGATGGAGCTGACTTCCGATAAGCGCTCCTGCTCCTGCTCCGAGCGCACCACCAGTCAAGGTTCCTTTTTCTCGAGTGGTCAGTGGCGCTGCGCAACCGCCCAACAAGACCATAAGACTTACCATTCCAATGAGCCGTTTCATACGTTGTTCTCCTCTCTTGTTCTCTGAATCGAATCTGTGTCGAGACAAACGCAGTATCTGTAAAAAAGTTGCACTAATTTTCAATCACGACTTCGACGCGGCGATTCTTTGCACGTCCACTGGGGTTGTCGGTTCCGTCCTCTCGGGTGTTCGGCGCCGCTGGGTATTTCTTCCCAAAGCCGTGAGTTTTAAGCCGCTTCTCACGAAGCCCGTTGTTGACAAGCGCTTGGGCGACCGCCTGAGCACGCCGTTCAGAAAGTGCGAGGTTGTAAGAATCGCTTCCAATCGCATCGGTATGCCCTTCGATCGAGACTCGACGTTGGCTCGTTTTTTCCTTCAGCACGGAGGCAATGTGAAACACCTTCTCTCGCGCCGCTGGGGTCAGACGGTTACTGCCAAACTCGAACAACACCTCTGGAAGGTTAACAACAATACCTCTATCCGTTTCACGAGCATCGAGCTGGCGGCGTTTCAATTCCTCGAGAATCTCACGGTTCTTGGCGAGTTCTCGTCGTTGTTGCTCGATAACACGGTCTTGCTCGTCCAAAGCCTGATCTTGCGATTCGATCTGATGACCAGTCGCGTAACCGCCCAACGCGCCAATCCCAGCGCCGATTGCCGCACCTTGCGCCGCTTTCCCTCTATGGCTTCCAATGATGGCGCCGCTGCCTGCGCCGAGAAGCGCGCCAACGACCGCGCCAGCAGTCGATTTACTCATACCAAAAGGTGGGGGAGTACTTTGGCTGGATTGCGCATACGCGAAAGACCCCGAGAGTAGAAAAATACTCACTACTCCTTCTGTGAAGGAGCGTCGAAAACGAATAAAAAAATACCGCATGGAAGTTGCAGCGCCTCCTTTCAGGTGTGGCTGTCAAAACACACTGAAGAGAAAAACACACTGCGGAGAGGAAAGTTGTGGGGCGTGAGACGAAGGAGGCGGCAAGCGGAAGATCATGCCGCTTCCTCACATTGAAGTTGATATTGTCAATGACGTGGGTTTGGCTGGATGCTACCGTGTGGGCGCTTGCCACCTTCTATATTTTCGCAAAAATTCTTCTTTCTCGTCTGAGTCCATTTTGCGGAAACGGTCATAATTGCGGCGCACACGCTCCTTTTCTGTATCCGGCAGTTCCGTCCAGCGATGGTACTGTTCCTCGAGATTGTGTCGTCGTTCTTCCGGGAGTTTTTGAAAACGTCTATAGTTTTCCAAGGCGCGGGCGCGTTCTTGCGGAGACAAATCTTGCCAACTTTGCGCTATCTGTTGAGGAGCGACAGGAGAAACTCTCACGTGTTGCCCCGTTGCTGTCAATGCCCAAAGTGTCGTCTCTCCACAAAGGAAACTGCCAAGAACAAGGGCAGCGGCTTTGATTTTCATACGGGTTCTCTCGAGCTGAGTCTATCCTTGATCGCGTTCGTTTTCTTGAGTCGGCGCGTCTAATACTGCTTCGAGATTTTGTAGTTGGTCCATCTTTTTCAGCATACGGTAATGTGCGAAAAAGCCAGGATTTTGTAACACCTCAGGAGGGATCTCTTCTTCCTTGGCGAGAGCGGTTTCGTTTTCTCCCGAGAGATCGATCGCGGCAATTTCCTCAAAATGCGAGAGACGGTTTAAGTCGGCAATGATCGGATAATGGAGAAAAAAGTTTAAATTTTCAACTAAACCCGCAGGCGCTGCTGTTGGAGCCGCTTTTGTCGCTGTTGCTGACGTAGTCGTTGGCGGCGTTGCCTTGACACTGGGCGTTGGCATCCGAGAAGGCGCCAACAGATAGCTAAAGAACACGAGCACGCTTGCCGTAGCAGCTAGTATCGGCGCCATTTGCCAAGAGGTAAAAATCGTTCGTACCTCTCTCCACCACTGTAACAATCGACTTTCCACTATCACAGGCGGTTTGTTAAGGACCACAGCGTAAGCTTGCTGCTTTTCTTGCTCTACACGTCGCCAAAAAGTTGCGGCAAACTCTGGCGAGGGTTCGATCCGGCTCAGTTTGTCCATCTGGACAAGCAGTTCTTGCATCTCGTGCACCTGGGCTTCTTCTTGAATGCATGCAGCACACGTGGCCAAATGAGCGGCGATGTTTTTTCTCTCCTGCTCCGGCAACTCGCCGTCACAGTAGGCAACCAATTCTTCTCGTATGGCGTTACATGTTGTCATGATTATCAAGAAATTCTCGCAGCCCCTCGCGGAGGCTTTGGGTTGCACGGAACACGAGACTTTTGACTGCCTTTTCGGTCGTGCCAAGCACTTCGGCCACTTCTTGGTACGACAATCCTTCAAACCGACTCAGCGTCACGGCTGTCCGTTGGTTTTCTGGCAACCGCTGTAGAATCGTCTGTATTCTATCGGTTGCCTGTTTTGCTGCCAAGATCTCGTCACCTTTCCGTAAATTCGTATCAGGAAGCTCTCGTCTTCGTTCATCTCCTTCGTCATTCACTGAGGCGTCTAACGACTCGTGGCTGACTTTGTATTCGCTTTTCCTCACTTCATTGAGACAATGGTTATTAGCAATCTTAAACAACCAGGTTGAAAACTTCGCCGTAGGTTCATAACGTTCCTGCCAGCGATAGACCTGAAGAAAAACCTCCTGGGCAAGCTCCTCAGCTCGCTCTCTCGATTTGACAAATCGATAAGCGAAATTAATCACCGACGAGGAATGACGGTTGAAAAGCTGCTGAAACGCCGCTGTATCACCTCGCTGGAAGCGTAGCATTAGCTGCACGTCAGGGTCATCGTGTGGCGTCGCTTGTTCTTTCTGTTCCATTATCAACACAGTGACGGGCTAAAAGTCTCGCTTCCGGCGCCCCAATCTGTTCCACGAAAGGGGTATTGTTTCAACTAGACGGAGACGGTAGGGGAAAAGAGCTGGAGGGTCAACGCCTTTATGCAGCCATTCTTTGAAGAACCACTTGAAGAGCACCTCAAGCGAGTCGAACACTACATGCGCGGTTGTGAGTTGCTGCGTTTCCCGCGAGAGAAAAGCCCGTTACGAACGGAATTAGCGGCGTTTATCCGTGGACGCGCTTCCGAGCTCATTAGCGAGTGGATCACTCCAGTGGCGCCGGTCTTCCCCATCCCTACAGAACGGATTCCAAAAACGATGCAGGATATGCTCGATTCGCTGTTACGTTGGACGCGGCATATCGAAACACCGGACGATATGGAAACGTATGCGTACCTGCATGAACACGCCCGTCACGGGTTCATCTCTCATTGGCCTCCCTCTCGGTTTCTGGCTGGCCAGATGCGTCTTCGTTCCCTCATTGTGGAGCGCTTGCGCGAAACGTATACAAAGGACCGGAAAAAACTGGTGGACCTGATCACCTTGCTTGATCAGGAGTTCCATGAGCGTCTGCTGCATATCACGGATTTCTTTGTCGAAGCGCGCGAGGAGACGTTGCGGGACGAGGAGGAAATCCACCGCAAGAGCGTCGAGAATGCGCCGGCGCCCATCTTTCGTATTAGTTGTGAGGATGGCACGATTCTCCGTGCGAATCGAGAGGCCGAAAAAATCACCGGGTTTTCGCGAGACGAAATGATCGGCAAGTCAATTTGGGCGCTGCATCCGCTAGAAGAGCGAGAGTGGCTCCATCAACTCAGTCATAAAACGAACGGCCAGGGCTACATCAGTTGCGAAGATCTTCATCTCGTCGCCAAGGATGGACGCGCCGTGCCGGTGTCGGTCTATTACGGCATCATTGAGCATCAAGACGAAAAAGCCATCCAAGGCATATACATGGATGTATCGGATCGCAAAAATCTTGAGAGTCAACTTATTCAATCAGAAAAAATGGCGGCGATCGGTCAGCTTGCCGCAGGCATCGCCCATGAGATTCGTAATCCCTTGGGCATTATCATGAACGCCCTGTATGACCTGGGTGAAATTCTCACCGTCGATAATCCGGAAGTGCGCGAAGATCTGCAGATTGCGAAAGATGAAATTATTCGCGCCCAGGAAATCATTACCAACCTGTTGGAATTCTCTCGTGAGAGCAGCGCGGATATGGAAGAGGTCAACCTCAATGACCTCCTGCGGCGCACGCTGCGCTTGATGCATAAATACCTGCAAACGAACAACGTCCGCGTTCTGACCTCTTTCGGGAAGGTCGGGGCCTGTATCGCCAACCAAAACGCCCTACGACAGGTTTTCCTCAACTTAATCACCAATGCAGTGCAAGCCATGCCGAACGGTGGGGAACTCCGCATACGGACGCAACGCACTCCGGAGAAAACCGTTATCATTGAGTGCGGCGACAGCGGCGTGGGGATTTCACCTCAGCATATTAACAATATCTTCAATCCCTTTTTTACGACAAAAGAGCCAGGCCAGGGCACTGGTCTCGGCTTATCGGTAGTGCACTCCATTATTAAACGGTACCACGGCAAGATCACCGTGCAGAGCAAGCCGAATGCGGGGACGACTTTCCTGATCGAGCTGCCTTGCCCTTGCGCTGTTGAAAAACGCCGAAAAGACAAGCCCGCTACTGCACTGTCCGCCTAGCCGCTTCCTTCCCAAAACGTTATGACCGCACATATTCTACTTGTCGAAGATGAAATCAATATGGCCAAGATGCAGGCGAAAATCCTGCAGCGCAAAGGCTACGAAGTCGACACCGCCGGCAATGGTCGGGAAGCGCTAGGCAAACTGGATCGCAGCAATTTTGACGTTGTCATTACCGATTTAAAAATGCCGGTGATGGATGGCATGCAGTTGCTGCGTGAGATGAATATTAAAGAACGCGGCTGCGCGGTCATCGTCCTGACCGGGCACGGCACGATTGAGAGCGCGGTCGAGGCTATGCAACGCGGGGCGGCGGATTATCTGACGAAGCCCTGCAACCCGGATGAACTGCTCATCAAAGTTGATCAGATCCTGGAGACCAAACGGCTGCGTGAGGAAGTGGCGCAACTGCGGCGTGAAGTGCGTGTCTATAAGAAGTTCGGCGAATTGATCGGCCAAAGCCAGGCCATGCGACAACTGTACAGCGTGATCGGGGCGGTGAGCGCGAACAAAAGCACGGTGCTGATTACTGGTGAGAGCGGGACGGGTAAAGAGTTGGTGGCTCGCACCATTCACCAGAAAGGGCCGTGGGCGGAGCGACCATTTGTGGCGATTAACTGCGGCGCAATGTCGGAAACTCTCCTCGACAGCCAGCTCTTCGGTCATCGACGCGGCGCATTCACGGGCGCGATTGCCGACAACAGCGGCGTCTTTCAGGCGGCCAATGGCGGCACGCTTTTTCTCGATGAAATCAGCGAAATTCCTCTTGCTCTGCAGGTCAAGTTTTTACGCGCGATTCAAGAAAAAGAAGTGACGCCGCTTGGGTCCAGCCGCCCGGTTAAAGTCGATGTGCGCTTGATTGCCGCGAGCAATCGCAACCTTGAAGAGGAAGTGAAAAAAGGCTCCTTTCGTGATGACTTATTTTATCGCCTCAGTGTGGTGCCGATCCATCTACCACCGTTGCGTGAGCGACGCGAAGATATTCCCTTGTTAATCGAGCACTTCATTACCGCCTTCAGCAGGGAATACAATGTTGAGCCGCGACGTATTGCTCCTAGCGCCCTCGAAAAAATCATGGCCTATCCGTGGCCGGGCAACATTCGGGAATTACAAAATGTGATTGAGCGGGTCTTCGCCCTTTCGCACAGCAACGAAATTACCTTAGATGACCTGCCCAGTGCAGTGTCTGGATTTGAAGAACAGCCCTTTAACTTCCAAGAACTTTCCGAGTTGCCAACTTTGGAAGCGATGGAGCGTTCATTGATCGCCGCCGCTTTGCGCAAAAGTAACGGCAACAAAAACGAAGCCGCCCGTCTCCTCGCGATTGATCGTCAGCGGCTCTATCGTAAGCTGGAAAAATATCGACTCGACTCCATCGTGCACGAATCAGAACGCGACATAGGTTTGAGAGGTATAGCGAGCGCGATCTCTACTTGAAGCGTTGCTTGGCTTACCGCAGGGCATGGTGAGGTCGCTATACTCCACGACGAACAGCTTGCACGGCCTGCAATCAGTGCTTAAGCACGGAGACTTTGCGCGACGCTGCGCTCGTTCCTGTCCCACTGGACTGAGGATTCTCGCTCCCGCGGGCGAGACGGGCAAACCAGCCTCCACGGGAGATTAATTCCACCGGTGGGCCAGATTCAACGACGCGACCGGACGCCAACACGGTGACAAAGTCGGCATCCTGCACCATTGAATACCGGTGCGCAATGATGAGCGTGGTGCGATCATGTTGAAGTCGAGTAATCGCCTGCTTGACCTCGGACTCGGTGGCGTAATCTAAATTGGCAGTCGCTTCATCTAAAACGAGGATGCGAGGCGTCGCCACCAGCGCCCGCGCGAGTTGCAGACGTTGTCGTTCGCCTACCGAGAGACCGATGCCGCGTTCGCCGATTTCCGTTGCAAGTCCTTCAGGGAGGCGTTCGAGTGCTTGCCCCAGCCCAGCCGCCAATGCCGCGTCTCGCACTTCACTATCCGAAGCCTCCGGACGCTGGTAGCGGATATTATCAGCCAAGGTGCCGCGAAAGACCGCGCCATCAGCCGCGACCACACTAATGACTCGTCGCACCGAGGCTGGGTCGATACGGTCAAGCGGCTGGCCATCAATCAGAATCGTTCCAGCCGTTGGTTCGTAGAGTCGTAACAAGAGATCGACAATGGTTGTTTTCCCAGCGCCGGAAGGCCCAACCAGCGCCGTGACTTTCCTCGGTTCCAGCGTCAAATTGACGCCACGCAAGACCTCGCGTCCCTCAGCATAACTGAAGCGCACATTCTTAAATTCTACCCGTCCGGGGCCGGTTGCGAGCGGGGCGCCCCACTCTTCGCCATCGGGAATTTCCAATAAGCGTAAGGCGCGTTTCAAAGAGCTAAGATGCTGTTGTAGAGTTTTGGCTTGGCTGCTGAGCCAATCAATCGGATCGTACAATTTATCGAGATAGGCGACAAACATGACGACATCACCAGGAGTGAGTTGCCGTTTGAAGACGCGCCACCCGCCGTAGCTGAGCACTAACGCCTTCCCTATTTGGGCGAGCAAGGTTTGCCAAAATAAGTAGCGATTAGTGAGGCGATTCCGTTCGAGATACGTGCGATACGCAGCTTGGGAGATAGCCTTTAGTCGCCCCACCTCCCGCGCTTCCGCACCACTGAGCTTCACCGTCTTGACCGCAGTGAGCGCGTCTTGGATACGCGCAGACACTTCTTCCCACAAGCCATAATAGGTCGTCAGCGAGGTTTCGAGTTTTTTGGCCGAGCGCTGGGCGATCCATAAGTACGCCGGGAGCGTTAACACAGCGACACAAGTGAGTGGCGGACTTTCCACCAGCATAATCGCGAGCGCACCAACAATACGGATTGCTTCTGGCGCAATATCCTTCGCGAACGCGAGAATGATCGGCGCCACCTGGTCCGATTGATCAATTTGCTTTGCGAGCGCGCCGCTGGCGCGGCGGCCAAAGAAGCGTAAGGGTAAGCGCAGGACATGGCTAAAGGTATTGAGAACGAGATCTTCTTCAATGCGGTTAGCAACCACAGCGCCAACATTATCAGCCGCCAACACGAAAAAGTGGGCGCTCAAATTTGTCAACAAGAGCAAGAAAACGGCCCACAGTAGAGTCTTGAACATCTGCTCTACGGTGCGTGGGGCGACGTGTCCACGCCGGTGCCGTTCCGGCGCCCCTTTAATCCGCGACTTTGTAACCGTGCGATTTCGCGGTCGTGACTTGCTCGCCTCTGGCGAGCGCTCGCCTCGGTTCCGTTCCAGTGATCGTTCCACGGGAATGACTTGGTGAGAGGCGGGAAAGAAACGCGAGGAAAAGGCATTGGGAGGGTGCGAGTCCGGTGGGGTTGGCGCAGTTGGTTGTTCGGCTGCACGTTGGACAAAAACGCCGGCCACGTCGTTGACCGCGATGCGGTAAATCAACGGTTCTGCCAACTCCGCTGCAGTGCCAAGGAAAGCCAGCAATGCGACGAGAAGAAAGCGCCCTTGATATGGTCGCGCGAGTCGAAGAAACACGCGCCACGTGCTTATCTCTTTGGCGGTGCTGATAGTCGTGCCTGACATACTCGTGTAAAGAGTGCGTGACAGAGGAACCATAACGGGAGGAAACAAGAGGATCAAGGACGACTCCAAGCTGCTCGCGGGATGCTTTTGCCCTGCTCTCGCCTCTCCCTTCTTATCATCCTGTGGTACAGTGCCTGCGGAAAATCTCTCGAAGGAGGCGAGCTATGGCAATCAAAACCGGATGGGAAGGACGATTCTATGAAGACTTTGTAGTGGGCGACATCTATCGGTGTCGGCTGGGCCGGACCGTCACCGAGAATGACAATATCTGGTTTACCTTGTTAACGTGCAACACCAATCAAATCCACTACAACAACGAGTACGGACGTCAGACGGAGTTCGGCAAATGTCTCATCAACAGTGGGCTCACCCTCGCCATCGTCGCGGGGCTCGGCGTTGCGGATGTCAGTGAAAACGGCTTCAATCTCGGATGGGACAATGTCACGCTGCCGAACCCCGTGTTCGCTGGCGACACCTTGTACTCTGAGTCCGAAGTGCTGGAACGACGCGAGTCAAAATCTAAACCTCAGTGGGGCATCGTGAAAGTCCGCACTCGCGGCTATAAGCAAGATGGGACACTGGTCATCGAGTACTCACGAAATGTGATGGTGTGGAAGCGCGCCCATGCGCCACAACGCCAGCTTTTCCCGGAAGTGAAGGCAAGCTAGCAGAGGCCGAAGAGTAGAGGCGCGGCTGTTGACGCCTCTACAAAAGGCTTCATTCGTTCTTGGTCGGCTTCTGGAATGGCGTCCCGTACTGATTATGCCACGTCACCTGTTCCACGGGAACGCGCGTCACCGGCCCAAATTTTCCCATTGGGTAGCCAATAGGGATCAACGCATAGGTCGAGAGAAAGTCCGGCAGACCTAAAATGGGCCGGACTTCTTCATCATATTGCGAGGTTACACTCGTCAACGTAGCGCCAAGCCCCAGAGCGCGACAAGCTAACAAAATGTTTTGCGCGGCCGGGTAGATGCTGCCGCCCATAATACGAGCGAAATTGATCGCATTGGAGCCTGCCAGCCGCTGCAAATGGATTTTTCGTGCGCGCAGACAAGCGATCAACAGAACTGGCGCTTCGCCGAGATGCTCGGCCAGATAGGAGGCTGCGCGCATGTTCTTGTCGAGGGCGGCTCCGGCCTCGAGGTATTGTTTTTCTGCAATGCGCCAACCACGGAGATAGATAGCTGCAAGCTTCTGTTTGAGCTCAAGCTCCGTCACTACCACGAACCGCCAGGCCTGCACCCCGCCGCCGCTTGGGGCCTGCGTGCCGGCTTCAATAACTTTGTAGATGAGTTCTTCAGGCACCGGATCTGGCTTGAGTCGGCGCATGCTGCGACAGGTATACAAGATGTGAAAAAGGTCGGTATTTTCCGTCATGACGTTCTACGCTCCTCCTTTTTTTGCTTGCTGACCGGCACGACCATACCCGTTCTGCCGTGCGAGGACCAGAGCTGGAGAGGGCAAGACTCCCGTGCTCCCTTCTCTGGCTCACTGAGGCTTCTCAGGGAACAGGGCAGTCTTCATAACGTGAAAAATCACATTTTGTTCCAAAACGCCGTGGATAAGATGGGCGCCCGGGCCGGTGGCGTAGATCGCCACGTCCTCACCGCCGTGCGTCTCCAATGCAGAAGGAACTACTGCTTCCTGCATATAGCGCGGCTCGGTAGTGTCGGTCTCGGTTAAGTCTGGGCGCGAGTATGGTTCTTTCGTGTACAACTTCGGTTCGTGCGGAAAGTGCTTGGAGCCTTGAGGCTGTTTATCTGAGGCTCCACTGTGTCCGGGGCCATTCGCATAGTTTAAGGTGGTATAGGGAAGACCGAACTGGTCTCTGGCGAACTCCTCGTGGTCCGGCTCAATCACTTTCCCAAGAATGGGGTTGCCGCGCTTCGGGTAGCCAGAAATCGTCAACGTGTGACTGTGGTCGGCAGTAACGATGATCAAGGTATGTCGTGGATCAGTGTGTTGTATCGCAGTACGAACCGCACGAGCAAATTCAATTGTTTCCGTCAGGGCGCGGTAGGCGTTGCCAGCGTGGTGGGCATGGTCGATCCGTCCGCCTTCCACCATCAGGAAAAAGCCTTTCTTATTTTTTGACAAAAGAGCAATCGCTTTGTCGGTCATTTCTGAAAGAGAAGGCTCACCGCCGGGATCAGTCGCCCGGTCCGTCTCAAATTTGAGGTGATCGCGCTCGAAGAGTCCCAAGAGGTGGTCGGTATTTGCGGGGTTGCTGGCCGCAAATTGCGCTGTGTTCCACACCACCGCCGCCTTCGATTGCTTTACCCATTCCAGAGTCAAGTCTCGCCCATCGAGCCGACTGCCTTTCTGGTCGGCATATTCGGGATCGTCCTTCGTGTTCGGCAAAAATTCCCGACGCCCGCCACCAAGGACCACTTCCAAGCCATTTCCATGCTGGAATTCAATGAGCTGACGGGCGATATCAGGGAAACCAGCCTCCCTAGCTGCTGGGGAAAGATCGGCATCGGACTCCCAGTCTCGCTGGACGGTATGCGCATAACAGGCCGCCGGTGTTGCGTGCGTGACGCGAGTTGTCGTCACAACGCCGGTGGACAAGCCGCGATCTTCCGCCAATTCGAGAATGGTGGTCAATTCGTTCCCTGAGACCGTGGTGTAATCGTCTTTCTGTCCATATTGATTGACGGAGAGGAAACGATCTTTTGTCTTAACGCCGGTGACCATCGCCGTCATAGTCGGGGCCGAGTCCGACGTTTGTTCATTGACGCTGTAGGTTTTCGACAGCGCGACATAAGGGAAACGTTCAAAGCTTAGCGTATTTTCTTCTCCGCTCTCTCCGCGGAATTGTCCTTCCAAAATACGTGCTGCCGTGATGGTGGTGATGCCCATACCATCACCAACAAAAAGGATGACATTTTTGGCGCGGTTGGCGGGGTTTTTGAGGTTGGCCGCTTCTTTGACGGCCTGTTGTCCGGCTGCGTACCAGTCCTGGGGGGTCGTTGGGCTCGTTGCAGTAACGATCGTGGCGCCCATAAAAAAAGTCCCAAGAATCAGGAGAATGAGAGCTTGAAAAAAGCAAGGCGAAACGTTGTTGTTCATGGATATCGACCTTGGATTGACTTCGAATTTCCGTGCGAGGATTTTGTTCCTGTTCATAGCACACCCCAACAATTTGTGCTTTCGTCTTATAAAAAAGCGCAAAAGGCTCCCGTTGCGGGCTCGAAGCGTTGACACTCGGAGGTTTTTTTCTTACCGTGCAAAAGTGGATACGCGTGAAAAGATTCTTGAAACGGCGGTGAAGCTCTTCTCTTCCCATGGATACGCTGACACTTCGCTGGCCCAAGTCGCGCGCGCCGCGCGCGTCAGTAAGGCGCTAGTCCTCTGGTATTTTGAGAGTAAAGAACAGCTCTTTCGCGCCGCGCTGCAACATTTCCTTGCGCCTTACGCGATTGACGATCATGCCCTCGACGGGTTAGATGAACGGCAGCAAGTCGAGAAACTGATCGACGATTATTACGATTTTATCGCCGAGCATCTGTATTCCGTACGCTTCGTGCTCGGACAAATTGTCAGTGGAGATGAAAATTCTCAGGAGTTGGTTGCGCGCGCCCGCGAACTGCACGTGATTTATCGGGGGCTGCTGACGACGATTCTTGAGCGTGGCAAAGAGAACGGCGTCTTTGCTCCTTCCGTGCACCCTGCGGAGGATGCAACTTTGATGATGGCGACCTTAAACGGCTTACTCTTACAACAACTTGTGGATCAGACAACGGCGGAAAAAGCGCGTGACTTGCTCGCACGGTGGAGGCGCTTGACCGACAGACAGTTGTATTATCAGAGAACCGCACTGGAGTCCAAGACTGAAAACGAGACGATCCCCCCTTCCGCGAAGAGGACCACGCTCGCACGAATGGAAAGGTAATATGGTGAAGGTAGAGATAAGGTGTGTTTTGCCCCTCACTTGTTGAGGTGAGGTGTGTGAAGGAGAGACTGACTATGGTTGAGAAGACGATAGAATTGACAGGTTCTTCAGCCACAAGCATTCAAGACGCGGTGTCGCTTGCCGTGGCGCGCGCCGCCGTAACCATCAGCGGCATCTATCACGTCCACATCGACGATATTTCCGCTGTAGTGGAAGATGGCATGGTGGCGCGATGGAAGGTGAAAATCAGAGCAACATTCCCAGTAAAAGATCGGATACACGAGTGATGACCATGGAGAGCAAAATCCGCGAAGTCGCCTCCGGGATCTATCAGATTTATTTGCCCTTGCCGATGCGTCCGAGCATTGTCAATGTGTATCTTGTTCGCGATGGAGACGAGTGGGCGCTGATTGACACCGGCATGCACAGCGAAGAGAGCTTCGCCACCTTGAAGGCGTCGTTGGCAGAAGTTGGATGCGCGCCTTCGTCTATACGAAAGCTTATCTCTACACATCATCATGCAGACCATTTCGGCGCCTCTCGCGCGTACAAGGAACTGACCGGGGCGGAAGTCTACCTGAATCCCCTGGAAGCGCAACGCATGGAGCGCATGCAGTCTTCAGCGCCCTCGCCCGAAGCCATCGCTTTTTTTCGCTCCCATGGCATTCCCTTGCCGGAATCCGGTGATGGTCTCCCTGCCCCGGGACGATACTTCGGCACGTTGTATGCGCCGACAACGCCAGACCACCCTTTGCATGACGGCGAGGCGGTTTACGTTGGCAAACGTGAGGTGCAGATCGTGTGGACTCCCGGCCACACCGCCGGACATTGCTGTCTCTATTTTCCTCACGATAAAGTTATGATCGTCGGTGATCACCTGCTGCCGAAGATCACCCCTCACGTCGGCGTGTATTACAGTGGCCCTGACAATCCGCTGCTGGATTTTCTCCAGTCCCAGGAAAAAGTGCAACAATTCGATGTTGAATTGGTGTTGCCCGCGCATGGGGCGGTGTTTAAAGATCACCGATACCGAGCACAGCAGATTATTCAACATCATAAATATCGACTCCAAGAGATTCTAGACGCCGCCGTGGGGCATGCGCGGACCGCGTGTAACATCGCTGAAGAAGTTTTTGATTTGGGAAAAGAACCTTCGATCTTCCAGCGCATGGCGGCGACGTTTGAAACGTTGGCGCATTTGCATTTACTGATGTATGACAGCAAAGTAAAACGCCTTGAAGAAGATGACAAAGTGAAATTTCTAGCAATCTGACGACGGCGCACAGCTTTCCTCTCGATCTCGTTTTTCGCTATGCGTTACACCATCGTCGACATAGAAACGCGCATCGATAAGCGTCTGGTGCGCGCGGTCTACTTCCCGCACGAGGACATTGACGAACAGGAAGCGTACCAACGGGTGCGCCGTCAACTCCAGGAGGAGCAAGGCAACGATTTTTTCCCCCTTTCTTTTCACATCCCCATTTCCATTGCCGCCGGACAAGTAAATGATGAACGGGTGCTGACCGCCGTCGAAACTCTCCAGGAAATTGATTACGGAGAAGAAGCGTTGGTACGGACGTTCTGGCAGCGACTGGAGCGGTTCCCTGGAACGGTAGTGACGTTTAATGGTCGCAACTTTGACCTACCTGTGCTCGAACTACAGGCGTTGAAATATGCCTGTGCAGCGCCGCGCTATTTTGGCGGCAAAGCGCGTAATCGCTATGCAGAGGAAGGACATTACGATCTCTACGACTTCCTCACCAACTTTGGCGCCCATCGCTTACGGGGCGGCTTCAACGCTTTGGCGAAAATGATCGGACTGCCGGGAAAAACCGGGATCGATGGCTCGATGGTGCAACAGTTATGGGAAGAGGGGCAATTAGCGGAGATTCACCGTTACTGCCGTCAAGACGTTATTCAGACCTATTTCCTTTTCTTGCGGGTTGAGCTCACTCGCGGTCGTTTGTCGCCCGCGCAATACGAGCAAGCATTGGCGCACTCAGCGGCGTTTCGTGAACAAATAGAGGCGTGAAATAAAAAGGGGCGGCCATCGGTCGCCCCTCAAAGAACGCACAGTAAAAAACGGGTTACGCGGCTTTCGTTTTTGGAGCTGAGGCGTTCCGTCCCGCAGAGAGGGTATGGCGGCGGCCACTCACGCGGCGAAACGGAGAATGACCAGGTGCGGGTTCTTGTTGCTGGCGTTGCGCTAGTAAAGAACCTTTCCAACGTCGGAGGCCGGACCGCATATAGTCTGATTCAATATCCAACGCAATACAAATGTTTTCAAATGAGAACGGCCAGCTCGTGTCGGTTGAGCCGATCCATTCTTCCGTTTCTTTTAAGAGTCGGCGTTGTCGGCGGGTCGCGCCGTGTACGGACTTCTGAAACGTTGTGATGGCGTCCTCCATAACGGCTAACATCAAGCGCTTTTCCGGTTGGGAAGAGCGTTCTGCACGGATGCGGTCGAAAAACTGCGAAGGAACAATAATGTCCGCTTCTAACATTGCCGGGGACTGCTCTTCTATGCGTAAAGTTGCCATCGCCATGCCTTTCTTACTGTCATGTCGAGACGTGTATCGCCGATTCCTTAGGGTACTTAAGCAAGCAAGAGTTGTACCAGTGAGATTTTAACAGACGAGTAAAAAGTCCAATGTTTTCTCGGGTCGTATACAATCACGGCATCATACAATTGCCAGTATGTGTGAAAATGTGACAAAGAATAGGCGAAATGATGTATTAAAAAGTAACAATAAAGTGTAAGAAAAAGACGCCTATTCGTGCGCTTTTTCGGTCATATTCCCACATGGGGTAGACGCGCCAATGCTTGCCGCATGGTTTCTACCGAGAACTCGGGATCTTCTAAAGCGCCGGAGAGATACCGATCATAAGCGCTCATATCGAAATGCCCATGCCCGCTGAGGCAGAAACAGATCACTTTTTTCTCGCCGCGTTCTTTACAACGAAGGGCTTCAGTGATCGTTGCTTTAATGGCGTGGGCGCACTCCGGGGCCGGGAGCAGCCCTTCCGTGCGAGCGAAAGTCGTTGCAGCGGCAAAGACTTCTCGTTGAGGATACGCGACCGCCTCAACCAGCCCAGCATGCACCAGTTGGCTCACCAAAGGCGAATCGCCATGGTAGCGAAGCCCCCCAGCATGAATGCTGGGAGGAACAAAATCATGACCGAGCGTATACATTTTGAGCAGGGGTGAAAGCTGAGCCGTGTCGCCAAAATCGTACGCATACGCACCTTTGGTCAGTGTCGGACATGAAGCAGGTTCCGCGGCAATGATGCGCAGAGGTTCTCCAGCCAGTTTGCGCGGAATAAATGGGAACGTGAACCCGCCAAAATTGCTGCCGCCGCCACAGCAAGCAATCAGCATATCCGGTCCTTCGCCAGCCAGTGAAAATTGCTCAATGGCTTCTAAGCCGATGACGGTTTGATGGAGGAGTACATGATTCAAAACACTACCAAGCGCGTACTTCGTGTCAGCACGGCCAGCCGCTTCTTCCGCCGCTTCCGAGATCGCCAGACCGAGGCTCCCTGGAGAATCTGGATGCTCAGCCAGCACACGTCGCCCGGATGTGGTTTGGGTACTGGGGCTGGATAAGACTTGTGCTCCCCAGGTTTCCATCAAATGGCGTCGATACGGCTTCTGTTCGTAACTGACGCGCACCATGTAGACTTTGACTTCGATATCGAAAAAAGTGCCTGCGAGCGCGAGCGCAGAGCCCCACTGACCGGCGCCAGTTTCCGTGGTAAGTCGGCGAATACCGGCTTCCTTGTTGTAATATGCTTGGGCGACCGCGGTATTGGGTTTATGACTGCCGGCTGGACTCACACCCTCGTATTTATAGTAGATGTGCGCCGGCGTATCGAGGAATTTCTCCAAGCGCCGAGCGCGATAGAGCGGCGTGGGACGCCACAAGCAATAAATCTCTCGCACAGGGTCCGGAATTTCTATCGCTGCTTCCGTCGACATTTCTTGCTGGAGGATCGTCTCACAGAACAACGGGGCAAGGTCGGCTGGCCCCACCGGCTGATGCGTGCTCGGATGCAAAGGCGGCGCAGGCGGCGTGGGAAGCACTGGTGCGATATTGAACCAGGCTTTGGGTATCTGGGATTCATCGAGGAGGATTTTCGTGGCGTCTCTCATGTGCGATCCTCAAAGCGTGAGTATGTTGAGGTGAAGCATGTCACACTTTCTTTTGTTGCGCCACCCTGAAGCATGTTGTTATGAAGAAAGAGAAAGAGTGTACTTTATGTGTTGGTCAAAATGCTCGGTGTTCTTTCTGGCTGTGATCATGATTCATCTGGCGTTGGTCTCGACGGGGTGCGTGACGCAAACAGAGCAGGTCTCTCCTTATGAACAAGAAAAAGATGAAAGCGTATGGGAGGAACTGCAACGCGAGTTCGGTTGGCAGAGCAAAACCCCGCCTCCGCCTCTTGGACAAGAGACCGAACCGTTCTACCGCCGCGCCGCGCGTGGGATAAAAGAAACCGTCTCGGGCTGGTTTGCTGACGAGGAGATGCATTTGAGCGAGAAAGATCTTGCCGTTGATCGTGCTCGCTTTGAGCGAAAACGTGCGGAAGGCTTATCGCTTCTGCGCATGCAACAAACGGATGAGCAGGGTGAAGGAGACAATGAGTAGCCTCTCAAATACGCTTGAGCGGACCTTGTACTACTCCGTTCCTCCAAGATAGAGAAGATAGAGACGAACAGGCAAACAACGCAGGAAGGAGCCTGATGATGGCGTGGGATTTTGAAACCGATTCGGAATTTCAAAAAGAACTTGACTGGATTGACCAGTTTGTGAGAAACGAAGTGGAGCCGTTGGATCATCTCCTCGGCAGCCCCTACGACGTACAGAATCCGGGGAACCAAAAGCTCGTGCGTCCCCTGCAAGCCGAGGTGAAAAAGCACGAACTGTGGGCGTGTCACTTGGGGCCGGAATTGGGCGGACCAGGCTACGGTCAACTGAAGCTGGCGTTGATGAACGAAATTCTTGGTCGTTCACGCTTCGCGCCGGTAGTCTTTGGCACGCAAGCCCCAGACACCGGCAATGCGGAAATCCTGGCGCACTACGGCACGCCCGAGCAGAAGAAGAAATTTTTGGAGCCGCTGCTCAATAATGACATCGTCTCCTGTTTTTCCATGACCGAGCCACATGCGGGCGCCGATCCCAAAATGTTCAAATGCAAGGCTGAGCTGCAGGGCGACTTTTGGATCATCAATGGAGAAAAATGGTTTTCCTCAAATGCCCGGTTTGCCTCGTTCCTGATCGTTATGGTGGTGACCGATCCGGATGCCTCTCCCTATCAGAAAATGTCGATGTTTCTCGTTCCATCGGACACGCCGGGCGTCAACATTCTGCGCAATGTGGGGCTCGGCACAGAGCACGAAGGGAGCGGCGAGCACGCCTACATTCGCTACGAAGACGTACGCATCCCTCGTGAGAATTTGCTTGGTCAGCGTGGTCAAGGATTCGAGGTGGCGCAGACTCGTCTGGGTGGCGGACGTATTCATCATGCCATGCGCACGATGGGTCAGATCAAGAAAGCGTTCGACATGATGTGCGAGCGCGTGCTCTCCCGCGAGACCCAGGGAGAATCGCTGGCGAATAAACAAATGGTGCAAGAGCAGATCGCGGACTCGTGGATTGAGATGGAGCAGTTCCGTTTGCTTGTGCTCCGCACGGCGTGGCGCATCGACAAGTACAAAGACTACCGCAAAGTGCTCAAAGACATCGCCGCCATCAAAGCCCTGATGCCTAAGGTGTACCACGATATTGTCTATCGGGCGTTGCGGATTCACGGCGCGCTCGGGCTTTCCAATGAGATGCCTTTTTCCGCGCAGATCGTGGAATCTTTCATGACTAGCCTCGCTGATGGCCCCACTGAAGTCCATAAAGTGACCGTGGCCCGCCGAGTCTTACGTGAATACAAAGGGACGGATGGGCTCTTCCCCACCGGGCATCTGGTCGCCCAGCGAGAGAAAGCCATTGAGAAGTACGGCAA
>CAYTVL010000014.1:111757-124567 GCA_964441775.1 uncultured Enterobacteriaceae bacterium
TCCCCACCGGGCATCTGGTCGCCCAGCGAGAGAAAGCCATTGAGAAGTACGGCAATCTCTTAGAACTGGAAGTGGGGAATTTGTAATCGTATAGCGGTTTGCATTTGTCTGAATCCTTCTTCCTTGGGAGCGCGACCGTCTCGGTCGCACTTTTCGCAGGCGGGACGCCCGCGCCCTTGGGACAGCTCAGCCAATCTTTGCAGCTTGTCCGCCATCGACGGGGAGAATCACGCCGGTAATAAACTTCGCTTCGTCGGAGTTCAAGAACAAAGCGGCGTGAGCAATGTCCCAGCCTGTGCCCATCTTGGCGTTGAGCGGTACAATCGCATCCCGTTCTTTGCGCAGTTGCTCTTTGGAAATGCCGCGCGCTTTGGAAATCCCTTCAATCGCCATCGGCGTATCCATAAGCCCCGGCATGATGCAGTTCACGCGGATGCCGTATTTCGCATTGGACAGCGCCAGTTGGTTGGTGATGGCATTCACGCCAGCTTTGGAGGTTTTGTAGGCAAGAATACCCACGTTACAGACGGCGGCAACCGAGGAGATGTTGAGAATCGCGCCGCCCTGTTGCCCGCGCATGATGGGGATTACATGCTTGCAGGGCATGATCACGCTTTTCATGTTGACGGCCAAGATGCGGTCCCATGCTTCTTCAGTGACTTGATTCAAGCCTCCGTCGTTGTCGCCAATGCCAACATTGTTATGGAGAATGTCGATGCGGCCAAACCGTTGCACGCAAGCCTCAGCTACTTTTTTACAATCGTCACCTTTCGTGGCGTCCGCCTGCAAAGCGATTGCTTCGCCGCTTTCTTTCGTGATCATCTGACAGGTGTCTTCCGCCGAATTGAGCCGATAATCGACGACCATGACCTTCGCGCCTTCCCGTGCATACAAGATCGCCGAGGCCCGCCCATTGCCGATCGTGTCACCCGGTGTTTGCCCCGCGCCCATGACAACGGCAATTTTGCCTTTGAGTCGGTCTCCCATAAAATTCTCCTTTTACTGACATAGCCCCTCACTCGCAGCCGCTAAAGCGTCTGCTGCCCTCTCCCCTCAGGGGAAAGGGTAAGGGTGAGGGGAAGGAACCTCATCTCACGTATTCTCAAATGACGTGGTCAGTCCTGCATCAAGCTGCACGCCGAGCGTGTTAAGCGCCATCGACACCAGGTTGTACTGCCCCACTGCAAACACGATGTCCATAAGTTGCTGTACGTTGTAGTGTTTGCTGAGCCCCTGCCAGGTCGCTTCGCTGATAAAGGCGTCTTTGTGTAATTCGTCGGTCGCTTTCAACAAAAGAACATCGCGCTCGCCCCAGCCTTTCGCCGTGGGACCGACCTTGATGCGATGGACTTCCTCGTCGGTGAGCCCCGATTGTTTGCCGATGCGGACATGCTGCGCCCACTCGTATTCTGCTTCACATAACCAACCGATTCGCAAAATCACCAGTTCGCGTTCGCGCGCCGGCACGGTCGACTTGAAGAGGACATGATTGCCAAACACCAGCCAGCGACGCATCAAATCTGGATGATGCGCCAACGTCTTGAAGATGTTGGGCACTTCACCTTGCCCGACTTTGATTTCTCGGAGTGTGTTCTTAACGGCATCGCTCCATTGCGATTCCGGTAATGGTTCGAGTCGAGGTTTACTAATTTTCATGGCTGCTCCTTTTAGGCGTATTTTTTCTTGAAATAAGGAATCACGTATTTGCCGAACAGATCGATAGCGTGCATGGTCTTCTCATGCGGGAGCGCCCAGAACTGCATCATGCACAGAAACAGATCGAGATTGGCGGCTTGTTGTGTACGCTCGATTTGTTTGATGCACGTATCCGGATTACCCACGACGCACATGCCATTGTCGATCAGGAATTGCAGATTGACTTTACGCGGATCAAGCCCTTCGTATTCTTTGATCTCGCGGTTGCGGTCCGCAGCGACCTCCTCAGGGGTGCGCCCGCTCTTCCTCGCCTCAAGGACAGGCGTGGTCACCTGGAGCGTCGTCCCCACATACGACATGAAGGACCGCTCCGCCTCTTCCTGCGCCTGTTTGTCCGTGTCGGCGCAATGAACGAGGGCGAACGCCCCGGCCTTGTTATTGACGAAAGCTCCAGGAGGGTTAGCGGTTTTGATGGCGTCGCGATACATCTGCACGCGATGACCAAGCTCTTCCGGCGAAACTAATAGGGTGAACGATAGCAGGCCAAGTCCTTTCTGTCCGGCGACGACATGCGTTTCCTTGCTCGTGCTTGCCACCCAAATCGGCGGATGTGGTTTCTGGATCGGCATTGGCACCACTGTGCGTTCAGGAATATTGAAATACTTCCCCTGGTGCGAGAACGTGCCGTCTTTGCTCTTCCAGATGGTGGTGATGATGTCAAGCGCTTCTTCCCAGCGTGCGCGGGTTTCCGTGTGAGGAATGCCGAACCCACCCAGTTCCTGCACGGTGATCGAACGACCCGTGCCCATCTCCACGCGACCGTGACTGAGAATATCGAGCGTCGCGACGCGTTCGGCGACGCGCACCGGGTGATTGTACGGGAAGGGCAGGAGCACCACGCCGTGGCCAATACGGATCTTCGAGGTGCGCTGACTGACGGCGCCGTAGATCACCTCTGGCGCTGAGGCATGTGCAAACCCCGGCTGAAAATGATGCTCGACAGTCCAGAACGAATCAAAGCCCGCTTGTTCCGCCGCCACCACTTGATCTAACACTTGGTGGAAGACTTGGTACTCGCGCTCTCGATGCTTGAGTGGACTGGCGACTTGAATCTCGTAAAAGATGCCAATGTCCATGACGTTCCTCCTTTTTTCCTGATTGGAGCCGAAGTAACTGCATCGTCCCCGTCCTCTTTATGCTTGAACTTCCCTATTCTTGCAACGTGGCGCAGGAAGCGAAGAAAGTATGGTATAACCTAGACTAATCGAGGGGCGACACTATGCACTATTTTTTCGCGCGTGCGACCAGGCATCCTGAGATGGACGTGCGGCTGCACGAAGCCGGGGCGCGCTGGGAGACCTTGGTCCATAACAACAATGCGCTTTCGGTCAACGAGCTGGAGGCTCTGTACCCGACCGTGGGCCCCGACGTAGATATTCCTCAAGAATGGGCGGCGTGCTTTTATCTGCTTGCGTATGCTGACCAAGTCATGCTGGCCTTCGCCTGGTTGCATTGGTGGCAGCACTCTCGGGAAGAAGAGCCGGGTTTTGCCGGTTGGCTTCTCAAAGGGCCAGGGTTCGCTCTTAATCATCTTTCCCTACTCAATGTTCTGACCCGCGACCGCAATGGCGTGCTGAGTATTTTGCACGGTTTTCTCGAAGCCATTCTCGAACAGGCGGGAGACTGGAACGGTGATCGCGTGCAGGGGCAGAAAATCGTGGAGCTTTTAGCAAAACTCGATTTGGAATATTACTATAACATCCACGATCGAGAATTGTGGCCAGCGGTGTTGCAACTGCTGTAGCGTGAGTTAATGCCCCAACGAGTGTCCGAGTCGCGGTTCTTTTTTCAGTTCCAGCTCAACGGCAAATTCAAGTGGACGCACCGGCACCAAGAGTCCAAGTACGAGCGCGCCGAGCAGACAGCCTGTCGCCGCCGTATAAAACGGAAGAGACCAGTCTTGGGTTCGTTCCACTAAAAATCCCGCCACCATTGGACTGAAGAATCCACCGAAATTCCCGCCGAAGTTCATAATGCTGGCGATCGAACCGGCAAGGCGCGTGTTCATTTCGACTGGAATACTCCAGAAGGCGACCAATCCTAAAGTTGTCAACAGCATAAACACCGCAAACGCCAGCACGGCGGTCATAGGCGACTCAATAATTGCGGCAATGGCGAGAAAAGGCGCGGAGACCGCGATCGAAGTCGCGGGAATTCCTTTGCGCGCCCAGGCCACGGATACGCCTTTTTTCGTCAACCAGTCCGAGAGCGCTCCACCGCCCAGCACGCCAATCAAACCGCCAGTGACTGGCAACATACCAACGAAGCCCATCTGTTGAATGGTGTACCCGCGCGCTTTGACGAGATAGGTAGGCAGCCAGGCCACCACCATTGAGAGTCCATACGCCCAAAAGAAATAAGCGAGGGCGAGGGCGATGATTGCGGGGGTGCTCAATAGTGCGCCGATCGGCACTTTGGGTTTTTCCGTGCGCCTTGATAGCGACTCTTCCGCAACGGGTGGACGATCGGAGCCAAACCCGAGCCACAACGCAATCCATAAAAACCCAACAATGGCGTTAAAGTAGAAAACTCCTTTCCACGTGAAATGGGCAATGATCCATGTGGAGATGGGATAGGCGATCAGTTGTCCCGCATAGATGCCGGACAGGCTGATCATCTGCGCAATGCCCAATTCACTCTTTGTTACCCAGCGCGAGTTGATGACCGTGGCGGCTGGCAAACTGACCGCCTCGCAGGCGCCGACGAGAAAGCGTAAGGAGAGCATCAAGAGAAACGCGTAGCGCCCCAGCGGTGTGAGCAAGGTAAAGAGCGACCAGCCGAAACACGCGACCGCTAGTAGCATTTTGGGGCTGCGGGTGTCGGCCAGCAGGCCACTGGGAATCATGAACAGGGCGTAGCCGCACACAAACGCAGAAAACACCACGCCAAACCAGGCCGTGTCCCACCCCAATTCCGGCATCATGACCGGCGCCGTGATCGAGATGTTGACACGGTCAATATAGTTCACCAACGAGAGGAGAAAGAGCAGCAGGAGAATGGTATAGCGTGGCGGCCAGCGCATGATAGGTCATCCTTTCGGCTTGGAGGCGCACATCGGAGAATTCGTCAGGCTGAAACGGAGAGACGGAGAGAGAACGCGGGGTTTTTTCTTCTCCCACTCTCCCCGTCTCCGGTTCTCCGGTTCCGTTCAGTCGAATGGAAGTCTTTAGATAACTTCCCTTTCTTTCAGCTCAGCGACCTCTTCCCACGAATAACCGAGAGTATCGACGAGCACCTGCTCCGTGTGTTCGCCAAATTCCGGGGCCGGTCCTTTGGGATTTGCTGGCGTTTCACTGTAAATAATGGGATGTCCCACGATTTTACTTGGCCCCCAACTTGGGTGCTCGTAATCAACGACATAGTCGTTCGCCAGCATTTGGGAATCATTCGGTAGATCGTTGATATTGTTCACAATGGTGTAGATGAAATCGCCGCCGGCTTTAAGGATCTTCATCCACTCATCACGCGGCTTCGAGGCGAAAATTTTATCGATAATAGCAATGAGTTCTCTGCAGTTTTTGCCGCGTGCGCGCATGCTCGCAAAGCGTTCGTCTTTTTCCAATTCAGAAATGCCGACGGCCCTGCAGAAGTCCGGCCAGTACCGGTCGGCTTGCGGCATGGCGAAGCACACCCACTTATCATCCTGACACTTGTAATGATTCCACAGCGGATTGGCCGCTTCGGTGCGATAGAAACGCTTAAATTCTTTCCCCAGGGTCAGGCGGCACGAGAGATTGAGCCCTTGCAGCATCATCATGCTGCCAAGGTGCGACGTGTTGACTTCCTGGCCCATGCCGTGCCGTTCGCGCGCCAGCAAGGCAACGATAATGCCTTGGGCCAGCATGATCGCGCCCATCTGGTCGGCAATGCCGCCGGTGATGTTCTGCGGAACCATGTCCGGCTCGCCCACGGCGGTCATGATGCCCGAACGGGCCAGCCCCATGTAATCGAACGACGGCTCGCCCGCGTCCGGGCCGTTGGGACCATAGCCAGTGGCGCTCGCGTAGATTAGTTTCGGGTTGTATTTCAGCAGCGTTTGATAATCTAAACCAAGCTTGGCCGCCACGCCTTTACGGAAGTTCTGGGCGAAGACGTCGGACTTCTCGATCAGCTTATAAATGATCGCCTTCCCCTCGGGTTGTTTGAGATCGAGCGCGATGCTTTTTTTGTGGCGGTTATTCGCCTCGAAATAGTAGTTGCGTTTGTCACCGCCCGTGCCTACTCCGGCAATGCTCATGACGCCCCGGCCAGGGTCACCACCCACGCGCTCCTCAATTTTAATGATCTCCGCGCCCAGGTCGCCGAGCATCATGGTGGCGACCGGTCCTTGTTGCCAAATTGTCCAATCCAGCACACGAATGCCTTCGAGTGGCAGAGTCATAGATCATCCCTCCTTATTCACGTAGCCAACAAGCGGGACTCTACCACAAGATGGGGGAAAAACAAAAGTGTTCAGCGCGGCAATGTTCTTCTTGTACAGTAGCGGTAAAGCGCATACATAGGGAAAGATTGTCAGAGGAGAGGAAGTGCAGCGCATGAAGTTCTCCGAAATTGTGGCGCAGGCCAGCGCCTTGCTCCAACGCAAGGGACGCATTACCTATCGTGCGCTTCAACGTGAATTGGCACTGGATGACGAGGCGTTGGAGGATCTCAAAAACGAATTGATCGACGCCGAACAAGTGGCGCGCGACGAGAACGGCAAGGTGTTGGTGTGGATTGGGGAAGAGAGTTTGGAGTCTGGTGTCCAAGAAAATCAAAAAGCAAAAGGCAAAAATCAAAAAGCAAAAATCCACAATCTCCACCCCCTAGCCTCTAGCACCCAACCCCCAGCCGCTGAGCGGCGACAGTTGACCGTAATGTTCTGTGACCTGGTGGGTTCGACCGCATTGTCCACTCAACTTGATCCGGAAGATTACCACGCGGTCGTGCAACAGTATCATCAGACTTGCGAGGCGGTGATTCAGCGCTACGGCGGCTTCGTGCCCCAGCATCTCGGCGATGGGTTGCTGGTCTACTTGGGCTACCCAGTGGCGCACGAAGATGATGCCCAGCGCGCAGTGCGCACGGCCTTAGGGATCGTCGAAGCGATTCAGGCCCTGTCTTTTCCGACCATTCAGTTACCGAAACCTTTGCAGGTGCGCATTGGCATTCACACTGGTCTTGTGGTCATCGGGGAAATTGGCGGCAGCGAGAAACGTGAGATGCTGGCGCTGGGCGAGACGCCCAATCTCGCGGCCCGTGTACAAGGAGTAGCAGAACCCAATACGGTGGCCATGAGCGGGGTGACGCAGCGGCTGGTGCGGGGCTTGTTCGAGTGCCAGGAGTTGGGGACGCACGAGCTGAAAGGGTTCGCTGCCCCTGTGGTCATCTATCGCGTGGTCGGAGAGCGCGCCGCCCAGAGTCGCTTTGAGGCGGCGGTCAGCGCTGGATTAACCCCGCTGGTGGGGCGTGAGGAAGAACTCAGTGTCTTGCGTCAACGCTGGGCTCAAGCGAAGGAGGGCGTCGGGCAAGTGGTGCTAGTGAGTGGCGAGGCTGGAATTGGCAAATCCCGCTTGGTGCAAACGCTTAAGGAACAGGTCCTGGCCGAGGGCGCGACCCGCATCGAGTTTCACTGCTCACCCTATCACCAGAACAGCGCACTCTATCCGATCATTGACCACCTCCAGCGCCTGCTCCAATGGACCCGTGAAGACACACCTACTGTCAAGCTGGAGAAACTCCAGCTCACGCTGAACCGCTATCGCTTCCCCCAGGCCGAGACCTTCCCGCTCTTCGCGGCCCTGTTGTCCCTGCCGCATCCTGAAGACCACCCTCCCATCGCGGGCAGTCCACAAAAGCAGCGAGAGAAGACGCAGGCGGCGCTGGTGGCGTGGTTGGTCGAAGAAGCAGAGCAGCGACCAGTCTACATGGTTTGGGAAGACCTGCACTGGGCCGATCCTTCGACGTTGGAGGTGCTCACGCTCGTGCTGAAGCAAGTTCCCATCACACGGCTGTGTATCGTGCTGACGTTCCGTCCAGAGTTTGTTCCGCCGTGGGGCTCGCGTTCGTACCTCACCCAACTCACGCTCAATCGCCTGGGACATGGGCAGGTAGAGACGATGATCGCACGGGTAGCGACAGGCACGTCGTTACCTGCCGAGGTTGTCGAGCAGATTCGGCTCAAGACCGATGGCGTGCCGTTGTTTGTCGAAGAGTTGACCAAATCGGTTGTAGAGTCCGCAGGGGCGCAGCATGCTGCGCCCCTGCTCCAGTTGGGAATTCCGGCCACGTTACAGGATGCCCTGATGGCGCGGCTCGATAGACTAGGCCCCGTCAAAGAAATCGCCCAACTGGGAGCAACCCTCGGGCGAGAGTTCAGCTATGAACTGCTTCACTCCGTCTCTAACCAAGCCGAAGGCAATTTGCAGAATGGGCTGCGGCAGTTAGTGGAGGCCGAGCTACTCTACCAGCGCGGTCTACCGCCGCAAGCGACCTATCTCTTCAAGCATGCGCTGATTCAAGACACAGCCTATCAATCGTTATTGAAAAGCAAACGTCAGCAACTTCATCAACACATCGCCGAAGTGTTGGAAATGCAATTTGCAGAGACAAAAGAAACGCAGCCGGAACTGCTAGCCTATAATTACACGGAGGCGAAGCTCACCGAGCAAGCGATTCCTTACTGGCAAAAGGCAGGGCAGAGAGCTGCTCAACGCTCCGCCCATGTTGAGGCGGTTCGTCACCTCACGAAGGGGCTAGAGGTGTTGAAGACCTTGCCGGACACTCAGGATCGCGCCCAACAAGAACTCACCCTGCAAGTCGCTCTGGGTGCTGCTTTAGTCGCCGTTAAGGGATATACAGCCTCAGAGACAGAAAAAACTATTCTTCGGGCCCGAGCACTGAGTCAGCGGTTGGGCGAGACTCCCCAGCTCTTCCCTGTCCTATTTCAACTGTATGTGTTCTATCTTATGAAGCGGGAGTTACAGACAGCATATAATCTGGCGGAGCAGCTCTTGCGTCTGGCCCAAAGCGTACAAGATCTGTATCTCCTTTCACTCGCTCACGCAGCACTGGGATGCACCTTGTTCTGGCTCGGAGAGTTAACCTCGGCTCGGCCACACTTGGAGCAGGCAATTGCGCTCTATGATCCCCGGAAGCATCCTCGCTTGACCGTTGGTACTGCCGACCCCAGGGTGGATTGTCTCTCCTACGTCTCCTGGACTCTATGGGGTCTTGGCTATCCAGAGCAAGCCCTAAGGCGAAGCCAGGAGGCAGTAGCCTTAGCCGAAGAGTTAGCACATCCCTTTAGTCGAGCCTACGCCTTGGCGTGTGCTGCTCGACTTCATCAGTTTCGCCGGGAAATAGAGATCGTCCGAGAACAGACAGAAGTAGTGATCACGTTGTCAACTGAACAGGGATTTCCAACCTGGTTATCGGACGGGATAACGGTGCGGGGTTGGGTGTTGATTGAGCAAGGGCAAGTGGAAGAAGGCGTAGTACAGATGCAGCAAGGCTTGGCTGCCCACCAGGCTATGGGGGCGGGACAACGACCATATATGCTTGCCCTGCTGGCCGAAGCGTATGGAAAACTGGCGCGGGTAGAAGAAGGGCTTACTCTGCTAGTTGAGGCACTGGAGATGGTGAAAACTGGGGAGAGACCACACGAAGCGGAGTTGCACCGCCTCAAAGGCGAACTGACGCTGCAAAAAGAGTTCAACGTTCAAGGTTCCAAGTTCCAAGACCCCAACACCCCGCCCCTAATACCCAGTACCCAAGTAGAAGCAGAAGCTGAGGCCTGTTTCTGCAAAGCCGTCGAGATTGCACAAAAGCAACACGCCAAATCACTGGAACTCCGCGCCACGGTGAGCCTCGCGCGACTGTGGCAGAGCCAAGGAAAGCAACACGTAGCACGCAACACGTTGTCCACAATTTACAGCTGGTTCACCGAAGGTTTTGACACGGTTGACTTGAAAGAGGCGAAGGTGCTGTTAGAAGAATTGAGCGAGCCGGGATGAGATGAAGTGCAATCCGTGAGTGGACGTCCCAGGGAAGGCCAAAGTTTTACCGCTCAAGGCTCTAGTGAAGGATGGAGACCTATCCGCATCCAAATCCGACGCGCTTGTACCAGCCAATCGTTGTTGAGGCGTAGGAGTTCGATAGTGGCGCGACCACATGGGGTGAGACCTACCATTGTTTCGCCACCTGCGCGCCAAGCGAAATGATCGCGCCATTGCTGCTGTCGTGGATGAAAGAGTGATACTTGCTGTCCATCGTCAGGATCTCTTGCTTCTATTCGGGGACCTTTGAACTCATTACAGCGATAACACGCAAGGCAAAGATTCTCAAACGTTGAAGAACCGCCGACGGAAAGCGGCATAATGTGATCGACGACCATCGGAATACCAACTAACATCGGGCTGCGACAGTACGCACAGCGTTGGTCCTCTCGTTCTATGATCTGTCGGCGAAGAGATGCTCTGAGCCGGGGACGCCTGGGCATTCGCTATCCATCAATTGACGGAAGGGTGTGTCCACGCCATTTGAGTAGAGCAAGGACATAAGAACGTCGGATAACAGACCGGTCGGTGTCCGTACGCAAAGCCTCTAGTTCGATCTTCTCGGTTTCGGTGAGGACGCCTTCCTGCATTCTCTGTAACAGGCGCTGATGGCGGCGCCACTGTCGAGCGGGCACTTGCTCCTGCGCGGTCGCCCAGAGCGCCTCGTCACTCAAAGAGGCCAAGTCGACAACAGCTTCACGCCACTCGGGACTGAGGTCGTCAAGCGATGGAGGCAAATTCCCGCTGATCGTTTGTATCACAATGGTCTGTAGTGATTGGTTCGTTATCTCGGCTACCCGCTGCAAGCGTTGGTAGATTGTTTCTGGGAGTTGAATCTGAAGAGGATGAACAGTCATTGATCACTACTCCATCAGCATCTCTGGCATCATAGGCAGAAAGCTACAACGGAGGCAAAGGGGGACTCAATCATTGTTGGCAATGGTAACTTCGCAAAGGAACTCAAGAGCGGAGTTGCGGGTAAGAATAACAACCGGTCGACGTTTGTCCGGCTTTGCAAACTGATACCGTCGCACTTCGCCGCGGTTCATTATTTACCCCAAGCTTGCTCTTGCGCCCAGAGATCGAATTCTCCTTTTTTGACCGGTTTCTTGAGATAGCCCTCACGGTGCTTTCGTTCCAACTCTTTCACCTGTAGCTGGTCAAGTGCGGAGTGCAAAGCCTCTCGTATGAAGGCCGAGCGAGAAGTGCCTAACTTTTTCACAGCTTTATCAACGGTCGCGATCAAACCTTCATCCAACGTCATCTGTACTGTTCTCATTGAACCTCCTACATCAGGTGCAGAAGAACTGTATCGCACGGCGAGTCAGAAAAATCTAAATTGTTGACCTGCACGAGGAGCAGCAAACCTTGAGGAAGGTGATCCTAACAGCCTCCACGAGCAAGACTGGCTTTCCCCTTTACTGAAACCAAAATCCATCCTCGGCATATAAACGTATAGTTGATGTGAGGAGGGAATGATCATGACAACGACCCATCGCTTAATGCTCGGTGATCTTATTCAAGCGGTAAGCGCAGTCTCAGCGAACGACAACGAAGTCCTGGCCACGCTCTCTCACCTTGTGAACAGCGGGAAAGTGCATATCGGAAAGACCGCCATGAAAGCACGGATCGAAGCGTCGCCACGCACGCGGAAAGTCACCGGCTTGGTGCTCCACAAATGAGCGTGCGCGGCGGAAGCAATTCCAGATTGTCACATTCACATCAGCGCAGTGGACGGAAGAACGCTCTAAGATCTTCAACTAATCGTTCCGGTTCTTCCATCGCGGCGAAGTGCCCGCCCGAAGGCATCACCGTCCAGCGCTTCAAGTTATAGTATCGATCGGCCCATTTGCGCGGCAGCAGGATCACTTCTTTGAGGAACACAGCAATACCTGTTGGCGCTTCCACCACAGGCTTGCGATCGTGCGAAGGCTTCCAGGGGTTGTGCACGGCTTCGTAATAATAGCGAGCGGACGTGCCGTAGCTTTGCGTCACCCAGTAGATCATCATCGTAGTGATCAGGTCATCTTTGCTAAAATGTTTCTCGACGTCGCCGCCGCAGTCGCTCCAGGTGCGTCGCTTCTCCAAAATCCACGAACATAATCCTGCCGGCGAGTCGTTCAGCGCATGGGCGATCGTCTGCGGCTTGGTGGTTTGCAGCGAGGAATATCCACTCTCTGCCGTAAAGAAGTTAACATTCCTCTCGTACCACCCTTTTTCATCTGGCCCATACTCTGACGCCTCGGGGAGACCGCCCACGAAGATATCGAGCGGCGCCATGAGATGCATGTGGCAGCCGATCAGGCGGTCGGCGTACTTGTGGCCCAATTGGGCGGTAATGATAGCGCCCCAGTCTCCGCCTTGGGCGGCGAACTTTTTGTACCCAAGAACGTCTTGCATGAGCTTGACCCACAGGTCCGCCGTTCTCCAAAAGTTGATGCCCGATGTTGTCAACGGTGTAGAAAATCCATAGCCCGGGAGTGACGGGACAACCACGTCAAACGCATCTTTCGGATCGCCGCCAAATGCAGCGGGATCGGCGAGCGGACGAATCACCTTCTGCAAATCCCAGAACGTCCACGGCCAGCCGTGACTCAGAATCAACGGCGTAGGATTCGGCCCCTTGCCAGGCTCATGAATGAAATGAATCGGCACGCCATCGATTGTGGTCTTGTAGTGTGAGAACGCATTCATGGCTCTCTCTTGCGCGCGCCAGTCGTACTTGTGCAGCCAGTAATCAACGAGCTCTTTGAGATAGTTCAAATCGGTCCCATACTGCCATTGCTCGTTGGCGAAATCGCCGGGCCAGCGTGTCTTGGCCAAGCGTTCGCGGAGATCGACTAGGGTTTCATCTGGTATAGAAATTTTGAACGGTTCTTTTTGCATGCGCTTCTCCTCCTGCACGTTCACTTTGTGCACTTTTCTAAAGCACCGTACCAGGAAGAATGCAAGGCTGCTCCCTGCGCGGACCGTTCAGCCGCACAGGTTTTCTCAGGAAGAGATGTTCAGTGAACCGTCAGGTCTCGGGCGCGGGCTGCGGCTTGCCGTCCTTCCGTTT
>CAYTVL010000015.1:0-110500 GCA_964441775.1 uncultured Enterobacteriaceae bacterium
AACATTCCTCCTCCTGCTCTCTCCCTCTCCTTCTCCCCCCGTGCTAGTCACCAGGCAGGCAAAGGGCGGCTACGGCGCTGCCCGTGGTCGTTAAGAATTCAGGTGCGGCTTCTTGGCGCCGCCAGCTTTCTCGACCTTGATGTACGAGCTGTACATTTCCTCCACCAGTTGTGAGAGGCCCTCGCTCAAATCTTTGGCCATGTCGACCAAGCAGAGGAGGGGTCTGCGTATCCGTTTGGGCTTCTAGGACGGCAGAGGCGCCGGTTGCTGAGCATCGGCATAAGAAATTCGTAGGGCGTTGGTGACCAGAATATGTTCAGGCCTGCCCTGAATGAGGTCACAGTAAAAAAGATCGGTAAACAAGGAGTTTTACGAACTCCTCGGCAAGCATCGCTAAATCCCCGGAGTCATGCGCCATAAACGCGGAGACTGCTATCCCTTTCCCCGCTAGAGTCGTCGCAAAGGTTAGCCAAGCTCTCCGGGCGTGATGTTCGGACGTGACTAATATGAGCTGCCGATACCCTCTCTCAAGTGTAAGTCGTGCGACCTCCCTTGCTTCGGTCAAGGTGCCAAAGAACCCTTCGCTCACCGCTATGAACTCGATATCGCCGCTCTGTACACCAAGGCGTCTCAATTCCTCCCTCGACCATTCGTCATTGGTTAAATTTCTCCCGCGCACAGGGTCGTAAGCAGTGATGCCCTGTCGGCTGAGAGTCATCACTTTCACGGCTACTTTTTCATGATAGAGCCGGGCGGCAATCTTAAACCGTTCTCGAAGGCTCTCTTCTGACCCTCCGAGAACATAGATACAGCCGCATGCCGGTTCAAGACATTGAGTATGAACCTCGGAGAGACTAGGCGGCACGAGTAATTGCTCATGCAAAAGGCTTTTCACGTCTCCTATTCTCATTCCCACGACCAGAAGACCCACTACGCCTAGCGCGGAGCTCAGTCCCGCCAGGGCGAGAATCCAGAAAAAGGATCGTTGGGAGAGGCTCAAACGAAAAACTCCCTTTGAGCAAGAGCTGCATGTTCCTGCGGATTTTGCTCTTGGCATCGCTGGCTCTTTTTTGCCACTGCTGTAGACTCTCTTACACGATCGGTTCCGGCACCGCCCCGGCGTTGTTGACGTTACGCTTCCTTCTTGTCTACGGTCTGGTTTTACGCAGCCCCGTTGCTTGTCTTGGTCTCTGCTCGGGCCTTCCAGCCCTCGGCACGTTCTTGCCACATAAGGGCAGCCGCCTCGAACATCTCCAGCCGTCGTTGGACTTCTTCCACGACGTACACGGCGTGCTGACAGAGCTCTATCGCGTTGTTGGGGTCACCGTTGATGATGTCGTCATTGTAACCTAGCACGTAAAGGATTGCCTTGAGACCACACAACATGTTCTCAATTTCGGAGACCTGCCTAAGGTCATCTGCGGGCAGGTTGTCGAACGCCTGAGCAAATCGGGCCGGTAGGGGGTTGAGCGGAGTATTGTTTGTTGTTGCCATCGTGCGTTCCCTTATTATTGTGCCGCCAGTTTGACCACTAATGCGGCAGCTTTGTCGGCCCTTTCACTGAGGGCCTGTACGGCGCCGTTAAAAAGTGTGAACCGCCGTTGCGCCTCAGTTGTGACCCGACACCCCAATCTTCCCAACTGCTGTAAGGTTTCTAGCCCCACGTCTTCAGCGAAGCCAATGCTATTGAATAGTGCCCCCATATCATCCAAGAGTATGGTCACTTCTTGCCCGAAACTCAGGTCAAGTTTTACTGGACAGAGCGGGCTCTGTGCAAAGTAAGAGAGGGGTGTGTCTGGGGGTAATTCCGTTTCGCAGGTGGGACAGAAGGTGGGATCAGTAGTGGTAGACATCGTGGACTCCTTTCGATGGCGCCGTCAGCCGTGCTAGGCTGGACAGCGGTTATGGGTTGTATTCTCCAGTCCCTAGCCACCAGGGCTTGCCGGAGTGTCCGCTCTGACAAGCCTTCTTCCTTCACGCCGCTGCGCCCCACTCACGACGGGTCTTGGTGAGCTTCAGATTAACGGGCCGTTCCTCCACCTCCACCACGGCGCCATGCCGCAGCGCATAGAGACTTAAAATTGTCTGGTGCTTGCAAATCGTGCGGCGGAACATCGCGTCACGGCACGAGCAGAAGGTGCGCGCCGGCGTGATGACTACGCTGTACTCTACTCCGTCACCATTCTTAACGAAGCCTTCCAGACTCTCTGTGTCAACATTCGTCAGGGTGACGGTCACGGCGCCGTGCGCGAGGGCTTCAGCTGCTTTTAGGAGGCGGCTGGATTCGACGGTAGCCAGGATGGAAGTGGTAAGCATGTAGAGTTCCTCCTTCGTTGTGTATATGTTCAGTTGTATAATATATTAAACTGAACGTGTCAAGTAGGAAAACTTACTAAACTTGACATACCGTGAGACCTCATGTATGTTTTTTTTTAATAGGAGTACGGGTGTGGTGAAAAAGAAGGAGAATTTACGAGTGGTCGAACAACAGGTGCAGAGCTACGCCTACACAAGGCGAGTTGCTCTAGTAGAAAAGACATGCCCCGTTTGTGGAAAAACTTTCGAGGGCGTGAAGATTCGGAAGTTCTGTGGTCGCGCGTGTCAGAATAGGGCGGACTACGAGCGCCACGGCGAGGAATATCGGCAGGCTCGCATGGAGCGCTACCGCGCCGAGAAGAGCCCTGGGCCTTCGACCAGAAAGAGGTAGGGACATGACCCCAGGACAACGGCGTATGCTTCAGGCAATGAAGGGCGAAGGGGAAGAGCTAAAGTTCTGCACCATGCTTGCGGTTATCAAGCTGATGCAGGGGCGGCGATGGGAAGAGCAGTTTACCCTTCTCGGCCGGAAGTACAGAATCGAAGCCAACGCAAGTACAGGGGAAATCAAGATTGCTCCCTTTGATAATTGAGGAACATATGCCCAAAACCACCACAGAGCAGCTTGATGAAATCCTAGCGAAGCTCGACACCCTTGATGCGTCGCTACAATACTGAGCAACGGCACCGTCAAGCGCAACTGCGCAGGAATTAACCCGGCAGGCTATGGCCTACTATAACTTAGGTGCAAGGGTCTTGGTATGCAAAATACTCTAGATGTAGGGGCGAAATGGAAACAATGGTTAGCCCATCGAGAACAAGAGTGGAGAAAAGAGCGCTCCCTAGAAGAGCGGCGCTTGGAGTACGACGAGGAAATTGAAGAGCAGATCACAGCGGAGTACCAGGAGCAGATGCGCCAATGTGGCGAAGAATGGGCAGGAAGTACGGAGTCTATAGACTGGTGTGAGGAAAGGCGTGAACAGTTGAGGGACCAAAAAGCCTTAGAGGAGCCTTCCCCAACTGAAGACCTGGATGAAGAATGGAGAGCGTTTCTATCGGAGCACGAAGAAGAACTACGGCAACGATTTGCTGCTTATCAAGCCAGTGAAAAAGTTTACATACGGCGCCACTGGAATGACCATAAAATCGGAGCAGTGCCGCTTGAAAGTCTGAGCGGCCTTCATTGGGGCACAATTTCTGGTGGGGTTCAAAAACGCGCGCCCCGTGCTTTCATTTATGGCCATATTTCCTGTACGAATGTTGAAGGAGAAATTGGACACTCTGGCATTCATGGCCCATGTCCACACGAGATCAAGGTCTGTCTCGTAAAAAAAGATAACGAGGCGACAACTTGGAATAGGGTGCTATCACAACTCAAGTCGTAGTCCGTTGGTTCTGACCACGCCGAGAAGGCAGCCAGCCGCTCAGCGAAGAAATAGCACCTGCGAGAGGGAGAGGATGAGGAACATAAGGAGAACGATAGTCATCGTGGCGATGCTCTGTGCGTTGGTTGTCTCGGCGCAGGCAGAGCCGCCGCTGCGGCCTGATCCTGCCCTCACTCCCGGCGATGTCCTGACGACGGATACCACCGTCATCTATAAACCTCACTATACCGATACGGTGCGGGATGTTCCCCAAAGCCTCAAAAATCGAGTCTACAAGAACTACGGCGTCACCACACGCCCTCGTGCGTACAGGCCTCATGCCTCGCTCCCCAGTGCAGCACGACCTCAGGATGGCTCCCCTGCGCTGGCGGCACCTTCGTCTGCGAAAAGAGACGCCGATTCCCGAACGTATTCCTGAAGCGTTCGAGATATTTGGATAAAAAGTCTCCTCTTGTGTTTTCTGTCGGCGTTTTCTATGCTCCTCCCGAAAAAGGAGAGCGAAGGCATGCGCACCACCACGACACTGCACCCTGGGAGTCGCGGCGCCAAAAAATTTCGCGCGCAGTATGGGGATCGTCTCGTCTGCGTCCGCTATCGATCTGATGAACAGCAACAGAAACGCTTCAAGACCATAGAGCTCATTGTGGAAGAGTGGCCGTGGAAAGTTCCCACGCGACAGCAGGACGCACGAGGAGTGTTGGTAAAGGTCGCGTTCTCTGAGAAGACGCTCCGCCAGCAAGTGAAAGAGGCGGGCGGCGTTTGGAATGCCGACGCGCAGGCATGGGAACTGCGCTACGATCGCGCCCTCGCCCTGGGGCTCAAGGCGCGCATTGTTGAAAATGGCCATTCCTACATCTAGGAGCAGCGAGTTGCTACATATAGGAACCTCGATGTGACTACCGGTAGGAATTTTTCGATTGCTAAATGTAGGAACATGTTGCTATTACTGGCAGAAAGTTGCTGCTGATAGGAACAAGGTAGGCTGTCTATCACTAAGTTAGCTGTTGCAATTGAAGGTGAGGTTGATAATGGATTGGCAACATATTGTTGAGAAAGTAAAGCCCTACGTCGTAAAAATTGAAACGCCGGATGGACACGGAACGGGATTTCTATGCATGCGTAATTCACCAGGAACAATCTGCGGCATTGCCACAGCCGCTCATGTTGTAGATCATGCAGCCGACTGGCAGCAACCCATTCGGATTTGGAGTTACGACCCACAAGGCATTGCCTTCCGAAGAGAATCTCAACGTGTCATCCGTTTCAATTGGGCAACCGATTCAGCGGTAATACTCTTCCTTACTTCTGAGCTTCACCTGCCAGAGCAACTTATACCACTCTTCCCAAGTGAGCGAATCTTGCCCATTGGAGTCGACGTCGGCTGGCTGGGATTCCCCGCTATTGAACAGTTCCGTTGCTGCTTCTTCTCCGGCAATATCAGTGCTCATGATGACCTCCGTAAAGGATACTTAATTGATGGCGTTGCTATCAATGGTGTCAGTGGCGGTCCCGTTCTTTATAGCACTGAGACTGATGGCGTAACTATTGTTGGCGTTATGACACAATATAGGGCTAATAGGCGTGGGACTGAAACCTTGCCCGGTCTCTCTTTCGCACAAGACGTTTCTCATTTTCATAGCGTTATTGCTGAATCTCGCACGCTTGATGATGCGCGCCAGAAAGCCAAGGAAGATCCAGACATAGAACCAAGCAGCAGCTAACCACCGGCTGGAGGTGACCGCTGCCCGGTTGCGGCTCTACTGAAACCGAAAGGGAACGGTTGGGCAGCGGCTCCTCAGCCGGGGCGTTAGGTGTCAGTACGAAGAGCTGGGTTCAACGGCGCTTCATTATCCAGGGAGGAGGGAACAGGTATGAGGAAATTGGGCTACGTCCTCGGCGTGCTGCTTCTCGGAGGACTCTTTTATGCTGTCCCGTCTCATGTGGACGCGCAGACAAAAGACGAGCAAGAGATCCGCGCACTCTTACAACAGATGATTGCGGCCTTTAAGGTGAAAGATGTTACGACCATCATGTCAGCGTACGTGCCTAACGAGAGCCTGGTCGTGTTCGATTTGACGCCGCCGCTCCAACACGTGGGAGCTAAGGCGTATCAGAAGGGTTGGGAAGCATTTTTTGCGGCGTTTCCCGGGCCAGTGGAAGTGGAGATGAACGAGATGAGTATTGTGACAGAAGGCACACTAGGCGTCTCGCATGACATCGACCACTGGGTGCTGACCGACAAAGAAGGCAAGAAAATCACGCTGACCTTTCGCGCGACGAACGTGTATCGCAAGATTGACGGCAAATGGCGGATCATTCACGAACATAACTCTTTCCCGGTTGATATGGCGACGGGCCGCGCGGACTTCGCAGAGACCCCATAGGGATGGAGTGTGTCCTAAGGCGAGGGAGCCCAAACTGACGAGAGGTATAGGGTACACCTAACAACGCCGTACTCGTGACCGCCGCCCGCTTGCGGTTTGGAATGAACGTGAAAAGTCTCATCGGGGCAGCGGCGCCTGATGCACGGCGTTAGGTGGCAATAACCCCCAGTTGAATCAACAGCAGGTTGAAGTGCCAAGAAGTCGAGAAAGGAGACAGCACCGTGGCCAACGTCATCAAAGAGCACAATCAGCCCGCCGCCGCGCTGTGGACGCAGGGTGGCGCAGCTTATGACTACATCAGTTTCCAGATTTCTGACGCCCTAGCGCACGCAGCTCAGCGACTCTGGCCTCACGCTGACCATCGCGTGCTCGACGTTGCCACTGGAACGGGTTGGACTGCTCGCAACGTTGCGAGGTGGGCACAAAGTGTGACGGCCGTCGATATCGCAGAGGACTTGCTATTAGCCGCTCAGGAGTTGAGCAAGCATATGTCACCAGCCTTAGATTTCCAGCTTGCTGATGCAGAAGACTTGCCATTTGCAACTGGCACGTTTGATAGGGTGATTTCGACGTTCGGCGTGATGTTTGCGGGCCACCACAATAGTGCTGCACGTGAGCTGGGTCGAGTGTGCAAACCCGGGGGCCGGCTAGTCCTTGCCACCTGGGATCCGGCAGGGTCTGTTGCCGAGTTCTTCGCGATTAACGCGAAACATTCGGGAGCCCCCCCGCCGCCAATGTCGCCGATGTCGTGGGGAGACCCAGAGTATGTAGCCAAACTCTTAGGGGAGGACTTCGAGCTGCAGTTCGAGAGAGGTATTTCCCGGTGCTACTATCCCCATGCAGACGCAGTCTGGAACGTATATACAACTGGATTCGGCCCAGTGCGAGCACTCGCCAACCGACTACAGGGAGACGCGCTTGCGGCATACAAGGAGGAATTCCTCGCCTACAATAACAAGAGCCGCACCCCTGTCGGTCTCGCCTTGGAGCGCCCGTATCTGCTGGTGATTGGCACTCGAAAGTGAGAATTTCGGCCCAACGGTACGCTTCGGTCGTCGATTGAGTGATAGACCAGGGCACTGCCACATAACAATCGCCTCCAGCCTGATCGCGGCCCGCTGAGGATCGGTCATGCGCGTACACTGCCACTGCCAGCCGCCGCGTTTGGTCATTTTAAAGCCTTGTTCAATCCACGCCCGCAACCCGTACCAACACGCCTTGCCGGCACTCGGAGCCAAGTCGGTTAGTATTAACCACGGCTCGTGATAGTCCTCGTCCCAACGCGCCAAGAGCGTGCAGTTGAGCCGGCGTCGGGGCCCTTGAAAGGCGGTCCCGGTCCCAACCCACTGCGTGCCAGGGGCGAGCGCCAACGTGCGGAGCGGTTGGTAGCGCGCACCCTGGGCGGGGCGAAAAGTGCCCCCCGTATTAATTCGCAGCAGGGGATGCCAGCCGAGCCGGACGATTCGCTGAAACAGCCAGCGCGCATACAAGCCCCGATCCGCCAACACGATCACGAAGAAGCGCCGGGGCACGGCGGTGCGCACTTGCTGCAACATCCGCAACCACTCGCTGCGCCACGCGTGTTTCTCTGTCGCCGGTAGGACCGTCCATGCCACCGGAATGGCGCCGTCCGTCATTACCAGATGTTCACCTCTCGATGGCGTTCCGCGTACCAACACGCGAGCGCCACACTCAAGACCAGGTCGTCGTGGTCGCTCTCCCGCCATGCGCTGTATGAATCATGCGCGGTCGCCGGGTCAATTTTCACGCGGAAATTCAGCATTTCGCGTTGCAACATCTCCGCCGATGGGAGGGTGCTAGCGATGAGCATCCGGCCGTCTTGTAGCAAGACCTGTAGAATAGCCACGAGGTCGCGCTTAGGTGTCCGAAAATCCCAACCTTCTTCAGTCACGGAGTCACCGCCGTGGATGGATACGCTGACCACCTGGCACTGGGAAATTTCCTTCCTGAGTAGGTCCACGACGGGGCGACCGCATCCTGTCGCGTCAACGACTAGCTGCACCCCGCGGTCCTTCAGCGGCTCGCGCTCCAGCAACCGCTGTACGTGTTCAACGATTGCGGGGTAAGGAGTCCCGAGCGGAAGCCGCTCAATATGCCGAACGTGGTAAAGAGGTTTCGTTCGTTCCTGTTGTGCACGGCGAGAGTCGAACGACCAGCCGACAAAACCGCGTTGCTCTTCGAGCGTCGTTTTTTCGAGGACGCAAATTGCTGTAAAATCCCGAGCCTGCCCGAGGTCGATACCAATAAAAAACATAATTCACTCCAGTATAGATGATATAGTAAAGTTGTTTATGGTAGGAAACAGCGGCTTCACTTCGTCACTCATGGCGCGCGTAACATCCTCATAACGAAAAACCGCATCCTCCGTTTCGGTAAATTCTCCCAAATACTCGGCTGCAAACCATGATGCTGGCATGCTGGCCTTTTCTGCTGCGATAAACTCGGGGGAGATGCGTGGTACGTCGTACGCTGTCACCTTAATTCGTTCCCACGCGGTGCCGCCATTTTCCCACGCATCAAAAAAGAAGCCTCGTTTGCCACGAGGCGTGCTCATAGCGACCAAGCGGCCGCGACTCACGGCTAACATCGGCTTCAGTGCTAGGTACAAATCATCGGTCACGTACCCAGCCTCGTCTATGATGACTAAATTCGCCGCAGAATAGCCCCGGACGTTTGCTTCTTTCGAGGGTAAGGACACAATGCGGCTCCCGTTTTTCATCTGGAGAGAGAGGCGGTTGTCTTCCACGAGGTCAGGGCGCATAGGTAGAAGGGATAAAAAGTCGGTCACTTTCTTAAACAGTTCCGCGCTCTGCCTGAGGGTAGGGCTCACCAACAAGACGAGGCTCTTGGCGAAGAAGAGCGCCTGGTGCAACGCCAGGATTGAAGTCGTCGTTGACTTGCCACTCTGCCGGCTGCAATTTAACAAAAGACGGTCACCGGTCCACGCGAGCACGCGCCTTTGCCACTCGTCTGGCTGAAACCGTAACGTGCGTTCTGCGAAGAACAGCGGCGCCGCGTAAACGAGTACATTGGCTTTTGCCTTTGTCTGCTCGTCGAGGTGCCGTCTAATGCGCAACAGTTCCGTCTTGAACGACGATTTCACCATGGTTGTCCAATCTCGCCTTCACTGCCATGAGGTCTCGCTCAAGGTCCGACGTTTCCACCGCCTTCAACATCACCGCCGCCAGTTGCGAGAATGCGAGAGCGTCTTGCCGCTCAAGGGTCCCGTTCCTCAATGAGTGTACAGCCCAGGCCAAGAGGCGCTTGATATCGCCAGCAGTTGCTAATTCTTTCCATTCGCTCACCCCGGCCCGGTCGCCGAGTTTCGCATGATACTCGCTAGGCATAACGAGAATTTTCCCTCCTTTCGTGCATGTGATAGTAACACACTGTGTGTTATATTATCACGCGCGCCAATTGCCTCGCAGCGGCGCCGTAGCGGCCTGCCGTGGCGCTGTGTCAGTCTGTGGCGCCATGCTATCAGTCTGGCGTGGTTCACGCTCGGCAAGGAAGACGCTCCATTGAGGCTCGCCCTCTTTGGCGTCGTCGTTGGGGAAGATTAACAGCTTGCTTGAAAAGCTCAGGGTACCTGTTAGGTAGCGTTTCCCGGTTGTCTTCGAGACGTTCTCGAAAAGCCCACACAGCTTGATTAATTTAGGACTACGGGACAAAACTCCTCCAGTCTGGCAAACCGTCAACGTGTCATTGCGAGGGGAGCGAAGCAATCTTTGCTTTAGGTTTTCGATTCTTGCGAGATTGCTTCGTCGTCTACGACTCCTCGCAATGACAGGCTCCTTGATTTCCGTTCGTGGGTTTTGTCTCAAAGTCCTTATTGTCCATAATTCAGTCCTTTCTCTTCTCTAGTCGTAGAGTTCAATCGTTCGCTTATGCCAGCAGCGAAAAAACGCACCAAAATCCCACAGCCCACGGCACCGCTCGGCATAGGTAGGCCAACATCGCCTTTGCCGCTTGCCCACGTCATGCCCCCTTGGCTTTCTTGTCCACATAGTCTCCCACTACTGCATCACGGTAATAAGCTCAGGCAACAGCGCCGCCCGCGCCTCTTCTGCTGTTTTGCCCTTGAGCCTCAACACGTCATCGAGGACCAAGGCGGGATGGCCGGTGTCCTTCGCCAGGGCGATGCCATCGATGTGATTGCGTACCACCCACACGCTCATCTCTAAGACAGAAGATTTAATGAGTAGCCCCTGCCAATCGGGGAACACCAGCAGTGCGTCAGCTTTTGGCGTGGCGTTGACTAACTCCTCATAAATCGTTCGGCTGTTCTCCGGCTGTGAGGGGCTACTGTTACGCAACAACGCTAAGACCTCGGCCTTGCATCGTTTCAGTTCCGCTCGTAGATCATCGGGCAATTTACCTGGGGGGCTGACTTGCAGCTTGCCCTCCGGACTGTGGGCAAGCCTTACACCGAGTTTTTGACACTGGAGTAGAAGCGTTTCCGCCGTCATCATGCAATGTCCTCCCAATGAAAGTTTTCTTGCAGGTCGGTTTGCTGGTTGAAGTCATTGTCAGATTCTTGTTCGTCGTCCGCGAAGGCATCAGAGACCGTTGTGCTGTTGCAGTGGTGTTCGAGGGGTAACGCTTGGCCTTCCCCTACCATTTCTTTGGCTTGAGGGGGGGGGGAGGTGTATATCCCCTCCATTTTCACTGCAACACTGCAACAGTGCCTCGGCGGTCGGCAAAATAGGCTGTTCTGCGGGGAGCGGATCGCCCAGGACGAGGCGCGAAGGTAAGCCACGCTTCGTTTCGAGATTCGTTAAGAACCCTCGGTCCACTGCTGCACGCGCGCGGCGAGAGGTGGAGGCTTTGTCTAGTTTGAGTTCCTGCGTGAGACGGGCAACGGACACTTCAGCCGTCCCTGTCTCAAGCACTTTTTTCACTGCTCCAACCGTTTCGCGAACGCTAGCGGGAACTGTTGCGTCTACACCCTCAGCCACCAGCTCGGCGACGAGATCCCGGACCACATCATAATCATCGATGGTGGCGACAATGCGCCCTTCAGAGTCTCGGGTCCTCGTCGCTTGGTGAAGAATGGCGTGGCCCCGAATGAGGTTCAGCACCGCGCCGAAATCTCTTCGCAACCGCACGGCTAATGGAGGAATCATCCCGGCAAGGGTCTTCGCATAGGGGATAGTGACCTCATGCGCGCCTTTATTAATCCATTCCTGCAACGCGTGCCACAGCGTCATATCAACGGTACGTGATTGCTCCTCCGCTAGTGCGGCAAGGATATCTTTGGTTTGTTGCGGAGTGTCAGTCACTGTAGCAGAAATGAGCCGTGTTTCGTTTTCGGGATGGAGGTGGGTTGCGGTTGTCGTGACAAGAAGACCGGTGGGGCCTTCCCGTGTAATCAGCTTTGCCGCCAGCCCATCCTTCGTTTTTTCTACCGTCTCGTATCGTATACATCCCTCACTCAGTAAGGACCGGATCAAGTAGCTCTGGAGTTCTCCCTCCATGCCATTGGCCTCGAAAATGACAAGGAATCGGTGTACGAGGGGTTCAGTGCTGTACGCGAGGGCTCGCTCACTCATTGCCGAGAGTGCGTAAAACACCGATGGTGGCATATAGCGCAGCACGCACTCCGCGAGATACGACTTCCCACTACTTGATGGACCTTTCACCGCCATAGAGACCGGACGTTTCAGGACACGTGTAATGAGAATCAGGAAGAGTAGTTTTGCCAGTTTCCGGACTCCCACTACGCCGGATCGCTCTAGGTCGTTCGCGAAGGTATCGAGAATTTTCGGCTGTTGAGCGAGAGCGCGACAGTGCTCCCATGCTGCTTGATGCGCTGCTGTCGCGTCATTAGCCGCTTGTTCTACCCAAGGAATCGCAGCCTCTAGCGCGGTTTGAAACCGTTCCGTGAAGCGTTCAGGGTCGGCCAGGTAGAGTCCAGAAGGGTCCTTATATTCGCCAAGGTTCACGAGCCGTGCACGGTCGTGTATCGGAGACTTTGCCACCCATTTTCTGACCGATTCTCCCCCCTTATCCGGTTCAACAATGACATAAATAGTGGTGATACCCTCCAGATAGGATGCATCCCGCTCTTCACGCCAATTACCTGCCCCAGGAACCCCAACAGCCGGGATGTTGTGGAACCAGAGCGTATGGCAATCGGATTCCCCTTCGACGAGGACAATGGACTGAGGTTTCGGATTGAGACGCGATAACCCGTACAAGCACGGCTTATCGCCTTTCTTCCAGCGAAACCGTTGGTCTCCAGACTCTTGCTTGTGGAGCGCTATACGATAGCGAACCGCTACCTCTTGTCCGCTCGCATCGTAATAAGGCATGCGCACGGCTGGAGCATTCATGTGGTTGATATCGCTACAGCCCAACTCTTTCAAAAATGGTATTGGCAACCGCTTCTCTGTCGCATACTGCTCCAGGGTGCAACCCGACCGTTGCAGTGTTGCAGTGTTGTTTGAAGGGGTAGACTTGCTCCCCTCCCCCCGCAGGTCGGCTGCGGTCAAATGCAGCTTGTCAAGGATCGACTCAAACGAGCAGCCAGCGTGACATTTCAACAGTACTTTCCCATCTTCAGTTGCTTTGACCGAAAGAGAATTGCTCCGGTCGTCATGACCGGGGCATCGCGCCGTGAATGTATCACCGGCGCCGTGGACGCCCTCTAGTTTACCACGGGCGAGGTCTAGGGGGTTCACCGGCCACCCCCTAGCTCAGCCAGCGTTTCGTTTACTATCTTGTCGAGATCGTTTTCAACCGGCTTGGCGGTGAGGAATCGCTCAAAGTCCTCCCGCTTCACAACGAGTTTTCCCTTGCCACCGATCCTAAAGGCAGCAAGTCGTCCCTCCGCAATCGCCGCATAGAAGGAGCGGGGCTCTATGGGAGCAAGACTTCGTGCTGCGCGTGCGTCAAGATACTGGAGAGTGCGTAGACGTTCTGGTTCAAATAGATACTTTTTGCGTCGCGTGTGAATCATAACTCACAAATAGCATGAGACTGCACTACTTGTGACTTTTAGGTACAACAGAAAAGAAGGGTAACTCTCATGCTGCTACTTCGCGAAGTAAATCTCCTTCACTTTCGTGACGATAGCGTCGGGGCTCTTCGCGCGTGTAGTTTCCTTCCAGTCCGTAATCACCGTGGAAAAGACCCGCCGCCTTGTCGTTTTGTTCAGCTGTCCTCCCTGCTGAATCAAGGTTTCCTCTTCCTGCTCGATTCGTTCCATAAGCCGTGCGATGGTCTCCTTCTGGCTCCGTTGATTGTTCGCTTTGTGAGTGCTTCTCTTGCGATTCTCACGTTTCAGCTCAGGGGCTAAAGGGTTGCGTCCACTACCGACAGAAGCAAGCCGTTCTCCGAGTCGAATTAAGTAACCCTGAGTACGCTTTGTTACTACTGGATCGGGGTCATCCTTGTCGTCAAACCAACGCCCGATTGAAAGGTCGAACACTTCACGATCACTGAGTAAGTAGGGCCCCATCAGCGGTAAGAGCCGAAAGAAATCCTGCGGGTCCCCAACTCGTAGCCGCTCTATTGCTCCATGCAGAGGGGGTATGTCTCCAGGAACCCGACGCTTAATATGACGCCGTATCTCCTTTACTTCCGGTTCGTTCTTCCGAAGTTTCGCTTGCATTTCTGCGTGAAGAGCCCCCCGTGCTTTCCGGCATGGGTCATTCAACTGGTGGTGAAGGATACTCGCGGGGGGCGAAGGGGGAGGGGATTTGTGTTTCGGCACGCCTGCTTTCCTTTCAGGCTCCTGCTGTGTAGGAAAAGGGCCAGGGCGGGCAGGAAAGGGACCGCCGTTTCGATCGCGCTAGCTAGGCGCACCTAGGCCCTTCTCTACTGACACTACCAACGCTCAACTCTGAAGTCCATCAGAGCGATATCACAACTTGTATGGTTGCGGATAGGTTGCGGATCGCGCTTCAGATTGCATTATTTTGCAGAGAGAACTTCAGAAAATCATTGAAAATTCAGCGGTTAGGGCCACCTGGGATATGGCGTATCGTCTGGAGCAGTGGTCAGTGTGAATCGTGCGCGCCGCGCCAACCTCAAAGCTCTTTCTCTTCAGTTTGGGATGACGGCATGGGGAAAATCACTGTGAAGCGGCTACCTTTGCCGGAAATGCTGGCCACTTCAATCCTACCGCCGTGAGCCTCAACCAACGCCTTGACAATATATAATCCCAGTCCAGTGCCTTCGCGATGCCGAGTCGCGCTTGCTCGACGGTAGCGTTGAAAAAGGAAAGGCATCTCTTCTGAGGCAATACCACATCCTGTGTCAACTAAAGAAACTATGAGCTCTTCGCTCGCTCGCGTAGTGTTGATGATGATCTGCCCTTCTTCCGCAGTAAACTTAATGGCATTGTGAAGAAGATTGGCGAAGACGCGCTCAAGGGCAAGCGAGTCGCCGTCCAGCAGAGGCAGGTCTGGAGCGAGCTTGAGGTTAAGCGCGAGCTTGCGTCGGAGCGCTTCCGCTTCGTACCGTTGGCTGACGCGAAGCAGGAGCGCGGTGAGGTCAAGTTTGCGTTTATTCAACGTCAAATGACCGGACTCGGAGCGAACGTAGTCAAGATAATTGGACACTAAGGAATGCACGAGCATGGCGTTGCTCTGCAACCGCTCCAAAAACCGCACCTCATCTTCCGCGGCGCGCGCTTCCGCCTCTTCCATGAGAATTTCGGTGCAGCCCAAAATCACGCCCAGCGGATTTTTAATGTCATGGGTGAGCATGGCGAGAAAATCCGCCCGCTCTCGTTCTAACTCTTGTGTCCGGACCTCCAGCAACTCTTCCACGCGCAGCAACGTGCGCTGTCGTCGTGCATTTTGACAAAGATCAAGGAGATATTCGGCGTCAAAGGGCTTACGGATGTAGCCGTCTGCTCCTTGCCGAATTAAATGCGTCGCCAGTTCCGGGGTGGCGTCGCTGGTGGCGACGATGACGACGGAGTGTGAGCCGGGGCGCTTTATGTAAGGGAGCAGTTGATCCCCCGTCATGTCGGGAAGATAGTAGTCGAGAATGACAATTTCGGGTTCGTATTGCTGGAATAGTTGCAAGCCCGCCTGTGCGGTTTCGGCGATATGCACGAGATAGCCGTTATTTTCAAAAATGCGGCGCAGATGTTTGGCTTGGGCGACGCTATCTTCGACGATCAGTGCTTTGAGAGAGATCTGTGGTTTTTCACCCGCCAACAATTGCTGGATAATGGTCTGCATTTGTGTGGCTTTGTAAGGCGAAGAGAGGAAGGCGTTAGCCCCGAGGTCCGCAGTGACCTGTTCAGCTTCCAGCCCGGAAAAAGTCGCCGACGTCACCAAGATCGGAACCTTGTTCAACTCTGGATAATCAGGTGAGCGGAGCAGGCGGCAGAAGCGCCAACCATCAATCTCAGGCATGTGTAAGTCAGTGACAATGACATCTAGTTTGTCGCGCGTATTGAGGAAGGGCAAGGCCTCTTCTACGCTTCGGCACGGAAAGACGGTCAGGCCCCCTTTCTCCAGAATGCTGGCGGCGAGGTGCAACTGTACTGGATCGTCATTGACGACAAGGGCGCTTGGTTGTCTGCTGCTGATGTTCACCACATGCTCTCTTTCTAAAGTTGAAAACACCCCCGAGCGTTGCCTAGGAAGGACGCCTCAGGCGGCCTCCTGGATCTTCAACGAGGCAAGGGCGGGCGTGAACGCTGTGAGTTCTTGTTTGAGCGTCGTCAAGGCGGAAGCAGCCTGAGTGAGGTCTTGCTGACGCCCCATCTTTTCCAGGACGAAACTTGCTTCTGTGGCTTTGGCGGCGGCAAAATTGCTCACGGACCCTTTCAAGGTGTGAGCGGCGTGTTGAAGCGCATGCGCGTCCCCCGCCATGATTGCCTGTTCAATCGCGGCGAGCATGTGAGGGTATTCCTCAAGAAAAAGATCCGCCATCTCTTGCAAGAGATCCGCGTCCCCTTCGACGCGATCAAGGGCTTCCGCTAAATCGAAGACGTCCGTTCCTGGTGTAGTAGGGTTATCCATTTGTATCTCCTCACGAACCTACGGAGCCTGTGGGCGGCGGCTAGACGAGGGCTCTTGCGCCTGCCGCTCCCGTTTCGCTTCAAAGGATGTTATCGGCGTCTCAGTAAAAAACTGCATCCGCTTTCCCTCGCTTTCTTTTCATGAAGGCGATGGAGAGAGCCATCGCTCAAGCACAGACTTCAGCTCGGTGGGGTTGATTGGTTTCGTCAGATAGTCATCCATGCCGGCGGCGAGGCACCGCTCGCGGTCGCCTTCTACGGCGTTCGCCGTGAGCGCAATGATGGGAATATGTGGACGCGAGGCATGCGGGGCGCGAGGTGACGAGTCAACGGAAAAAAGCTGAGGTTGTACGGACAGGAAGCCGTGAGGTGCGTTGCGGTCAGTTTCCCGCTCGCGAATGATTTTCGTTGCTTCAAATCCGTCAAGCTCAGGCATCTGGCAATCCATCAGAATAGCATCGTACGCCTGCTGGCTCAGGCGAGTTAACGCTTCTTTGCCGTTGCCGGCAATATCTACTATGTAGCCAAATTTTTTCAATAACCGTGAGGCGAGCTTCTGGTTGACGGGATTATCTTCAACTAATAGTAAGCGAAATGCGTCGGGGGCCGAAGGGGCGTCTAAGGGGGCGACGAGTGCTGCCGTTGTCTGGAGCGGCGAGAGACCGAGCGGGGACAGGTCTGGCGGAGAGAGCAGGTCTGCTTGATTGCTCTGTGGTGCTAACGGGACAGTGAACCAAAAGGTGCTGCCTTGTCCGAGCACGCTCTCAACACCCATATCACCACCCATTATTTCAACGAGTTGTTTACTGATCGCGAGCCCCAATCCGGCGCCGCCATATTTTCGGGTGGTCGAAGCATCCAGTGGCGAGAAGGACTTAAATAAACGGTTGCATTGTTCCTCAGGAATACCAATCCCTGTGTCATGCACGGAGAAGAACAGATCACAAGTCGCAGGTCGCAAGTCACAAGTCATCGGCTCTTTCTCCGACTTTTTGACTTTTGACTTTTGACTTTTGACTTCAATGACTACTTCTCCCTTTTCAGTGAACTTGATAGCATTGCTGACCAGGTTGATGAGCACCTGTCGTAAGTGCGCGGGGTCTCCGCGGAACACGTCGGACAGATCGGTTGCGAGTTCACACCGTAAGGTTAACCCTTTGGCTCGCGCGTGCGAGAAGAATAACGCCGACGTTTGGTTGAGTAGTTCAGCAAGAAGAAAATCGCTCTGTTCGAGTTGCAGTTGGCCAGATTCAATTTTGGAGAAATCAAGAATGTTGTTCACCAGGTTTAACAAAGCTTTTGCTGAGTGCTGAGCCAGGGTGGTGTACTCTTGTTGTTCGGGTGTCTGCGCCGTCATCGTCAGCAACTCGATCATGCCGAAAATGCCGTTGAGCGGGGTGCGGAGTTCGTGACTGACCGTGGCGAGAAATTCTGACTTCACTTGATTGGCCGTTTCCGCCGCGTGTTTCGCTTGGCGCAGCTCTCCCTCCATGCGCAACCGTTCGGAGAGGTTGACCCCATAACCACGGACCAGAGTCGTGTGTGGGACAGGGAAGAATGTCCATTCGTAACTGTGATCGTTCTGCGTCACCAGAAAACCGGTGCGGCTGACGCCGGAGTGAAGACATTCTTGAATAATGTTGTTGACCTGCGGAGGAACGATGGCCGGGAACCCATCTTCTGCAAACCCAAACTGATCGATGAGCGCCATCATGCTCGGATTGGCGTACAACAGGGTGTAGCTCTGATCGAACTCCACAATGGGGTTGGGGCTTTCTTCTGGAATTGAGGCTAACCGGTGGAGGTCTTCCTCCAGATGAAGTTGCTGACTGGTATCGCGCCAGGTCACGACTGCGCAGGGAGCGTGCGCATGAGTCAAAGGTGAACAGCGGAATTCGACTGGGCGCCGCGCGCCGCTTCGCGTGCGAATCCAGGTCTGCGGTGTCAACATCGGCAAGCCGGAGCCGAGGACGTGCACGATCGGGCAGCACGGTTCCGGGCTCGCTTCCTGAGGAAACGTGCAGTCGATCAGTTCATGTAAAGAGCAGCCCACACAAACGGACTCGCCCCACTCCAGCAGATTTTCTGCTTCGCCGTTGAAACCAAGGATCCGTCCCAGGGAATCGACGACAGCGGCTGCGACCGGGAGGGCATGAAGAAATCCACGGAGTTCTGGCGTCAGCGGATGCCTGGCCTGCTCGGTCGGAGAAGGGAGCTGTTCTTTGGACGCCATGTTTACCAAATCTCTTTAAAATAATCCGCCAAGCGAATGGGAATGGTGATCGCTTCGAGCGGGCGAGTGATTGCTGTGGCGGGCTCGCTGCTTGCTTGCTCCGCGAGATTGACGAGCCGAGGGTGAGCGTAGGAACGGCCATTCTTGTCAGTGACAACAAGTACGGTGGGTTTCTGTGACTCGGTGGAATTGGTTGCCATGACAATGCCGTATTCTCCGGTGTTCAGGGCGACGACCGCGCCGATTGGATAGACTCCAAGTGCGCGAATAAAAGCCATGATCTGGTCGCTGACGAAAACACCGCTCTTGCCCAGTTGATATAACCGGCGCAGGGCTTGGGTGGGTTGGTGCGCTGCATGCCCAGCCTGCCCACTCACCAGCTCATCATAGACGTTCACCAGCCCGACCATTTGGCTCAAAGGAGAGAGCTTTTCTGCAGTGTGTCCGAGTGGAAAGCCCGACCCATCCGCGCACTCATGGTGTTCCACGACAATGCGGAGCACGTCTTGATCGAGATCTTTTTGGTTTGCCAATACTGAGAGGCCGAGGCGCGGGTGTTCCCGCAATAATTTTTGCGCTTGTGGATTACTTTCACTTGTCTTACGAAGCAGGTGGCGTGGGAGCCGGGTCTTGCCGATGTCGTGCAACATGGCGCCGACACCGAGCGCTTCAAGTTGCGTCGTCGGCAGTTCCTGTTGCACGCCAAAGAGAAGCGCTAACACGCAGACATCAACTGCGTGAGTTAAGAGCGTGTTTTCGAAACGCTGCATTTGCGTGAGAATTAACGTGGCTTCGGCATGATGCAGGATGTTGTCGAGTACGCCGCTCACTGCATGTTTGAGGACTGGACTGTCGATTGGTTTTCCGATTTTGACGCCTTCAAAGATTCCTGCCATGACGGCGATTGCTTCGTTGCGCATCGCGTGTACGACAGGTATCGCTGCGGTGAGTTCACTCAAAGTGCGAGGAGACGTCGTGGACGAGCGGATAACTTGCTGTGAAGGTGAAACAAGAATGTCCGCTGGTGCAAAGGGCGCTAGCGCTTCGACCAGTGTAGGTGGCGGCTCTGGCGGGGCTGCTTGCTCCTCCACATCACAGCCGTGCTCCAAGTCAATATCAACTTCGCGGACGCCAACTTCTCTGAGCTTCCTGATGTCATCGGGGCCTTGAATTGTCCATTTGTGAGACAGGAACGGGGTCTGCCACCATGATTTGTCGATGCCAACGACGAACATGCCGGGTCTGAGCTGATCAAGGAGAATGCGCTTCGTCATGTGGCACCGCTAGGGTCAAGACATGATGCAGAGGCAAGAAGAAGATGCTGGGGTGAGCATGACGTTGCGGTCCTTCAGCTGCCAATCTCTACGCGGCTTCTTGAGCTGAATGCTCTCCAGCTTTCTGGTGCGAGACCCAGCGTTCGAGAGCGAGCTTCAAGAGGTCCGGCTTGATTGGTTTAGAGATATAGTCGTCCATTCCGACTTCGAGACAACGCTCGCGGTCGCCCTGCATGGCGTTTGCGGTCATGGCGATAATGGGAGTGTGGAAACGGAACGAGTGAGAAGGGCCAGCCGATGGGGCAGACGGATCGTACGTTGGCGCGCAGGGGAGGGCTGGAGACGTTTCATCTCCCACGGATCGGACCAGTTCTCGTTCGCGAATCAGTTTCGTGGCCTCGAAGCCATCCATTTCCGGCATTTGGCAGTCCATGAGAATGAGGGCATACGGGATGCGTTCTGCAGCGGTGACTGCTTCGAAGCCATTGGCGGCAATATCCGCTCGGTACCCGAGTTTTTCAAGTAAGCGCACCGCCAATTTTTGGTTCACGGGATTATCCTCAACGACAAGGATAGGGAAACGGCTTTGCACGTTTTCTTCTTTCACGGTATGGCGTGTGATCAGGGGAGTTAGAGTCTGCTGTAGTGGAGTATTGCGTCCCATGATTCTGGTGAGGCACCCCCACAGATGGGTGTGTCGCACAGGCTTGGTGAGGTATCCGTCGAGCCCCGCCTCACGTGCGAGCTGACCGTCGCCGCGTTGCCCGGCGGAGGTCAGCAGTAATAACTTAGTTTGAGCCAGTGCTGGATCGGCCTTGATCATGCGGGCCAGTTCGATGCCGTCCATTGATGGCATCATGAAATCGAGCAGCGCAAAGTCGTAGCGACGTCCCTGAACCACGGCGTCCCGCAACCTCTCTAAGGCTTGAGGACCATCCGAAGCCTCGTCTGAAGTGACGTTCCAGCTCTGCAGTTGATGACGGAAAATGTGCCGATTGGTTTTGTTGTCATCGACAATTAAGGCGTGCATCCCACGAAGATCCGTGCACTCCACTGCAGGAGCCGCCCCCGGAGGTTGTTGCTCAAGTTGAACAGTAAACCAGAAGGTGCTGCCTTTGCCTGGTTCGCTTTCCAGCCCAATCTCTCCGTGCATGATTTCCACAAGCTTTTTGCAAATGGCTAACCCGAGACCAGAGCCGCCGTATTTTCGAGCCGTGGAAGTGTCCACTTGTGAGAATGATTGGAAGAGTCGCTCCCGTCGGTCGATAGGAATGCCGATCCCGCTGTCTGTCACCGAAAAATACAAAAGAGCTGAAGTGGGGGATTGCGGCTCGGTGGGAAGCGTCGGAGGAATGTTTTTCCCACGAAGAGATTCTGGCGGATTAGCCAGGACCTCGATAGTGACTTCTCCCTGAGAGGTGAATTTTATGGCGTTCCCTACTAAGTTGATAAGAATCTGTCGGACGCGACCCGGGTCGCCGCGCAGGGCAGTGGGAACGTCGGCGTGAATCAGATAAGCAAGTTCAAGACCTTTGTGAGCAGCCTGGCTGCTGAACAGATCAACTGCCTCTTCAACAGCCGTACGGAGATCGAAGTCGATAATCTCCAAATCTAATTTCCCTGCCTCAATTTTGGAGAAGTCGAGAATGTCATTGATGATCGTGAGGAGCGCATCGGCTGAGTGACGCACTGTCTCAGCATAGTCTCGTTGTTCCGCGGTCAGCGACGTGTCGAGCAGCAGCCCGGTCATCCCAATGACGCCATTCATGGGGGTGCGGATTTCATGACTCATAGTCGCTAAAAATTCGCTCTTGGAGCGCGCCGCGTCCTCAGCGCGTTTTTTAGCGACCTCAAGTTCTTCTAAGAGCGTCATCAGATGGGCATTCGTCTTCTCTTGGGCGTTTCTGGACGCCTCCAAATCTTCCATGTGACGGGCTAACTCTTCCTCCGTTTTTTCCTTCTCGGTGACATCCATGAGAATGCCATTCCATAAAATGTCGCCATTGGGTTGTCGTTCTGGTCGCGAGGCGCAGTGCATCCAGCGTACCTGTTCCTCGACGAGAAAACGGCCTTCCCATTGCCACGGGTTCAAGGTCTGAGCGGAATGCGCGACGGACTGCTCAAAGCTAGCGTGATCGTCCGGATGGAGAAGTTGGATAAGCGCCCTCGCGTCATTTTGGATGTCGTCTGGTGTGATACCGAAGAGTGCTTGGCAGCTCGGACTAACATAAGGAAAACTTGTGGACCCGTCCGGCTGCAGTACAAATTGATAGATGACGCCTTGCGGTATATTGGTCGCCATCTGGTGAAACCGTGCTTCACTCGCCTTGAGTGTCGCTTGCGTGCGCAGAAGATTTCTCACTACCACCACAGCGAGGCTTGTGCAGAACAAGAGGAGGAGATGCTTAGAGGCCAGGAATGTCGGGGAGGTTGTAGTTGCTAAGGATACTCCATACACAAGCACCACGGAAAAGACGAAAAGCAGTGCGACAAGAAACGTTCTTTCTTGCAAGCGACTGAAAACCTTAGAATCTTGTGGGATGACCCGCTTGTCAACGTGCTGCATGCGCCTCCACTACTCCTTAGGCGGAACGAAAAACTGTGAAACCTTCATGGCCCCACATGTCTTTCTTTCGTTCTCTGCTCTGAAAACAAATCGGTTCATACCGGAAAAACTTTTATCGCCTTTTCCGTTGCCATTAAGGCAGCCGAGTTCTATGGTAGAAATAAGAGTGTGGTATTGTTATCAGAAAGGAAGATGGGAATGAAGACATATCTAGGTGTGATGGTGATGGGGCTCGTCTTTTGGTGTGGAACAGGCTGGACTGCTGAACTGGAGCAAGCTCAGACTCCTCAAAAGGAAAGAACGTTGGGAGTGGAGTTTTCCAAAGGGGTGCTTTCTCCCTTGCTGAGTGTCGTCTATTTCCCGGTCAAACTTTCCGTGGGAGTGGCTGGAGCAATCTTGGGAGGCGTCAGTGGATGGGCGACTGGTGGAAATGAACGAGCAGCGGAGGGCGTCTGGCGACCACTTACCGGGGGCTCGTATTTCGTGACCCCGCAAACACTGGATGGAGAGCGGCCATTTTTGCCGCTTGATGGCGGGGCGTATGCTCAACCGTAGGCCGATGGCGGAGCGAAAAGCGAAGCGGCGCTTTCCAGAGGCGAACCCTGATAGACGTTGGTAGTGGTGCAGTTTCGCCTCGCACCGTATGCCGGGGCGACCCCTGTGGTTGCCCGCAAGATGGGCAGCACGGGAGCCTGCCCCTACGGGAACCCACGATCGGGATCAAACTGCACCATTACCGAGACGCGGCTTCGCTTGACAGTTCCTCTGAAGAGCGTTACAAAATCTCGACCTTTTAATCTGACCCAGAGAGGTTAGGAAGGGTAGCTATGACAACAAACGCCACTACAAGTAGCAATTCTCTAGCCCCCTGGCTCCGGCGAGGGGGCTTTTTTTTGTCTGGGGAGGAAAACGTGGATGCGCACTGTGTTTGATAACTCGGCCATTCAGCGTGCGCTCTCTCGCATTGCCCACGAAATCCTGGAGAAAAATCAGGGCTCGGAGCAACTGGCCCTCGTCGGGATTTACACACGCGGTGCCTTTCTCTCACGCCGCTTGGCGGCGACCATCAAGGAGATCGAGGGCAAAGATGTGCCGTGTGGAGAGATTGACATCACGCTCTATCGCGACGATGTGGGCCGCAGTCTGGCGCGTCCGGAGGTGCGAGGCACGAAGATTCCCTTTAGCGTCGAAAATGTCCGTATCGTGTTGGTGGACGATGTCCTGTATACCGGGCGGACTGTGCGGGCCGCTTTGGACGCCTTGATTGACTTTGGTCGGCCACTCAACATTCAGTTGGCGGTATTGGTGGACCGTGGACATAGAGAATTGCCAATTCGCGCTGATTACGTAGGAAAAAACTTACCGACCGCGCGCGACGAGCGTGTGTCCGTACGCTTGATTGAATGCGACGGTGTAGACGAAGTGGTCATCGAGTAGGGGGCGACCGTGACATTTACGCATCGCCATCTCCTTGGCATCGAAGGGCTGTCCGCTGAAGAGCTGCTGTTCCTTTTGGATACGGCTGAATCCTTCCGCGAAATTTCCGAACGCGAAGTGAAAAAAGTGCCGACCTTGCGAGGCAAGACGGTCATCAATCTCTTTTATGAAGCCAGTACGCGAACCCGGACCTCATTTGAGATTGCCGCGAAACGCTTGTCTGCGGACGCTGTGAACATTTCGACCGCGACGAGCAGCATGACGAAAGGGGAGACGCTTGTTGATACTGCCCGCAACCTGGTAGCGATGCGACCCTCAGCTATTGTGATCCGTCACCCCTCGTCCGGCGCGCCTCACCTCTTGGCGCGGCTGATGGACTGTCCGGTGATCAATGCTGGAGATGGCACCCATGAGCACCCCACTCAGGCGTTGCTCGACATGATGACCATTCGTGAACATAAAGGGAAAATCGCCGGCCTGACGATCGCCATTGTCGGAGATGTCTTGCATAGTCGGGTGGCGCGCTCCAACACGTTGGCCTTGCTTACGCTTGGAGCCAAGGTGCGCTTGGTTGGCCCTCCGACATTGCTGCCGCCAGAATTTTTTCGGTGGGGCGTTGAACTACATACCGATTTGCGGGCTGGAGTAGAAGGGGCGGATGTGGTGATGGCGTTACGCTTACAGCGAGAGCGTCAGGACCGCAATTTTTTGCCAAGCTCGGAAGGCTATGCGCGGCACTTCTGCATTACGGCCACTGCTTTGGCTCAGGCCAAACCCGAAGTGTTGGTGATGCATCCAGGGCCCATGAATCGTGGTGTCGAGATCGCTTCGGAAGTGGCGGATGGTCCTTACTCAGTCATTCTGAATCAGGTGACGAATGGCGTGGCTGTGCGGATGGCGATTTTGTATCTGCTGACTGCTCGTGGAAAAGAAATCTCTGACGAACCTAGCGCGTCCGCCAAAGAAGACCGGGTGACGAAGCGGCGGGCGGCGAGTCGATAATATTGCAGATTGCCGAATGTGGATTAAGGACAAAGAACGTAAAGCAACAAGACCTCATGCTGACTATTGGCTACTTTCTTGAACTATGAAAATTGTTATTCACGGTGGAACCGTCATTGATCCCGCGAACAACCGCGAAGCGCCGCTCGATGTGTTGGTTGAAGACGGACTCGTTCGAGCAGTTGAGAAGCCGGGCAGTTTCCTCAATGTTGGAGACTCCGGTATCGACGCCAGCCGGATGATCGTCGCGCCTGGCTTTATCGACATGCACGTGCATCTACGTGAGCCGGGCTTTGAATACAAGGAGACCGTGTTGACCGGGACCCGCTCAGCGGTGGCCGGCGGGTTCACGACCGTTGCTTGCATGGCCAACACCAATCCGGTCAATGATAATGGCGCCGTCACCCGTTACATTCTTGAGAAGGCGCAAGCCGCCAACCTCGCGCGGGTGGTTCCTATTGGCGCGTTGTCGAAGGGCCTGAAAGGTGAATCGCTCGCGGACATTGGCGAAATGGTTGAAGCTGGAGTTGTGGCAATTTCCGACGATGGCCGTCCGGTGATGGATAGTAATCTGATGCGCCGCGCCCTTGAATATTGCGCGATGTTTAATCTCCCGATCAGCGTCCACGAAGAAGATCTCCATCTGGCGACGGGAGGAGTCATGAATGAAGGGCCCACCTCACTACGGCTGGGCCTCAAGGGTATTCCGAATGCCGCAGAAGATGTGATGGTGGCTCGTGATATCGTTTTGGCGCGATTGACTGGAGGACGGCTGCATATCGCGCACGTCAGCACCCGTGGCGCGGTAGCGCTCGTGCGCCAAGCAAAAGCGGAAGGGTTGCCGGTCACGGCGGAAGCAACGCCGCATCACTTTACGCTGACTGAGGAAGCCGTGGTGGGGTACAACACGAATGCAAAGATGGCTCCGCCACTCCGTCTGCAAGACGATGTGGACGCCATTAAAGAAGGTCTCCGAGATGGAACGATCGACACCATCGCAACAGACCATGCTCCGCATCAGCATGACGAGAAAGAGGTGGAGTTCGATCAAGCGGCCAATGGCATTGTCGGCTTAGAAACTGCGCTCCCGTTGATTTTGCGACTAGTCGACGAAGGCGTGCTCTCTCCTGCCGAAGCATTGCGGAAGCTAACGATTAACCCTGCGCGTATTTTGGGCTTGCCGTATGGCGCGCTTTCCGTGGGCGCCCCTGCAGATATCGTAATTTTCTCCCCCACGCGCCGATGGAAGGTTGTGCCCGCGCAGTTGCGTTCAAAAAGTAGAAATACGCCGTTTGGCGAATGGGATGTCACTGGGAGTGTGATGCTGACGATGGTGGCGGGTCGAGTGGTGTACGAAGGACAAGAGACAACGAAATTATGAAAGCAATACTTGCTCTTGCCGATGGCGCTGTGTTTACTGGAACCTCCTTTGGCGCAGAAGGTGAGGCCATGGGGGAAGTGGTCTTTAATACTTCCTTAACTGGCTACCAAGAAATTCTCACGGACCCGTCATACAAAGGACAAATCGTGACAATGACTTATCCTGAGATTGGCAATGTCGGCGTCAATGCTGAGGATGTCGAGTCGCGCCGTCCGTTCGTGGAAGGTTTCATTGTCAAGGAGTATTGGGAGCGGCAAAGCAACTGGCGGGCGCGCCAAAGCCTAGGAGCCTATCTCAAAACGCATGGCATTGTCGGGATTCAGGGCATTGATACCCGTGCGCTGGTGCGTCATCTCCGCGACTATGGTGCTCAGGAAGGTATCATCTCCACGGTCGATCTCGAGCCGCAGCGACTTGTGGCTCGGGCGAAAGAATCTCCGGGTTTGATTGGCCGGGACTTGGTTAAAGAAGTCACTTGCAGCGATCCGTATGACTGGACCCAAGGACATTGGGAATTAGGAGCCGGCTATCGAGAAAAAAGTTCCACGTTCCACGTCCCACGTCCCACGTCTGACGGACCACACGCAACACGGAATACACAAGACTTCTTCGTTGTGGCCTACGACTACGGCGTCAAGTTTAATATCCTGCGTAATCTAGTGGAAGCGGGCTGTCGTGTACGGGTCGTTCCCGCACACGTGCCGGCGCAGGAAGTCCTGGCTCTCAAGCCCGACGGCGTCTTCTTGTCAAACGGGCCGGGTGATCCTGACGCGGTGCCCTACGCCCGTGAGAACGTGGCGGCCTTGGTTGGGAAGACGCCAATTTTCGGCATTTGCCTTGGACATCAGATTATGGGGTTGGCGTTGGGGGGCAACACCTACAAGCTCAAATTTGGACATCGCGGCGGCAACCATCCGGTCATGGATCTGGCCACACGAAAAGTGGAGATCACGGCGCAGAACCACGGATTTTGTGTGGATGTGGACTCGTTACAAGGGCGCGCGGAACTCACGCATGTCAATCTGAATGACAACACCGTGGAAGGACTGGCGCATAAAGACTATCCGCTTTTTTCGGTGCAGTATCATCCCGAATCTTCGCCGGGCCCACATGACGCCAACTATCTTTTCCGGCGGTTCACGGCGTTGATGGAGCAGTGGAGGATGGGGAAGGAAAGCTCGCGGTAGAATAACAGTTTGTCTCTGGTTCACCTCATGCCAAAACGGACAGACATTCATTCCATCTTACTGATCGGTTCGGGCCCAATCGTCATTGGCCAAGCCTGCGAGTTTGACTACTCCGGCACGCAAGCGTGCAAGGCGCTGAAAGAAGAAGGGTATCGTGTTGTCTTGGTCAACTCGAATCCTGCAACGATCATGACCGATCCTGGTTTCGCCGATCGGACGTACATCGAACCGCTCACCGTCGATGTGCTTGAGAAAATCATCGCCCAAGAGCGCCCCGATGCGCTACTGCCGACGATTGGTGGACAAACCGGGTTGAACCTAGCGATCGAGCTTGCCGAGGCTGGTGTCCTCGACAAGTATAACGTGGAGCTGATCGGCGCCAAATTGCCCGCGATCAAAAAGGCGGAAGATCGCAACCTGTTCAAAGAAGCAATGGAACGAATCGGGCTGGACCTGCCGCGCAGCGGCTATGCCCACTCGCTGCACGAAGCGGAAGAGATTCTGCAGCAACTGGGGTTGCCGTTGATCGTGCGTCCCTCGCGCACCCTCGGCGGCATGGGCGGCGGGATTGTCACTTCTCTTGATGAGTTTCGTTCCATTGTTTCGTGGGGTCTTAGCGCGTCGCCGACGCATGAGGTGTTGGTGGAAGAGTCGATCGCCGGCTGGAAAGAGTTCGAGCTGGAAGTGATGCGTGACGGGAAAGATAATGTCGTCATTATCTGCTCGATCGAAAATCTTGACCCGATGGGGGTGCACACCGGCGATTCTATCACCGTGGCTCCGGCGCAGACGCTGACCGACAAAGAATATCAGATCATGCGGGACGCGGCGCTGCGCATTATCCGCGAGATTGGCGTGGACACGGGCGGGTCCAACATTCAATTCGCCGTGCATCCCGACACGGGCCGTATGGTGATCATCGAGATGAACCCCCGCGTGTCACGGTCCTCGGCGTTGGCGAGTAAAGCGACCGGATTCCCCATCGCCAAAATCGCCGCCAAGCTCGCGGTGGGCTATACGTTGGACGAGATTCCCAACGATATCACCCGTGAAACTCCGGCCTCGTTTGAGCCGACCATCGACTATGTAGTCGTGAAAATTCCTCGTTTCACTTTTGACAAGTTTCCCCAGGCGAAAGATACGCTTGGTCCGCAGATGAAGTCAGTCGGTGAAGCGATGGCGATCGGTCGAACATTCAAGGAGTCGCTGCAGAAAGCGTTACGCTCTCTGGAGATTGGCAGCTATGGCTTTGAGGAGAAAATCTGGCGGGCAGACACTGAAGGGCAAAGTCTAGAGTCCAGAGTCCAGAGTCTAGAGTCGCCAGAGAGTGAACTCATACGAGAGCGACTGCGTACGCCGAATGCGGAACGTCTCTGGTATGTGGCGGATGCACTCCGGATGGGGATGAGTATCGAGGAGGTGTATCAACTCACGAAGATCGATCCCTGGTTTCTGGAAAACCTTGCTCAGATTGTGCAGTTTGAGCAACAACTCTTGACGCTAGACGCTAGACAATTGACACGAGACACCCTCCGCGCAGCGAAAGAGATGGGGTTCTCTGACGTGCGTCTCGCTCGTTTGCTGGGCTGTAGTGAAGCGGAAATCCGGGAACGGCGCGAGCAGTGGCGGCTCTTGCCTGTGTACAAAACGGTCGACACCTGCGCAGCCGAGTTTGTGGCGCACACGCCCTATCTGTACTCCACCTATGAAGGCGAAGATGAGGCGCAACCGTCGACGCGCCAGAAGATTGTCATTCTCGGCGGCGGCCCCAATCGCATCGGGCAAGGCATCGAATTCGATTATTGTTGCGTACACGCCGCGTTCGCTTTGAAAGAAGACGGCTTCGAGACCATTATGGTTAACTGCAACCCGGAAACGGTGAGCACGGACTATGACACCTCGAACAAATTGTACTTCGAGCCGCTGACGCTGGAGGACGTGCTCAGTATTGTCAAAGAAGAAAATCCGTTTGGCGTCATTGTCCAGTTTGGCGGACAGACGCCCTTGAAGTTGGCTGTGGCGCTGGAGCGCGCAGGCGTGCCGATTCTTGGCACGTCGCCCGATTCCATCGATAGGGCTGAAGATCGCGAGCGCTTCAAGGAAGCGCTCGACAAGCTTGGGCTGCGTCAACCGCTGAATGGGACCTCGCGTTCGCCCGAGGAAGCGGTGCGCATTGCCGCCTCCATTGGCTATCCGGTCTTGGTCAGGCCCTCGTATGTTCTGGGCGGACGCGCTATGCAGATTGTGTACGATGAGACACAGCTTCGACGCTACATGCGGGAAGCAGTCTCGGCCTCTCCGGAACATCCTGTTTTAATTGACAAGTTTCTTGATGACGCTACGGAGGTTGATGTGGACGCGGTCAGTGATGGACACGAGATCGTTATTGGCGGCGTCATGGAGCATATCGAGCTAGCGGGCGTACACTCGGGCGACAGCGCCTGTTCGCTGCCTCCGCGTAGTCTCTCTTCGAGCGTACAAGAAGAGATTCGTCGACAGACTGTGGCCTTGGCGAAAGAGCTGAACGTCGTTGGCTTGATGAACATCCAGTTCGCCGTTCAGAGTGGGGTGGTGTACGTGCTGGAAGTGAATCCGCGCGCCTCCCGCACCGTGCCCTTCGTGAGCAAAGCGATTGGCGCCCCGCTGGCGAAAATTGCCGCTCGGGTGATGGCCGGGAAAACTCTCAGTGAGATCGGCTTTACCAAAGAGATTATTCCTACACATATCAGTGTGAAAGAGGCGGTCTTTCCGTTCATTAAGTTTCCCGGTGTGGACACCGTGCTGGGTCCGGAAATGAAATCGACAGGCGAGGTGATGGGTGTCGACGCTTCATTTCCCTTAGCGTTCGCCAAATCGCAGATCGCGGCAGGAACAGTGCTGCCGGTTGAAGGAGCGGCGCTGCTGAGCGTGCGAGACGCCGACAAAAGAGCAACGTTGCCGATCGCTCGCCGTCTGGTGGAGAATGGATTTTCCTTGATCGCCACGGACGGCACCGCTAATTTCTTGAGAAACGCCGGGATCGGGGTAGAAACGATTAACAAGGTCGCCGAAGGTTCGCCGCATGTGGTGGACGCCATCCGCGACGGGAAGGTGTCGTTGGTGATTAACACAATTGACGGCGCCCGCTCGGTAGAAGATTCGTTTTCCATGCGCCGCATGGCGCTGGAATGTCGCGTGCCCTATTGTACGACCATTGCCGGAGCCGGGGCGGTGGCGGAAGGCATTGCACAATTGCGTTGCGACTTGTTGAATGTACGGCCCTTGCAAGAATATCATCAGCCGGGCAAGAAGGAATGAGTGATGAAGGCTGAGGACTGAGGAATAAGAGCGTAACCCCGGCGCTTGGTCCTCGTAACGACCATGACTGACTACGCCCCACCATCTTTTGACGCGCACTCCACCTCGGCGCGATCCCCTCGCCCGTTTCAACCTCCGCTAAAAAAACCTGTCCAGTACGTCAAGGGGGTGGGGCCGAAGCGAGCGGAACAATTGGCGCGGTTGGGCATCGCCACGGTCGAAGACCTGCTCTATCACATCCCGTTCCGCTATCAGGATCGGCGCGAGATCCGTAAAATCGCCGATTTGATTGGCGGAGAAGAGGGCGCTACGGTCGGCCAACTCGTGCGCATGGGGCGCCGGTTCGTCACGCGGAGTCGACGGTGGGTGCTCGAAGGCGTGGCGCGTGATGAGACCGGATTCCTCTTTCTGCGCTGGTATAATCAGCATCGATACTTTGAGCAGAAATATCAACTCGGTCAACGCGTCCTACTCTTTGGCAAAGTAGAAATGGGGCTCAAGGGGGGGAAATGGATGATCCACCCCGACATGGAGTTGGTGGAGGAAGAGGAAGACACCGCGCGGATTTTGGCGATCTACAACAAGACGACTGAAATGACGGTGGGCTCCATGCGCCGCCTGGTGCACGGCGCGGTCAACGAGTATGTCGCGCTGGTGCCGAACGGGGCGCCGCCAGAAATCGCTACACGTCTCGGGCTTATGGAGCTTAGCGCTGCGCTGCGGGCCTTACACCAGCCCACCCTGGAGGTGGATGTCACGGCGCTCAATAACGCCGCCTCGCTGGCGCATCGCACTGTGGTATTTGACGAACTCTTTTTCTTGCAACTGGGCATGGCGCTGCGCCGCCGTAACATTGTCAAAGAAGATGGCCTCTCGATCGTGCCGGGGCCGCTGGTGCGGCAGGTGCACGACGTGTTGCCGTTTCGTCTGACCCGCGCGCAGGAGCGGGTGCTCGAAGTCATCTTCCGCGATATGGCTGCTCCACATCCCATGAATCGCTTGGTGCAGGGCGATGTCGGTTCCGGCAAAACTATTGTCGCGTTTTGCGCCGCCCTGGCCGCGCTCGATAGCGGCTACCAAGCGGCCTTTATGGCTCCCACCGAGCTATTAGCAGAGCAGCACTTCCGCACCCTCAAGCCATTGGCGGAGCAGCTCGGCGTCTCGATCACGTTGCTAACCGGTGAACTCAAACCGCAACAAAAGCGCGAGGTATATAACCTCCTCGAACAAGGCCAAGTAGAGATTGCCGTTGGCACCCATGCCTTGATTCAAGACAACGTACGCTTTGCTCGCCTTGGTCTTGCGATTGTTGACGAACAGCATCGCTTTGGCGTGATGCAGCGCGCCGCCCTGAAAAAGCTGGGCGCCAATCCGGATATGCTGCTTATGACGGCGACGCCGATTCCGCGCACGCTCTCGCTGACGATCTATGGCGATCTCGATGTCTCGGCGATTGATGAACTGCCGCCGGGGCGCAAACCGGTGACGACCCGCATCTTCCACGAAGGCGAGCGACAAAAAGCCTATCAGGCGGTGAAGGAGCAAATCGACAAAGGCCATCAAGCCTACATTGTGTACCCGCTCGTGGAAGAGTCGGAAAAAATGGACTTGAAGGCGGCGACGAGCATGGCTGAGGAGTTGTCGAAGACCGCCTTCAAGGGCTATTCAATTGGGCTCGTGCATGGACGCATGAAAGGGGAAGAGAAAGACGCGGTCATGCGTCGCTTCAAAGCCGGCGCGCATCAGTTGCTTGTGTCAACAACCGTCATTGAAGTCGGCATTGATGTGCCTAATGCGACTGTGATGCTCATTGAACATGCTGAACGGTTTGGCCTGGCGCAGTTGCATCAGTTGCGCGGACGTGTGGGGCGCGGGCAGGCTGAGTCGTTTTGTTTCTTGTTGGCGCAATACACCTCGGCGGATGAATCGATCCGTCGTTTGCGCGTGATGGTGGAAACGAATGATGGCTTCCGGATCGCCGAGGCCGATCTCACCTTTCGCGGTCCCGGTGAATTTCTAGGGACACGGCAATCGGGGCTGCCGGACTTTCGCGTCGCCAACATCGTGCGCGACAGCCGCATCCTGGAAATCGCCCGTGAGGAGGCTGTCGCATGGTTAGCTAAAGATCCCGATCTGACTTCCCCGGCTTCTCGTCAACTGCGCACTACCCTCGAAGACCGCTGGGCTGGACGCTTGGAGTTGGCGCGGGTGGGATGATGAAAATTCCCGTTAACCCCTTGCTTCCCGTGGCGCAGCCCCGAGCAGTACGTTTTTCTCTTGGAGGGGCTCAGGCACGACCATAAAATAGAAAACCAGAAAAGAGAGCATGGCGGCGCTAGCTGCAGCTAAGAAGGGCAAGGCCCAGTTGCCAGAGCCGGAGACGAAAAACCCCGCGCTCATCGGTCCGAAAATCCCGGCAAAATTGCCGGCGCAATTCATCACCCCAGAAATAACGCCGACTTGGTGAGGGTTCAGTTCCCGCGGGACCGCCCAAAATCCGCCGCCCGCCGCGTTGGCGAGGTAGAGGTAAAGGGTGAGGCACGCAATTGATACTCCAGGCCAAGGCGTAAGCGCTGCCACAATCAGAAATGGCACGGCGACGGCAATACACAAGGCGGGTCCGCGCGCGCGCGCGGACCGGACGCTGAAGCCATGACGTAACAGGATGTCGGAAAGCACACCGCCGCTCACGAGGCCTCCAAAACTGGCGAACGTCGGGATCATGCCAATCCAGCCCATCGCTTGCATGGACAATCCACGGGCTTTTACCAGGTACGTTGGCAACCAAAGCACGATCATCCACAAGCCATAGACCAGACAGAGGTAAGCAAGGGAAAGCCACAAGACCTGCGGCTCTTTGAGGACGCGCCAGAAGGAAAGCGGCACCGTCGAGGCGGATTGAGCGGAGCGCCCAGCTTCGATGTGCTGTATTTCTGCTTCGGTGATTTTGGGATGGCTGGCTGGCGTATTCGCTGCGAAGCGCAGCCAGGCGATCAGCCACAGTCCGCCAAGCGCGGCGTTGAAATAAAAGGCGACCGGCCAGGAGAACGTCAACACAAGCCAAGTCGTGATCGGATAAGAGAGCGTTTGGCCGATATATACGCCGGAGAGACTTGCCGTTTGTGCGCGGCTGAATTCGGCGCGAGGAATCCAGCGAGAATTCAATGAGGCGTAGGCGGGAAAGGTCATGGACTCGAACAGACCGACGCAGAAGCGAATCGCGAGCAACAACGCGAAGGAAGCGCCTCCAAATGGTGTTAACGCGGTAAACAGAGAAAACCCCACACAGGCCCAGGCGATAATGAGTTTGGCTCCCCAGCGATCGGCCAGGGCGCCGCCGGGAATTTGCAAAAGGCCGTACCCCGCGAGAAACGCAGAAAAGATGACGCCAAAGCGCGCTTCCTCCCAGCCTAGCGCCGCCATTATCGCTGGAGCGGCGACCGAGATATTCACCCGGTCGGCATAATTGATGGCGCTGCCGACCGCAAGCAATCCGACGAGTTGATAGCGTACAGGCCAAGCCATAGATGTCCCCTCCTTGTAGCTTGGTCGAGCAACGGGCGGGATTGTACAGCAATGTTGGGCGCTGAGCTATCGGTGCTCGGGAGGCGGCGTCTCAGGGCTGGCATAGCAGGGTGGAAATCCGCTACAACGGGGCAAATGCGCCAAGCCATTCAGCCAGAAGAAGGATAACCTATGCGCCTCTATCGGCTATTCTCACTCTTCGCTTTGAGTAGTGGTCTTCTCTTCGCAAGCCAGGCTGCGGCGAGAGCCGGGGACTGGAATCCACAGGCGTTCGCCAAAGAAGACACGCTCCAAATTCGCACGGTTGGTCCTGAAGAAGGAGAATATTGGTTTCCGGTCTGGTTGGTAGTGATTGACGGTCAGGTCTACGTTCGGTTGGGAACGCGCGCCGCCGAGAGAGTCACCAAAAACAAAACTGCACCGTACCTGGCTATCAAAATTGCTGGTCAGCAGTTTGATCAGGTGAAGGGCGAAGACGCGCCGAACGTGGCCAAAACGGTTGCTGATGCGATGGCCGGAAAATATTGGAGCGATATCTTCGTTCGATTCTTGTCGCACCCGTTGACGTTGCGTCTCATTCCTGAGGAGCAAAAGTAGAGACCTCTCCTTCTGCTGCTTGAGAGACCGGGCCTTCTATCAGAGGCAATGTCCACGAATGATCGACGGGCGTGTTGCTACCGAATGGTCTCTTGTTTTTGCGGCGACGCCGGTTGTAAATAGATCAACCAATAGACGAGTCCGACCAGGACTCCTCCTCCGATGACATTGCCGATCGTGACCGGAAAGAGGTTGAGAAAGAAGAAGTTCGACCACGTGAGCGAGGGATAATCCGCCGCGCTTTTTCCCACTACGCTGAGAAAAGCGGCGTCTGCTTTGACCAATAATCCGATCGGAATGAAGTACATGTTGGCGATGCTGTGCTCAAACCCTGCCGCGACGAAGGTGCTGATAGGAAACACAATGGCCAAGATTTTATCGGCAGTGCTGCGAGCCCCTAGACAGAGCCAGACCGCGAGACACACTAGTGCGTTGCAGAGAATGCCGAGCGCGACGGCTTGCACAAATCCGAGCGAGAGTTTTGCCCGCGCGATTTCCAGCGCCGTCAATCCGACGGCGCCGCCGCCGAACGTATATTGACGTGAGTAGTAGAGCAGCAGGGCTGTCCCCACTGCTCCCAGCAGGTTACCGATATACACGACCCCCCAATTTCGCAACACCTGGCTCGTCGTTACCGTGCCGCTTGCCCACGCCATGCTGATTAACGTGTTGCCAGTAAACAGCTCCGCTCCCCCTACGACGACGAGAATCAGGCCGACGCAAAAAACAAGTCCATTTAATAAACGAACAACTCCAAAGGGCAAAACGCCAGCTGCTCCCGCGCTGACAGTGGTGGAAAAGATGGCGCCAAAAGCAATAAAGGCTCCCGCCAACATCGCCAGCAGCAGGAGAGGCCAAAACGAGAGACAGCACTTTTGCGCTCCGACCGTTTCCGCTTTTTGGGCTATGGCGGAGGGGAGCAGCGCGTCAATACTCAACGTTTCCATCCTGGGTTCTCAATCAAGCACGTTGCGTTGCGTCCTTCCACCTCGACTTGTGGGTCGGTCTGCCGCGCTGTCGCCCCATTACTACGCACGCCCTTCTTAAGCGATACGGTTCTCTTTGGCCCAGGCTTCCGCTTGTTGGAGCACGGTGTTGCTCGGCATAAAGCGTTTCATCCCTTCGATGAGCCCTCGTTGATGTTTGGGGAGGGAGAGGGATTGATCCATGTGGCGCGCCATGAGTTTCACCGCTGCTCGGCCCATCAGCACCAGGTCGCGGTAGATAGTGTTTAACTCGGAGCGTTCCAGTTCCAGCGCGACACTGAACGCTTCATCCTTTGTCACTCCCAGTTTGGCTTTCCCTTCAGCGCGTCTGAGCAGAGCGTCCATTTCCGTCAACTTGGCGGCGAACTCGGGCATGAAGTACCCGGTGTCGGAATCGACTTCCAACGCCGCCTTTTCCGCGGCGAGAATCTTGCCGTGGTGTTTTTCTTCTTCCGCCATGCCTAGCCAGAAGCTTTCCAGTTCTTTGTCGTCGTTGAGGCTGCCGGCAAATTGGCTATAGATATTCGCAACGCGTTGTTCGAGTTCGCTGCACCGACTCAAGACTTCCGTCATGAACATAGCTATTCCTCCCTTGTTTGTTTACAGTACATTTCGTTCGCGGGCTGCTCGCGCTAAAGCGTCACGGAATTGCGGGTGAGCAATAGCGATCAGCGCCTGCGCTCGTTGTCGCAAGCTTTTCCCGTACAGTTGCGCCACGCCGAATTCTGTCACCACGTAATGGACGTCGCCGCGAGTGGTGACGACCCCGGCCCCGGGTTTCAATTGCGGGACGATGCGGGAAAGTTCTCCGTTGCGGGCGGTGGCTGGGAGCGCGATAATGGGTTTGCCCCCGCGCGAGCGGGCCGCCCCACGGATAAAGTCCAATTGTCCGCCAAACCCTGAGTAGATCGCCGGACCGATCGAGTCCGCGCAGACTTGCCCAGTAAGATCGACTTCAAGCGCGGAGTTGATCGCAATCAAGTTGTCGTTCTGGGCGATGATAAAGGGGTCGTTGGTATAGGTAGAAGGGTGCAACTCAAACGCCGGGTTGTTGTCAACAAATTGATAAAGTTCATGCGAGCCGAAAATCAGCGTGGCGAGCGCTTTGCCGGGGTGCAAGGTTTTTTTTGCGCCGGTGAAAATCCCGGCTTCCATTGCTTGCCTGACCCCGTCCGAGATCATTTCGGTGTGGAGGCCGAGGTCGCGTTTGCCGGAGAGGCTCGCCAACACCGCATCCGGAATCGCGCCGATGCCCGTTTGCAAAGTGGCGCCGTCGGGAATCAAGGCGGCGATGTGTTGCCCGATCTGTCGTTCGACCTCGCCGAAGCCGCCTTTCTCAAGTTCCGGCAAGGGTTCATTCGTTTCAACAATCGCATGAACGTGAGAGACGTGGAGAAACGAATCGCCGAGGACGCGCGGCATCTGCTCGTTGACTTGCACGATGACGGTGCACCCCGTCTCCGCCGCGGCTTTGGACGCCAGCACTTCAAGGCCGAGACTCATGAACCCGTGTTCATCCGGCGGGGACACTTGCAAGAGGGCTACGTTGAGCGGCAGGACGCCGCTTGTGAACAGCGTCGGGATTTCCGAGAGAAAAATCGGCGTGTAGTCCGCCGCGCCGCTGTTGACAGCGCGGCGGTCGCCGGGTCCGACAAAAAAAGCGTTGTGACGAAAGTGACCTGTGAACTCCGTCGCCGAGAATTCATCTCCGAGCAGCAACAGGTGGACCAGTTCAACATTGGTGAGTTCAGAGCGCCGTTCCATGAGCGCGCGCAACAGGGGGCGCGGCGTGGCCGCGTTGCCGCTGGTGAAAACGCGATCGCCGCTCTTGATGAGCCGAACGGCCTCCGCCGCCGTCCGCCGCTTGCTCCGATAGTCATCAATCCAAGCCATACGTCAAGGCGTCCAATCTTGCAGACGTAGAATGAGAAAGAGTAAACGTGGAAGTATTCATTTGTTCGAGTAGGCTCAGTGTACGCTGAGCACGGTGTACCCTTTGTTTTCCAGTGCTTTTGAGGCGACTCCTGGTTCAAGGCCGCGCAGGCGCAGGTAAAAAAGCGGCTGCTCGCTCCACGGGTCTCGATAGGAGCCCACGCCTAACACTTCTCCACCATTCTGGTTGATGACTGCCGCCGCGTCTGTCAAATCTCCCTCTTTGCCCGTGCGCAGTAAATCAATGCGTACGTTGCCCTGAGCTGAGACGCCGGACACTTCCAGAAACGCTTGCATGACATCGCTGGTCGTGATCAAGCCCACGACTTTCCCATTTTCGAGTACGGGCAGACCGCCGATTTGATGCTTGAGCATCAGGCGCACCGCCTCCTCCACCGGCATTGTTGGTGAAACCGTCAAGGGGTTTTCGGTCATCGCGCCCACCACGCGGGTGCGCTCTTCCGAACCGGTAAAACGAAGAATGTCTCTATCCGTGAGGATGCCGACCAAAGCGCCGTCCTGAACAACGGGGAGACGGCGAAATGTACCAGCCGTCATCTTCTCTCTTGCTCCTGCTAAGGTGTCGTGTGGGGAGATGATCACTGGATCAACGGTCATTCGGTGTCGCACTAACATAGCGTTCTCCTCTCTCGCTCTATTCTGCTAGCACAACAAATGCCGCAGCTAGTAAAAGGCTGAGTTGGCGGGGTTTCAAGCGATGTTGCGGGGAATTTCCCAAGAAGTTCCCGCAATGCCCTGTTCGCTCTTGGCGAGTATCTTCTTATTTTCAAGAAGAAGCGGAAACGAATTTTGCACGAATGGGAACACTCGCCTCGACGCCCAGCGAAGTCGTCTCTCGATGAGAAGGGCAGAGGTGCGGACTAGGCAGTCCCAACAGTTTGTTTAATGGGCAACTCAAGAATGAAGGTGGTCCCTTGTCCGGGGATGCTGTGATAGCTCAGGCTTCCTTTATGCACTGCAATGATCTGCCGGGCTATGGTCAGTCCCAGGCCGGTTCCTTGCGACTTGGTCGTCGTAAATGGTTCAAAAATGTCGACTCCGGGAGGAATGCCTACCCCGGTGTCACTCACTTCTAGTTTGATCTGCTCGCCTGACTGCGACGCTCGCACGGTAAGTTGCCCGCCTTGTGGCATTGCCTCGACCGCATTTTTACACAGGTTCAACAACACTTGGCGTAGTCTCTCCGCATCTGCTTCGATCTCCGGAAGGTCCGCCGAGAGGTGATGCGCAACCGTGACGCCGCAAGCTGAGTAAGCGGGAGCTTCGGCTGCACAGACATCCGCGATGAGTGTGGAAAGCGCCACCGGCTTCAGCGTCAATTTCTGTCGGCGGGCCAGAGTGCGGAACTCTTCGAGAAGCGCTTGCAGCCGTCTCATCTCGCCGAGGATGTTCCGCAGCGGAGCTCTGAGCGCTTCATCGTCCGCCTCCCGCTGTTTGCCGAGGCGACGCTCGAGCAGTTGCGCGGCCATATACATACTATTGAGTGGATTCCCCACTTCATGGGCGAACGTGGCTGCGGTCGTGCCGACGGCGGCGAGGCGCTCTCGTTCGACGAGTTGTTCTTGGAGTCTGACTTTTTCCGAGATGTCGCGGATGAGCGCGCCGTATCGCACCTCTTCTCCTACGTAAAATTCCGCTACCGAGAGTTCGATGGGAAACACCTGGCCATTTTTTCGTTGCGCAGCGACCGCGCGAATGCGTCCGATAGCGCGTCGCTGGCCGGTCCGCTCGTAGCGAGCGATATACTCTTGGTGTTCTTTTGCGTACAACTCAGGCATGAGCACTCTCACGTCTTGGCCCAGCACTTCCGCGCGAGTGTAACCAAAGATGCGCTCGGCGGCTGGGTTGAAAATTTCAATACGACCCTGGCGATCAATGGTGACCACCGCATCTTGCGTAGTAGTGATAAGGGCTTCGGCTAGACTTTGCGCTTGTCGCCGTGCTCCGTTGGTATCTTGTTGCTCAGTGTGGGTCATCTCAGGGTACCTCGTTTACCCGCGCCGCTCTTCTATCCATTCGTACAGACATGGCAGAACAATAAGCGTCAACAACGTTGAAGTGAGGATACCGCCAATAACCACGGTCGCCAATGGACGTTGCACCTCGGCCCCGGCGCCCGTGGAGATCGCCATAGGGATGAACCCCAGCGCGGCAACGAGGGCTGTCATTAACACTGGTTTCAAGCGTCGGCCCACGCCCGTAAGGATCGCCTCTCGTAATGACTGCTGTTCGTCTCGCAGCGTGTTGACCGCGGCAATGAGGACCACGCCGTTCAACACCGCCACGCCGAACAAGGCGATGAAGCCGACCGAGGCGGAGAGATTCAGGTTAATGCCCCGGAGCCACAAGGCCGCGATCCCGCCGACGAGAGCGAACGGAACATTGAGAATCACCAGCAGCGCCTGTCGCACGCGTTGAAAGGTTGCAAACAAAAGCAAGAAGATAATGAGCAGCGACAGGGGAATAACAAGCGTCAGTCGCCGCATCGCGCGCTGCTGATTTTCGAATTGTCCACCCCAGCGCAAATAATAACCTGCAGGCAACTGCAGTGCTGCATTGAGTTTGTGTTCGGCTTCGGCAACGAAGCCGCCGATGTCGCGCCCACGCACGTTCATTTGCACCACAAGTCGGCGCTCGCCGTCTTCGCGGTTAATGACTTCTGGGCCGTGCACGGTGGTCACATTCGCCACTCGTTCCAAGGGCACACGTTCGCCGCCTGGCGCGGTCAGCAGGATGGCGCGAATGGCAGTAGGGTTGGCTCGCAGTTCATCTGGGAAGCGCACGACCACGCTAAAACGGCGGACGCCATCGAGCATCTCCGTGGCTACTGCGCCGCCGACTGCTGTTTCAATGACTTCGCGCACATCGGCGACGTTCAGTCCATAGCGAGCCATAGCCTCTCGGTCGATCACAATTTGTAACTGTGCGGCGCCGGACAACACTTCCACTTGCAAATCCGCCATCCCTCGGATGGGCGAGAGCACTTCCTGTATTTGTTGGCCCAGCCGCTCCAGCGTGGCGAAGTCCGCGCCGAAGACTTTCACCGCAACATCCGATTTGACGCCGGAGACCACTTCGTCCAAGCGCATCGCCATAGGTTGGGTGAAATTGAAGGAGACGCCGGGCATCTGTGCGAGTGCGTCAGCCATTGCTTGAATCAGCCCCTCTTTGTTCCGTCCGGTGGTCCATTCTTCTATCGGGCGCAAGATGACATACACATCGCCTTGATAGATGCCCATCGCTTCCGTCGCCACGTCCGGTCGCCCGATTTTCGTCACAATATGTTTCACTTCCGGGAAGCGGAGCAGAAGGCGCTCAATGCGTGAGGAAATTTCCACCGAGTCGGTGAGGGAGATCGAAGGCAGTTTGCGAGTTTCAATGAGAATCGACCCTTCGTCAAGCTTCGGCATGAATTCGGTCCCCAGGAATGGGACAGAGCCAATAGCGAGCGTGACGATAAAAAGGGCGACCCCTACGGCGCGATAGCGGTGGTCCATCACGTCGGCAAGATGGGCGAGGTAGCGCTGGCGCAGCCGCTGGAACCGCGGCTCGTGGTGTTCACCACTGGTAAGACGGAGGAGAAACGAAGATAAGACGGGGATAACTGTCAGTGAGAGGATCAATGAGCCCAAGATCGCGGAACAGACAGTGATCGCCATGGGGCGAAACATCTTGCCTTCCAGTCCTTGCAGTGTGAAAATCGGCAGATACACGGCAACGATGATCAACACGCCAAACAAGACTGGCCGAGCGACTTCTCGCGCGGCGGTGATAAAGAACTCTAGAGGTTCAACGTGTGACGGCGACCCCGCTTGATGTTGCTGCTCGCCTCGGTGGCGAATGAAATTTTCCATCATCACCACGGCCCCATCGACAATCAGGCCGAAGTCGATAGCGCCAAGTGACATGAGGTTGGCTGACACTCCCCACAAGCGCATGCCAATGAATCCAGTCAACATCGCAAGCGGGATGACCAGCGCCACTAGCAGCGCGGCGCGCACATCTTTCAGGAAAAGCAGAAGCACGGCAATGACCAGCAATGAGCCTTCGAGGAGATTCTTGCGCAATGTGTGCGTGGTGCGGTCGATCACTTCAGTTTGGTCGTAGAAGGGACGGAGGGCGATATGGTGGGGAAGGGTGCGGTTCAATTCAGCAACACGTTCTTTCACGCGTTCGGAGACGATCTTGGCGTTTTCTCCTTTAAGCAAGATCACCATGCCGGCCACGCTTTCGCCCCGACCGTCATGAGTGACGGCGCCATGTCTTGGCATCGGCGCAATCCGCACGTCGGCGACATCACGCACGAGGATGGGGACGCCGCTTTCCGAGGCAAGGACGATGCGCTGCAAATCATCCTCGCCGGCGGCGAGGCCCAGGCCTCGCACCGTGTAGCGTTCCGAATGATGTTCGATGAAGCCGCCGCCGAACGAGGCGTTATTATTCACAATGGCTTGAAAGAGCTGATGGAGAGAGAGCCCGTATTTTTCCAGCTTCTGGGGATCGACAATGATGTGAAATTGCTTGGTCAGTCCACCCCACGAATTGACCTCGCTAACGCCCTTCACCGAACGAAGGCGACTGCGCACCTCCCAGTCGTGGACCGTCTTTGTGGTCATCGTGTCAATGTTGTCGCCCTCAACGAGATACTGATAAATCTCGCCGAACGCCGTGGCGACGGGGCCCAAAGTCGGATTGACGCCGGCAGGGAGTCGCTCTCGCGCTTCGGCCAGACGTTCGGTGATGAGCTGGCGAGCAAAGTAGACAGAAACGTTGTCTTCAAAGACAATGGTAATCAAGGCGAGACCGAACTTGGAGAGAGAACGGACTTGCTCAGCTCCAGGGACGCCCATCACCGCAGTTTCGAGCGGGTAGGTGATGCGTTGCTCGACTTCGGCGGCAGCGAGGCCTGGAGCCTCTACGACGACGACAACTTGGTTGTTGGTGAGGTCTGGAAACGCTTCTACTGGAACGCCTTGATAAGAAAGATAACCGGCGACCATGAGACCCGCGAGGCAAAGAAGCACGAACAGACGTTGGTGCAAAGCGCCGGCCACGAAGCGATCGAGGACACTCATAGCTACTCTTCAGCGTCAGCGGCGGATTTGGAGAGTTCCGATTTGAGCAGGAAACTACCGGCGGTTGCAATGCGTTCGCCGGGACGAAGGCCAGAGAGCACCTCTGCCCAACCCTCTATCTCGGGACCGAGGGCGACCTCTCTGGGCGCAAAGGTTTTTTGATCTTCAGTTACAAAGACCACGGCTTTGTTGTCGAGGTCTTGCACGGCCTGCGCTGGGATCGCGAGGAACGAGCGGGCCTCGCCTTCGCCGAACGACAGGGTAGCGTACATCTGCGGTTTCAGTTTGCCCTGCGAATTCGGAACTTGGCAGCGCACGGTGACACGCCGGGTTTTGGGGTCGAGCGTGTCGCCAATGAAAATGATCGCGCCAGGGAAGATTTCTTCAGGGTAAGCCGCCACGCGAATTTCCACCGGCAGCCCCACTTTGAGCTGAGCGAGTTTCGTTTCGTCAACTTCCGCAAGCGCCCATAACGTGGATAGGTCGCTCACAACAAAAAGCGGCATGCCGGAAGTGATCGCTGTCCCGGTGGTGACCTGCTTTTCCAGCACAGCCCCGGCGAGCGGACTCTTGACAGGAATCTGTTCTCCACTTTCGCCGCGCGGATCGTCCCCTGAAGTGATGCCCAAATGCGCCAACGCCTCCTGCGAACGTCGTACTTCGGTTTTGCTCATATCAAGCGCTTGTGCAGCGGCGACTCGCTCCACCTGGGCTTTCTGCCATTCTTGCAGGGAGATCGCTTTGTCAGCATACAGCCGTTGAGCGCGCCGCTCCGCCTGGACAGCGTAATCGAGTTCGCTCTGTCGCCGTTTCTGATCGGCAAGGGCCTTGCGATATTCGGACCAGGCCTCATGGATGACATGGCTATGGATTTCCGCCAGGGCGGTCCCTGGCGTGACCCGGTCGCCTATTTGCGCTGTGGCCGAGACGATTTTTCCTTCCACCGGAGAACCAATGCGGGCGGTGTGGTTCTCATCAAGCGAGAGCACGCCAGGCGCTTGCAGTTGGGTCCTGCGCGTAATGGGGTGCACTGCCTCCACGACGATGCCGGCGTCACGTTGGGCAGTTTCCGTGAGAACAATTGTACGCGCACTCGTCGGCGCCGCTGGAGCGGGCGCAGCGACCTCGCGAGTGCGCCGATGCAAGACAGTCGACACGAGAAAGAGGAGGACTCCTACTCCTCCAACAACCACGAGTAGCGTTGATAAGCGCGGTCGTGAAGAAAAGGATTGCGAGAGTTGGAGATGTTCACGTGAAGAAGTCAAGGCTGTCCATCCTCTTGCAGCAGCAGATGGGAAGCAAAAGATTTTGCGTAGGCTTCCAGTTTGAGTTCGAGCGCTTCCCTTTGTGTTTCCGTGTAGACACGTTCGGCATCGACTAACTGGAGAATATTGGCGGCTCCTTCACGAAAGGACGAACGCGCCGCGTTACGGACAATTGCGGCTGGCTGGAGCAATTGTTGATCGACTAGTCGTGCGCGTTCCGACAACTCCTGGGCGGACTGAAGGAGCACCACGGTTGCCTCTCGTTCTTGTTTGAGCAGCGCTTCGAGAGCGAGGGCCGCCGCTTGTTTGTCTGCCACCGCTCGTTCAATATTTCCGGCATTCTGGTCAAACATGGGTAAGGGCGCCATCACTCCCGTGATTAGTGTATCTTCTCCACCCGTGCGTTTGTAGCCGACGATAAAGATTGGATCTGGCAGACGGCGCGCTTTCTCCAGATCCAAGGCGTGTTGCGCGCGAGCCAGTTGCGCTCGTGCGGAGATGATTTCCGGAAGACGTTCGACGGCCTGCTGCGCCAAGGCCGATGGATCGCCGCTTGGAGGAGCGAGCGGCGATGGTAGGGCCAGGCGCGCGCCAGTAAGAGGCTCTGCAAAATCAAGTAGCGCGGCGAGCATGGTCGTCGCTTGGTTGAACTCCAGGGATGCGCGTGTGATCTGCGTGTCCAAGCGCGCCGCTTCAGTGCGGAATTTCATGAGATCTGCTTCCGCTGCATACCCTTCGGCGACCCGTTTATTCATCATTGCGACCAGCGGTTGTAATTCATTGCGATTGTTCAACAAGAACTCGGTTCGGAGATGCGCTTGTAGGGCGGCAAGATACAGACGGACGGTTTCCAATGTCAAGCTGCGCTCTGTTTGGCGAATTGCGGAGCGTGCGGCGGCGACCTCATCCGCCGCGACAGCGGTGCGCGCTGCGCGCTTGCCGCCAATTTCCACAGGCTGACTCACAACGGCAAACACGTCGATGGTCTGGTCAATAGGGAGACGTCTGCCGGCCCCGAGGTTCTCCTGACGGATATCAAGAGAAGGATTCGGTAAGCGGCTCGCTTGATGCAGGGCTCCGGTCGCTGCTTGGGCATGAGCCTGCGCCGCGCGGCGTTGGGGTGCGACCACTTGCACTCGTTCGATGGCCTCCGCCAACGTAAATGGAGTGAAGTCTGCGCCCGCTGCCTGCACGATTCTCCCACATATTGCTAGAAGGGTTAGAAGGCTTAGGGCCTGCAAATGAATAATCGTGCGCCTCATCACAGTTTGTGTTGCGCTGTATTATAGCTGTCCGCCTTAGGATGATCCATGACTGTCTTTGAAAAGGTGCGTGAGAGATGGAGCTTCTTGCGGATGCAAAAAAGCGTACAGTGAACACGTATACTTTACGGATGGAAGGCTTTGTATTGCGATGTCGCGGGGCGAGGCGGTCTTTCACGTTCATCAACTAACGAAAGTGTATCGCATGGGTGAGGTCGAGGTGCGCGCGCTGCGCGGCGTGGACCTCGACTTGTATGCGGGTGAGTTCATCGTGTTGTTAGGAGCTTCCGGAAGCGGCAAATCAACATTGGTGAACATTCTTGGCGGGCTCGACATCCCGACAAGCGGCGAGGTGTACTATCTCGATCATAATTTGACCGCGGCGGCTGAGGCCGAACTCACGCGCTTCCGGCGAGAACATGTTGGGTTTGTCTTCCAGTTTTATAATCTCATCCCTAGCCTGACCGCTGTGGAAAACGTAGCGTTGGTGACAGAAATCTCTGCGCATCCCCTGGATCCTGTCGAGGCGCTTACCCTCGTGGGCTTGGGTGATCGCCTTCATCATTTCCCCGCTCAACTCTCCGGCGGTGAACAACAGCGTGTCGCTATTGCCCGCGCTATCGCCAAGCGACCTGAGGTGCTGTTGTGTGATGAACCGACCGGAGCCTTGGATTTTTCCACCGGAAAGCTTGTGCTCGAAGTGCTGGAGCGCGTCAATCGTGAATTAGGGACGATCGTGGTTGTTATCACTCATAACGCGGCGATTGCGGCGATGGCCGATCGGGTGATTCGTATCCGCAGCGGCGAGATCGTTGAAGAGCAGCGGAACGAAAGCAAAGCCGCCCCGGCGGAGTTGTCATGGTAAGCGCGCTGCATCGGATGTTGCTGCGAGATTTGTGGCGCTTACGGGGGCAAGCCCTGGCCGCTGCGCTCGTGGTGGCGTGTGGGGTTGCGTCGTTTGTCGCTATGCGCAGCACCTATCAGTCCTTGCTCATTTCGCAACTGACCTATTATGAAGCGTATCGTTTCGCCGACGTGTTTGCCCAACTCAAGCGAGCGCCGGAGTTCGTGGCGGAACAAATCCACAGCCTTCCTGGCGTCGCGGCTGTACGGACCCGCGTGGTGATGGATGTGACGCTTGATGTTCCGGGGCTCAATGAGCCCGCGACTGGACGCTTGGTGTCCATTCCGGAACGTCCGCAGCCGATCCTCAACGATGTGTTCCTCCGCCGTGGGCGCTACGTTGAACCGGGGCGGGCCGACGAAGTGTTGGTGAGCGAAGCGTTGGCCGCCGCCAATCATTTGCAACTCGGCGATCGTATCGGCGCTATTCTGAATGGACGTTGGAAAGAGCTGCGCATCGTCGGCGTCGCGCTTTCGCCTGAATATGTGTACGAAGTGGGCGGGGGTGGCAATATCTTCCCCGACAACAAGCGCTTTGGCGTGTTGTGGATGAATCGCGAAGTGCTGGGTCCGGCCTTCAATATGGATGGGGCTTTCAATGATGTGATCGTGTCGCTTGCGCCTCACGCGAGTAGTGCGGAAGTAGTGCGGCGGCTGGATCTGCTGTTGGCTCGCTACGGATGTTTTGGCGCGTATGACCGCGAGGAGCAAGTGTCGCATCGTTTTCTCTCGGATAGAATCGCACGGAATCGCGTCAGTGCGACTTATGTCCCGGCGATTTTTCTAGCGGTGGCCGCTTTTCTGCTCCATATTGTGCTCTCTCGATTAGTCAGTTTACAACGTACAGAAATTGCACTCTTGAAGGCGGTTGGCTACTTCAACCGCACCGTGGGAGCGCATTATCTCAAATTAGCGCTCGGTATTGTGGGTGGCGGCACGGCGATCGGAGTCAGCGTGGGCGTGTGGCTCGGTTATCGGATCATCGTCCTTTATAATGAATTCTATCATTTCCCGAAACTCATTTACTCTATAGACGCAACAACCATTCTCATGGCGGTGATGATTAGTGTGGCCGCCGCAAGCGCGGGAGCGTTGCTGGCGGTGCGGAGCGCCGTGCGGTTGCCGCCAGCCGAGGCGATGCGTCCACAGACCCCGGCGCGTTTTCGTCCCGGCCTGTTGGAGCGTCTGGGACTGCACAGACTGTTATCAGCTTCTTTACGGATGATCGTACGGAACCTCGCTCGTCGGCCAGGAAAAGCTGCGCTTTCTGTCGCCGGGGTCGCCCTGGCTGTGAGCATCTTGGTGGTTGGCGGTTATATTTTTGATGCGATGCGTTACCTGATCCAGGTGCAGTTTCATGCGATTCAACGTGAAAATGTGATGGTGTGGTTTCATGAGCCGCGCTCAGCCTACGTGCGTCACGAGGTGGATCGGCTCCCCGGCGTATTGCGCGCCGAGCCATTTCGCGTCGCAGCCGTGCGTCTCCGGTTTCAGCACCGCTCTCAGCGACTGCAACTCACTGGGATCACGCCCGGTAACGAGCTGCACCGCCTTCTCGATACACAGTTGCGCACGGTTGAGCTTGCTCCCGAGGGGCTCGTGCTCACGACGAAGCTCGCAGAGATTCTGCATGTGTCTCCCGGCGAGATGGTGACCGTCGAACTGTTGGAAGGAAGGCGTTTTGTCCGACAAGTGATCGTGGCTGGGCTCGTGGACGAACTCGTGGGGCTCGGAGCATATATGGATATCCAGGCCCTGCACCGCTTGTTAGGTGAAGCGGAGAGTATTTCCGGAGCCTATCTCGCGGTTGACTCGACGCAGACGGATCGGCTCTACGCGCTGTTGAAACGGACGCCCGCCGTGAGCGGCGTCGCTATTCGGGAGGTGATGTTAAAGAGTTTTGAAGAAATTCTTGAGCAAAGTCTCATGGTGACGACTGTTGTGAATATCGTGTTTGCCTGCGTCATCGCCGTTGGCATGGTGTACAACGGGGCGCGTATCGCCCTCTCCGAACGCGGCCATGAGTTGGCCTCGCTGCGGGTGCTGGGGTTCACGACGCGAGAGGTGGCGCTTCTCCTCTTAGGAGAGCAAGCGTTTATCACTGCTGTGGCGATTCCCTTAGGCTGGGTGTTGGGATTTGCAATCTGCGCGTTGCTGAGTCGTACGCTCTCGATGGAGTTGTATCGCATTCCTTTGGTGATCAGCCCACGAACCTATTTCTTCGCTTTCGGGGTTGTCTCTCTTGCCGCGACTGCCTCCGGCTTGCTCGTGGCGAGACGCTTGCGCCATCTTGATCTTGTTGCGGTGTTAAAGACGAGAGAGTGAGAACCGTTGTGACGCTGCGCCGAAAGAGAATCGTTCAGATCGGCCTTGCGGGAGTTGTGGTTATCTGGATTGTCATGACGTTGCGTCCTGATCCCATCCCGGTTGAATCTGCAAGAGTTGCGCGCGGCGTGTTGCGCGTGACGATTGATGAAGAGGGTAAAACGCGCGTCCATGACCGATTCGTGATCGCCGCTCTGGTAGGAGGGCGGCTTGCTCGCATCGAGTTGCGCGAGGGAGATCCCATTGAGGTGAATCAAATCCTGACGACGATTGCCCCGTTGCCGCTGGGAGCGCGCGAACGTGAGGAACAGTTGGCAAAAGTAGCGGCGGCGGAGGCCTTGCAGAAAGAGACTGAGGCGCAGGTGCGTCACGCCCAAGTCGAATTCGAGCAGGCGCGCCGTGAGCGCGTGCGGGCCGAAGAGTTGGTCAAGGAAGGGTTTGCCACCCAGCAAACAATCGAACGTGCGCGCCTGGCGGAAACCACCAGCGCCAGCGCGCTCAACGCGGCGCAGTTCAAAGCTCGATCAGCAGCGGAGGAAGTGAAGCTCGCCCGAGCTGGGTTGCTGGCGTTGACCACGCGCGACGGCGCGGAAGATCATGTGATCCCCGTCCGTTCGCCAGTCACTGGCCGGGTGTTGCGCGTGTTGGAGCAAAGTGAACGTGTAGTAGCGGCAGGTGTTCCCCTGCTGACCGTAGGCGATCCGGACAAGCTGGAAATCGTGGTCGACGTCCTTTCGACCGACGCTGTCAAAGTACCAGAAGCAGCTCCAGTGCTTATAGAGAACTGGGGCGGGACGCAGCAGCTCCGCGCGCATGTCCAGACGGTGGAGCCGTCCGCATTCACCAAAGTCTCCGCGTTAGATGTCGAGGAACAACGGGTCAACATTGTTGCTATTTTTGAAGAGCCACCCCGGGCTCTGGGTGATGGGTATCGTGTGGAGGCGCGGATCGTTGTGTGGGAACAGGACCAGGCGTTGAAAATTCCAGTCAGCGCCCTCTTTCGGCGCGGTTCTGGCTGGAGCGTGTTCGTCATTGAGCGGGACCGTGCTCGCCCTCGTGACGTGACGGTTGGTCATCTCAACGCATTTGAGGCGGAAATTCTTCACGGGCTCCAAGAAGGGGAAGTTGTCATTCGCCACCCTACGAACCTGCTTGAAGAGGGAACCCGTGTAGCGGTAAGAACACCCTAGGAAGAAAAGGCCAGCACTCGCAGCGATGCGGTGTCAACCGAAGAGATGGAGCGAACTGAGGCGGGAAGCTGTTGCTCGCCACACCTCTTGTGAAGAAAATTCCACTGCCCCCCTTTGCAAAAGAGGGGCAGCGCAAAGCGCGGAGGGATTTATGAAGTGGACTGTGCGAATCTCACGCACTTCCTCAGGAATTACTTGCCATTTTTGCCGCGCGGGCTTCCGACGCCAGTGCAATAGTCCCAGCCAGTGACTGCTGAAGCGCCGTTGCTCCCAGTTTTGACATCGTAGAAGTTCGACTTGTACTCTCTGTTGATAGCCAACAACTCCGCATACAGCAGATTGTTCTCGGCGTTGGTATAGAAGCCTCCAGGTGACGGCGCCACTCCCAGCCGATTGTTCGAGTTGTTGACAATCCCGGCCAACGCGGGCGCCGACAGACTGGTGCCGCCCACCACATACCAGGCGCCGTTTAACCGCACCCAGGCGCCGCTGGCGGGATCGGCGTCGAAGGAGATGTCCGGCGTGCGGCGGTTCGACTGCCCGAACAGGGGATACTGAAAGTCGGTCCATGGGCCGGTGCCGGTGCCAAAGGTGCTGCTGTAGGTTTCGTAGGCGCTGGTGCCACCGCCCGAACCGGCCCAGCAACTCTCACTCACGAAGGCTTGTGTGGTCGGGTCCCGGTTGATGGTGGTGCCGCCTGCTGAGACCACCCACGGTGAGGAACTCGGATATTCAGCTCCTAGACCGGAGTCTCCTGCGGAGAAGAAGAAGCTGATAGGCTTCCCCGCCACCCAGTTGGCGCGAAAGACCCAGTCCCAGTCCGAGGATTCGGTGGGAAACTCGCCACTGCCCCAGCTATTGGAGACTTGACCGCCGCCGTAGGCTAGCAACTCTTGCTCCGCGATCTGTTCGGCATACATGAGATCCGCATAGCTATTGGAGCAGGCTTCGACCAGGATGATCGCGGCGCTTGGGGCCATCGCGTGCGCCCATTCGATATCCAACGCGGATTCCAGCGCCCAGCCGGAATTATATGGCGGGACGACGCAATGCCCGTTGCCGTTGGCATAGACCTTTTTAAATCCGAATTTACCCGATGCTGGGTTGAGAGGTAAGGCTTTCAAGCCAAAGAAGGTGTCGAAGTACGTCAAGTCGTCGAAAGCGGTGGGGTTGTCATAGGCGTCGACGATGGCGATGGCGCGACTCCCGCCCGAGGCATTATAGGCAGAATTATTCGTCGGCGCACAGCCAGCGTAGGTTGGGCCCATTTTGTAGAGACACGCCAACGAGGCCGGATATTCGGCAAAGGTGGCGTCAGGAGTGGGATCGGCGGCTGGCGCCGGTTGGCTCAGATCCGAGAGAGATTTTGGCTGAATCCCGTTGGGATTCTGAATTACGTAGTTGGTATGGGCGCGGATTCCAGCGTCTGACGAAAGTGCTTTACTGCTCGCGGGCACGAACACGTTCCCTGAGACACCGGGAGGCGAAACCGCTTGAGAACCCACAGCAGTCGGGCTCTCTGAACCAGGCGTCATCTCGCTGGCGTCCTGCGCGTAGACCGGCATGGCTATCCCTCCCCCGAGGGCTCCCAGGGTCAGTATAACAATCAGCGATTTCTGTATCATAGGTTCTCCCTTCTTGCTTCGCCGGTGGGAGGCGGCGGGTTGGGTAAGTACTCGTTTTGTCACAAGGCTCCCTTCTGCTTCACAGAATTTTTCCGACCGATCAACAATGATTGACCTAGGGTATATTGACCTCGTCTCCTCCTTTGCCTTAAGCCAAACCAGATTGGCTTGGTCAACGAGCCTCCGCATAGTGCTGCGGAGCCCAAGACATTGCCAACCACACCGTTTTTATACCCCTTGCGTGCCTCACGGCGGACAGATGTGTCCTAGATCAGCCAGGAGTCAGGAATTTTTCCGCAAACAAAAACCGGGTTACCGTCTTGACCAGTCCATGGTCATTTCAGCAGCCCGGCTGACTTATCGTTCCGGAAGATTTCCTATCCCTGCCTCAGCGTGCTTTCCCCTCGATGACAAGTCCCGCTAGCTTGCCATCCAGGGGTCACTTCTGAGTTTTCAGATCATGCTCACTAACTGAGAGCTATGATCTCGGTGCACTCCTACCTAAAGTTTTTGCATCTGTCAATGGTCAAGTACGCTCATTTGGCAAGAAGAAAAACAAAGTTGCCGTTGGTCTGTTGTTTACAGAAAAACAACCAGTGAAGGAACGTCTGCTCAAGCACGCACCTTCTTGAGCCTGATATTGAGTCGCCAGGTTCCGACATACAGAAGACCGACGGCGAGCAAACACAAGAGGAGCCCATGAATTTGCGCGGCGCGTGCGGCATAGCCAAAGTGCGCCCACTGCTCCCAGATGAGTAAGCCGATGGTCATGGACATTCCCGAGCAGGCCGTGCTGTATTCTTTTCTCAGCATGCGTTGCCAATCAAACGAGACGTCCGTGCAAGACCGCCACAAACCCGATAGGCGGGGCAGCAATCGGGGCACGGACTGACAATAGTCAACGTATTCCTCTCCAAACTGTCGAGCCAGAAACTCTTCTTCCGCCAAGATGATGCTCCAATACACGCTGACAAAGAGCGGCAACATCAGCAGATACCACCAGTAATTATTCGCGATCAGACTGAGACCGACGATAATGAGCAAGTTCCCGAGATAAAGCGGGTTGCGTGTATGCGCATAGATGCCTTGAGTGATAAGGCGTTTGGCGGCGACCTTTTTCTTCCGTCCACCGCGCCGAATATTGTCTGCTTGTCCCACTGCTAATGCGCGACAGATTTGTCCAACGCACGCGACCCCAATTCCCCCCAGATCCATCCACCAGTCCGTCTGTTCACTGCCGAAAGGAAACTGAGGCTGGGTGGTCAACACCAACGCGACGAACACGAGCGGAAAGAGGAAATTCCGCGCAATGAACATGAAATGTCCCACGCGTATCAGGAGCCTGTCTAGGGTGTAGCCTAGCGTGGACTTTCCGTTATGGATCGGCGAGGGTTGTTCCGCCGGAGGTGGTGAAAGAAGGGATGGTTGGTTCACGTTCATGCGAAGAGAGAGCCTCCAAAAAACTATATACTCATACGCACTGCTTCCTTGTAGCGAAAAGGCTGTGGCAGTGGAAGGAGACTCTTGTTGGCTGGCGATGGATACCCTGACCTTTGCCCGTCTTGTCGCCCCCGATGGGTTCCGCGAAGAAAAAGTGGCAAGATTATTTCCGTTCGTTTTCAACCGAATACACAATCATTCGTTTATAGAAGCAGACATGAACATGATGGGAGAGACACGGCTCACGCACGAAGGAAGTGCGGAATGCGAGCAACTCTATCGTAGTGAACATGCCCGCGTGGTGCGGCTTTGCCGCTTATTACTCATGAACCAACAGGATGCCGAGGAAGTTGCGCAAGAAGTTTTTCTCCGTCTCGTGCGAGAGCGGGCCGCGAACCGCGCGATCGTTTCTTGGGAAGCGTGGCTGACCCGAGTGGCTGTGAACGCGTGCCATGATCGCAAACGGTCGGCGTGGTGGAAATTGTGGAACCGCAATCATGTGAGCGAAGGAACGGAAGGAGAGATGATGCTTCCTTCTCAGAGTGGAACTCCGGAAGAGCACGTCTTGAGTCATGAACGACAGAGACAGGTGTGGAACCTCTTCGGCACTCTCTCTCCTCGTCAGCGCGAAGTGTTTGTGTTGCGACGGCTCGAAGGTCTTTCTACCGAGGAAGCCGCCACGATGTTGGGGCTCTCAAGCGGAAGTATTAAACGACATCTCTTTCACGCCATGCGTCATCTGCAGAAAGCGTTAGGAGAATCATGATGCTGCGTTGTTTACGAGATCACACCTTGCTCAAACTCGTCGCCGGAGAGGGGACGGCGGCCCAGCATTCTCATCTCGCTGATTGTCAACACTGTCACTCGCGCTACCAGCGCATCACGCGACATTTTCAGATGATCGAGCGAACACTGCTGACGACGAATCCACCATTAGCGGTCGTTCATGATCGCTCACGCGCGCCAATGTGGTGGGTCCCAGCGGCTGTCGCCCTGGCTTGTGTACTGTTAGTGAGTTGGCAGGGAATATGGCGATCTTCGGTGAGTTCAGTGAACGAGTCTTCGTCTGCGTCTAGTGTTGGTCAGGATGAAGAGGTTTACACTTTTCTTGAAGATGAGGCTGCGCCCGTGCTCTTTGCTTCGACGGAGACGGAACACGCGGCGTTTTCTTCCGCAGATTTTTTTGATGATGATAACTCAACGATTCTCCCTGATGATAACTCTGTAATTTTCACTGATGAATGGCCTTGCGATCAGAATGCCCCTTTTTCATCGCCAGAATGTGAACTGATGGTTGCTTCTTCAACTCTTGAGGAATTTTAATCTATAGGAGGGTGTTATATGCGGAAGAGGGGATATGTGATCCTTTGTGGTCTGGTGCTCAGTCTCGGAGCTGCGCCAGCGTTGACACTTGCTGATTGGGGAGGGGGGGGCCTTGGTCGGCATCATGGTGGACCAGGGGGGCCTGGCATGCACATGATGGGCGGCGGCCCGGGTATGCCGTTGCACATGATCTTGAGAAAATTGAACCTGAGTTCAGATCAACAACAGGCTATAGATAAAATTATGGCGGACCATAGGAAGAATTTTCAGGATGATTTTCAGGCGCTTCGCGATTCGAAGAAATCGTTTGATGCTAAATTTTTTTCGGATAGCCCTGCTGCCGATATCGATCCCACCGACCTTCAGCAGAAGCATGATGCTCTCATGGCGGAAGGATCTAAAACAGCCCTGGAGATTCGACAATACTTAATAGATCAGGGCTTATGGCCGCAAGCAGTACAGGTGTGGAAGCAGATGGAGACCATGCGGAAAGAGATGCACGATTTCTTTGGCGAGAAGCCATGATCGGAGTTTCCTTGTGGCAACGTCCCCTCCCATACGTTGCCAACGTCCCCCAGGAGAGCCCAGTGCCCTCTCTCCTGGGGTTTCCTTTTCATCGATACTGTGGGCCAGAGGAGTTATGGTCAGATCTTCCCTCGCTAGACAAATTCAGGATCTAGAGCCGTCGCCCCCAGCGATCATTCCCCTCACAACACCGAACAAAAACGCCAACGTGAGCTCGGTTGCACTCAATGGCGGCGCGGACAATGCATCGTGGTTTGATTTTGCCATACTGCCAGACCAGTTCGCGGCGGACCGCCGTAGTGTAGTACAACGCACTGGAGAATATCGTCTGCTGGTAGCGATTTTGCAGGACGCTTTGGCAACCTGGTTTCGTTGTCGTCCGGTGCGTCGGTCGCGTGAATCGCGTTTATTTCAAGAAGTGTCCGCTTGGTTTGCGGAGAAGCGCAGCAATTGGCCTTTTGCCTTTGAGCGCATCTGTGACCACTTGGGGTTGGACCCTGACTATATCCGACAGGGTTTGGTGCAGTGGCGACCTTCTGCGCCCGGGCGGCAATATCCGCAATTTCAAATGACGCCCGCTATTCGCAATCGGGAGCGCGTAGCGTATGATAGGTCCTCAAGACGATCGCCGTTCGATTAGGAGGCGGGCAATGAGGATATACCGCTCTAGATGCGTCTCTTTTGTCATGCTGTTTACGTTGTTAAGCGCCGCAAACGTGTGGGCGCAAAAGCGCTCTCCCTTGTCGGATGGATGGCAAGGGCCTCGACCGGCGCCGCAGCAGTCTCTACCGGAACCGGCGCCGCAAAATTCTTATCCGTCGGGGAATCAAGTATTGGAGATTCCACCCAAAGTGCAGCAGCCGAGCCTCCCGCCAGCGCACCAACAATTAGAGATTCCTTCTCGGGTGCAAACGACTTCCCGGCCTACGCAACTCCTGACCGTTACCGTGACGGATGCGCAGGGGCGCTATGTGGCTGGGCTGCAACCCGAGGATTTTCAAGTCTACGAAGAAGACATGCCACAGAAGGTGACCTACTTCACCACTGGTCAGCAGGAACCGGTCAGCCTTGGGTTTCTCGTTGACATCAGCGGCAGCATGATGAACAAGATTAACCGAGCGCGCCATGCGCTGGGGCGGTTTTTTGCAGAGGTTCGCCCTCATGACGAAGTGTTTCTTGAAGCCTTCAATCAGCAAACCGTATTGTTGCAGGATTTCACTGATAGTCGCCTTTTGCTGACCCAAGGGACGACTTTGCTTGAGCCGCTTGGGGAAACCGCGCTGTACGACGCACTCTTAGATGGGCTGCGCCGCGTGAAACAAGGACACCGGCAGAAGCGCGCGTTGATCTTACTCACTGATGGTTTGGATACCTCAAGCCGGGCCTCGTTCGATGATACGCTTGCCGCCATCCGGCGCGGAGGAGTGACGGTGTATACCATCGGTATTGGGAATCCCGCTGGCGGGGTTCACCATCCGCAAGGGGTGGTGATGATGCCGTTTCCTGGAATGGGGGGTGGGAGACGTGGACGAGGGCTGGGCCTGCCCGGAATCGGTTTTCCTGGCGGCATGGGTGGTATGGGAATGCCTTCACCGTTGGGGCTCGGTGGACGCAACCTTGGTCCAGACGATAGCGTAGATGTGCATGTTTTACGGACGGTGAGCGACGAGACCGGGGGCCGTCATTTCTTGCTCAACACGTCTGATGTGGTTGGCAATGAGACTGTGCTTGACCAAGCCGTGCAAGCGATTTCGGATGAAATGCGGCAGCAATATACGGTCGGTTATACTTCTCCGCTGAAAGGAGATGTGTATCGCAGCATCCACGTTGAAGTGCGGCGCCCTGGTCTTGTGGCTCGTACACAGAAAGGGATGGGCTGAAGAGCTGAGGTTCTTGAGCTGCGAAGGGGACGGATATCCTCCGTAACTCTATGCAGAACATACCAAGCTCTGAATTCGGAGAGGACATCCTTTGTTTGTACGCCACTATCGGCTTGTCCGACAGTGCCAGTGAACTGCGCGGTTAGCTTGCTAACCGTGGCGCACAGAAATCCTAACTTTGGTGGGCCTTCCCAATGGGGGCCACACCTAGGATGAGGGAGGCGTCGCCGACCGGTTCGCATTCAAGTCTACTTCTTTGTCTACGGTTCCTTCTCCGGCGAGATCGGCGCGGTCCTGGACCATAGGCTTGCCGTGCCCTGTAGGGTTAATGACGAGAATATCATAGGTTCCGGGACTAAGAGAGAAGCGGTGTTCGCGCCCCGGCTCGCTCCGGGCAACCTCTTTGTTGACGTTGGCCTGGGCGATAATGACCGTTGTCGAAGCGCTCACATCGTATCCCTCCAACATGGGCCGCACCCGCAGCTCGCCGTACACTTGTTCATGTAGACTAATTTGCAGGAGATTACTGTCCTGCAACGTAATATTGCGCATCCGTTGCGCTTGGGGGGGGATGGCGACGCTAATGTCCACCGTTCCGGGCGTGGCGAGAATTGTCTCTCCGCTGAGAAATGCGCCGATTTTTTGCCCTGAGACATTATCGTAGACTTCTACGCCGACACCAAGCTCTTGCCCTTTTTTGTCGAGGACGTTGACGCGGACTCCGGCGATATTACTGAGCAGGACCGTGCTCGTACGTCCGGCTTTGACCAAGACATTGTCGCGGCTGATTTTGTCATTGAGAGTTGTGAGTATGACTTTGTACGACCCAGCCGGGAGCTGCGTCGGTACGCCTAAATGGGTGGTGGTCAGCGGCGTGGTCTTTCCTTGTGGAAAAATTTCTACTGGAGCCTCGCTTTGTTGGTCCCATTCTTGACGAACAGAGACGACGAGCGACCCTTGTCCTTGTTCTTGCGCCCCCAGGTTCACTGACCAGAGCCCTAACAACGCCAAGCACAGTAAGAGGCTGTTCAATCCGCGACGAAAAAGTCGGGTGGTATGAACGCGCTCCGAGTTCGGTGTCTTCGTAGTCGTGCTCCTTCGTGTTTAGAACTTCAACACCCTAATGAATACCAGTGATGCAGAAACAACACAAATGGTGGAGGGGATAATAGATGACGAAAGCGTAGAGCAAAGCAACCAGGAATAAACCGCCGATCAATGCGACCGTTTTTACGACCGCGTGTGACGCATAAGCCATCGGTCCCTCCTTCAAAAATGTGATGAGCCATAACGTTGCCCTGACGCTACACGCTCATGGTGTCACCTTCCGTTCTCTCCCCAGATTGGCGCCAGAAGGCTAAAGTAGTTTCTGAAGTTATCCTGTCATGTGGCTTTGCCGTGACCGCTTACAGGTCAATGCTGCCTAGCGGCGGTGCTGGCAGGGCGTCCAGATTGAAGGACGCATCTTCTAGCAGCGGGTGAGTTGCCGGAAGTTCAGCATCATCGTCGTCATCGTCATCCTCATCGTCGCCGCTATCGCCATTGTTCCCGTCGTCCGTCGCCGCTCCGTGACTGTCCTGTTCTCCCCCGTTTGTTTCTCCCCCCTCATCCGACTCCACCAATGTCATAGCGCCATTGTCGTCTTGCAAAAGATTGAGAAGACGAAGATGTGGTTCAGCGCTTCTTGTTGGTGTCGAAAGATGCTCTTGAAGAGGCCTCTGCTCAAGCCCTGTTTGGACGGAAAGGGAAGGGAGGGCGAGAGACAGGCTCCAGAGACAAGCGAAGAGCAACCATCCCCAATGCGAGGGAGTGCGAAGGGAGCTGGTCCGCAGGTTGCGATGGGTATGCCCTTGCGGAAGACAAACCTGGCGCTCTAATAAACTGCTGAGAAGGACGCTCTGTTCTTTTTCGTTCTTGGATGTCATAACGCCTCTGCCCTCGGCAGGTCCTTTGAGCATATAGACGAATGAGGGACCAAGGCGGTTGAAATATGCGCCGTGGGGTTTTTCAACCAGCGAGCAACGTGAATCGTTTATAGTAATGAGGAAGTCCAAAGAATCGCCTGGTTGCGGGCTGCTGTATGGGCGCGTCAAGCTGGCTGGTATTCCCTCTTTCCTTTCGAGCAGATATTGAAACACGTATAGAAACCTGATGCGCACCCGTTCCACTCTTTTGACTTGGTTCTTCATTGCTGTTGTCGTTGCTTGTGCTGGTTTCGCCTATGCGTATTGGCGAGGTGGAAACCGCACCCCGCCGCATCGTTATGAAACCGTTCGTGTAGAGAGTGGACGGATCGTGGCGAAGGTGACAGCGACCGGGACGTTGTCGGCGCTAGTGACCGTGCAAGTCGGTAGCCAAGTGTCCGGGCGTATTCAACAACTCTTTGCTGATTTCAACACGCCGGTGACGAAGGGGCAGGTTATTGCGAAGATTGATCCACAGCTCTTTGAAGCCGCCGTGGAACAGGCGCGCGCGAATACGGTCGCGGCGCAGGGCAATCTAGTCAAAGCGCAGGCGCAAGCGGTGGACGCTGAACGCCAGTACCGCCGCGCCAGGGACTTATCAGAGCGACGTCTGATTGCCCAAGCAGAAGTGGATACCGCACAGACAAACGCTGCGGCGGCCACGGCGCAAGTCGAAGCCGCCAAAGGGAGCGTGGCGCAGGCGCAAGCAGCGTTGCATCAAGCGCAGATCAACTTAGCGTACACCGATATCATCTCGCCGACGAACGGCGTGGTGATTTCGCGGAGCGTGGATGTGGGGCAGACGGTGGCCGCGTCATTGCAAGCGCCGATTCTGTTCTTGATTGCCGAGGACCTGGCGAAGATGCAGGTGGACACCAGTGTCGCCGAGGCGGATGTCGGGAAGCTCAAGGCGGAGATGCAGGCGACCTTTACGGTTGACGCTTATCCCAACGAACGCTTTAGCGGCATTGTGCGGCAAATCCGCAATGCGCCGCAGACCGTGCAAAATGTGGTTACGTATGATGCGGTGATTGACGTGAATAATGCGGAGGCAAAGTTAAAACCTGGGATGACGGCGAACGTCACCTTCGTGTATGCGGAGAAAGAGGACGTGCTCCGTATTCCTAACGCAGCGTTGCGGTTTCATCCGCCTCCAGAGTTGCTTGCGCGTATGCAACGCGGTGAGCATGGTGGGGGAAGGAAAGGGCAAGAGTCGAATCAGCCTGAGCGGCGCACGGTGTGGGTGCTCCGTGGTGAGGGAATGCCTGAGCCCGTTCGCCTTTCTACGGGTATCTCTGATGGCACGGTTACCGAGGTCGTTGAGGGTAATGTTTATGCTGGTGATCTATTGGTGACCGATACTTCTGGTGAGCCACAAGCGAATCGCGGAACACCCCCACTGGGCATGGGCGGCGGCGGTTTTCGACGCATGTTCTAATAGGCGAGGAGCATGGAGAAAATCGGCGCACTCATTGTGCTGCAGCACGTCGGGAAGATCTATCACATGGGGGATGTGGAGGTCGTGGCGCTTCATGACGTGTCCCTCACGATCAACGAAGGGGAATTTGTCGCCGTCATGGGGGCGTCCGGGTCGGGGAAATCCACTCTCATGAATATTGTGGGGTGCCTGGACCGTCCTACCTCTGGACACTATCTGCTCGCTGGACGAAACGTATCACAGTTGAATCGTAACGAACTCGCTGAGGTTCGTAATCGGATGATAGGATTTGTGTTCCAGAGCTTTAACCTGCTTTCCCGCACGAGTGCTCTCGATAATGTGGGATTGCCATTGCAATATGCCGGGGTTTTGCCTCGTGAGCGTCGACAGCGTGCTGAAGAGGCATTGCGTCGCGTTGGCCTTGGCGATCGCTTGCACCATCATCCGAATCAAATGTCAGGTGGACAACAGCAACGCGTCGCCGTGGCGCGAGCCTTAGTGACAACGCCTAAGTTAATTCTTGCGGACGAGCCTACCGGTAACCTGGACTCTCGGACCAGCGTGGAGATCATGGCGTTGTTACAGGAATTGTGGCGGGCTGGGATGACTGTAGTCATGGTGACGCATGAGGCTGACATCGCTGCTCATGCGTCTCGTGTGGTGGAGATGAAAGACGGAGAAATCTTGTCGGATACGGCTCGAACGGCGAAAATGGCGCTTGTTGATGGTGTGGCTTGGGCTCCTGTGCAAGAGGGAAGCTCATGACCTTTGTGGAAACTCTCCGCGCCGCGATTACTGCTTTACTCCGTAATAAACTCCGTTCATTTTTGACGGCGCTGGGGGTGATTATTGGCGTCTCGGCGGTTATTGCAATGGTGGCGATCGGTGAAGGAGCCAAGGAGCGAGTGGAACAAGCCTTCGCCTCCATGGGATCCAACTTGTTGATGATTTTGCCAGGCACGACAACTGCCGGTGGGGCCCAGGGCGGCTTTGGCAGCTTGCCGACGCTGACGTGGGATGATCTCAAGGCTATTCAGACGGAGATTCCTTCGGTGCGCTATGCCGCGCCCGCGCTTCGGGTTGCGGCCCAAGTGCTCAGTGAAGATCAAAACTGGACCACCAGCATTACTGGAACAACTCCGGAATTTTTCGACATTCGCCATTGGCCCATTGCTCAGGGCTCCATCTTCAACCAATCCGATGTTGACGGCGGCGGGAAAGTGGTCGTACTGGGGCAGACGGTGGTCGATAAACTCTACGGCGCGAACGTCGATCCCGTGGGGCAAATGGTGCGCATCAAGAACATCCCGTTTCAAATCGTCGGGGTGTTGAGCAAGAAAGGGCAGTCTGCAATGGGGCAGGACTATGATGACGCCGTCTTCGTGCCCCACACCACGTTTCAGGCAAAAATCCAAGGCGGCCTCCAGAAATATATCTCAGGGTCCATTCTGGTCAGCGCAGTCTCGACTATGGCTACCGCGCGTGCGCAAACGCAGATCACCGATTTGCTGCGCGATCGTCATCATGTTCAGCAAGGAACAGACGACGATTTCTCGATCCGCAATCTCAGTGAGATCGCCAGCGCTCAGCAAGAAGGGGCGCGGACGCTCACCACTTTGCTGGCGAGTGTGGCGACGGTGTCGCTCTTTGTCGGCGGCATCGGCATCATGAATATCATGCTGGTGAGTGTGACCGAGCGAACTCGTGAGATTGGGCTGCGCATGGCGGTCGGAGCTAAGCCCCGTGACATTCTCGCGCAATTTTTGATCGAGGCGCTGACTTTGTCCTTGGCGGGTGGGCTCTTAGGCATTGGCCTCGGCGTTACCACAGCTTCCCACTTGGCGTCACAGTTTGGCTGGGTCACGCTCATTCGGCTTGACATTATTGTCGTGTCCGTGGGCTTCAGCGCATTAGTCGGCATCGGTTTTGGTTTGTATCCTGCGCTCAAAGCCTCTCGCCTTGATCCTATCAACGCATTGCGGTTTGAGTCGTGACAGAGGAAGGCGGAGCCCCCTTGACAGTGTAGGCAAGAATCAGTGACATTGCCCGGGTACGGACGGTCTTCGCTCACCACTTGTCTCGCTTCCTCTTCGTCTGCTCAAGGCCGACGATCATCCCATGCCGGCACTCCAGCGGAAATATGCTATTGTGACGTAAGGATTTTGTGTCTATGGAACTGATTCCTCATACTGTTAATATTGATTTCGTCGGAAAACGTCTGTTCTTTGTTCTTTTTTCGCTCGCCATCAATCTTATCAGCATTGGGTTGATGCTGACGTGGGGGCTCAATTACGGTCTCGACTTCGCCGGTGGGGCGATGATCGAGGTGCGGTTCGCGCAAACCATGACCACTGAGGCGATCCAGCAAGCCGTGAAAGGTCAGGACCTCGACGATCTCACCATCCAGGACGTGGGACGCGACAGCAAAATCTTCATGCTGCGATTCAAGCAACGCGCAGAGCAAAATCTGAGTGACGTGAGTGACGCGGTGCAGAAAGTCTTGACCGCGACCTTCGGTCAGACCTACGAAGTGCTGCGCGTCGAGTCCGTTGGCAGCAAGGTCAGCGGAGATTTACGCCGTAAAGGATTTTTGGCGGTGGCTTTCTCCACCCTGCTGATGGGGACGTACATTGCCTTCCGGTTTGAGCTGCGTTTTGGCCTCGGTGCGGTGATTGCGCTGATTCATGACGTCCTCGTCGTGACCGGGGCATTAACGCTGACGCAGATGCCGTTTGACCTGTCGGTGCTAGCCGCGATTCTGACAGTGGTGGGTTATTCCGTGCATGACACGATCATTGTGTCCGATCGGGTGCGTGAAAACATGCGCAAGCTGCGCCGTGAAGCGCTGAGCAGCGTTATCAATCGCAGTGTCAATGAAACGCTGAGCCGTACGATTATTACTTCGGGGACCGCTATTCTTGTGTTACTCGCGTTGTTCACGCTGGGCGGGCACGTCATTCGCCCGTTCGCATTTACTCTTATTATCGGGTTTATCACTGGAACCTATTCTTCGATCTACATCGCTGCTCCGGTAGTGCTCTACTTTGAGGGAGCTTCTTGGTTGAAGAAGGCTCCCACCATGAAGGCGGCGGGACGCTAGCAAAACACACAAGAGGCTGCTTGCTCGGAGTCTTTTGTTCTTCCTGATTTTCGGAACCTCTTTCTTGGTTCTTCCTATTTTTGCGAAGAATGCTAGTGAAGCCTCGGGGTTTTCTTCCTTCTGAAAACGGCAAGCATTTTGCTGCGATGAGAGAAAGGAATCAAGAAGGAGGATTCTATGCAAATCCAAACCATTCTCGTGCCATGTGATTTTTCCGAGTACGCGGAACGCGCGTATACATGGGCTCTTGGGTTAGCGGAGAAGTACAGCGCAAAAATTATTCTTCTTCACGCTGCACAGTTGTTTACGTCTCTCGGTTATCCGGAGAGCGTGTACTTGCTCGATCTGAAGAAAATGGAAGATGAGATTCTTGCCGACGCGGAGAAGCGCTTGCAGGAATTTGTGGCGAAGAAAGGCGCCAGCCCGGTTGTCGTGGAGATGCGCGCTATGACCGGCGATCCCTTTTGGGAAATTTGTCAAGTTGCGGAAACGGAACATGCCGACCTGATCGTGATGGGTTCGCATGGGCGCACAGGGCTCGCCCATGTCTTACTTGGCAGTGTGGCGGAACGAGTCGTGCGCCATGCTCCGTGTCCCGTGTTGGTGGCGCGGCTGACTCAGCCGCAGAAATAATCGCTCTCTTTTGCGCAGCTGACGTCCCCCCACTAGGACGGTTCCGGAAAGTATGGCAAAAAAGAAACGATCAGGAGCGCCAGAAGCCGAGAGTACGAGATGAAGAACAACGTCCTGGTGGGGATCGTAAGCGTCTCTCAAGTTTATAGCCTATGGCCCCTTCCCTAGAGCAAGAAGGGACCGTCTCCCGTTTCTTTAGTCAAATTGCCCAGCAGCGATTTTTCGAACGGCTGGATCGCACTCAACCCTTTTCTTTAGTGTTCCAGGCCTGCACCGTGGGTGTCATTACCGGCGGCGGGGCGATTCTTTACTCGGAACTAATCAACTTTGTCCAGTGGTGTGCATTGGGGTCCACCGGTCTGCCTTTGTACATTCTTCCGCATTTGCCGTGGTATCGTACTATGTTCACGCCGGCGGTGGGTGGATTACTTGTGGCGTTAGTAGTAAGGTTTTTGGCGCGCGGCGCCAAAGGCCACGGCGTCCCCGAAGTCATGGAAGCGGTGACGTTAGGAGGTGGAAAACTTCTGCCTCGGCCAACGCTGGTCAAAGCGCTGACCTCGGCGCTCACCATCGGCTCAGGCGGCTCGGTAGGGCGTGAAGGGCCGATGGTGAATATCGGCGCCTCCTTGGGGTCTGCATTTGGTCAATTCCTGCGCGTTCCGTCGCATCGTTTGCCAATCCTTGTCGGGTGCGGCGTTGGTGGTGGGATCGCCGCCGCGTTCAATGCGCCGATTGCCGGCGCTTTTTTTGCCCTTGAAGTGGTGATGGGCAATTTTGCGATGCCAGCTTTTGGCCCGGTCATGCTGTCCTCAGTCTTCGCCACAGTGGTGAGCCGCACGTATTTTGGCGATCATCCTGCGTTCGTGGTTCCGGGGTATACACTTGTGAGCATGTGGGAGCTGCCTTGCTATCTCCTCTTAGGCGTCGCCTGTGGGCTGGGCGGACTCGCCTTCATGTTTGTCCTTGACAAATTAGAAAACTGGGCCGCGACGCTGCCACTCTCTCCGCTGCTCAAACCCGCGTTGGGGGGATTGGTGTTGGGCGTGGTCGTACTGTTTATTCCTAACCTCTTCGGCATCGGGTACGCCACGATGGATTTGATCCTGCGCGGCGGTATCTCTTGGCCGTGGCTATTGTTGTTGCTGCCCTTCAAGATGGGAGCGACGAGCCTGACCCTCGCCTCGGGCGGTTCAGGTGGTTTGTTCTTACCGGCTCTGTACCTTGGCGCGATTACCGGTGGACTTTTTGGGTTTGGCATCGATGCTCTCGCACCCAGTGTGGCTGGACCGAGCGGAGGATACGCTTTGGTTGGCATGAGCGCGTTTCTCGCGGGCGTGGTGCACTGTCCCATCACGGCGTTTCTACTGCTGTTTGAACTGACCAGCAATTACCACATTATTCTTCCGCTGATGCTGAGTTGTGTGACGAGCACTTTGGTGACGAAATTGGTCCAAGAGGAATCCATTTACACGCTCCAACTCATGCGCCGTGGGGTTGATATTCGCCGCCGCGAGGAGAATCTCATGCGGGCGTTTACCGTCGGTCAGATTATGCATACGGATGCCCCGAGTTTGACGGAGCGCACTCCCTTCCCGGAGGTCGTACAATACTTCCTGAACAGTCCATTTCCGCTCTGTTTCGTGGTGGATGAGCAGCGTGTGTTGCGCGGGGTGATTTCCATTCACGATGTCAAAATGATCTTGCAAGAAGACACGTTGGGGCCGCTGGTCATTGCGCGGGATCTGGCCCAACAGAGTCCCACTGTGGTGAATCCTCAAGATACCTTGGCGCAGGGCTTAGAAAAATTCACCCTCACCGAGCAAGAATATTTGCCGGTAGTGACGCCGCCCGGCGTTTTGCACGGCTACATCTCGCAACGTGACGTTCTTGATCTTTATCAGCGGGAAATTCTCCGCCACGAATATCTTGGTCTCCACTGGCGGACGGAAGGCGTAACCAGTCGCCGCTTTGAGCAGGTGCGGTTGCCGCATAACTACACGGTTGAGGTTATGCCTGTCCCGCCCTTTCTGATTGGCCGCACTTTACGTGAAGCGCAACTGCGTACACGGCACCATCTCACGGTGGTGGCGGTGCGCCGGGGTGGAATTGATCGACCTGATGAGTTGCCTGACCCGGACTGGACGCTCGGCGGGCAAGATCATGTAGTGTTAGTGGGCCATCCGAGCGATATGCAGCAGGTGGTGATGTCCACGTTGGGACACAGTAGCGCCGCCACGCCGGAAGGAATTGGGCGTGAGGACCACCCTGATTCACCACCTCCGACGTCCTCCTCCCTGTGAGTAAGTTGGAGAGCCTTGCAGGAGGAGCCGCGTCCCGCGCTGCCTCTTACTCTTTCCCATTCCCCGGTGTGGTAGGCTTCGTTTCGCCGTCGCCGCTCGCAGCAAAGGCTTTCAGCCCGAGAGCCAACTCACGAAGGCGACGATTCACCAGGCCATTGACCGTTCCTTCTTCGTCTTCCGCGCCAGCCTTCACGCCAGTGAGGAGCGCGATCCCTTCGTCAATCGTGCGGATCGGGTAGATATGAAAGCGGCCCTGCGCTACCGCATCGATCACCTCAGCGCGAAGCACTAAATTGCGGACGTTCGCGGCCGGGATCATCACGCCTTGTTTCCCGGTCAGACCCTTGGCGCGACAGACTTCGAAAAACCCTTCGGTCTTTTCATTAACGCCGCCGATGGCTTGCACTTCTCCCCATTGATTGACTGAACCAGTGACGGCGAGGTCCTGACGAATCGGCAGGTCCGCGAGACGAGAAAGCAAAGCGTATAATTCGGTGGACGAGGCGCTATCGCCATCCACTCCGGAGTACGACTGCTCAAAACATAAACCGGCGGACAAAGCCAACGGTTGCTTTTGTCCATACCGGTTGCGCAGATACCCGGCGAGAATTAAGAGGCCCTTATCATGCGTCGAGCCGCTGAGGCGGGATTCCCGTTCAATATTGACGATGCCCGCCTGCCCCATGCCGACACTCGCCGTGATGCGGGACGGACGCCCAAAGCTATAATCGCCCAGTTGGAGCACGGCGAGCCCGTTCACCTGTCCGACTTTGCGTCCGTCAATTTCAACAAGCACCGTTCCCTGGGTGATATACTCGCGCATTTCTTCTTCAATGCGATTCGAGCGAAACATGCGCTGGTCAATTGCTGTTTGCACGTGCTGTGCAGACACAGTCTGGCTCTGCTCTTTCCGCGCCCAATAGGCGGACTCTCGCGCCAGGTCCGTAATCTCGGCAATCGCAGCGGAAATTTTGTGCCGGTCCCCGACTCGGCGCGCGCCAAATTCCACCAGTCGTTCAACACCCGCGCGCTCAAAATGCGGCAGGTTCTCTTGGCGACAAACCTGCGCGACCCATTGGCCATAAGCGGAGACGTGCGGGGCGTCGAGTTCCATCACGTGGCGAAAATCCGCATGCACTTTGAACACCTCGCGGAACTCTTCGTCCCAGGAATAGAGCATGTGGTACAACATGGGGCTGCCGACGACGACCACTTTGACCTGGATGTGAACCGGCTCGGGTTTGAGGCCGGAGGTAGAAAACATGGCGAAAGGCTCGTAGGTTTCCATTTCGATGCGGCCGCTTTTCAATGTCCGTTTCAGCGTCTTCCACACCGCAGGCTCAGTTAACGCATCTTCAAGGTTGAAAATGACATAGCCGCCGTGCGCGCGCAGCAACGAGCCGGATTTGATGCGGGTAAAGTTGGTGACGAGACGGCCCGCGCGGTCCACCACGCGTTCGATTGTGCCGAAGAGATTCACATACGTGGGCGACGCCTCCACCAACACGGGCGCACCCTGTGTGTGAGAGTTGTCAACGACAACATTGACATCGTATTCAAGGAATAACTCGCGCGGCGGGAGTGACGACAGGAGAGGTATCTGTGGGCTCGGGCGTTCGGGCTCCTTGAAGTCATCGAGATTCTCGATGACGTGATTCTTGACTTCGTTAAGATATTCGTCGACCTCCCGATTCACCGCTTCCCGACTCACATTGGCGAGGAGCGGAGCCAGGAGGGCGTCGCCAAAGCGTTTTTCCACCAGCCGCACGTCTTCCGTCATGGCGCGCAAAATTTCTTGTTGCTTATTTGTAAACGCCGCGATTTCTTCAGCAAGTTTCCGTTGATTCGCTTCGAGCTGTTGACGTTGTTCCGGACTCAAGCGCTCAAATTCCTCGGGGTTCTCTAACGGACGGCCGTTGATCATGGGAATCATCAAAATGTTCCCGCCTGGGCCGGGTTGGATCGACAAACCTTTCGCTCGCGCTGACGCTTCTAGCTCCGTGCTCAGGGCTTGGGCTTGAGCGACATATTTTTCTTTGAGCTCGGCTTTCTCTTTATCAAAGGCTTCTTGGCGAAACGCTTTGGGGAGTTCTTCTTTCAGCGTTTTGACCAAGTCGTTCATGAGATGCTTAAGGCGGCAGCCCTTGTCTGGACCAAGCATAATCGCCCGTGGCTCGTCCGGACGTGCGAAGTTGTGGACATAGACCCAATCTCCCGGCGTTGGGTCCTGGGCTGCTTGTTGCGCCACCCAACTCCGAAGGGATTCGAGTTTGTCAGCGCCGGTCAGTCCCGATACAAAAATGTTGAAACCGCTGCTGGAGACGCCCAGGCCTAGTTCCAAGGCGGCGCGCGCGCGTTCTTGGCCGACGAAATCCTGGCCTGGCGTGAGTTCCGCCGTGGTGTGAAAATCGACGCCCAGCGAGGCGCGAAACCGTAACTCTTCGGCAGTGAGTTCCAGTGGCGCGGAAGCGAGTTGTAGGGGAGGCGGGGCTGAAGCTTGGTGCTCAGGTGCGGCCGTTGTCATCGCTGCGTCGTCCTTTCTGGCGGCATTTTTGGCAGAATCACGCGCAAGACGCCGTCGTGAAATTCGGCGCGAATTTTTTGTTGATCGACGGATGTCGGGAGCCGCAAGCGGCGGGTGAATGCTCCAGACTGACGCTCTCGGTAATGAAAATTTTCTTTGTCGCCGATACGCTCGAACGTGCGTTTGCCTTGCAGCACGAGATCGCCATTTTCCACCGTAACGGAAATATCTTTCTCGTGCACGCCAGGGAGGTCTGCTTCGAGGACAAAGCCAGCGGCGTCTTCGTAGAGATCAAGTTGTGGACTCCACGCCGCATCTTTTGTGGGACTTACACCCCAAGGACGATGGATCAATTCATCGAAGAGGCGATCCACCTCTTGGGAGAGCTGCTGAAACCGCGCCGGAAGCCATGAGTCTTTTTCTGCCATAGCCATACTTCTCCTTTTTATGGCAATTCAAAACGAAACGCATCAGGTCGTACTGTTAACACAGAACAGGGCGCGGTGCGCAAGACCTGCTCCGCCACACTCCCCAGGAGCATGTGGGCGATGCCGCTGCGTCCATGAGTGCCAATGACAATCACATCCGCTCCGACTTCGCTCGCGGTTTCTGCAATGACTTGCGCGGCGCGCCCCTCGCGCGTTTGCTTTTCCCATAGGAGCCCACCGCCTACTGGCAGTTCGTGCAAAAATTCTTGCCAGTCTGGCTCAAGATCCTCCGGCTTTATCGGCGGTACAAGGATGGCGTCGACTCCGTACGTTGAGGGATGGATGTAGCGAATGTCAAGCACATGCAGGAATACCACGCGCCCGCCAAAACCACGAGCCAGGGTGAGCGCTTCTTGCGCTGCTTGTTTGGAGCAAGCTGAAAAATCGGTGGGAACAAGAATCGTCTTTGGGCCGAGTGGAAGGTCACGTTTCGCAATCAAGACGGGAACCGGCGATTTTCTCAACACCCGTTCGCCCGTACTGCCGAGAAAACGATTCTCGCCCTGCGTTGACGCCCCGACGACGATCGCATCTCCTTTCCACTCCTTGCACCCGGTAATGAGTTTCACAAACGGTTTGCCGATCTGCACATCGCTCTCGATTTTGACCTGAGCGCAGTCCGGATGTTGGATACGTTCCGCAAGTTGCGAACGCATTTTCGTCACTGCTTCTTCTAATGCGGTCTGGGCGGGGATGTTGGGGAACCGCAGTTTGATGTAGACAGGATAGGGCTCAACCACGTGAAGAACATAGACCAGAGCTTTGGCTTGCGCGGCGAGGACAAGCGCAGAACGTAACGCATGTTCGCTATCCGGGGTAGGGGCATACCCGACGACGATACGGCGGAGCTGACTCATAAAGGGCTCCTTTCACGGCGGAATCTGTGGGCGAAACCTGCAAAACCTCAGTGATGAGGGAGCAACTCTTGTACCAACAAAAGAGTAGGAAAAGTCGCGCAGGGACGGCGCTTCTCGGGAAGTTTTTCTTATTTCCGCGAAGGCCTTATGCCTTCTCTTTCATAGTCACGTAATGGTCGAGCTCGGTCAACACCAACACCATCGCTTGCCACAAGCGCTCTTCCGCCAAGAATCCCACTGGCGTGCCATTCTCAACCACAGGCAGACCATGCCTCTTTGAATCAGCAAGGAGGTGTACTGCTTCGCGCAGTGTGGTCTCCGGAGTCACTGCCGGAGGATGCAGCGTCATCACGCCGCCGACGCGAATCTGTGCTAACAATTCCTCGGCTGCTTTTGCTTCGAGCACTAGGGTGCTGGTCGGACAGTGCTCCCAGATATCGTGCTCGTTTAAAAGACCAACCAGCTTGTTATCGTCAACCACGAGCAATTCCGCGACGTGCGCACTCCGCATCAGTGCACGTGCACGGTGAAGATTGTCCTTGGGGCCGATGGTGCAAGGCGTACTGTTCATCCACGAGCGGACACGCAATTCTGTCATACCTATTCTCCCGTTCCAAAAGAGCAAGAGACGCATACGACATGCCAACGCGGAAAAGGGCAAAGAGGCGCAAAAACAGGAAAATTTTCCGGGAGATGAGAAGATTTTTGTTGAGTTCTTCCTGGGGTTGCGAAGCCCAGGTGCTTAGTGTGCAGCAAGCGGGATCGTCAGTTCATCCATCTTACGATAGAGCGACGAGAGGCTCAGGCCCAGCAGTTCGGCGGTTCGTTTTTTGTCCCCATTGGTTTTTTTCAAGACCGTTTCAATATGGCTGCGTTCATAGGCTTGCACGGATTCTTTCAAATTATCGCTTGTTTCCTGAGAGGGGGAGGAGACGATGGATTCCCAGCGCGGCAAATCCGCCGGGGTGATCCATTCCCCATTGCCGAGAATCATGGCGCGTTCAAGAATATTGTCGAGTTCGCGCACGTTGCCTTTCCAAGAGAACGACATCAAGAGTTTCATGGTGGCGTTGTCGACCCCTTTATAGGTCTTTTTCATCTCCTGGTTATGGCGTTGGGTGAGGTAATCCACCAGCAGAGGAATGTCTTCGCGGCGCTCACGGAGCGGTGGGATGTGCAACTCGATGACGTTCAGACGATAGTATAAGTCTTCACGGAAGCGACCTTCGGCGACTTCGGTTTTGAGATCGCGATTGGTGGCCGTGATGATGCGAATGTCAATCTTGACCGGAGTCGTGGCCCCCACAGGCATCACTTCTCGCTCTTCGAGGGCGCGCAGCAGTTTGGGTTGTAAAGTGAGCGGCATTTCCCCAATTTCATCCAGGAAAATAGTGCCGCCGCGCGCACGTTGAAACAAGCCTTCTTGCGCGCCGATCGCGCCAGTGAAGGCTCCTTTCGTGTGTCCAAAAAGTTGACTTTCGAGCAAGGTGTCGGGGATCGCGCTACAGTTGACCGGCAGGAAAACGTGCTCCTTTTGCCGGCTGTGTGCGTGAATGAGTCGAGCGACCACTTCCTTGCCGACCCCGCTTTCGCCGGTGATCAACACGGTGGCGTTGGTTGGCGCTACTTTTTTGGTCAGCTCAAAGAGATCCTGCATGGCGGGACTGCGGCCGACCATGTTGGTGAAATCGAAATGTTTGGAGACCTCACGCCGCAGCAGTTGAATCTCCCACACCTGCCGTTTGTGTTCGAGTAAGCGCCGCACGCGATGCAGCACATCATCGAACAGCAACGGTTTGAGGAGATAGTCCTGCGCGCCCAAGCGCAGCGCCTCGACCACGGTATCCACCGAGGCATAGGCGGTCATTAACAACACCATCGTCTGCGGATAGCGGTCTCGCACAGTCCGGAGCACGCCAAGCCCATCAACTCCAGGAATTTTCAGATCGGAGAGGACAACGTCAAATTCGACCTCTTCTAAGAGATTGAGCGCCGCCTGACCATCAGCCGCTTCATATACCTGATAGCCTTCCTCTCGTAAGACTTCGCCTATGCTTTGCCGCGCTAGTCCCTCATCGTCCGCTACGAGGATTGTTCCTACCGTGCTCATAAAGGCTGCTTGCTCCCGTTTGTTGCTCTCGTGCATTTCTATTGGACAAATTCTTCCTCCGCAGAACCCGTTCGGCAGAACGACAGTAGTAGCACAAGTAATGCCGCAGCAAAAATGTGTGCTGGGCAAAGAAGACACGCGCGCTTTTTCTTATTTCTCAGAAAAACGAGAAGGGTTTTCTTGAGAATGGGAAAGAAAATCAGTCCTCAATTAACGCACGCAGCGCCGTGCGCCAACCAGCCGAGGCGAAGCGGCTCTCCAAGCCGAATTCTTGGAGTTCCTCTAGCCAAGGCATACGGACGAGTTTCCATCCGCCATCGCGATCATCCCCATCGGGGCGTGGGTCAGTCATGCGGTCCACTAACGTGGGTGGAAGGTCGAGATTGCGAGCAATTTGTTGGACAAATGCGTCTTTGGTGATGCGCGCCATGTTGCTGTTCTGTGACACAGCTCCCGTGCCGAGGCAAGAGCGTCCTTGTCTTTTCCCAGCTTGACATGGTATCGCCTCAAGGAGAATAGCGCCGAGTTGGAAGGAGGAAGATATGAGTGCAGCAAACGAAAAACTGGTCACGGACTTTTGCCTCTCGCTGGAGAGTGGGGACATGGCGAAGGTTGTAGCCTATCTGGCGGAAGACGTGGTGTATCACAATATTCCCTGGCAGCCGGTGAACGGGCATGCCGGGGTGCGACAGGTGCTTGGTCCCTTCATCGAGGGACCCCGCCGCGCCAGCGTCAAGATGAATATCCTGCATACGACGTCGTCTGGCGATACGGTGATGAACGAACGGCTGGAGGCGTGGAGCAAGGGCAGTGTGCGTTTGGATTTGCCGGTGATCGGCGTCTTTGAATTGAAGAACGGCAAGATCACGCACTGGCGCGATTACTTTGACGCCAAGACCGCTGCCCCGCTCATGGACGCGATTGAGAAGGGATAGGCGGCGCCGCAGAATCAGGAGGCTGCCGGGAACAACGACAGCCTCTTTGTTTTTGTCAAGGAGTTTTAAGATTACGTGGAGTACGCTGCTTCGGTTGGTTGCAACCCAAACCCATCAGCGAGACGCGTAAAGTAATTGAACAGCCCCACAATATGCGCCACCTCCAAACAGGCTCGGTCGTCAAACCCTAGCCTGCGCAACGGTTGCCAATCGTCCGGCGTCATCCGGGTGGGAGTCGCACTGAGCTTTTCTGCGACCGTACAGAGCGCGCGTTGACGTTCCGTCAGCCCTTCGACTTCTCGCCAGCGCCCAGCCTTGATTGCCTCTGCTAATTCTGTTGCGCCACCTTCGAGACGCAGAAACTCTGCGTGGTGTTGCGTTCAATAGGCGCAATCCTGAGCGGTCGCCGTGACGGCGGCCACCATCTCCCGCTCTGCCCGCGAGAGGGCGCCAGGACCGAAGAGGACCACACCACTCAGGGCCCCCAGAGCTTGGCCAATCAGGTCATGCGCCATAATCAACCGGCCCATGCGAGGGACCACGCCTCCCATGAACATCTGGTATGGGTGAGTCTGCCCCGGTGACGCGCCGCTAAACTTCTCCCCTGAAGGCAGCGCTACCCACGCTTCCGCTTCGTGACGTGCACTCATTCTTCCCTCCTCTTTGGACTTCCTAGCAGTATTCGCTGGTTCTATTTGGGTTGTCAAGTTTTTCGCCAGAACCTCGGACACGCCGCCGCCTCCCCCTTGCTTTTCTTGAGCCCTTCATTTGAGTTAGTCGCTACCTCTCTGTTGCAGGGAGGAGAAAAGTCGTTATTGTTCCGTTCTTCTTACCGGGAGAGGAACGGCTTTCAGGAAGGAGTACCGTCTTGATGTCTGCCGTGCTTTTTACCCTGGTCGTGTTGATTGCCGGGGGCTTCTTTATTCACACCATTTATGGTCGCTTCCGGTTACTGTTGGCCGCTCGTCCGGTGGAGTGTTTTGATCGCATTCCGGAGCGGATTGCTGCGACCCTTGTCTACGCGTTTGGCCAGAAAAAATTTGTCGTCGGCGAACAACCGGCAGGCTGGCTGCACTTCTTCATTTTTTGGGGCTTTCTGATTCTTGGCGTGCAGGTGATGACGATGTTCGCTCGCGCTTACTCGGATCATTTTTATCTGCCTGGTCTCTCCCCGCACCTGTTGGGCGGCCCGGTCATGCTCGTACGTGACCTGATGGAACTCATCGTGTTCGTGTGCGTGTTGATCGCCTTGTATCGCTGGACCTTTTCTCACCCGCAGCGTCTCTTCGGTTTCCGTCCGGCGGAAGAACGCCTGGTGGGACAGGATCATACCGAGGCGCGAGTCATCCTGCTGTTCATCATGACCATCGTCCTGTGCGGACTCGCGTATGACGGGGGACGCCTGGTCTATCTGGCTGGAGACTCGCACATCGAAGCCGGGCGCTTGTGGGAGCCGATCAGCGGTGCTGTTGGTCACTTCCTGGCCTCGGTATTTGGCGTCAGTGGGGCGCGGAGGGCGAGTGATCTCGCGTGGTGGACGCACAATTTGGTGATTTTGGCGTTCTTGAACGTCCTGCCACAGTCGAAACACTTCCACGTGATTACCGGCATTCCCAATGTTTTCTTCAAAAAAATGGAGCCGACCGGCGCGTTGGACAAAATGGACCTGGAGAACGCCGAACGGTTTGGCACGTCGCAGATTGATCAGTTTAATTGGAAGCAAATGCTCGACATGTTTAGTTGCACGGAATGCGGCCGCTGCTCCTCCGAGTGCCCCGCCACAGCGAGCGGTAAACCGCTTGCTCCCCGTCAACTCTTGCTGAACCTGCGTGACTATTTGTACGAGCATCCCGAACAGATGACCTCCACCGGCAATGGGGAAGGCGGGGGAGTCGTTAAAGAAAACATTGTCGGCAGTGTCATTCAGGACGACGTGCTGTGGTCCTGCACGACGTGTCGCGCCTGTGAAGACGCCTGCCCCGTATTGATCGAGTATGTCGATAAAATTGTGGACATGCGTCGGCACTTGGTGCAAGAAGAAGCGCGGTTCCCGACCGAACTGACGCGTACGTTCAGAGGGATGGAGACGCAAGGGAATCCCTGGGGCTTGAGTGCGGAGAAGCGGCTCGATTGGGCGCAGGACACGGAAGTGCCCTTGCTGGCTGATCATCCTGACGCGGAATATCTCTATTACGTCGGGTGCGCCGGCGCCTTTGATGATCGCAACAAGAAAACTACGCTGTCATTTGTCAAGCTCTTACAAAAAGCCGGCGTCAATTTTGCCATCCTCGGTCCGGAAGAGCCGTGCAACGGCGAAACCGCGCGACGGCTCGGCAATGAGTATCTCTATCAGAGCATGGCGCAGATGGCGGTCGACACCCTCAATGGCTACAACGTCAAAAAGATTATCGTGAATTGTCCCCATTGTTTCAACACCATGAGGAATGAGTTCCCGCAGTTTGGCGGCCACTATGAAATGGTGCACGCGGCAGATTTGCTTTCCGATCTGATCAAGGGCGGCAAACTCAAACTCAAAGACGAAGGCGACAAGCGTAACATCATTTATCACGACTCCTGCTATTACGGTCGCTACAACGGCATCTATGAAGCGCCGCGTGACGTTCTCAAGAGCATTCCCGGCGTCCAGCTCAACGAGATGGAGCGCAGCCGTAATAAGGCGATGTGTTGCGGCGCTGGTGGTGGTTGGATGTGGATGGAAGAACCGCGTGATCAGCGCGTCAATCATCTGCGCGTGCAACAAGCGTTAGAGACCAAACCTGATGTGATCGCCGTCTCTTGTCCTTTCTGTACGACGATGTTTACCGATGGTCTGAAGGCCAAAGAAGCGGACGAGAAGGTGCAACTGCTGAACATTGTCGAGCTTGTGGAACAGCGCACGAATTAGCGCAGCTGGTCGATTCCGGGGATGAACGACGACGGCGACAAATTCGGGCGGCGATACGATGTGCTCATCGCTGGCGGCGGCAACGCCGCGCTGTGCGCGGCCATTACTGCCGCGCGCGCGGGAGCAAGCGTGCTCATTGTCGAAGCGGCTCCAAAGGAGATGCGGGGCGGCAACAGTCGCCATACTCGCAACATGCGCGTGGCCCACGACGCCGGGAACGGCATTCTCACCGGTCCTTATCTGGTCGAGGAATACTGGGAGGATTTGTTGCGCGTCACTGGTGGGCAGACTGACGAACAGTTAGCGCGGTTGACGCTTGAACACTCCAAAGAATTGTGGGACTGGCACTATCAGCAGGGCGTGCGCTTCCAGCCGTCGTTGAGCGGGGCTCTGAGCCTGGGTCGCACCAATGCGTTCTTTCTCGGCGGCGGCAAGAATTTACTCAACGCACTCTATCGCACCGCCACGACCTTGGGTGTGCAAGTTGTCTACGATGCGAAGGTGATTGATCTCGACATTGTTGACGGCGCTTTTCGCTCCGCCAACCTACAAAAAGAAGATGCCAACCATCGCGTTACGGCGGCTGCCTTTATTGCTGCTGCTGGCGGCTTCGAGGCGAACCTCGATTGGTTGCGAGAGTATTGGGGCGCGGCGGCGGACAACTTTCTCATTCGTGGCACGCCATACAATCGTGGCGAGGTGCTGCGTCTGTTGCTGGATAATGGGGTGCAAGCGGTTGGCGATCCTCAGCAGTGCCACGCGGTCGCCATCGACGGGCGGGCGCCAAAGTTCGATGGCGGTATTGTCACGCGCCTCGATTGCGTGCCATTCGGGATTGTAGTGAACAAACAGGCCGAGCGTTTCTATGACGAGGGCGAGGACTTCTGGCCCAAGCGCTATGCGATCTGGGGACGCTTGGTGGCGCAGCAGCCCGAACAAGTTGCGTTTGCGTTGATTGATTCCACGTCGCTCGATCTCTTCATGCCCTCGGTGTATCCGCCAGAACGGGCTGACACGATTGAGGGGCTCGCAGACAAATTCGTTCTCGATCCTGCACGGCTGCGGGCAACGGTGGAGGCTTTTAATGCTGCCTGCCGTCCTGGAGTCTTTGACCCCATCGTGCAGGATGACTGCTGTACCGAAGGAATCTCTCCGCCCAAGTCGCACTGGGCGCGGCCTCTCGTGACCCCGCCGTTCTACGGGTATCCGTTACGACCGGGAATTACTTTTACCTATCTTGGCGTCAAAGTTGACGCCGATGCTCGCATGCTGATGGCCGATGGTCAGGGATCGTCCAACATGTTTGCCGCCGGAGAGATTATGGCGGGCAACTTGCTCGGCAAAGGCTATCTTGCTGGTATTGGCATGACGATCGGCGGTGTCTTTGGTCGCATTGCCGGACGGGAGGCGGCTCGCTATGCCTGCCGCTAGCGCGCACCTCGAGGCCAATCGACAGATGACCATCTGCAACGCTTGTCGCTACTGCGAAGGGCTGTGCGCGGTGTTCCCGGCGATGGAGCGCCGTCGTGTGTTCACCGAAGGCAGTCTCGATTACCTCGCCAACCTGTGTCATAACTGCGGAGCCTGTTATTACGCCTGCCAGTATGCTCCGCCGCATGAGTTCGCCATTAACGTACCAAAAATTTTTGCGGAACTCAGAGCGGAGTCCTATGTTCGTTACACTTGGCCACGTCTGTTAACACCTTTATTCCAGCGCAACGGATTGGTGGTGGCGCTGGCGGCGGCTGTGGCGGTGGCTTTCTTCGTCTACGGATTCATCGCCAACCGCGACGTGAGTGTTGTATTTATCCCACAAACCGCGCCAGGCGCATTTTATCGCGTGATGCCGCACGCCATCATGGTAGAACTCTTTGGCAGTGTCTTCTTGTTTGCAATCATTGCAATCACAATGAGTGTGCGCGCCTTCTGGCGTGCAACCGGTGGCGGGCCTGTGATTGTTGCCGATGTAGTTGAGGCCGGTCACGACGCGGCCACGCTGCGCTATCTCGACGGGAGCGGCAACGGCTGCATGAATGAGGATGAGCAACCAAACGATCACCGCCGTGTCTATCATCATCTGACGTTTTATGGGTTCTTGAGCTGCTTCGCTTCGACTGCGCTCGCCACGCTGCTGCATAATGGCCTGGGCTGGGAGGCTCCGTACCCCTGGTACAATCCCGTAGTGTTGTTTGGGGCTCTCGGTGGTGTAGGACTTATCATTGGGCCGATTGGACTGCTCTGCGAAAAAGCAACTCGTGATCCCGCGCTGGTCAACGAGGGCGCGCGAGGCATGGAGGTCGGGTTCCTGGTCATGTTGTGTTTGACGAGCGTCACTGGATTGTTGCTCTTGGTGTTACGTGCAACATCAATCATGAATCTTCTGTTGGCCGTACACCTCGGCGTCGTCTTCGCTCTTTTTCTGACGCTTCCCTATAGTAAGTTCGTCCACGGCTTTTATCGCTACGCGGCGCTGGTCCGTTTTGCTCAGGAGAAGAAAGCTCCGGCGATTAAAACTACGGACTAATGAAGTAAGGAGGAATTATGGCAGACCAGGTTGTCCTATTTGAAATCCGCGACAAAATCGCGTGGATCACGCTGAACCGCCCGACGGCGCTTAACGCGTTGATGCCAGCCGTGGTCGTCGGCCTCGACTCTGCTTTAGACGAAGTAGAAAAACATCCTGAAGTGTGTGCGATTGTCATTACCGGGACGGGGCGGGCGTTTAGCGCTGGGGCTGATCTCAAATTCATCCGGGAGTCCTCGGGAGGGAATCCTCGGGCGCTACAGGATTTTCTCCAGGATATTTATAAAACCTTCACTCGGCTCGAACATTTCCCTCGCCCCGTCATTGCTGCGGTGAACGGGCTCGCCTTGGCTGGCGGCATCGAGTTGGTGTTGTGCTGCGATTTGGTGATTGCAGCAGAAAGCGCCAAGATAGGGGATGCGCACGCTAACTTTGGATTGATTCCCGGAGGGGGCAGCTCTGCGCGCCTGCCGCGCAAGATCGGTCCGACCCGGGCAAAGTATTTAATGTACACCGGCGAATTTCTCTCGGCGCGGGAGCTGATGGCGATGGGACTGGTGAACGAAGTTGTTCCCGATGCCGAGCTGACCAGCGCGATCGAAAAATTAGTCGCCAAGCTCTCGAACAAGAGTCCCCTTGGTCTCGCGCGCATGAAATCTTTAGTAGACGACGGCTTGAGTCAACCACAAGACACGGCGTTGCGATTGGAGTTGGCGGTATTCGATCTGCACACCGGATCAGAGGACATGCAAGAAGGTCTCGCAGCGTTTGAGCAAAAGCGCACGCCGCAGTTTAAGGGGAGATAGGGTAGGGGAGTTGTCGATTTTCCCGCTCGCGCCATAATGTGCTTCCACTGTTAGAATAAGGAGGACTCATCAATGGCCGGACCAGAAATTGTGAAACTCAAAAAGATTCTTCGTGAGAAAGCCGTACCGGCAGGCACAGAGGTGCCACTCGATGTCATGCGTAAAGGCATGGAGAAAGTGGCCTTCAGGGCGGCGGATGATATTCAGGTTGAACAGGTCACTGTGGCAGGACGCGCGGCAGAGTGGGTGCGCGCCCCGGGTTGTCAGGCGGGCAAAGCGATTCTCTATCTCCACGGCGGCGGATACGTCATGGGCTCCATCAATACCCATCGCTCGATGGTGGGAGAAATCTCGCGCGCCTCGCAGGCGGCGGCGTTGCTGCTTGACTATCGTCTGGCTCCAGAAGATCCATTCCCCGCCGCTGTGGAAGATGGTGTGGCCGCCTATCGTTGGTTATTAGACCAGGGGTTCAAGCCGCAGAATCTTTCGATCTCCGGTGATTCCGCGGGCGGCGGGTTGGTAATGGCCGTGCTCGTGTCCGCGCGCGATCAGGGACTCCCCATGCCGGCGTCCGCCGTGCCGATCAGTCCGTGGGCTGATATGACCTGCACGAACGATTCGTACAAAACGCGCGCCGAGGCCGATCCAATGGTGGCTCCGGGCGGCATCAACAAAATGGCGGCGAAGTATTTGAATGGCGCAGACGCGAAACATCCGTATGCCTCGCCGAATTTTGCCAGCCTCAAAGAATTGCCGCCGCTATTGATCCATGTCGGGCGCGACGAAGTTTTACTTGATGACTCTATCAAGCTCGATGCGAAAGCCAAAGCCGATGGGGTACGGAGTACGCTGGAAATCTGGGATGACATGATCCACGTGTGGCATGCTTTCCATCCGATGCTGCCGGAAGGGAAACAGGCGATCGTCCGTGTCGGCGAGTTTATGCGTGAGCAGTGGGCGGCGTAATACTGAGACTGGGACATGGATACTGCTCGCCACAGTATTCATGTCCAGTGAAGCGGAAGGAACCTATTTTATGAAGAACAAGCGCATCAATCGCCGTCAGTTCTTACGGACGAGTGGTCTCGCCATTGCCGGGATGGCTGCGGCTGGGAGTACTGGGGCGCTGGTGTTGGACCCCGCCCAGGCTTGGGCGCTTTCGACGAAAGCGCTGGATGAACATACTACGAAGACCTTGATTGCGATGAGCCGCTACCTCTATCCCCATGCCACGATTGCTGATGAGCAATACGGAAAAACAATCGAGGGATTTGACCAGAAGGCGAAGAAAGATCGCGCGTTTGCCAAACTGTTGCGAGACGGCGTAGCTGCGCTTGATACTGCCGCGCAAGGGAAATGGGTGGATGCGAGCGATGAGGCGAAACTCCAGGCCCTGAAGAGCATGGAGACCACGCCGTTTTTTCAGGCGGTTCGTGGCACGTTAATCAGCGCTGCCGGTCCCTATAATCTCCCGGCGGTGTGGAAGCAGTTCGGCTACGAAGGCTCTTCGTGGCAACTGGGCGGCTATCTCAACCGGGGCTTCAACGACATCGCGTGGCTGCCAAAGGAGTAGAGGAGGGGAACATGGCGAAATACGACCTCAAAGACGATAGCGTGGTGGTGATTATTGGTTCGGGCGCGGGCGGCGGCACGCTGGCGAACGAACTGTGTCAGAAAGGCGTCAAGGTTATTCTCCTCGAAGCCGGCAAACGCATTGAGATTAAGGACTTCGTCAATGACGAATGGCCGATGTTCAACAAGATTGCATGGTTGGATAAACGCACTACTTCGGGGTCCTGGCGCGTGTCGAAAAATTTTCCGAACCTTCCGGCATGGACGGTGAAAGCGGTCGGCGGGACCACCGTTCATTGGGCTGGGGCCTCATTGCGCTTCAAGGAGTATGAGTTTAAGGCTCGCACAACGTACGGAGAGATCGCCGGCGCGAATCTGCTCGATTGGCCGATCAGCTTGGCCGATTTGGAGCCTTATTATGACCGCGCCGAAGATAAAATGGGCGTGACCGGCACGCACAACATTCCACGCTTGCCTGGCAACAATAACTACAAAGTGCTGGCTGCCGGGGCACAGAAGATCGGCTACAAAAAAGTGCATACCGGCAACATGGCGATCAATTCGCAACCGCGTGATGGGCGTAGCGGTTGCATGCAGATCGGCTTCTGTTTTGAAGGATGTAAGAGCGGAGCCAAGTGGTCTACTCTGTACACAGAAATCCCCAAGGCGGAAGCCACGGGCAAACTGGATCTGCGCCCCGAGAGCCAGGTCCTGCAAATTCTCCACAACGCCAAAGGGAAAGTGTCTGGCGTTGTCTACGCCGACAAAAACGGTAAGCACGTGGAACAGAAAGCGCGGGTGGTGTGCGTGGCGGCCAACTCCATTGAAAGCGCGCGTCTACTGTTGAACTCCTCGTCCAGTACGTTTCCCAACGGGCTCGCCAATTCCTCCGGACAAGTGGGGCGCAACTATATGCGCCATATGACCGGGAGCGTGTATGCGGCGTTTCCGCAAGAAGTACATATGTATCGGGGCACGACGATGGCGGGCATTGTGGAAGACGAAGCGCGTTACGATACCGGGCGGGGCTTCGTCGGCGGTTATCACATGGAAACTATTTCACTTGGTCTCCCTTTTATGGCCGCGTTTCTGAACCCCGGAGCCTGGGGCAAAGACTTTGCCGAGTGGCTGGATCAGTACAAGAACACGGCTGGCATGTGGCTCGTGGGCGAAGATATGCCGCAAGAGAGCAATCGCATCACGCTGCATCCGACTGAGAAGGATCAATTCGGTTTGCCCATTCCGAACGTGCATTTCGACGATCATGCCAATGATGTGGCGATGCGCACGCATGCCTACAAGCAAGGGAGCGCCGTGTATCAAGCAGTCGGCGCCACCAAAGTGATGGAGACGCCGCCGTATCCCTCAACGCATAATTTGGGAACGAACCGCATGAGCGAGAACCCGCGCGACGGCGTGGTCAACAAATGGGGGCAATCGCACGACATCCCCAATCTGTTCATCTCCGATGGCAGTCAATTCACCACCGGCGGGGCGTCAAACCCGACCTTGACGATTGTGACGTTGGCCATCCGACAGGCGGAGCATGTTGCCGAGTTGATGAGTAAGCAGGAGATCTAAAGCGCATTTCACTTATGACTATGGGACACCCCCCCAGCATGCCCTGAAATGAGCGCGTCATTGCGAGCGCAGCGAAGCAATCTGTGTCTGCTGGGTCAGGCGTTGGCGAGATTGCTTCGTCGGCTGCGCCTCCTCGCAATGACAGGATGCTTGCCTTTCATTGCTGGATTTTGTCTTCCAGTCCTTGAGTACGTCCCGGGGGCGCTTGTGTCCCGCCCGCGAAAAGAGCGACCGAGACGGTCGCGCTCCCAGAAAAAAGGGCGTGTCCAAATGCAAATCGCTGTATAAGCAAATCCAAATCCTCTCCCGCGTCAGCACGGACGCAGCGTTGTCCTACACCCTGAGGGCTCTCCCAGACAGTGTCCCCAACGCGTACGCACCGTCCTTCTCACTCCTCCTCCGCCTACTCTTCTCCACCGAGCCCTGTGTCGTCCTCCTGGTGCAAATCCCGCACGAAGGCATCCTCCGTATTGTTAGTGTCGTTGGCCACCAGGTCGCTCGCATAGCTAGTGAATGTCACATAGCGTCCGTTGGCGCTCAGCGCCACGGGGAAGGAGAAAGCGTTACCGCTGGCCGTGCCGGCGGCATTGACGCTCACCAACGTCGTGCGCCCCGTCTGCAAGTCCCGCACGAACACATCTGACGCCCCATTGGTGTCATGAGCCACCAGGTCGCTCGCGTCGCTTTGGAACAGCACGAAGCGCCCGTTGGAGCTCAGCGCTACGGGATAGGAGGTGCCGTTGCCACTGGCGGTGCCAGCGGCATTGACACTCACCAACGTCGTGCGCCCCGTCTGCAAGTCCCGTACGAACACATCCCCCGTGTCGTTGGTGTCATTAGTTACCAGGTCGCTGGCAGCGCTCTCAAACAGCACGAAGCGCCCGTTGGAGCTCAACGCCACGGGGAAAGATTCGCTATTGCCGGTAGCGGTGCCAGCGGCATTGACGCTCACCAGGGTGGTGCGCCCCGTCCGCAGATCCCGCACGAACGCATCTGACGTCAAAAAGGGGGTATCGCTAGTAGCCACCAGGTCGGTCGCATAGCTATAGAATGTCACGTAGCGTCCGTTGGAGCTCAACGCTATAGGGTAGGAGTAACTGTTGCCACTGGCGGTGCCAGCGGCATTGACGCTCACCAGGGTGGTGCGCCCCGTCTGCAGATCTCGCACGAAGGCATCCACCGTATTGTTAGTGTCGTTGGCCACCAGGTTGCTTGCAATACTAACAAACAGTACGAAGCGCCCATTAGGGCTCAGTGCTACGGAGCCGCCCCCGCTGCTGGCCGTGCCGGCGGCATTGACGCTCACGAGTGTCGTATCGGCACTGTGCGCTACGACCGGCGTTCCTACCCCTCCAAGCCCCAGCCCTAGGATCAGCAGGCTCAACAGGTGCGGTCCCTAAGCCACAGTGAAGCGCCGCTTGCTTCTTGTTGTTGTGTGTCTGTCCATCGCTGTGCCCTCCTTTGCTTGCGACGAAATATTTGCAAAAAAAGCGGACTTGCTTTCCCTCTTGAGTGGTGACGACGACAACCGCCTGCACACGCGGGTACAAGCTGAAAAGATTGAGGATGATGAAGGTAGGGCTTTCCTGGAGCCGGAGCCAGAACACAATTGCTGGGCCGCCCAGCCGCACATGAGGTTTGCCCTCGCTATACTCTTCTTCTTGACACAGATCAAGAGATTATGAGAGCTCTTTCCCCGTCTAGCCTCGCTTTCCGCGCGTTGGGGCACGCTGTTGCGACAAGCGTTAGCAAAAGTGCGGAAGAGCCTATTTCACGGCGTCGCGAATCCTTTCACGTATTGAATCAGGCTCTGTATCTGTTCTTCATTCAAGAGGTCTTTGTACGATGGCATGAGGGGTGATTTGCCCACGCTGGGGCCTCCGCCTTTGAGGAGTTTTGTGAGATAGGCGTCATTCTTGCCTTTTAATACAGTAGTCAAGTTTGCTGGTTTGGGCTGGAGCACGTGCGCTGTCGGTCCGTCTCCTTTGCCGCTCATGCCGTGGCAAGGGGAGCACGTTTGTTCGTACAACTGTTTGCCATCTTCTCCGTATGCAGAAAAGGCGAGCAGGTTCATGAGGAGGAAGCCAGCGATCGTCGGTGTCGTAGGAAAAATTCGTTCGTGCATCATTCCTCGCTTTTCAGCATGGTTGTTCGAACAGCGCAGTATAGACAAGGATCCTTGTAGACAGCAAGTGAGCCCGGGAAATGCTGCCTGAGCAGGTTAACCCTTGACAGGAACAGAGGTTTGGCTGCATATAGGACTCAACTCCGAGCGGAGAGCGCTGTGGTGTTTCCCTGAGTGGAGGCTATGGACACGTGAGAGCAGGTCAGTCTGGATGCGCAAGGTGAGCAGCAAAGCCTCTTCCATCGTGATACTGGTGATGATGGAATGGCTGGTGAGTACACAAGTGTGGGCGCACCGAGATCGAGGGCCGAACGATCCCTGTCGACGACAAATTGGTGACTCGCTGCTCCACATGACGCTCTATCAACCGCAGTTCGATCCCGCGGCGGAGTATTGTGAAGAAGTGCCGCGTGAAGGGAAGACCGTCATGGTCGTGGATGTGACTGCTGGTGAGTTACGACAAACGCCGATGAGTGTCGATGTATTTGAAACGACGGCTCCCGGTCAATCTCACTCCATCCTCTCGTTGCCGCCCAAGAGTTATGAGCTAGGCGTGGCGGATACGGAAGTGCTGCTACGCGAGGGAAACGATTACGAAGTGCGCGTCACGCTGGCAATGGGCGCCGGCAGAACACCGCAGGTACTGTCCTTTCCCATTCGCGTGGCCGCATGGTATAGCGCAATGATAATGCCAGCGCTCATCGTGATGGCCCTGCTGGTGTTAACCGCTATCTCTGTTATCCGTTACTATCTTACGGCTCGACACGATGAGTCTTTAACGGCGTGAAGTAGAAACCATAACCTATAGTGAATGTAAGGAGGTTTTAATATGGCTCAGTCACAAGCAGCGCGACAAGCGCCGCGCGAAAATGGCCACGGAGCGACGACGAGTGGACACTCGTTTCGTCCAACCGATTGGATGGTGGGGTGGAAGCCGTTGTTTTGGGTCTCTGCCTTGATTATTGCCGCCGACGTGTTTCTCTGGTTCTGGAACTACCTCTTTATGTTCTCGGCGGGGCTCAACTCGGCCAGTCCGGAATTTACAATGTATTATCGGTCTCTCTTCTGGGGCGAGGTCATCCTGCTGGGCGTGGTCACCGGCATTTGGTACGGCTGGTTGATTCGAACCGGGAGAGAGATGCAGGGGCAGACCTGCGCGCGCGCCGAAGAGGTGCGACGTATTGCCATTTTGTGGAGCATCATCGGCGCTACGAGTCTCTCGATTTATATCGAAGCTAGCTTCTGGCCAAACTGGGACGGGTCGTGGCATCAGACAATGGTGCGCGACACCGCGCTTACGCCGACGCACATTCCCATGTTCTATTTCTTTTTCCCGCTGTCAGTGTCCTTGGCCATTGGCGCCTATATCTACGGTCGCTTCCGCATCCCTGCGCTCTACAGCCGTGAGAAGGGTTTCCCCTGGTCCTTTTTCCTGCTCATCAGCGCAGCCGTGTTGGAATGTATGACCGTGGCGGCGAACGAGTGGGGGCACAGTCTCTGGATTTCCGAGGAAATTTTCTCGGTTCCGTTCCACTGGCCGTTCGTGGTCTATGGTTGGCTGGCGAGCGGCATGTTCGCCGTGTGGGGTGAGACCATTATCCGACTGTTCGAGATTGAGAGAGCGGAAGAGGCGGCGGGCTCGGACACGTCATTTGGGTCGCATGCAGCGGCGGACTAAGAGGGGAGAGGCGTATGGCGGAGACAACGGCAGTAGCAGACATTGCTGAGGCGGCTGCGCGGCAAAAACGGCTGGAACTCAAGGCCCTGCTGAACAAGCAGTATAAATGGATTGATCGCAAGTGGGACATTGTGTTCTGGATCACCGCGATTTTCGTGGTGGCCGGCGCGGCGGATATTACCAAGCAGTTATTTGCCGGGGATTGGGATTTCTGGACGGACTGGAAAGACCCGCAGTGGTGGCCGGTGATTACCGGCTTCGCCACCATCATCATCCCTTCGGCGTTGCAATATATTCAATGGGTGGCGTGGCGATTCCCGACCGGGGCGACCTACACCTCGGTCTGTTTCTTTATGGCCGCCTGGGTCGGGCGCTACTTCCAGTGGCACATAGCAGAAGCCTATCCGATGAATTTCGTGTGGCCTATCTCCACCGTCTGTGCGGGCATCCTCCTCGATTGGACGTTGATGAAGACAAAGAGTTTTCTCATCACGTCCTTCGTTGGCGCCCACATGTGGGTGGTGATGGTGTGGGCGTTTAATTACATTCCTCTCGCTGCCTTCCTGCAGCCAGCCCATTTCATGAACCACATCTTAACGGTGGCCGATGTGCAGGGGATTGTCTACATTCGCTCACAAACGCCCGAATACTTACGCATGATTGAACGCGGCGCGCTGCGCAGCTTTTTGGGAGAGACCCAATATGTCGCGCTTGCGTTCGGCGGCACGGCGGCTTTTGCTGGCTACTGGGTCGGTCAATTCATTGGCCGCTATCTAGCCGTATGGCCGATCCGCCGCTACATAAAAACTCTTTGAGATGATCATGTTAAAAAATGTGCAAAGCGGGCAATTCACGAGAACCTGGCCGAACGCAGTGCCGGGGCGAAGAGGTCGTTTGATCGTCGCGGCGCTCGTCTGCTTGCTAGCGCCGGCGTTGGCGCATGCTCATGGTTCGATGTCGAGCGATGAATTAGGGCCGCCCCTGTTTACCGGGGGAGTGCTCGGTTTTCTCAGCTATTGGGTAGTCGTCTTGTGGCCTTCTTCGCGGAAGAAGGAACAGCCTGGAGCGCACCAATCGCAAGAGGGCAGGCTGCACCCGCAAAGGTGCCACCCTAAGCCGAACGCGCGCAGGCGGCGAAGACCGCATCTGCGTGTGGTTGAACCTGGCGACCAGTTCACCGGTGACCGGCAAACGAGGAGGAAAGCAAGTGATGGATAGGCGGTGGCTGACGAGCTTTCTGACACTGACTCTTGCCATGCTAGTCAGTGTCTCCAACGTATTCGCTCATGGAGAGGCGGGCGATGAACCCTTCCTCAAAAATTTAACGACGGCGTTTTACGATGTGTCCGTGTCTCCGACGGAGGTCGAGGTCGGGCAACCAGTGACCATCACCGGGGCGGTGAAGATTTTGGAAACGTGGCCCTACACCCTGCAAGACCCAGGCATGGCCGCCGTGGTGCCAGTCGTGCCCGGCCCGGTCTTCGCTCTGCAAGACCGCACGATTAATGGGCTGGAAGCAATTGGCTCATTTTTCTCGGAAAAGGGCGGAATTTATCAGTTTAAAATGGTGCTGATCGGGAAAGAGCCGGGGCATTGGCACGTGCATCCTGGTCTTGCCGTGAAAGGAACCGGCACCTTGGTTGGTCCTGGTGAATGGGTCAATGTTCGTCCTGGCGCGGGGAAATTCGAGTTCCCTCTGACCTTGCTCAACGGCGAAACCATTGAACTGAACGCTTATGGCGGGCCATTCGTGTGGTGGTGGTCCTTCATTGGCTTCTTGCTAGGCGTGGCGTGGATGGTGTACTGGACCTTCACGAAACGAACGGTGACGAATTTAGCTGTCACGGCGCAGATTCCGGTGAACGATGATGCTCCGGATATCGGGTTGATTACACCGCGTGATCATATGTGGATGAATGTCCTAGCCGGGTTGACCGTGGTGCTGCTTGTGGTGGGCTGGGCCTATGCGACGATGAAACATCCGGTGCGCTGGGTGCAGCAAACGGACTGGATTTCTCCACCTCACATTTCTTCCGGTGAAAAGATGGCGGAAGTCCACGCTAGCGGCGCCACCTACGATGACGCGACCGACACGCTCATCATGAAGCTCCAGGTCAAAAACGTCCTGAGTAGCGCTATTTCTGTCAAGCAGTTTATCACCGGAATGGCGACGTTCGTGAATGGCGGGACGCAAGAACAGGCGAAAGCGGGGACGAAGGATTTTGTCGGGGCCTTGACCGTAGAGCCTAATAGTCCGCTTGCCCCAGGGGAAACGAAAGAACTAACCCTGAAGATTGTGAGCACAATTTTCAGCACCGAACGTTTGATTCCCACGCACGCCCCGCAGCAGTTTCTTGCAGGGATTGTCCGATTTGAGAACGCGCAAGGCGGTCAAGAACTCGTCACCGTGCGCACAGGCATCGTGCCTACCCAATTCCGCTCGCAATACCTGCCGTAAATCTATGGAGGTGGAGAGGAAGACTTTCCACCTCGGTGAGCCTTTTCTCTCTCCTTCACTCGCTATGGTTTTGTCGCGTGGGTGTCTAGGTCCGCGTACAATTGCCGCCTCCTTTTGTTTTTGCGGTTGGAAGTACGGCGCGTTGCTGATAGCTTAAACGGCTACAGAGATGGCAACGACGTTACAAGATCATTCAGGGAGAGCCGTGCGGCTGACCGATGAGCGAATTGCACACATCTTGGAGCACGAGGAGATGACTGGACAATTTGATAAAGTAGAAGAAGCTTTGCGGGAGCCAGACGTGATCGTCCGTAGTCAACGTGATTCAGAGGTGCATCTGTACCATAAGCATTACCCGACGACTCCTGTCTCAGAGAAATATCTTTTAGTGGCGGTCAAAGTGGCGGAAAACGATGCGTTTGTTCTCAGTGTTTTCTTTACTGATGCGATCAAAAATGGAGAGCGAATATGGGAAAAATGAGAGTGTGGTACGACAAGGAGGGAGACTTCCTTGAAGTTACGTTTCGCGACGCGAAAGGCTACATGCGTGATTTGGGAGAGGACATCTTCGAGAGAGTAGACGAGCAAGGGCAAGTCGTCGGCTTTGCTATTTTTAACTTTTCTAAAAGAGATCAGCAGGTCGTGGAAGTGCCTTTGGATCTTTCCCTCTCGCAATCCTAGGGTCCAACCTCACTTTCGGCTCTTTGACGACGTTCTCATTTTTTAAAGTCTACTATGTCAAGATCATTATTGGGTGCTCCTAAAAGATGAGAATGAGGTATGAATGCAAGACTTGGCTCTCCTCTCTACTTCTGGGAAAATTTCTGTTAGAAGTATTGTTCTGAGGACAGGATGCCTATTATGGTCCAGCCTACCCATGCAGCTCATGGTTCACAGGAGCAAGATACGTATGAGCGCTACTCAGAAATATACGAATTCTCCCCCCGAGGACACCTGTATGACGATCAATCTGAGCGACGCCGATCGCCACGTGCTCACCTTCATCCAAGATCGCTACGGCTTGCCGACCATGAGTGCGGCACTGGGCTACGCGGTCCGTCGCCTGCAGGAGGTGGAGGAGCAGGTGACCTTGCTGACTGAACAGCTCGCCAGTCTGCAGCGCGAGCTGGCGCAAATGCATGAGGGCGTGCTTGCGTTGCACCAGGAACAAGAGTGTATGCTGAAAGAGATGCAGAGCCTGAACGAAGAGCTGCAATTCGTTACCGCTGTCTCCCCCTTGGCGCAGTGTCCATCGAGCGAGTGGAGTGTCTTCCGTCAACAAGGGAAGCGCGAACGAGACACGGCGCGCCGTATGCGCGTGTGGGCGCAGCAAGTCCGCGAGGACACGGAACTCCAACTGCAACAGTGGAACGAGAAGATGACGCGTCTCATGGGCCGAACGCGCGGCGTTCTGACCTTGTCCCATGTTCGCGTCCCGCCGTACACTGTCCAACAGAAAGAAACCTCTTGAGGACCGGAGGCTGGGTTTCGACTTTGTCAAAACCCAGCGATTGGCTACGGAACCTCCAAACATCCTACGATCTGCTCCGCCACTTCTAACGCTTGTAGCCCGGCAAGCCCGCTCACAATCGGTTCGCTGCGATTGCGCACGGAGCGCAGAAAAGCGCGGATTTCTTCTTCGAGCGCGTCTTCGCCGCTGACCTCACGCTCCTCGAAAGTGATATTGGGCAGGCTGCCAACGGCTGGGGTAGGGTCGCGGCGGCAGATGCGAATACGTTTCTCGCCGTAATCCACCACGATGTACGTGTCTGGTTGGAAGAGCCGCATCTTGCGCTCTCGTTTGAGCGCCACGCGACTAGCGGTGATATTGGCGATGCAGCCCGAAGCGAACCGTAAGCGCGCATTGGCGATGTCCGGCTCCTTGGTCAGCACAGGGACGCCGAACGCCTCCATCGACGTGACCGGAGAGCGCACGAGACTGAGGATGACATCGAGGTCATGAATCATCAGATCCCGCACCACGTCCACATCCGTGCCCCGCTCAACGAACGGAGCCACGCGTTGGCATTCGATGAAACGTGGGGCGGTGAGGATGCCTGCGAGTGAGCGGAGCGCGGGGTTGAACCGTTCGAGATGGCCAACCTGGAGGATGCGATTGTGTCGCGCCGCCGCTTCAACCAACTCGCGCCCTTCAGCGCCAGTCGCGGTGAGCGGCTTTTCCACCAGGGCGTCGATGCCATGCTGAAGAAAATCGAGGGCGACGACGTGATGGAACTGGGTGGGCACGACGATGCTCACACAATCAACTTTGTCAAAGAGATTATGATAATCGGCGAACGCCTGCGTCCCGCATTCTTCGGCGATGTCGGTAGCACGCGCCTGATCGACATCGACCACGCCCACGAGCGTGACATCAGGCAGGGCTGCGTATTTCTGCGCGTGGAAGCGGCCCAAGTAGCCGACGCCGACCACTCCCGCGCGTAAGGGAGACTGTTCACTCATACTTTGGCGATGACTTCTTCCGCGAACTTTTCCATTTTCGGGTAGAGATCGGTGTCATATTTAGAGCGGGGCAGAAACCCTGGAGCAAAGGTCATGAGGCGATGCACGCCGGCGTCGGCAAACCGCTTGGCCGTGTCAAGATTCAGAGGCGTTCCAGGCTCCACTCCCACGGAGATCTCCAGTTTGGTAAAGTCACGCCCCGCCTTGTCGCTCAGTTCTTTCAATTGCGCCAGGACTGGTTTGACACTGTCCGGCGTGTAGCGGACGCCGAACCAGCCATCACCTAATTCCGCCGTGCGTTTCAGCGCCGGGCGGCTGTCTCCGCCAAAGATGATCGGAGGATGAGGTTTCTGGATGGGCTTCGGGTTGAACCCCAACGGTTGAAAGCTGTGGAACTTGCCGGAAAACTGTGGCGTCTCTTCAGTCCACAGCGCTTTCATCATAGCGATCCATTCCCGACTGCGCGCGGCGCGGTCCTTGAACGGCATGCCGACCGCGTTGAACTCATCTTCCAACCAACCGATACCAATGCCAAACAGTAGTCGTCCATTGGACAACACATCGACGCTCGCCGCTGCTTTCGCGACGACTAAAGGGTTGCGCAGGGGCAAGACAAAGACGCCCGTGCCGAGCTTAATGGTTTTCGTGCTCGCGGCGACAAACCCGAGCGCGACAAAAGGATCATGCAAAGCCGCCCCAGGGCCGCCGGGAAATTTTCCGTCAGCCGAATAAGGATAACGACTGGTGATCTCGACGGGAACCGCCAAATGCTCGGGAATCCACACGGACTCAAACCCTAACGCTTCCGCTTTTTGTGCGACTTGGACAAGGATTTCTGGACGGGCAGTAGAGCCACTGCCCACGCCGGTGAGTGCAAATTTCATGACGCCTCCTTACTGGCCATCGGGTGACGAAGATGTTGATACTTCTTGCTCCCTTATGTGAAACCCTTTATGTATGCAACAGGCCTCATGCTTGGTTGTGGGCCTGGGAAGGGATGGAAGGAACTATGGATTATCCACGGCTGCGTTATATCCAAGCCGCGCAGGTGGATGCGGACGGCGGCTCTCGTGTCGTGATCAGCGATCCGCTCCATTTCGCCAAGAGTCCGCTGGTGGTTCCTGGCGTTTTGTACTTCATCATTAGTCATTTCGACGGTCATCACTCTCTCGTCGACATTCAAGAAGTATTTGCTCGCCAATTCGGCCAAGTGCTGCCCCGAGAAAAGCTCGAAGAGATCATCGACCAACTTGACCGACATCACTACTTGGACAGTGAGCGCTTTCGCCGAGAAGTCCTTGACATTTTTTATCAAGCCCCGGTGCGTGAGATGGCGCACGCTGGGAGCTGTTATTCGGCAAACCCGGAAGAGTTCACGCAACAAGCCGCGTCGCTCTTTCATGGGTCCGATGGGCCGGGGTTGCCAGCCGCAATTCCGCAACCGGCGCCGCCGATACGCGGGATTATCGCCCCGCACATCGACCTACGCTTTGGCGGTCCGTGCTACGCTTGGGCGTACAAAGAGTTGGCGGAGCGCTGTGACGCAGACCTCTTCATCCTCCTTGGCACCTCACACTATGGCATGAATCCGCAGCACCTGTTCGCGGCCACCACCAAGGACTACAACACACCGCTTGGTCCGGTGCAAACGGATCGCGCCTTCGTGAGCGCTCTACAAGCGGGCTACTCTGGCGACTTGTTTGCCGAGGAGATTCTTCATCGTGTCGAGCATTCACTAGAGTTCCAAGCCTTGTTCCTGCAATACGTGTTCGGCGGCAAGCGCGATTTTGCCATTGTTCCCATTCTTGTCTCGTCTTTTCATCACACGGTGTTATCTCAGACGCAGCCCTTGGAAGATGAGCGCATCGGCGCGTTTATCCACGCCTTGAAACAGACGATTGCTCAAAGCGGGCGCAAAGCCTGTTTTGTGGCGGGAGTCGACTTTGCCCACGTCGGCCAGCAATTTGGCGATCAAGGGCCAATGACGAAAGAGACCATCGAGTGGGTGGCGGAGGAAGATCACCGTTTAGTGCAGGCGCTTGAAAAAGTTGACCACGCGGATTTTTTCGCCCAAATCGCTAAAAACGGGGATAAACGCCGCGTCTGTGGGTTCGCGCCGATGTACACGTTTCTCAATGTGGTGGGCGCTGCGGAGGGAAAATTGTTGAAATACGGCTGCGCTACCACCATGTATCCCGAATCGCTCGTCAGTTTCGCCAGTTTGGCGTTTTATTAACCGATCCTTTTTGTTTGCGCAGGCTGAAGAAAAAAATGCGTGCGCCCTTGCTTCGCTTTCTCTTCGTAGGCATAAAGACAAGAGGAGGTCTTATGATTTTGACCCGCAGGCAAAAAGAAATTTGGGCGTACTTGGAAGATTACATTGCCGAGAAAGGCTATGCTCCAACATTGGAAGAGATCGGCGCGCATTTCGAGTTGTCGTCTCTTGCCACCGTGCATAAGCATCTCACCAATCTTGAAAGGAAAGGGCTCATCGCGCGGAAGTGGAACCTCAGTCGCGCCATTGAGATCACCCCGCCGGCAAAAGCCCAACAAGCGATTGCCCTGCCGCTCCTCGGTCGCGTGGCCGCTGGGACGCCGATTGAAGCCGTTGAAACACAGGAGAGCTTGATGATTCCGGAAGATTTCGTGCGTCGGCCTCATAAGGCGTTCGCGTTGCGGGTGCAAGGCGAGTCAATGATCGAGGAAGGGATTCTCGATGGAGATTTCGTTGTGGTGGAGAGCCGACCCGTTGCGGATGAGGGAGACACGGTGGTCGCTGTCATCAACGGTGAAGCCACGGTAAAGAAGTTTTACCGCCAACCAAACGGCAAAGTGCGGTTGCAGCCTGCGAACCCGTACATGGAGCCTATTATGGTCAAAGGCAAAGACGTGGAAATTCGCGGCGTCGTGGTGGCGGTGTTGCGGAAGTACGGAAAGTAGGGCTGGGGGCTGGAAGTTGGCGACTTTGAGCTTCGTTTCGACTTGCTCATCTTTTGCCGGGGACTTGTCTGAGACTTGCCTGAACTTGGTTTCCACTGAAGCAAGAGTTCCCCTTTCAGCCGATACAGCTCCGCCTCGTAAAACCGTTCGCCGCTTTGGTCCACCACTGTTAGCGCCTCGGCGAGTGTGGCCAGCCCTTCCTCTGCCTGCCCCGCTTTCCCATAGGCCTCGGCCAGCAGGGCAAGATTATAGGACTGACACCACCCTACCCCTACGGCTTGGCAGGTGGCCAGGCCTTGGCGGATCTGGCTCATCCCTTCTTCACTCTGCCCCTGTTCGGCCCGCGCCCAGCCCTGCAAGATAGCTCCTTGCCCTAACCACACAGGAAATCCTTGCTCGCTCGCGAGGGTGATGCCCGCCTCGGCCCACTCTTGAGTCAGTGCTCTGTCCCGGTGGCGCTGGTGCAACAGGGCAGCAAACACCCGGGCGGCAGCCAAGCTGAAGGGATGAGATAGCTCTTGAGCCAGGGTACACGCTGCCTTGTTCTTCTGGAGCGCCTGGGCCGGATAGCCCAGATGCCACAGGACCAAGCCGGCAAAGGAGAGCCCAACTACCCTCCGCTCTGTGCCACCATAGAAGAATTCAGGCAAGTGGTGACGCCGAGCGTCATACAGGGTCAGGCTCTGCTCCAGGTGCGCCTGGGCCGCGCTGAACTCACCAAGATTGAAGAAAGTGCTGCCCAGTGCCCAATGGGCCTCCGCGAGCAAGGCCGGATCGTGCTCCCGCTGGGCCAAGCTCAGCAGTTGCTCCGCCAACTCGCGCGCCGCGAGCAACTCACCCCGCACATCGTAAAACCTCCGCAGCCCAAAAAGGACCGGGAAGAGCTGGCGGGTCTCCCCGAGCTGTTGGCTCAGCTCTCGGGCGCGGGCATAGGTAGTTTTCACTTCCGGTGAGGAAAAACCTCTGGCGGCCTGTAACGGCACGGCCAGCGTGACCTGCAGGAGGAGTTCTTGTTGAGCGCGCGCACGGGTGTCGGGTAACGTGTTGAGAAAGTTTAAGGCGACCGTCAGATGAGTGATCGCTTCTACGTTAGCCGAGCGCCGAACCGCATTCTCGCCCGCTTGATGCAGATACTGTACCGCTTTGTTATAGTCGCGCCCCTGTTCAAAGTGCACGGCGAGTTCCGTTGCAATCTCTCGTGCTCGTTCACCATAGGCTTGCTCTTCGCGCTCGCCGATACGCTGATGCAACCTCCGTCGTCGCGCGGCTGGGATACGATTGTACAGAACTTCTTGATACAAGGCGTGCATGAAACTGTAGCGCGCCGCGATCGTGCCGTCCGACCAGTCAGCCGCGCCGTTCGCTCGTATAAAGCGTTGCTGGTGCGTTAATCTCCCACAGCACTCCTCCACCGCTTCAATCTCCGTGGCGAGACCCGCTGCGACAGAAGCCGCCGAGAACTCCATCCCTGCCACACTAGCGGTCTCTAACATGCGTCGGTCCTCAACGTCCAGCCGCTCGATTTGTTGCTCGATCATCTGCTGGAGACTATCCGGGACCCTGGTCTCGATAGCGGCCAGCTCCCCTTGCAGGACCCAGTGTCCCTCATGCTGAACGAGCATCTGCTGCCCAACCAAGTCATCTATAGCTGTAACCAGGAACAGCGGGTTGCCGTCCGTACGGCGGTGGATCGCCTTCGCCAAAGGTTGTAGAGGCAGCGCGCCGGTCGTCCCTACGTTAAACCGTTGCGCCAGATACTCCGCCACCTGCGGTTCACCCAATAAGCCCAGAGGGAGCTCGGCACAGAGCCCGTGCAGTTGTAATTCTTGCTTGACCGCACGCAAAGGATGCGCTTGCACGAGCACATCGCCCGGACGATACGTGCCGATCACGAACAGCCGGGCGGGTTCCCGTCGCCGCGCGAGCAAGCCCAGCAGCTCAAGGGTGGACGCATCACTCCAGTGCAAGTCTTCGAGCACCAACGCCAGCGGACGTTCGGCGGTCAGCACCTCTATTGCTTCCCCCAATTCCCGTAGCATTCGTTCATGCGTGGCCCCCTGGGTCTTGCGCTGGAGGGCTTCGAACTCCGCGGTAGTTAGCAGCGTCGGCAGCTGCACCAGCCACGTCGGGGCGTGCTGCCCAAGCAGTGTCACAAGCTGTTCTCCGTCCGGCGTGCGGCAGAGTCGTCCCAACGCTTCCAGGATCGGCATATACGGCTCGCCTGGGCCATAGTGCTCGATGCACTGGCCCCTGCTCAGCCACCACCCTCCGTCTAGGGTCTGGTGTCTAGGGTCTAGCGTCTGAACAGCAGCGAAAGAAATATGAGAATCTTTTGACGCTAGACGCGGGACTCTAGACTCTAGACTCTGAAGAAAGGCGTCCACCACCGTCGTCTTGCCAATCCCGGGCTCGCCCGTCACGAAGACGAGTTGCCGCTCGCCACTCAGCGCCTTGGCTAACCAACTGTGCAGTCGAGCCAATTCCGCCTCGCGCCCGACAAGAAGAAGGAGAGGAAGGTGTTGGAGGGTAAGGACTGGTTCAGATTTCTGACTACTGACTACTGAATGCTGACTACTGGCTACTTTCCCTATGAACCGATACCCCCGCCGATGTACGGTCTCAATGAAGTGTGGAGCTTTCGCGTTATCTCCGAGCGCTTTGCGTAGCTCGACGATGCAGAAGGTCAGCGCCCCATCACTGACCACTGTCTCTGGCCAAAGGGCCTCAAACAGCTCAGCTTTGGTCACTAACTGCCCGGCATGCTCCATCAGATAGCGCAACACCGACAGGGCTTTACTGGGCAACGGAATGACCCGATTCCCCTGCCGGAGCTGCTCATTGGGCAGATCAAGCCGATAGTGATCAAAGGTCAATGACTGGGGGCGTTCCATGTCCACTCTCTCTCTGTCTCTGAGAAAGCTCACAGTAATCTCGTAGTAATCTCGTCACTTCCTCGTGATTTCACCGCTCCCCCTACGTTATGTTCCCGCACATGAGTCGGGACATACCACAATTGCAGCCAAAAACCCACGGGCAACTTTGGAAAGGGAGGGAATATGGACTTTGAGCTGAAGCCTCGCACGGAGGCGGGCAGGGCGTTTGTCACGCTGGCCGAGCAGCATGCGGGAGAATTTGCCGCACGCGCCGAGCAATGCGATCGGACCAATACCTTTCCGCAGGGAAACATCACTGCACTCCAGCAGAGTGGCTACCTCGCCGCCACCGTGCCGCGCGAGTTAGGCGGGCTCGGGGTAGAGTCGGTCTATGACTATGCATTGGGCACGAACCGCCTAGCGCGGGGCGACGCCTCGACCGCCATCGCGGCCAACATGCACCTCGGTGGAGCCTTCTTCCTGCGCCGGATGTGGCAAGCGGCTCAAGCACGAGACGATGCCCCCAGCGCGGCGCCGCTGGAAATGGCCTTACGCGCCATTGCGAATCGACAGCTGGTCCTCACGGGGGCGAACAGTGAGCCAGGCTCAGACCCCGTGCATCCCCGGACGGAAGCACGCCGCGTCCCGGAAGGCTGGGCCATCAACGGACACAAGCTCTTTGGGACCGGCAGTCCGCGGGCAACCCAGATCGTTACTTCCGTGAAGGTGGTCGAGGCGGAGGGACAGCCGGCCTACTGGGGCATCGCGCAGGTCCCGGTTGGCGCCCCTGGCATGCAGATCCAGAACGACTGGGATGCACTCGGCATGCGGGCGTCCGGCAGCCACAGTATTGTGTTCACGAACTGTATTGTCCCGCCGCCCTTGGTGAACCCGATGGTTCCCTATGGGGGGTGGCACGAACCGTACATCGCCGTCATGATGATCGGCAACTTCGGACTCGTCGCGGGGTTTTGGGGGATTGCGGAGGCGGCCCACGCCCTCATTTGCCAGACGGTCAAGACCACGAAAAAAGCCCCAGGGAAGCGGACGCTGGCCGAGCGGCCGGCGATGCAGCGCACGATTGCCGAGAATGAGATCGATCTGGCGGCGTGTCGGGCGATGATGGAGCGCACGGGAAGTGCGATGGATCACTTGTTTGCGTCCCATCGCATCATGGCGACGCCGATGGAGGAACTCCACGCCATGTTCAAGGACTTTCAGTGCACGAAGTGGCTGGTGAACCGCAAGGCGGTTGAGGTGGTCGATCGCGCCATGACAGCCTCTGGTGGAGCAGGCTACATGAGCAAGAATCCGCTCTCTCGCTGGTACCGTGATGTGCGTGCGGGGTCGTTCATGCAGCCGCTGTCGCCCAATGAAGCTTTCGAGTACATCGGCAAGGTGACGTTGGGGCTTGATCCGACGCTTGACGACTGGCGATTCTAAGGAGGCCGAAGGGGCTCATCTGGGCAACCACAGGATTGATGCGCCAGCTAGGACCGCATAAAATAGAAAGAAACCATCGCGAAGACCAACGCGGTAGGTCGATCTACTCATCGGACCTCGTTTGTATGCCGTTCTCTCTCTACCTTCACATCCCTTATTGTCTCGTCAAATGCCCGTACTGCGATTTCAACGCCTACGGCGTGCGGAGGTGGCCAGAGGAGCAGTACGTTGAGGCGTTACACGCTGAATTGCGTCAGTACGCCGCACAGGCGCCGTGGTCTGGAGAGCTGGTTGAAACGATTTATTTTGGCGGCGGCACTCCCTCGTTGTTTACTCCGTCATCTATCGGTCGGCTCCTGCGTTTTGTTGCCAAGTCCTTCCCGGTCGCGTCACAGGCGGAAGTGACGCTCGAGGCCGATCCCGCGAGCGTCACTCCTGACTCGCTGGCCGGGTTTCGTGAAGCGGGCGTCAATCGTTTGAGCTTCGGCGTGCAATCTTTCCAAGCCGACTTGTTAAAAACATTGGGGCGACTACATTCAGCAGAGGATGGACCACGGGTGCTGGCCTGGGCCCGAGACGCGGGGTTCTCGCGCGTGAATATGGATTTGATCTTTGGTGTCCCGGGGCAGACTCTCGCGTTATTGGAAGACGACTTGTCGCAGGCGTTTGCCTCCGCGCCCGATCACATTTCACTGTATAATCTGACCTACGAAGAAGGGACGCCGTTCTTTACAAAGAAGAAGAAGGGCCTGTTGCAACCAGTTGATGAAGATGACGAAGTCGCTATGTATGCGCTCATTCGCGAGCGCTGTCTCAGGCAGGGGTATCTCCATTATGAGATCTCGAACTTCGCACGTCCTGGTTGCGCCTCACGTCACAACTCAAACTACTGGAAAGGCGGCGCCTATCTCGGGCTCGGCGCCGGGGCGCATTCGTTCGTGCCGACGCCAGAGTGGGGGCAACGGTGGAGCAACGAACGACATCCAAAGGCCTACATCAAGCGCGCGTTGACCAACGGCCAGACGCAGAGCTTTGCCGAGACGCTGACGCGCGAGCAAGCTCGTGGGGAGTTCCTCTTCTTGACTTTGCGTCAGTTGGCAGGATTAGAGCTCGCCGCTTTTGCTGAACGGTTCGGTGTGGGTCTTGTCGAAGAGTTCCCGCATGTCCGGCATTTGCTGAAGGAAGGGCTGCTGTCCACAGACCAGCAACGGGTTGCGCTCACTCCCAAAGGGTTGTTCATTGCCGACTCGATTTTTGCGTCGTTCTTTTAAGCAGAGGCAAGATCGCTTCATTTACTGCACAAACAGAAATTGGAGCAAGAGTAGACTTGCCAGGCTGAGGACAAAAAACAGCACAGCCCCGCTCGTGAGCGGCACTACGTTGCGCAGCAAGACGCCAGGGAGTCGACGCCAGCCCAAGACCAGCATCCATAAGCTCAAAGTCCACAGCAACAAAAGAACTAGGGCCACAACGGTCATGGTTTCCCTCGTTTAAGAGGATAGAGACGGTGTAGACAACGAACGCTCAGCGATGGCGGAACGTGATCCGTCCGCGAGTGAGATCATAAGGAGATAATTCAACCGTCACGGTGTCGCCGGGAAGGATCTTGATATAGAACTTGCGCATCTTCCCAGAGGCGTGCGCCAGCACGGTGACTTTGTTCTCCAACTGGACTCGAAACATAGCATTGGGCAACGTCTCGAGTACTGTACCCGTAACTTCAATGCCTTCTTTTGCCATACGTCTTCTGCTGGTAGCTGATCTCGATCTTTGGGTCAAGAGTCAAGCCTGTTTCTCTTGAGACGGTCCTTCGTTGGAGCAAGCCAGATTTCGGTTCGCTGCTTGTCTTTGCGGCCATTGCGGAGACCAGAATCGTAGCGAAACCTAGTGAACGACGGTCTGAAATTGTCCACAAAGCCTCACGAAAACCTGCCGATAACATCAGCAAGAAGAAGAGGCTCAGGATACAAGAGCCCGACGAAGGAAGGAGTGAGCAATGATAAAGACTATGGTTCGCAACAGCCTCATCGTAGGAGGGGCTGCTGTCGCCGCCCTGCTACTCGGATGCAATGAAACCTCCAAGTCGACGACCACTGCCCCAACCTCAGCTCCGTTGCCAAAGTCGTCGGTTGGCAAGGAGTATGGCCATTCGCTCCACAGCGCGATTACCACGGCGGAGGAAGTGCGCGAGAAGCTGGCGACTCAGGAATTTGAACGAAGAGAGCGGAGCGCGGCAGAGGGAGAATGATCCACCACCTCCTACGATGGAGACTCGCTCGTTGAAGAGAGTTTTCTCCACGTGGGCGGTTGGCGTGTTTTTTCCGAACTGCCCCTCGTCTATTCTCCTTGCATACCTCGCCGATTAGTCGTTTCTTTCCGCAAGAAAACAGCGTTGCATTCTTTGCGGCTTCATAATATCATGCCCCCTCACTTAGGCAGGGTAGAAGCGTGTGGATTGCAATTGAAGACATTAAACCGGAAGCGACCGAAGTTCACTTCACGGAAAACCCTCAAGGGCTGAACCGACTTCTGGCGCGAGAGGGCGAGGCTGATTATCATCTCAATACGCCTCTTTCTGTGAACTTAGTGCATCTGCGTTCTGGAGAAGATCTGCTATTTAGTGGCTCCATTCGTGGGGAACTTGTGGGACAGTGTGGCCGTTGTTTGGAAGAATATCCATTGACATTGTCTCGCGAATTTTCTGTCGTCTTAACGCCGCCGCCTCCCCTTGGCCGCGAAACTGAATTGAGCTACGACGAGTTATCCGCAAGTTTTTATAGCGGAGATGCGATCGATGCCTCAGCGCTCGTGTATGAAGAAGCGCTCTTGGCCTTACCGACCCCGCCGCTGTGCCAAGAGGAATGTAAAGGGCTGTGCCCGCAATGTGGAGCGAATCGGAATGTAGAGACGTGCACCTGTCAGCCGCCGCCGAGCGATTCTCGTTTGGCGATTCTCTCTGCGCTCCGAGGAGCTTCTTCCGTGGCGGCAAAACAACGTCGCCACTGACGCGCTGGGTTTGCCTAGCGCAGACTGATCAGATACGTTACCGAACAAGGAACTTTCATGGGACTTCCGAAACGAAAAACATCACAATCAAAACGTAATCAACGACGCGCACACGATGCGCTGCAGGCGCCGCAATGGTCCACGTGCTCTCAGTGTGGCGATCCCGTGCTGCCGCATCGCGTATGCGCGAGCTGTGGGTATTATCGAGGGCGGCAAGTCATCGAAGTTGGAGAAGCAGAATAAGCTGCTGCTCTTCGTGATGATTGGGCCAGCGGTTCTCGCTTCCGAGTAATTCCGTACCCCTTTCGGGGATTTTAGCGCCTCATCATGTATATTGCTGTTGACGCTATGGGGGGAGATCATGCTCCTCAGGCAGTAGTCGAAGGAGCGTTCCTCGCTTCTCAAGAGTACGGCATTGCTGTGCTCTTAGTGGGAGACCGTGAGCGCATCCTGCACGAGTTGACACGCGTAGGCGGAAAAGAATCTCCTTTGCTCGCGATTCGCCACGCCAGCGAAAACATCGAGATGGGGGAATCGCCGGTTTCTTCGTTGCGACGTAAACCCGATTCTTCTCTCCAGGTCGCTTTTCAAGCGGTCAAAGACAGCGAAGCTGGCGCCGTGGTGAGCGCGGGCAACACCGGAGCCATGCTCGCGCTTGCCGTCACCGTGCTGGGCAATCTGTCCGGGGTCGATCGTCCTGCTATTGTGACGGCGATTCCTGCGCTACATGGTTATACCTATCTGCTTGACGCCGGCGCTAATATCGAGTGTAAGCCGCTGCATCTCATCCAGTTTGCGGTGATGGGAGAAATTTATGCGCGAGTCGTTCGTGGCGTTGCTGAGCCGCGCGTCGGCATCCTGAGCAATGGCGAGGAAGAATCCAAAGGCACTGAGGTCACGCGCGCGGCGCACGCCATGTTGAAAAAGTTGCCATTGCAGTACATCGGCTACGTCGAAGGACGGGATCTCAATAATGGCAAGGTCGATGTGGTAGTGACCGATGGGTTTACCGGCAATGTCGCCCTGAAAACGATGGAAGGATTCGCGGACTTCCTACAAAAACGCTTGCGAGAGGTCTTCACTGCCCGCTGGCGTAGCAAGCTGGCGTATCTGCTGATTCGTCGCTCTTTTGCGGAACTGCGAACCGTGCTGGACCCTTCTGAAATTGGCGGCGCTCCCCTACTGGGCACAGATGGGCTCGCCATCATTGCGCATGGCGCCTCCTCTCCCAAGGCCGTGAAAAATGCAGTGCGTGTGGCCGAGCAATCGATTCGCGGCGGCGTCAATCGGCAGATCGTCGAGAGCTTACACGCGTTACCCGAGACGATGTTGGCTCCGGCTGAATTGAAGCGGAGTCGTAAATTTTGGACGCAGATCAGGGAGCGGTTCCGCCATTCCCGCGATGCGCACGAGCATCCGCCGATCGACGAGCCGTCGGCGGACGAGGAGAAGACGCCATGACTCGCACTATAGCGTTTCTCTTCCCCGGGCAAGGGTCCCAAGCTGCCGGCATGGGCAAAGCCCTCGCTCAACAATTTCCTGTGGCGGCCCAGGTCTTTGCTGAAGCCGACGATGCGCTGAATTTTAAACTGTCCCCCCTTTGCTTTGAGGGACCGGATGATGAATTGAAGCTCACCGCTAACGCGCAGCCTGCTCTGGTGGCGACGAGCATCGCCGCGTTACGCGTACTCGTGCAAGAGACCGGGGCGCAGGCGGCGTATGTGGCTGGGCATAGTTTAGGCGAATATTCCGCCCTGGTGGCTGCCGGCGCTTTGACTCTGACGGATGCGCTGCGCATTGTGCGCGAGCGCGGACGCTTGATGCAAGAGGCCGTGCCGGTTGGGGTAGGATCGATGGCGGCGCTGTTCGGGTTGTCCGCTGAGGAAGTCGCCCAGGTATGCACTGAAGCGGCGCAAGGGCAAGTTGTGAGCCCCGCGAATCTCAACGGCGGCGGGCAGATGGTGATCGCTGGGCACACAGAAGCGGTGCGGCGCGCGATTACCGTGGCCAAGAGTCACGGGGCCAAACGTGCGGTTGAGCTGGCTGTGAGCGCCCCTTTCCATTGCTCATTGATGATCCCTGTCGCTGAAGGTCTCGCGCAGGTTTTAGCTCCAATCTCTGTGTCTGCTCTAAACGTGGGCGTGATTGCGAATGTGACCGCTGAGGTCAACAACGACTCTACGCTCGTGAAGGACTTGCTCGTGCGGCAAGTGATCGCGCCGGTTCGCTGGGAAGAAAGTATGGAAAAACTCCGTGCGTTGGGCTGTACCGCCGCGCTTGAAGTTGGCTCCGGAAAAGTGCTGGCTGGCTTGCTGAAACGGATCGTAGCGGAACTGCCCTGTGCTTCTTTTGGCGACCCTGCTGCTCTAGCTGAAGCGAAAGGAATCTTAGCGTGAACAGCGGGTTGCAAGGTCAAGTCGCGCTGGTCACCGGCGCTTCACGCGGTATCGGGCGGGCAATTGCGGAACGTCTCGCCAACGCTGGAGCTTTCGTTCTAGTCAACTATGTCAAGCAAGAGGCTGCGGCGGAAGAAACTCGCGCCGCTATTATCGCCCAAGGCGGGCAGGCAGAGTTGTGTCGCTTTGATGTCGCCAATGGTGCAGAAGTGACGACGGCGGTGCAGGACGTGGTCGAGCGTCATGGCCGCCTCGATGTTTTGGTGAATAACGCCGGCTTGTCGATTGATAATTTATTGCTGCGCCTCAAGGAAGAAGAGTGGGACCGCGTGATGAATATCAACTTGAAAGGGGTGTTTCTCTGCACCAAGGCGGCGATGCGACCAATGCTGAAACAGAAAGGCGGGCGGATTATTAACCTGACTTCGGTGGTGGCGCAAACGGGCAATGCGGGACAAGCGGCGTACACGGCGGCAAAAGCCGGCATTATCGGGTTTACGAAAACGATGGCGAAAGAACTAGCGTCCCGGTCCATCACGGTGAACGCTGTAGCTCCCGGGTTCATCGAGACCGATATGACCGGGTCCTTGCCAGAGCAGGTCAAATCAGGATATCTGAGCCTTATTCCTGCGAACCGATGGGGAACGGTGGCTGAGGTTGCCGAAGTGGTGACGTTTCTGGCTGGTCCTTTCGCTGGATATATTACGGGACAAACTATCAACGTTAACGGCGGCATGTTCATGTAAAGGCAAGAGGCGCCTCGTGAGGCGTCCTAGGTGGATCGTAACAGTCTCCCCTGGATACATGAGGAAGGAGGACAACACGTATGGCAGCGTCGGCTGAGGCCCGCGTAAAAGAGATTATTTGTGAGCAGCTTGGGGTGAGCGAAGATGAGGTGACTCCCAGCGCCTCATTTATCGAAGATCTAGGAGCAGACTCCTTGGATTTAGTTGAATTAGTCATGGCGTTAGAAGAAGAATATGACGTGGAGATCTCGGACGAGGAAGCGGAGAAAATCCGTACAGTCCAAGATGTGCTTAATTACATCGACAGTCATAAAGCGTAACTCGCCCGGCGCTTTCCGGGCGCTCTGTATTCCTTCTTGGCGAATCGCAGCGGCTTCGTGTCCGAGGCCCTGCGATTCTCCGTTTGTGGCCTATCCTTTGATTATGACTTTCCGCATCGTTATTTCCCTTCGTATGGAGACATGGCATGACTAGCGCACTCGCCCAGCGAGATCCCGAGATCTACGCTGCCATCCAAAAAGAAATTGAGCGGCAAGAGTACAACCTCGAACTCATCGCGTCAGAGAACGTGGTGAGTCAAGCCGTTCTCGAAGCCCAAGGCTCGGTGCTGACGAATAAGTATGCCGAAGGGTATCCGGGGAAACGCTATTACGGTGGGTGTGAATATGTGGACGTTGTCGAGCAACTTGCCATCGATCGCGCCAAAGAACTGTTCGGCGCCGAGCATGCGAATGTACAGCCGCACTCCGGCGCGCAAGCCAACATGGCCGCCTATTTTTCACAGTTGCAGCCCGGCGACACGATTCTCAGCATGAATCTATCCCACGGCGGTCATCTCACGCATGGCAGCCCGGTCAATTTCTCAGGTAAATTCTTTCACGTCATCCCTTATGGCGTGCGGGAAGCCGATCAACGCGTCGATTATGACGAAGTGGCGGCCTTGGCGCGACAACATCGGCCTAAGATGATCGTGGCCGGTCATAGCGCGTATCCCCGCCAAATTGACGCCGCGCCGTTTCGCAAAATTGCCGATGAAATCGGCGCACTCGTGATGGTGGATATCGCGCATTTTGCCGGCTTGGTGGCTGCCGGGCTGCACCCATCGCCTGTGCCGCATGCCGAGCTTGTCACCACGACGACGCACAAGACGCTGCGCGGCCCGCGTGGCGGAATGATTCTTTGTAAACAAGATTTCGCCAAAAGTGTGGACTCGTCGGTATTTCCCGGGAACCAAGGCGGACCGTTGATGCATGTGATTGCGGCCAAAGCCGTGGCGTTCAAAGAAGCGCTTGCCCCGGAATTTAAGGTCTATCAGAGGCAGATTTTGGCCAACGCCAAAGCGTTGGCGGCGGGGCTGCTCAAGCAGGGATTTCGTCTCGTTTCTGGCGGTACGGATAATCACTTAATGTTACTGGATCTGCGTGAGACGGAACTCACTGGCAAAGTCGCGCAAGAAACGCTCGACAAAGCGCGCATCACGGTGAATAAAAACGCCATTCCTTTTGATACCCGTTCTCCTTTCGTGACCAGCGGCGTACGCATCGGCACGCCAGCGGTCACAAGTCGCGGCATGAAAGAACCGGAGATGGCGGTGATTGCAGAGCTGATTACCCGGGCGCTGCAAAAAGTTGGCGATGAGAAAGCGCTGGCGTCGATCGGCGACGAAGTGCGAGAGTTATGCCGACGTTTTCCCTTGGCTCGATAAGGGAAGGGAAACACGCAAGACGATGATGTAGGAGGCAAGGAGCGGTAGAGGGGAGCTTAGTAGTCTGTCAGGTTGAATTGAGCAATGGCGTCATTCTCGCGCAAGCGGGAATTCAGGAGGCATAACCAGAAGCCAGTACTGAATCTCCCTGGACGCCAGCTTGCGCTGGCATGACGGACCTAAACTTATCAAAAATACCTGGGCAGAATACTGCTCTTTATCTTCTTTGAGTTTGGCCTATGAGGTGCCCATTCTGCTCACACATAGAGAATCGCGTGATCGACTCGCGTCTGAGCCGTGAGGGCGACGTGACGCGACGACGGCGCGAGTGTGAGCGCTGTGAGCGCCGCTTCACTACGTACGAACGTGTTGAAGAAATTCTCCCGTTAGTGGCGAAGAAAGATGGGCGGCGAGAACCGTACGATCGTTTGAAGGTCGTTGCTGGTCTAAAAAAAGCGAGTGAAAAGAGACCGATCAGTATCGCCGCTATCGAGGAAGTAGCCGATCGTATCGAACGTTTTCTGCAAAACCTCGGCGATAAAGAAGTGCCCAGTACAGTCATTGGCGAAGAGGTGATGCGCCAACTCTACGATCTTGACAAAGTTGCCTACGTGCGGTTTGCGTCGGTGTATCGCTCTTTCCAAGACTTAGACGCGTTTATGCGGGAACTCAAAGAGTTGATCGGCGAGCGCAGCGGTGAGGAGCGTCACCTGCGTCAACGAACGCAGCGGCGCACACGATGAACACTCATGGACACTTCAGCTCGTGACGAAACGTTCATGCAGCGCGCGTTAGCTTTGGCCGCAAAAGCCCTGGGACGCACGAGTCCCAATCCGGCGGTGGGCGCGGTGATCGTTCGTGGCGGGCGCGTGATCGGCGAAGGATTTCATCGTCAAGCTGGGCTGCCGCACGCGGAAATTGAAGCGCTGCGGCGAGTCCAAGGCTCCACCGCCGGGGCGACGCTGTACGTTAATCTTGAACCGTGTTCGCATTATGGTCGTACGCCGCCGTGTGCTGAGGCGGTCGTGGCGGCTGGGCTCAAACGCGTAGTCGTGGGTATGGTCGATCCCAACCCGCGTGTCCGTGGCCGGGGCATCCGCCGTCTGCGTCGCGCGGGCATCGCCGTCACTTCTGGTGTGTTACGCGAACAGTGTGAGCGGCTGAACGAGGATTTTGCCACGTTGATCCAGACCGGCAGACCGCTGGTGACCTTGAAACTAGCGGCTTCGTTGGATGGACGCATTGCTGCGGCGAGCGGCGACTCGCAGTGGATCAGTAACGATCTGTCTCGTCGTTTGGTGCATGAGCTGCGCAATCGTGTTGACGCCATCATGGTCGGCGCGGAAACCGTACGCATGGATGATCCCCAACTGACTTGTCGTATCCGCGGCGGGCGGGACCCGTTGCGGGTTGTTCTCGACGGTCGTTTATCGCTCAGCCCTCAAGCGCGCATTTGTACTCAGGAGTCAACAGCGAAGACGGTGGTAGTGACCACTACGGCGAACGAGAGCAGTGGTAAACGAAAACAGTTAGAAGACCAAGGTGTGGAGGTCCTCTGTTTACCTGGCGAACAAGGTCGCGTAGGTTTAGGGTTGCTGTTAGAAGAGCTGGGACGTCGCGGGCTCAAATCGGTGTTGATCGAAGGGGGTGGTCACGTGGCGGCGGCGGCGTTGCAGGAACGTGTGATTGACAAAGTGATGTTCTTTTATGGGCCAGTATTAGTGGGAGGAGACGGGCGACCGATGATCGGCCCGCTCGGGGTGGACCGGATTGCCGCCGGGCTGAAACTCCATACAATAGAGTTGCATCGGTTCAGAGATGATGTCTTGGTGACTGGATACATTCGGAGGGAAAGAGAGTAACTATGCCAATCGCAGGATCTCCCGTTGAGGATGCACTACAAGATATTCGTGAAGGAAAGATGGTCCTTCTAGTAGATGACCAGAGTGAAGAGGGCGAAACCGATTTGTGTCAAGCCGCAGAGCTGACGACGCCTGCGAGCGTCAATTTCATGGCGACTCACGGGCGCGGTCTGGTCTGTCTTGCGCTCACCGAAGAGAAATTTCGGGATCTTGGCATCCCGTTGCTCGGGCACGGCCATCTGCCCGCGCATCAGCGCGTGTTTGGCGCGTCCATTGAGGCGCGTCGTGGGGTCACGACCGGCATTTCCGCCTACGATCGCGCCGTGACGATTACGGTGGCGGCGCGAGAGCATGCGGGGCCGGAAGACATCGTCATGCCCGGGCATATTCATCCTGTGGTGGCCCATCGCGGCGGCGTGCTTGCGCGCGCGGGTTTGTCGGAAGGGGCGGTTGATCTGACCCGACTCGCTGGGCTCAAATCGGCGGCTACCCTGTGTACGATTCTGGGTGAGGATGGCGACGTGGCGCAAGGCGAGGACGTGATCGAGTTTGCGCAGCAGCATCAGGTGAAAATCGTCAGCCTCTCCAGCCTCATGACGCATCGGTTGCGGACGGAAACGCTCGTCCACCGCGTGAGTGAAGGTGATATTGTCAGTCCCTTCGGCGGAAAATTCCACGCTATTATCTATCGAACAGATGTTGATGCGCATGAGCACGTTGCTCTGGTCAAAGGGCGGGTGAGCCCCCGCGATACTGTGACGGTGCGGTTGCATTCGCAGTGTCTCACCGGCGATGTGTTTGGTTCCGAGCGGTGCGACTGTGGCGACCAACTGAAACACGCCATGGAATTGCTTGCCGAAGAAGGGAAGGGCGTGCTGATCTATCTCAATCAAGAAGGGCGCGGCATCGGCCTGGTGAATAAAATCCGCGCCTACGCCTTGCAAGACCAGGGATTTGACACGGTAGAAGCGAATCTGCATTTAGGGTTCAAGGATGACCTCCGCGATTATGGGATCGGCGCGCAGATTTTACGGGACTTGCGCGTTTCAAAGGTGCGTTTATTAACAAATAATCCGCAAAAAATCACCGGCCTGGAAGCCTACGGTGTGAAAGTCGCGGAGCGGAAGCCGATTGAAATCCCCCCGCATGAGGGGAATATCCAATATCTGCGGGTGAAGAAAGAAAAGCTCGGTCATTTGTTTACCGAACTGAAACCTCTGCTGTGACGGGTGAGGGAAGAGGAGCACATGGTGCGCGTGATTCGCGGCAAACTCGATGCGACGGGCCTCCGTTTTGGCCTGGTTGTTGCGCAATTTAACAATCTCGTGACGGACCGCTTACAAACTGGAGCCATCGATGCGCTCTGTCGGCACGGGGCGCGTGAGGACGATATTGATGTTGTGCAGACGCCTGGCGCGTTTGACCTGCCGCTATTTGCCAAGAAAATGGCGGCGAGCGGACGGTATGATGCGATCGTGTGTTTAGGCGCCGTGATTCGAGGGGACACGCCCCACTTCGATTACGTCTCGGCGGCGATGACGCAAGGCATCCGAGAAGTGATGATGACGCACGGCCTGCCGGTCACGTTTGGCGTGCTCACCACGGATTCGGTGGAACAAGCGTTGGATCGCGCCGGAGCGAAGGCGGGCAACAAAGGGTTTGATGCAGCGCTGGCCGCCATTGAAATGGTGAATGCGCTTAAGGAGTTGGAAGGAAAAAAGTCCTGAGTCCTGAGCCATGAGTCCTGAGAGAGAGTCTTCTTCTTTCCTCAGCACTCAGCACTCAGCACTCAGCACTCAGTGCTGATATGGCAACAAAGATCTCCCGACGACAAGGACGAGAGTTCGCCTTACAAGTGTTATACATGCTCGACATGTTTGGGGGCGAGCCACGCCAGGCCCTGGGCATGTTTTGGCAGAATTTTGAGCCGCACGTCTCCATGCATGAGTTCACGAACGAATTGGTTGAGGGAACCTGGCAAGAACGAGAGCGTCTGGATGCGCTGATCTCTAACGCCGCCGAGCATTGGCGCTTAGGTCGACTGCCCAGAGTGGATCTGAACCTGTTGCGGCTCGGCGCCTACGAATTGTTCGCCTATCCGCAGCTTGCGCCCGGGGTAACGATCAACGAGGCGATTGAAATTTCGCGCCGCTACTGTAGTGACGAAGCGCCGACGTTCATTAACGGTATTCTGGACCATATTGCGACCGTTCTCGGCAAGAAAGTACGACCGCATGAGCCAACAGCACAATAACACCGGAGAGAAATCTGAAAGTCAAAGTGGGCGCGCCCGTTACCGGCCTCAAGAAATCGAACCTAAGTGGCAACGATTCTGGCTTGACCACAAGACCTTTCGAGTCGAGGCCGATCCCCGAAAACCGAAGTATTACATCTTAGACATGTTTCCCTACCCCAGCGCGGCGGGGCTGCATGTGGGGCATCCGGAAGGCTACACGGCGACCGACATTATCGCGCGCTACAAGCGCATGCGCGGGTTCAATGTCCTGCATCCGATGGGGTGGGACGCCTTCGGCTTACCGGCGGAACAATACGCCATTGAAACCGGCACGCATCCTCGCGACACGACCGCGCGCAATATCGCCACCTTCCGTCGGCAGATTCAATCCCTGGGATTTTCCTACGATTGGGACCGAGAAATCTCTACTTGTGCTCCTGACTATTATCGCTGGACGCAGTGGATCTTTCTCAAGCTGTACGAGCGTGGC
>CAYTVL010000016.1:0-23388 GCA_964441775.1 uncultured Enterobacteriaceae bacterium
GCCATCTTGTCCATCCACAACAGGGTCTTCCAGTATTCGCCTGCACGATCATACAACGTCGCCCAATACGCCCAGTATGCAGTCTTGTCGATGTAGAGCACACGACGACCATAGGCATAATATGGATCCTTCGGCGTCGCTTCGACCACCCAGCACTTACGTTTGGCCAGCTTCAGGTTGGTCGGCGCCCAGGCCGCTCCCTGCCAGCCTTCTTTCTCATAACCAGGCACGATTCGCTCTTCCGGATTCCAGGTGATGCGCGCCACCTGATTCACCGGTATCTCTCCCCTCGCTTTGATCAAATTGGGATCAGTAGCGAGTTTCTTGGGCGCCGCGTCGCCAGGAATCATAGCCTTCTCCATGCCAGTCGGGGCAATCGGCACCAGCACCTCTTTGACGCCGATCAACTTCCAGTTCATGTACTGGATCTTCCCTGCCCAGCCATAGCCATCATCACGGGCGATGATGGACCCGAACAACCCTTCCGAGCTGTTGGAGGCAGTGAGACGCCGGACGCGACGGATCGTTGGCACGAATGCCCAAATCGACTGCCACGTCGCCGGGTCCGTATGCCACCACTCCAACGTCGATACCCCGACCACATCATAGGGCGACACCCCGAAAATAATGTCTTTCAGATAGCAATCGTCCGGATTGTCTGTGGGCCCCGAATGCCGCCCCACGTACCATGTGGCATAGGCGCCAAATTCCACCGAGCGGTCAAAGCCCGAGGGCGTCGCCCACTTCACCGCTAGGAACCAGTAAACATCGTCCACCTGGTAGCGCGCCACCTGGTGGTTGTACATCACTTTGTAACCAGCCTTTGGGTCCTTTTCATCAATGTTTGGGAAGGGGAAGCCATACCAGAAGTGCGGCCACGTCTTGCTGGCGGTTTCGTACATGTAGCCGTCATCATTGACGTAGTACTTCCCTTCATTCGCTTCAGAACCGCCTTTGAACTTTTTACTGTACTGGAACTGATCATCTTTGACTTCGATGATCTCGGCACTGTACGCGCCTTTGCAGAACTTCTCCGCCATATTTTCCGGCAGCAAGTCTTTGGCTTCGTTACAGTTCGATTTGTCGAGCTTATCCCCTGGTTTCAGATCGGCGGAAGCCGAGGGAATGAAGGTCGCCAAACTCAGTGAAGCGAACACGATCAATCCCCAACGACTCACATAAGACTTTCTCATACAATGCCCTCCGTGATTTTATTCTCTCAGCGACGGGAATAGCCAACTCCAACGGCAACTCCTCATGAAAGACAAAAAGCTTGTAAAGTTTTTTCTTACTTCTTCTGGAGGGTCACGGCATGAGGCGATTCGGACGATCGCCCCACTCGGGTCTGCCCCGCATCCCAATGACGTGATGTATGGCGAGGTGCGCCAGCAGACAAAAGCAACGTCAGGCACTGGAGATACGGGCAGGGATTGCAGTGGCAGTCTTGTTGACATGCAGACCCCGCCGGAGTTTTCTTTACTCGTGAAAACTCTGCTCTGCCGTGGTTTATTTCCGCACGGCGCGATATATTCTCTTTTTTCAAGAATCAAAGCAAAGAAACTGATATGGCTTCCCCTCCTTCTAGGCTGACTGCATGGCAGATATTTCGTCTCATCTGGCATCTACCTAACTTTGTCAAGCTATATTGGCGCTTGTTTCAAGATCGCAGAGTGCCGCTCCGCGCCAAGGCTGTGCTTGTCGCTGCTGCGCTCTACGTGCTCGATCCTATCGATCTGCTTCCAGAGGTTTTTTTCCCTTTCATCGGAACCCTTGATGATCTTGCGGTGGTCATGCTAGCCGCCCGCTGGTTCATTTCCCTCTGCCCACCTGACGTGGTACAGGAGCAGGTACAAAAGGTCAGTAACGAACGGAAAACGTGAGGAGAAAATTATGGCTTACCGTCCCACGCTGATGGGCGTCAAAGGCATGGTGGCGACCGAACACTATCTTTCCGCCGAAGCGGGCATGCGCATCCTCCGCGCCGGCGGCAATGCCTTCGACGCCGCCGTAGCGGCGACCTTGGCTGAAGGCGTCCTCAACCCGCACATGCACACGTTCGGCGGAGAAATTTCTGCCCTGATGTATAGCGCCAGGGACCGCAAAGTCTTTGCGCTCAACGCGGATACCGTTGCCCCACGAGCGGCGACGATTGATTGGTTCAAGCAACAGAATATCGGTCTGGTCCCTGGCAGCGGCGTACTCGCTGCAGGCCCGTGCGCGGCACCCGATGGCATGCTGACCACATTGGAACGATTCGGCACGTGCAGCTTTGCTCAAGTTGTGGCGCCAGCGCTAGAACTGGCGGAAGATGGATTTCCCCTCCACAAAGCGCTCCGTGGTCCGGCGCCAGTCTATATTCTGTCCGACCCTTCAGTAGCCGGGAATGCCGAACACTTTCGCAAGAAGTGGCCAACGTCCGCCAAAGTGTATCTGCCCGGAGGGCGTTTGCCAGACGTAGGAGAGATCCTCAAAAATCCGGACCTAGGACGCACCTTTCGCAGATTGGTCGATGCCGAAGAGAAAGCGCAAGCTCAGGGACGCGTTCATGGGTTGGCCGCCGCGCGAGATGCTTTCTACAAAGGAGAAATAGCACACATCATTGCCGCGCACGTCAAGGCGCAGGGGGGCTTGTTGACGACGGAAGATCTTGCCGCCTTTCGCGTGCAACTCGAGGAGCCGGTCACTCTCAACTATCGAGGGTATGAGGTGTATAAGTGCGGGCCGTGGAGTCAGGGTCCAGTGTTCCTCCAACAGCTCGCCCTGCTGGAAGGATATGATCTCCAGGCGCTGGGCCACAACAGTCCAGACTACATCCACACGATTGCGGAAGTGACGAAGCTCGCCTTTGCCGATCGCGAACAATACTATGGCGATCCACGCTTTGTTGAAGTGCCGCTGGCAGGCCTTCTGTCAAAAGAGTACGCCGCGAACCGGCGATCCTTGATTGATCCGGCCCGTGCTTCCGTGGTGCAACGTCCTGGCGACCCACGGAAGGGTGAAGCCCTGCTGACCGGAGAAGAGATCTTCGCTGCGCGCAACTGGGGCCCGGGGACCGTGTACGTTACAGTGGTCGACAAAGACCGCAACATGGCTTCGTTTACGCCGAGCGGCGCCTGGATTCCTTCGTCGCCGGTGATCGACGGCCTCGGTTTTCCCCTGGGCACCCGCGTACAAACCTTTTATCTCGATCCTCGCCACCCCAACGCGCTCGTTCCCGGCAAACGACCGCGCACCACGCTTACGCCGACTCTCGTCTTGCGCAACGGCGAGCCCTGCATGGTTTTCGGCACCCCGGGTGGAGATCAGCAGGATCAATGGACGTTGCAGTTTTTCCTTAACGTTGTTGACTTTAGCATGGAAGTGCAAGATGCGATCGAAGCGCCGCGTTTTTCCTCGTCGCATTTCCCTTCTAGCTTTTATCCTCATAACGCTACGCCTGGGCTGCTGCGTGTCGAAGGACGTATTCCTGAACACACGCGCCGCGAACTCGCGTCGCGCGGGCATATACTCGAAGTGAGAGAAGATTGGAGTGAGGGCGACGTGCTCGGAATTTATGTTGACATAGACAAAGGAATCGTGTGTGGCGGCGCTGATCCCCGTGGGGAACAGGGGCGCCGCATGCCTTCGTATGCGCTAGCGTGGTAACCAGGCTCCAATACTGACGTCTAAGTGATTCTGAAGGGTGTCATTCTGAGGAGCAACGCGACGAAGAATCTCGCCACGCGTTTGTTGTTGCATGAGATTCTTCGCCTCTGCGGAGTTTATCCTGAGCAAGCCGAAGGGCTACGGCTCAGAATGACAGTGCCCCTCAAATCCAAACTCATAAACGACTTGGCGTGTCATCACGTATGAACCTACGCACGCGGCTGACACTATGGTACACTGCTTTCCTGTCCGGCATGCTGCTCCTCCTCGGCGCAGCAGCCCTGACCTTGCTGGATTGGGGGATGCGAGACAATGTTGACACGTCTCTCAAATCAGTAGCCCGTTCCATCGCAAGCTCCGTTCGTGGCGCGGCTCGTTCCGGGCCCAATCTGGAAGACGATCTTGAAGCGTTATTCGGCCCTCTCGCCGCCGAGCGTTTTTATCGACTGCTTGACCCATTTGGCCGCCCCGATCCTCGCCTAGCCCCGCGTGGTCGCAAACAGTTTCCGTTGAGTCCGGAAGCTTTACAAAACGCCGAGCACGGCCAAGACACATATGAAACCTTGCAACTCCCAGGCGTCTCTACTTCTCCACTTCGTCTCCTCACTATGCCAGTCATCGAACACGGGCGGATTATTCACTTTGTTCAAGTGGCGATGCCGCTTGATAGTGTTGAAAACACACGTACACGCTTCTTGCTCATTCTACTCGGGCTCACTCCTATTGCTCTCGGCAGCGCTGGGATCGGCGGCTGGTTTCTCGCCCGACGCGCGCTGGCCCCGGTTGATGTAATGGTGGAGACTGCACGGAAGATCAGCGCCGAAGACCTGTCGCGCCGTCTCAACACCCCAACGAGAACCGATGAACTCGGGCGACTTGCCGAGGTTTTGAACGACATGCTGGCGCGTCTCGAACGCTCCTTTGTCGCCGTGCGCCATTTCAGTGCGGACGCCGCGCACGAATTGCGCACGCCGCTGACGATTCTCAAGGGGGAACTCGAAATCGCTGAGCGTACTCCGCAGAGCGAAGACGAGTATCGACGCGTACTCACAAGTTGTTTGGAAGAAGTGAACCGCTTGAGCACCCTGGTTGAAGATTTGCTGTTCTTGGCGCGCTCCGATAGCGGCAACGTCGCCCTTCCACAAACGCCGGTCAACCTTGCCGAAGTTATAAACGAGGTAGCGCCGGCGCTTTCTGTACTCGCGGAAGAAGCCGCAGTGACCTACACGGTTGAGTCCGCAGCATCGGCATGGGTGCGTGGTAACGAGTCACTGCTTTTCCGTTTGCTGTTCAATCTCGGAGAAAACGCCATCAAATACACGCCTGCTGGCGGCGCGGTGGCGTTGATTCTGAAAAGCAGCGCTGGAGAACTCATTTTAGAAGTTGTTGACACCGGTCCAGGCATTGCGCCGGAAGACCAGGAGCGCATTTTTGATCGTTTCTACCGTGGAGACAAAGCGCGGAGTCGTGGCGGCGTTGGCTTGGGTCTCGCGTTGGCTCGCTCTATCGTACTCATTCACAATGGCCGTATCACGGCCGAGAATCTTCCTGAAAAAGGGAGTTGTTTCCGTGTAGTGTTCCCGGCGATGGAATCACCTCCTGGGCCATGACGTCAGCGGCTTCAGCAGGGAGGAGATCTTTACTGATGGGTTCAGCTTCAAGGTCGACGACGGTGGTAGTCACCTGCGTTAACTGACGCTCCCGCGCGGCGGTTTGGAGCGCGAGTAATGCATCTGCGTTGCGATCGATCGCATGCACGGCAAACCCGTGCTCGGCAAGAAAGAGCGCATTGCGCCCCGAACCCGCTGCAACGTCTAAGACCTTTCCTTTTGGGAGAGCCGGAAGCGAGTCGACGAGAAATTGGGCGGGTTGGTTGATGGGAGTCATCTCATTGATTTATTGCGAGCACCGCTTCTGGCGACTGGTCCTTGCAGAAGCGGCTGACGCCCAGAATGGCGAATCCCAACACGTTCCTTGGCTCATCTACACGCTTCCATGATCGCGTCGTGCGCGGTCTCTCTCCTGTAGACCAGGGCCTCACGAAATTGCGCTTCCAGGAAGTCGCCTTCGGGATCGAACCAAACTCTTACTTTTTCAGCCCTACAAGTTACGCTTTCATAGCCGTTACGATAACTGAAAAATTGCTATCGGTCGGCATAACGAACAGACACTGTCCTTTGCTCCGAGAAGCCCACACGGCGCCAACGGCGCGCTTTTCTTCTGAATCAGCAGTGTCGTAAATATATTTGCCCTTGTACTCGACCACGAGGATACGTCCATCGCTGAGTTGGCACACGAAGTCTGGGTAAAACCAATCTTTTGAAGTTTGTAAGCGAAAAGAGGAGGCTCTCCGTGGAAGATTCCGCACCCAGAACTTCACCCCAGGCAAGCCATCAAGAAATTGGGCGCATTTGAATTCTTCTGTTAACTCCTTGCTCTGGGTAAACTCACGCAGCTCGCCAGGCTTTGGTCCAAAGTAGTGTTTCTTGAACTGAAAGCCTCCAGTGTACACTTCGCTGGGTTCATAGCTCATCGTCTTAAAATTCAGCACGCGTTCGTTGCTTACTGTCAACTGTGACTCAGAGAGCAAAAACATCTGGAATGCGGCTTTTCGCTCGCTATCACGATGTTGCTGAATGCGCACTTCAATCTCATCCCGTAGTCGGAAGCGATCCAGCGCGAGGATACCGAGATCAGTGATGTCGAACTGTGCCATCACGCCGCGAATAACTTTCCGTAGAAACTCGGCTGATTCATTCGCGGGAATGTCTCGGTGATCAATATGCCGGTCAAGCCAGACGATCAGGCTTTCCGTCAACCAGTCTCCCAATCCGCCGAGTTGAAGCACATGTTGATGCAAAGTCCCGACGAAATCTTTGTCGCCGGGCTCCTGAATCTCGCCAGTTTGTATTTCTCCTTTTGCCCCAACATCGACATACCCAGCTTTACCAGTTGGCCGCTCTAACGGGTTATAGTGTGGAGAAAGTGAAGCGTCCTTTTCGCTGAGCTTCCACTGGTGTTCAAGCAGGAAGGTTTCCTCGAACTCGAAGAGATTCCCTTTCTCCTGAACGCATAGCAGAGGAACGGCAAAGTCAACTCCACGCTCGTAAAATGACGGCAAGCGTGTCGCGCCGCTCCCGCCGAACGCCATCTCCGCCGCTCGTACAATTGCGACATATTCTTCTATTTTTACCTTTGCTTCCGGTGTCCTCACACAACTCGCAAGCTTTTCGGTTTCTTCTGCATCCAAAGGAACGAGGATGGTGAGGGTATTGTTGACGGCGTCAAGTCGAACTTTCCCGCCTAATTCAGCAACTTGGACCTCTGCTACGGCAACATCAAGTTCGGTCGGAGTGAATTGGACCGTCTGCGGCTGCACACCAAGCGGCAGTACGCCTTGCGAAACAGGAATAATAATGCGTTCCGCTTCCGCCGCGGTAAAACCGTTACTCTCCAATGCTTCTCGCAGTTCTGCGAGGACCTCAGCAAGAGAAGCCGACACTGAAAAAGCATACGCACAGTTGAGGTCAGGGTGATGTTTGGCCTGTGCGTAGGGGAGACGGAGGACACGGCCCACAATCTGCTCGATCGCCGTTGCCGAATGGGTTTCTTTGAGGCTGCACAATACATAAGCGAACGGACAATCCCATCCTTCACGGAGTTTCTCCACGGTGAGGATAAACCGCACCGGGCACTTTAGTGAGGTGATATCGTCAATCTTCTTTAACTCGTCAAGCTTTCCCGTGGAAATTTTTATTTCATCCTGAGCAATACTGAATTCGCTGACGAGGCGAGCGCGCAACGGTTCACACGCATCGATACGCTCTGCCTGAATGAGCATGATCGGTCGGAGATACTCGCTTGTCTGCTGTGCTTCCACCACTGTCAGTTTTTCTAGGTCGGCGCGAAGGGTAATGGCTTCAGCAAGAAGTTGATCGCGTTGGCTTGGGTGGCGAGTGATCACCCGCAACGGCAACTTAACCATGTTCGCGGCTTTCAATTCCATGGCCGAAACATAGTGCAGTACATTAGACGGGTGCTTCGATCGCGCCGGGGTTGCAGTGAACTCGATGATGCACGAAGGCAACACGCTTCCAAGTGTAGAGAAAGAAAGATCGGTGCGTGCGTTATGCGCTTCATCCACGATAACGACGGGTCGACGCAGCCGGAGCATATTTACCAATGACGGTTTTGGCTTGCCATCTGCTCCGGACAACAAATCAGAAATTCTCTCGGGGGGAAGGTTTAAGAGATGTTCGGTGAAACTGCTGTTCTGCTCGTACACCTTACGTCCGGTCGTATCCTCCACACGGAAAGATTGAATCGTGGCGACGATGACTACGGTTTGCCCGTCCACGGTAGCACGCGGCAAATGAAGCGCCTCGTCGATCGTCATGACTTCCACGACCCCACAAGACAGTTCCAACGCGCGGCGATAAGAATGACGCGGATCACGCAGCGCGTCAGCGGTCTGATCGAGAATGGTGTTGCTCGGCACAAGCCAGAGTACGACCGCGCGCTCGGCGCGCAAGAGTTCTTTCGTCGCCAAGCCGGCGGCGTAGCATGCGAGGAGTGTCTTTCCTCCGCCAGTCGGCACCCGCAGACAGATGTATGGCATACCCGGAGCCAGCCCAGCAGCATGCACTGGAAGATATGGCGTGGGCCAGCGGCCATGCTGCCGCTGCACGGCTTCAAATGCCGCCTCAGGCCGACCTTCCTTCGAGCATTGGCGGAAGAATTGGCGCAGCGAATCGAGAACGCGTGCTTGATAGTCTTTTAGCGTAATCACACGCATTCACGCTGTCGCGACGGACACGGCAGGTTGCATGAGATAATCAAGAATCTCCCCTTGCATCCGTTCGATCTCTAATCGATAGCCCGAACTAAGTGCTGCCCATTCTTCCGGTCTTGCGTTCTTGCGCAACTCTTCTAGCAATCGCTCCAGACGGGCGGCTCGCTGACGTGTTACAAGTAGTTCTTGGTCATTTTTAATCATGGAAGTATCTCCACAAGACCGCGACGGCGACCGTCACGAGTCATTTGCCAGGTATCTAAGGAGTAGGTCACTAATTCCGCTGAGAGCATCTCTTCCCGCATCCAGAAAATACTTGCTCCATAGCGCGCCATCCGCATCGGCGTGAGAAAAAAGCGTTTGAGACTCCCGTGGCGCGTCCTCAAGCCGAAAATCGGCGCTCATAATCAACGCCACATCAACGTCCCGTGGTTCTGCTTTTCCAGAGACGAAACTACCAAAGACGATGAATCGCCGCAGGTGTCCCGTCTGCGTCGCCAAATCGTACAACCATCGTAGTTTAGCAAATGCTCGACGTCGTTCTTCCGACACTGAGCCGAAGCGCGCCTCTACTTCGTCCCATCCGGCGACGTATATGCCTGGTGGTAAATCACCATATTCATTTGCTACAGGTAAAGACATTGTTCAACTCATCTTAATCTCATACGGCGTCTGACGGACGATAATGCGCTCGGCTTGCAGCCGGTCGCGCCCCAGGAGCGAACCGGCGCAGTAGATCACTTTTGGTCCATCAAACGGCGGGAGTTGCCCGAGCACGCTCCGAGTCAGCACGTTACCGCCGTTCGCGTTCTTATCGCTCAAGATGCCATTGTAAAGTAGATAAACGCCAACGCCTCGACGGGCGCCAAGAAACGGCGATTTCGTCACTCGTTCTTGTGGTAACGGCTCGCCCGTTTCGGTGAAATAGACATGGCGTGCCAGGTCGGCAAAGCTGACCGAGTCGCGGATTTTGCCGTCTTCATGAAAGAGGGGCTCGCCTAACTCGCAAGAGCGAAACCCGCCGCCAAGCCCCGCGACCTGTTCACCTTTGGCATTCGTGTAGCCCTCCACCACGCGCCGTACCCGCTCAGCGGTTACCTCGCGAGCGATCTTTGGTTCCATTTCTACGAGGATAAACTTTCGGCTTGCACCTTCAGCATTTAATTCGAGGACCGCTTGGGCTGTTGTTCCGCTACCAGCAAAAGAATCAAGAATTAAGTCTCCTTCTTCCGAACCAACATTGACAATGTATTTAATTAACTCCTTTGGTTTTGGGTACCGAAATTGTAAACCCATGGACTCAAGTTCTGAACGCATCTTTTCGGTCGTACTCAAGTTGCGCAGTACAGAAAGGACATTTCTGGTACGTTGCCCCCGATCCTTCCGATAATAGATCACCCCATTCTCGCTCAAATAAAATCGAATAACTTGCCCGTCATCATCCGACATTGGTTCGTAACCGCCTGCTATAAAGGCACGAAGCTTATTAGCGTTGGCCCAACCAGAAAACACTCGGCAACTACGCGTCAAGCGATGATTCTCGCCTTGCATCGCATCTAATCGAAGAGGAAATTGAATTCGACCAAACTCAGCCTTGAGTTGGTTACTAGACAGCCCTCGCTTAGGATCATGGGACAAAACTCCCACGGCCTTGCAGAAGGTCGGGGGTCATTGCGAGCGCAGCGAAGCAATCTTTGCCTTATGTTTTCGACTCTTGCGAGATTGCTTCGTCGTCTCCGACTCCTCGCAATGACAGGTTCCTTGATTTCCGTTCGTGGGTTTTGTCTCAAAGTCCTTACGCATGGTGTTGATAAGTTCACTGGGAACTTCTGAGGCGGGGAGATTTATAGAGAATGATTTTGTCGGAAAGCCAACCGGTAATTCAATCTCGCTCGGCGGATTAGCAGGACCGTTCTTGGTAATTGAGTTTTCCGCGAATCCCGCCCAGAGATTGCTCTCTTGGCGGGTATTTGGGTCAATGACATACCCTAGGCTAAGTTCCTCTTCTCGTGCTCCGTACATGAGCACATATTCATGGTTGATTTTAATGTGGAACTGGTTGTCTGTATGTCCTTCCGTGTTCCAGACAAATTGTGCCACGAAGTTCTTTTTTCCAAAAATCTCGTCCATTACTAGGCGAAGAGTCGATACTTCATTGTCATCGATGCTGACAAAAATAGCGCCATCAGGCCGTAAAAATTTCCGGAGCAAGGCAAGCCTCGGATACATCATGCACAGCCAGCGGTCATGCCGATCGAGCGTCTCACCTTCCTTGCCGACAGCTTTACCGAGCCATTCACGAATGATTGGGCTGTTGACATTGTCATTATAAAGCCAGCCCTCGTTCCCCGTGTTGTAAGGTGGGTCAATAGATGCACTTTACTTGCCCCGCATAATAAGGCAGCAGCGCCTTGAGTGCGACGAGGTTATCGCCTTGAACGATAAGGTTGCCGTTGCCCGGGTCACCACAGGACAGTTCGGGCACATCCTTGAGCAAGTGGAAAGGAACGTGCTGATGGTGATTGACGACGGCTTCTTTTCCTATCCAGTTCAGCGTTGGCATGGTATTACTTGTGGTTCTGTTTGCTACGGTTTTTCATATCCATCTTTTCCGCCGATTGCGCCAGCTCATAGAACTCGTGGAGCTTGGCTTGCAGAAAACGTTTATCAGGAAGACGGGTTTGGTATTCGGCAATCAGCGTTGGCGAGAGCGCACGGCTGAGAGCATACTCGACTACTTCATTATCTTTAGTGGCGCATAGCAGCACCCCAATGGATGGCCGTTCGTGAGGTTTGCGCACGTCCCGATCGAGAGCTTCAAGGTAGAATTCCAGTTGCCCCAGATGCGCAGGTTGAAATTCATCGATCTTCAACTCGAACGCGACGAGGCATTGCAATTCACGATGATAGAAAAGCAAATCGATGTGGAAATCCTTGCCGCCGACTTGCACTAAATATTGCTCGCCGACAAAACAGAAGTCGCGACCCAGTTCGAGGAGAAACCGTCGCAGATTGGCGGTTAGAGCGTGTTGCAGATCGGCTTCCGAATGCCGGTCTGGGAGATCAAGAAAATCAAGTAGATAGATATCCTTGAAGATATCCACTGCTCCAGGGTGTAATTGTGCCACCGGTGGTGACACTTTTGGCGGAGAAAGAACAGTGCGTTCGAAGAGGGCGCTGGCTAGTTGGCGTTCGAGTTCGCGCTTGCTCCAGTGCTCACGCAGACAAAGGTGCAGGTAGAATTCCCGTTCCTCGGATCGTTTGGCGCGACTAAGGATAAGCAAATTGTGCGTCCATGATAATTCTCTCACCAGTGGTGCGACTTTTTTGTCGTTACGATAGGTCTCGTAAAACTGCCGCATACGAAACAGGTTGCGCCGGGTGAAACCTTTAATATCTGGATGTTGCGTGGCGATGTAGCGCGCCAGTTGATCCACAACTCCTTCACCCCACGCCGTGGTCTCTAGTTTGCGGCTGATATATTCGCCCACCTGCCAGTACAGATCTATCAGCTCGGTATTGACCGCCTGAAAAGCGCGTTGTCGCGCTTGCTGGATAAGGTTGACAACTTCAGAGAACGAGGCTTCAAGCGTCGCAGCTGGACTCTGCCGCTTTACCGCAATCCTCCTCTCTGTTTGAGGCTGGTCGGACTTGATCTGCTTCTTCGTCATACTTCACCATGTATCAACACAAGACCGCTTCTTGTCTTCTCGCGGCTTTGGCGGGGGTGCGGAGCGCAACGCACTCATAATCCGATGACGGGACTCAATGGGGTCGATCACTTCGTCGATTTCCAAATGTGAGGCCATGTTAATGCCTTTGCCGTGCTGGTACTCTTTCGCCACCATCTGATCGAAGAGCGCTTTGCGGGCGACTGGGTCTTCTACAGCCTCTAGCTCTTTGCGGTAGCCCAGCTTGACCGCGCCTTCTAAGCCCATGCCGCCAAACTCTCCCGTCGGCCAGGCCACCGTGAAATACGGGGCGCGGAAGCTGCCGCCCGCCATCGCTTGCGCGCCGAGTCCGTAGCCTTTGCGCAGGACAATGGTGAAATATGGCACGGTCAGGTTCGAGCCAATCACGAACAGCCGACTGCAATGACGCACCAACGCGGTCTTTTCAACTTCTGGACCAACCATCATTCCAGGAGTGTCGCACAAGAAGAGAACGGGAATATCAAAGGCGTCGCAAAGCTGCATGAAGCGGGCCGCTTTGTCGGAACCTTCGCTATCAATGGCGCCGGCTAGATGGGCCGGGTTATTGGCGACGACGCCGAGCGGACGCCCTTCAATACGGATAAACGCCGTCACCATGCCGTGGCCAAAATGACGGCGCAGTTCCAGCACGGAGCCTGTATCCGCCAGGGTTTCAATCACGTCTCGCACGTTGTACATGCGCAAGCGATTTTCAGGAATGAGCCGACGTAGTAACCGTTGATCCGCGCACTCCCATTGGGAAAGCGAGCCTTGGAAGTATGAGAGATATTTCTTAGCGGCGTAAACCGCTTCGGCTTCATCTGCTACAGCGATATCGACCACGCCGTTGGGAGCCTGCACGGAGATCGGTCCCACTTCATCTGGACGAAAGACACCAAGCCCGCCACCTTCAATCATGGCGGGCCCTCCCATGCCGATGCTGGAATTCGCGGTGGCGATCACTACATCGCAACAGCCGAGCAACGCCGCATTTCCCGCGAAACATCGACCTGAGTTAATGCCAACGAGCGGCACCAGCCCACTGAGTCTGCCAAAATGGTGAAAGGTCCAGATATTCAGACCAGCGGGGCTCGGCCAGTCTACATCACCGGGGCGACCACCACCCCCTTCCGTAAACACGACGACTGGTAAACGCAAGCGCGTCGCCAAGTCGATCAGGCGATCTTTTTTCTCGTGGTTCTTCATGCCCTGCGTCCCGGCGAGCACGGTGTAGTCGTACGCAAGGACTGCACACCTTGACTTGTCATCGTCAAACAGATGACCGTTAATGCGAGCGACGCCCGTCACCATGCCATCGGCAGGTGTATTCTTCATCAGATCTTCCATCGTGCGTCGCCGCCGTTGCGCCGCTACTGCCAACGAGCCATATTCGACAAACGATCCAGGATCACAGAGATCCGCGACATTTTCTCGCGCCGTGCGCTGCCCCGTCTTGCGCCGTCGCGCCACGGCTTCGGGGCGGGCTGTGTCGAGAAGAATTGCATGGCGTTGATGGACTTCAGCCAAATCAGGCCGGATAAAATCAAGGTCAATGTGCTCGGTGGTTGCGACTTCTTGAGTAGTCACCTCGGCTTCTTCGATAAAGACGAGCGGGTGTCCCTCAAAGATAGTGTCTCCTTTGACAACAGCAATCTGCCGGACAATGCCGCTGGTAGCAGCCTGGATCACGTGCTCCATTTTCATGGCTTCCATGATGAGCAGTTGCTGCCCTTGACGGACGAGGTCCCCTTCTTGCACGTCGACGCTGACGATGGTGCCCTGGATAGGAGCCTGAACGGCAATCGTTCTATCTGGCCCTACGATATCGCCTGCTATTTGCGACGCGACCGGTGCGGCGGCTAGAGCAGCGGCTCCTGCGCTGCCTTCTTGTTTACCATGCGCGAGCACGGCAAGCGGATCAACTGAATCGATTTTGGCCCCGGCGCGGGTCGGCGCCGTTGCAACAGCTTGCTCAAAGAAGAGACGTTGATGTCCATTAGTTGCGGAGGTAACAAGCTCCACGAGGTGATCGTCTACAAAGCGAGTGTAAACGTGATTCGCGACAAACTCAGGATGCCGCAGCAAACTTTGTAGAAAAAGGATGTTCGTGGGGACGCCTTCGATTTTATACTCACTCAGGACGCGGTAGGTTTTGGCAATCACATCAGAAAAGTGTGTTGACTTCGTATGAGCAATCACTTTGGCCAACAGCGAATCGAAGCGCGGGCTCGTGCGATAGCCGACATAGCCAAACGAATCGACACGCACGCCGGGACCGGAGGGCGGCTCGAACGCTGTGAGTGTTCCTCCTCCGGGTTTGATCGAGCCGTCGGCGCTCATGGTTTCCATGTTGACGCGCACCTGCATGGCAAAGCCGCGCGGCTGGGGCGTTTCACCTTGTTGCAACCCCAGCTCTGCGAGCGACCGTCCAGCCGCGAGCTGTAATTGCACCTGGACAAGATCAACATCCGTCACCTCTTCCGTCACGGTGTGCTCAACTTGCAGTCGAGGATTCGCCTCAATAAAAGCAAACGGGGCGTCATCATTCTTGACATTCGCATCAACTAAGAACTCGAAGGTGCCGATGTTGTTGTAACACACTGTCGCCGCGAGCTGCATTGCTGCCGCAGTCAATTGTGAACGAAGCCCCGCTGACAAACTAGGACTCGGGGCCACCTCAATAAGTTTTTGATGTCGTCGTTGGATCGTGCACTCACGCTCGCCGAGGCAACTGACCGCTCCAGAGCCGTCGCCGAGGATTTGCACTTCGATATGTCGAGCGCGGGGAAGCAACTGTTCGACATACACGTCACCATTGCCAAAGGATTGTAAGGCTTCTGACTGACAGCGAGCATATGCATCTTCGATTTCTTGCGTATGAAGGACAATCCGCATGCCACGCCCGCCACCTCCAGCCACGGCTTTAATCACCATCGCACCGCCGCCACCTAACGAAGAGAAAAACGCGCGCGCCTGCTCCAGGCTCGTGGGCTCCGCCGTTCCAGGCAGGACTGACACGCCGCAACGGGCGGCTAACGCGCGGGCTTGGACTTTATCGCCAAAGAGTTCAAGCACTTCAGCACGTGGTCCAATGAAGGTGATTCCCTCCTCGGCGCAGCGTCGCGCAAAGCCGGCATTTTCACTGAGAAACCCATAGCCCGGATGGATAGCGTCGCAACCAGCCTCTTTGGCTATGGCGATAATCTGTTCTCCATCGAGATAGGCGGCAACGCCCGAACCGCGCAGTGGGCGAGAGTCATCCGCTTTGCGGGTATGCAACGAGAGCGCGTCATCCTCGGAAAAGACCGCGACGGTTTTGACGCTCAGTTCGGCGGCGGCGCGCATGATACGAATAGCTATCTCTCCTCGATTAGCAATGCAAAGGCGTGTCATTTTCATGGGGCCGACCATATCTGCCGTGAGAAAGCCTCGCCAGGGGGAAGGACGCACAGTGTAGGTTGTTGTTGAAGACATTTTTCAGGGTTAGTTTAAGAAGTATGCGTGAGAAGCTAATACCGTTAGAAAAAGCCGCTGCTACTGTCAAAGACGGCGCCCTCATTGGCTTGACAACATCAACCATAGACAATGCGCCGATGGCGTTCCTGCGCGCGCTGATCCGGGGCGGGGCGCAACAGCTGGGGCTCGTCACTCTCACTGGCGGCGGGCTTAATGCGGATTTGTTGATCGGGGCAGGTGTCGTTGCTGAGTATGAGACCTGCTCATGCACGTTGGGCCCCTATGGCGTTGCGCCTAACTTCCAGCGAGTGCTGCGTACGGGACTCATGAAGATGAAAGACACCACCTGAGGGGTGCTTTATAGTATGATCCAGGCTGGATCTATGGGAGTGCCTTTTTTAGCGGTACGTGGCTTGTTACAGAGCGACATTCTCTCTTACCGTTCAGATTTGCTGGTGCGAGAGAATCCTTTCAACCCGGGTGAACAGATTGTGCTTGCGCAGGCCATTCGCCCCGACGTAGCCGTATTTCACGCGCTCAAAGCGGATTGTTGGGGGAATGCCGTTACTCCCGGGCATCGGGATGATCTGATGATGGCGCGCGCGGCCCGACGCGTGGTAGTAACAGCGGAAGAAATTGTTGATGGCGAACTGTGCCGACAAGAGGCTGGCGACGATACCTTCTTACCCGCCATTGATGTTGACAATGTTGTCCATGTTCCTCTCGGCGCGCATCCATGCGGGTTCGGCGCGTTGTATGAGCAAGACGAGGCGCATATTCGCGAGTATCTCGAAGCGGCGAAAGATGAAGCTGCATTTCGGGGATATTTACAACGATATGTGTACGAGGTGGGAAACCACGAGGAATATCTAGAGCGGGTAGATCAGGCATCACAGGGGTAGGGGCGCTGTCCAACGCGCCCCTGTGCGAACGAACACGAAAAACTTAATAACCGCCGAAGCCCATATCTGTCGCTGCTTGCGCTTCCGGATCGGTGCACACATTGACCAGCGCCGGTTTACCGCTGGCAAAGGCCCGTTCAATGGCGGCTTTGATGCCATCCGGCTTTTCTACAAATTCACCATAGCCGCCCAGCGCTTCCACCATCTTGTCGTAGCGTTGGTAGCCAAGGTCGCGACCGATGTTCGCCGGGCCAATGTTACCCGCCGACATCCGGCCAGTCTGTTTGGAGGTGAAGCCGCCGTTGTTGGATACGACGACTACAATGTTTAATTTGTGGCGAATGGCGGTGTCCATCTCCATCCCGTTCCAACCAAAGGCGCCATCGCCACTAAGCACGAGCACGGGCTTATCCGGACGCGCGGCTTTCGCGCCGATGCCGAAAGGCACCCCAATCCCCATACAGCCGTGCGGGCCCGCGTTGAGACTCGTTCCAGGCTCAAACACGGGAATGGACTGGCGACCAAAGTTCAAGATTTCGTGCCCATCGACCACGAGGATCGTGTCTCGTGTAATGACCTCACGCACTTCGCGACAGAGACGCAGCGGATGAATCGGGACTTTGCTCGAATGCAGCAGTTCCGCGGACCGTTCTTCGTTCGTACGCTGCTTGGCGGCCAGTTGAGCCACCCAAGCCGTTTCTTGTTTGCCGTTGATTTTTCCTGTTGCCTCGGCGGTCAATTGTTGCAGCACGAGCTTGGCGTCGCCGACGATGCCTACCTCAACACCACGATTGTGTCCGATCTCTCTTCCATCAAGGTTGACATTGATGAATTTGGCGTCCTGTGAGAAACGCGGGGCGCGCAGAAACGAGAGCATGGAGTTGGCGCGGGCGCCAATGACCAGCACGACATCCGCTTCGCGGAAGGCCATCGATCGAGCGGCGGGAAAGGCGCGGGGATGGTCTTCAGGAATGACGCCACGACCTTGGGGCGTGGTGAAAAACGGAATGCCAGTCGCTTCAACAAATTGACGGAGTTCCGCTGTCGCGTCCGCCCACAAAATCCCGCTGCCAGTGACAAGCAACGGACGTTGGGCCTTGGCCAGAAGATCGATGGCGCGTTTGATCAGCGAGGGATCTCCGGCTGGACGCGCATCGACGCGATAGTTCGTCGGCCAATAGAGTTTTTCATCGTCAACCTTGGCGGCGAGAATGTCTCCAGGGAGGTCGAGGTACACAGGCCCCTTTTTCCCATCCATCGCCTCCCGGAAAGCTAGGCTCACATATTCGGGAATGCGCGAAGCAATATCCACGCGATAGGCGGCTTTCACGACTGGTTTCATCATCGCCACCTGATCCATCTCTTGGAAGGCATCTAAAGTGGTCGCGCGCATCGGGGCAGACCCGCCGATCGCCACGATAGGCGCAGCGTCCGCCCACGCGTTAGCCAAGCCGGTGACGGCGTTGGCTGTGCCTGGACCTGAAGGGGTAATGCAAATCCCCGGTTTGCCAGTCACACGCGCATACGCGTGCGCCATCATGGCGGCGGCCTGTTCGTGGCGGACGTAAATGCCTTGCATGCCTAAGTCGAGACTGGCTCCCGCAGTCCCGCTGGTCGGTCCACCCATCATGAAAAAGAAGGTATCAACCCCCTCATTCTTGAAGCATTGCGCGATAATTTGATCTCCGCGAATAGTACTCATGATCGCCTCCTCTTTTTGACCACTGAACGCTGCTGTGTTCTTTTCGCTCACCAGGCCTGGATGTGTCAAGAGACGGCGTGCGCGAGAAGATCGCTGCCGTGCTCATTTACCGCCAGTCCGTGGGTCGTTCCTCATACCAGTCCGCAAACGCGCGATCAAGAGAATACTGGTATTGGTACCCCAGCTGCCGCAAGCGTCCCGGGACAATATTGTTGGAATGGACAAGTTTCCGAATGCGGACTGGACTAATCGGCTGACGAACGCCCAGCAGTCGACTCGCAGCGTCAATAGGGTGCGCGGCTCCAAGTAACAATGGATACGGTACAGCAGGCACGAAGCGCCGCACCCCAGCCACGCGGCACACCGTCTCGACATACTCTTCGACCGTAGGCGCTGGGTCCATGGTGAAATTAAAGAGCACAGTTCCCTTCTTTTGCGCGGCCTGTTGCTCGAACACCCAACTGAGGGCGTGACAGAGTTCTTTCACATAGCCACCAGCTTTTCGCGTTTTCCTGTTTCCCATGTAAACGAAATATCGACCGAGGACTGCACGAATGAGACGGGTGAGATTCCCTCCTTCTCCAGGACCATACACCACACCGGGTCGTACGATGAGCAGGCGTCGCTCTGCCCCGCCGCGCTGCCAGGCCATGTGGATTTTTTCCGCCGCGAGTTTCGAGGCTCCATACGCGGTGACGGGGATCGGCACCACCTCCTCATCTTTCTCCTCTTCCGTTGGGCCATAAGGAGCGATACTACTGGTAAAGATGATTTGCGGGCAAGCAACTTGTTCAGCCCACGCACACACGTGCTCCGCTCCGAGCAGGTTCGTAGTAAAGTACTCAACAGGTTCGTGCCCCGGCTCGCGGTGCACAGCAGCAAAATTAACTATCAAGTGCGCCTGCGATGGCAAGTCAGCGTGTTCGATAGGTTTACGGACATCAATGGGCGCGTAGCGAATGTCTCCATTTTTGTGTCTTTGCTGAAATGACTCCGGCCAGACCCTAAAGTCAGGTGGATGTATATCTGCCAGATAGACGTGCTCCACCTTGCCATTCTCAAGCAAGTGACGGGCGAAATGCATACCAATAAAGCCGGAGCCTCCAAAAATCACGCAAATCTCACCGACGCAAGACAACGAATCCTGAGTTGCCATTTTTTCTCCTTCTTAACAGCCTACCGCTTCTGTTAGACACTGGCAAACTCTTCTCTTTTATCAATATCTCGATCCGGAGGCCCAGCGTCGCGAGATTCTCCTGTTTGCATCCGCTCTCATCTCATAGTGAAAGTATTTCTGATTTCACTTTTAGATAAATACAAAACCGGTTTTATTTCCTTTTGCTGCATTATTAAAGAAATGGATTTGGTCGCTTCATTCAGGAAATAGGCTCTTGTGTACAGGAGCGACCTTGCTAGTACTCAATGCAATCAAACTTTGCGAATGGGGCTTCTCGCAACGACACAGATGTAATGCTGTTTGTATCTCTCAAATTCAAGTTACCTGAGCACGAGTAAGAATAGAGCGCACACGGATAAGAGAGCGGGGAGGAGGCCCAAACATACGGGGCGAACTTCCCAATCCTTTTCCTTTCGATGAGACGCTCCTCGTGCCCCAGGGTGACCCGACTTCCTGTTAGTCTGGATTCTTGAGGTTGGAGTCAGAGGCGGATGTCTTACTCATAGCCTCCAACCATCGGGCTCACCTTGGCTTCCTACCCCTCACATTGAGAGATGGATCTGAGAACTGACGTATGATGCAAACCGCTGGGCGGTTTATGGGGAGGTTTGTCTTGATAGGGCGCTTTTTTTCACGACTCTTCTCGTACCTTTCTTTATTCAGCTGCGGACTCCTTAGCCTGACTTTCTGCACCCAACTGGCGGAAGCCGCACAGCTCACATTGCGCTGGAGTGATAGTGCGCATGACCAAGACGGCTTCTATATTGAACGTGCGGCTGGAACCACGGGGACATTTACGCGTATCGACGACACTGCCGCCACGGTGATGACATATGTGGATACCGGCCTGACGGGCGGGGCAACTTATTGTTATCGTGTCCAGGCTTACAACTCGGCGGGTGTCTCAGGGTACACGAATACGGCTTGCGGGACAGCCCCGACCGACACCCAGGCCCCAACTGTCTCTGTGACCGCGCCAAAAGATGGGGCGACGGTGTCCGGCTCTTCGGTTACCGTTTCTGCTTCCGCTTCTGATAACGCTGGCGTTGTGGGTGTGCAGTTCAGACTTGATGGCATCAGTCTAAATACTGAGGACATCAAGTCTCCCTACTCGATGACTTGGGATACGACCACTGTCTCTAATGGGGGTCATAGACTGACGGCCGTGGCCCGTGATGCGGCAGGCAACACCACCACCAGCACGGCCATTAGTGTAACAGTCAGTAACACAACCTCCCCGAATCCAACCGGCCTGGTAGCGGCGTATAGTTTCAGCGAAGGAAGGGGAACGACCACCGCTGATTCTTCCGGCAATGACAATACAGGGTTCCTATCGGGGCAGACTTGGTACGCTAATGCAAATGATGGCGCTGGTTTACTCTTCAATGCCAATGGCGCAGTAGATCTGGGCAACGACTCCAGTCTGCAACTCACAGGCAGCATGACCATCGAGGCCTGGATCGAACCTATGGCCTTCCCAGTCGACGACTCCAGTATCGTCTCGAAGCGGGGCCCGGACTCTTCTGATAACGGCTTCCAATTGGATACGACGATTGATACGGGGCTACGAACCATCGGCTTTAAGCTAGCGGACCCCAACAATAACAATATGATGCGGTATGGGAAGACCCCGTTGACGACCGGCGTGTGGCAACATGTCGCGGGGGTGTACGACGCCACGGCGCGGACGCTGCATGTCTACCTTAATGGAGTCCTAGATGATGGGGTCTTAAGGGGTACGGTCACATCAGCTCAACGGAATTCGGGGCAGCATGTGCTTATTGGCGAGCGTCCGGCAGGATCATCGGAGACAGAGTTTGCGGGCAAGATGGATGATGTACGCATTTACGATCGAGCCTTGAGTGCGACGGAAATCCTCGTCGACATGGCCACCTCCGTGCCGTCGCCTGGCAATTAGCTATGCAAATAAACGCAGAGATTGGCGTCCTCTATTCCAGCACCGGGAAATTGCTTGTCTATGCGAGCAACGACCTTGACTGTGGTAGACAAATAGCAACAACGTCGTGTCAAGAAATAAACGATGTTGACAAAATAATGACAAGAACCAGTTGAGAAGAAATTACAAAAACTCTTTGCTTTTTCTCCTCTTAGATGGCGTTTCTTTTGGGCATGCTCTTTGCGCTCTCCCTCATGGTGACACACCATCAGAGGAGACCCGTCTCAAGGGAAGGCAGTACCACTGGTCGACTAAAGGTCCGCTGCGTATTCCCGAAAACCGTGAGGAGAAAAGATTGAGGGAGGGAGCCATGAATTTTTTCTAGCGCAATTTTCCATGAGTAACAAGCAATCGGATTAGCGAAGTAACTTCACTCGTTGACGTCTGCAAAGGGCAAACCATCCGAAAGGGTGGGACGCAAAGCTTCTGGCCTACGTTTTGGGCAACCGAAATAGGGTCGCAGAGCCGCCAGGCGAAACACGGCGCCTCCTCTGGCCTGTGTGTCGCAGTGGCCACTAGGAGGTACAGTGATGTTTCCTTACCGAAGCCGCGTAGTGCGGACTTTATTTATCTTGATGTCTTTGACAACAACTATCTGGAGAGAAGAAGCGGGGGCGGCGCAACTCACTGCGAGTTGGAGTGATAGCGCGAATGACCAAACCGGCTTCTACATTGAACGTGCTAATGGGACCACCGGCACGTTTGCACGCATTGCCACCACCGCCGCCACAGTGATGTCGTATATGGATACCAGTGCGACGGGTGGAGCCACCTACTGCTACCGCGTCCAAGCCTACAACTCAGCAGGAACTTCGGGATACACCAATACGGCCTGCGGGACAGCCCTGACTGATACTCAAGCCCCGACGGTCTCTTTGACCGCTCCGGCAGGTGGGTCAACGGTGTCGGGCTCTTCCGTTACGGTTTCGGCCTTGGCCTCTGATAATGTTGGTGTCGCCGGTGTACAGTTTCAACTTGATGGAGTTAATATCGGCAGTGAGGATGCGACCTCTCCCTACTCTATAACCTGGAACACCACCATTGCTACGAACGGTTCGCATAACCTGACAGCTGTGGCCCGCGATGCAGCCGGTAACACCACCACTAGCACGGTTATGAATGTAACGGTCAGTAACACCACTTCTCCTCCCCCGCCTGGCTTAGTAGCCGCGTATGGTTTTAATGAGGGAACCGGGACAAGCGTGGCGGACGCCTCGGGCAACGGGAATACTGGAGTGATTAGTGGGGCTACATGGGCCGGGGGCAAATTCGGGCAGGCCCTATCCTTCAACGGGTCGACGGCGCTGGTGACCGTGAACGATTCAGCCTCGCTAGACTTGACGACAGGGATGACGCTCGAAGCGTGGGTGTATCCGACATCATTGGGGGGATGGCGAGATCTCATCTACAAGGGATCGAATGACATTTATTATCTCGAAGGATCTTCTTCACAAAATAATGTTCCCGCCATGGGAGGAACCTACGCGGCTAGTCCACTTTATGGAACGTCGACGGCGCCGCTCAACACGTGGTCTCATCTGACTGCGACGTATGATGGCGCGACAAGACGGCTTTACATCAATGGTGTTCAAGTCGCGAGCCAGGCACAGACGGGATCAATTCAAACCTCCACCGGAGCTCTGACCATGGGGGGAGATACACTCTATGGGCAGTATTGGGCGGGCCTCATCGACGACGTGCGTATTTACAATCGCGCCTTAAGTGTTGCTGAAATCCAAACCGACATGAGCACGTCAGTAGGCTCCACCTCACCACCGACTACCTACGCTTTGACGGTAACCAAGGCGGGTACGGGCAGTGGCGCGATCAGCAGCAGTCCTGCGGGAATCAGCTGCGGCGCTGCCTGCACGGCCAGTTACAACAGTGGAACCACCGTTACCTTGACTGCCGCTCCGGCGTCGGGCTCCACCTTCACCGGGTGGAGCGGCGCGTGCAGCGGCACGGGCGCTTGCACGGTCACCATGAACGGGGCGGCCTCAGTCACGGCTACCTTTACCACACAGACCTACGCCTTGACGGTGACGAAGGGGGGTACGGGCAGTGG
>CAYTVL010000016.1:23488-101447 GCA_964441775.1 uncultured Enterobacteriaceae bacterium
GCAGTGGTGCGGTGAGCAGCAGTCCGGCTGGGATCAACTGCGGGGCGACCTGCACGGCCAGTTACAACAGTGGAACCATCGTCACCTTGATTGCGGCCCCAGCTGCGGGCTCCACCTTCGCGGGTTGGAGCGGGGGGGCGTGCAGTGGTACAGGCTCCTGCTCTGTGACCGTGAGCGCCGCCGCCTCTGTGACCGCTACCTTCACCGGGCAAATGAACGTCAAAATTGGCGTATTCCGTCCTAGCACGGGGCAGTGGTTCCTCGATGTGAATGGCAACGGCCTCATGGATGACTGTCAGAGTAATGGGTGTCCCACCTTCGGACAGTCCGGAGATAAGCCAGTCGTGGGCGACTGGAATGGCACAGGCACGATAAAGCTGGGCGTCTACACCCCCGGCACCCATCAGTGGAAACTCGACCTCAACGGCAACGATCAATGGGAAGGGTGTACCGTGGACCAGTGTGTGAACATCGCTTGGTACTCCACGGATCTGCCCGTAGTCGGACGATGGACGACCGCCTCCCTCGCCGACCGCGTGGGTATCTATCGGCCTAGTAAGAAATACTGGCGGTTGGACCTCAATGGTAACGGGGTGTGGGATGGTTGCACAACGGATGGCTGTTGGGGGTTTGGTAGTCTGTCAGGCTTACCGGTGGCAGGAGATTGGAGTGGCAACGGAACGGACAAGGTTGGTGTCTTTATCCCAAGTACGGGATTGTGGAAGCTCGACCGCAACGGCAACGGTGTGTTGGATGCCTGTACGACGGACGGCTGTCTGGGTCCCTTTGGGGTTTCAGCGGACCAGCCGGTGGCAGGAGATTGGGATGGGAAAGGCACGGCCAAGATTGGGGTGTTTGATCCGACGACGGGGTTATGGGAACTCGATCTTAACGGCAACGGCGTGTTCGACGGCTGTGCAGTGGACACCTGCCTCGGCCCCTTCGGTCAGTCAGGAGACATCCCTGTAGTCGGGAAGTGGTAGACCGTATCGAGTGAGGGATCCCAACCTCCCAATTGCAATTGCCGCCGCATGGTTTGGGTCCCTCAATGAAACATCTGACAAGAAGAAAAAGAAAGGAACTAGGATGATGGATCGGCTACATCCTCATTGTGAAAGAATCGCAAGACAAGGCCGAGCAACCGATCTCCTCTGGTTGGGAGGTGGTGAAATATGAAAGTCGCAATATATGTTGCCTTTGTCGCCTTTGCTTTCTTAATAGGAGAGAAAACCTATGGAGCAGAAACAATCTGTAGCAATCCTGCGGTAATCTTTTGTGAGGATTTTGAGAACGGGAATTTTGCGCAATGGCAAGACGGATATAATGCCAGTAAGCACACGATTACGATCGATCCCACCAACGTGTACCAGGGCAGCAAGGCGCTGCAAGTCCTCTATCTCCAAGGTTCCGACGGCGGATGGCTAACCCATTGGTTCATGCCAGGTTACGACGACCTTTATGTCCGGCTCTACGCCAAATGGGAATCCAGTTGGCAGAATTCGACCAATGGTGGGGATAAGACGGTAGCGCTCTACGGCAACCGTATTGATAATCAGTGGTCAGGCTTTGGTAAGGCTGGGATTAAACCTAATGGGACGGACTTTTTTGTAGGGATGTTGACCTCGATCGATTGGTACATCAAGCCTGACCCAGGAGAAATAATCTTCTACTCCTACTTTCCTGAAATGCAGCAGGCCCCGGACGGCATGTACTGGGGAAACTACTTTTTCCAAAATGATCCTCACATCGGAATTCAGCCGGGGCAGTGGTACTGCCTAGAGTTCGAACTCAAAGCGAACACGCCAGGGCTGCACGACGGTTATCAGAAGATGTGGATCAACGATCAATTTAAGGGTGAGGTTGACAACATGCGTTGGCGTGACACAACCGATTTGCGCATTAATGCCATGCAGCTGACGTTCTCGGGAGGAGGTCCAAAGGCGGAGCATAAATGGATCGATAATGTAGTCGTCAGCACTCAAAAGATTGGATGTGCAAGCAGTTCTGGGGTGACTCCGCCGGCGACACCCACAGAACTGAGGGTACAATAAAAAATCATAGGAGAAGAAAACAAATGAAATATTTATCTCGAAAAATTTATGAGATCCACCGCTGTCGTAAAGGGTTCAGTCTGATCAGCAAAGAAGGCAAAGCATTTCTTCTTTTGAGAACCAGCGCCCTGGCTCTGCTTTTCGCTGGTTTCATAATGGGATTGACAGCAGCCTCTACCAGCGCTGCCAATCTCGACTGCGCTTTACCAGGTGAGATTTATTGTCAGGATTGGGAGAATGGCTGGAACGGAGTGGATGGGCCTGCAAATGCGACGTGCAATTATGTTGACTCGGCCCGAGCGTACAGCGTTACTCATTCAAATGTTATGAACTGGGCCGCCAACCAGGATTCTTGCTCATATTATTATCTGCCGTCTTTTAAACCACAGAAGGAGATTTACCTACGATGGTATCAATATATGAGTCCTGGATGGAACTGTAACGATCCTGCGCATGAATCAAAGGACTTTATCGCCAATGGTGCACGCTTGCCCTCAAGCGACGGTGGCACGGGAGTTCAGATTCAATTTGGCGATGGAAACTTTGGCACATGTGGGCTTGGTTTTAGGCCAATCCGTGTGAAGTCTCAATGGGACATAATGTTCTATCAGAATCAAGGCCACAATGTTGATTTCTCAAAGGATCCGACCCGGTGGTATTGTATTGAGACTCACGTTAGGCTTAACGACCTGAATCAATCGAACGCCATCATTGAAGCTTGGGTAGACAATGTTTTAGTCATGCGACATACTGGAATGGATCTTTCTCCTGGAGATGACTACTTCGTGCAGGTATGGGGAACAGGCAGTAAGATCAATCAAAGCTCTTCTCCTATTGCACGGTGGACAGACAATATAGTCATCGGTACTCAGAGGATCGGTTGTCTGGGAACCACACAAAATCCACCCATCACACCTACGGCGCTGAGCATACAGTGACCATTTTCCTTGGAACAGTAGACCCATTTCAAATTGGCAGTCACTCATTATGCCTATAAAGTTGATGCCACACCATGAAGGTCAAGAGTACCCAAATTTTCGTTTCATGATTCCTCACCAAGCGGTCGTGTTCGTCAAGGATTTTTGCAACTGCTTGAGGATTAAACAGACCAACACTTTCCAGAGCTGACTCTGACAAATGGGTGTGTACAAACTCGCGTAAAGGTCCACGTAACCAATTAGCCAAGGGGATAGAGAATCCTTGCTTGGAACGAGTAAGGATCCCGTTGGGGATTAGGCCATCGAGCGCTTGAATCAAAATGTACTTCTTCTCCATCCCCATGAGTTTGTACTTAGAGGGGATGGTAGCTACAAATTCGACGAGCTTATGGTCTAAGAACGGAACCCGGACCTCAAGAGAGTGCCACATACTGAGACGATCCGCTTTTCTGAGCTCATCATCTGGCAAATACGTCTCCATGTCCGTCAAAAGAATCCAGTTGAGTGAATCTGGACTTTCTGCTACTTTCTGCATTGCCAATTGTGTTTCTTGTCCACCATGCTTTTCTAATTCCGATAATAAATCTCCACTAAAGAGCTGGGCCTTCTCCTCATCAGTAAATGCGGCCAGATATCTTTGATATCTCTGGGCCAACGGCAGAGCTCCTCCATCCACAAATCGTTTTAGCCGGTCCACCCAAAGCCCGCTGTTGCGACCTTCTGGTATCATGTTGACGCATCGTTTAATTACTCCCTGGCGAAGCCATCGCGGCAACCGTTGGTAGTAACCGGCAAGAAGTGCGCCCCTGTAGCGTTCATAACCTGCGAACAGCTCATCGCCTCCAAGACCGGAGAGGGCAACGGTCACCCACTTGCGGGCCGCTTCGCAGACAAGGTAATTTGGAACCATAGAAGAATCGGCAAATGGCTCATCAAAGGAGCGGATGATTGCAGGAAGAATATTCTCGATCTGAGCTTGCGGGTCCTCGTACAAGCACTCAGAGTGATCGGTCCCGTAAGCCTCGGCAATAATTTTTGCAAAAGGCCGTTCGTCTACTCCAAATTCTCCAGCTCGAAACCCTACCGTGAATGTTTTCACTTTCCTAGTGCTTGCCTGAGCCATCAGCGACACGATAGCGCTTGAGTCAATTCCGCCGCTCAAAAACGCACCGAGAGGAACCTCGCTGACCATATGCAGGTCGACCGCTTCCTTAAGGTGGTGTAGGAGCCCTTCACGAAAATAGCCGATCGATTTCTCACCATCAGGGTTAGACTTAAGCCGCCAATAGCGTTTCAGGCAGAAGTCTCCATCACTCCAGACGGCGACGTGTCCCGGCGGCACCTCATTAATACCTTCGTAAATTGTTTCAGGACCTGGAACATATTTATAGGTAAAGTATTCGGACATCGCTTTGAGATTAATGCTTCGCGCTAACCCATCGACGGCAAGCAGGCATTTCATTTCAGATCCAAAATACAACTTACCTCGATGTTGAGAGTAATAGAGCGGTTTTATTCCAAGTCGATCTCTTGCAAGGAGTAATCGCTTACGGCGGTTATCCCATATTGCAAAGGCAAACATGCCACGGAGATGGGAAACACACTCGTCGCCAAAATCCTCATAAAGATGAACAAGGCATTCTGTATCCGAGGAGCTAGTCAGTGTGTGTCCTCGCTGTTGCAGTTCTTGACGGAGCTCGCGATAATTATAGATCTCTCCATTGAAAACAACCCAAACCGATTTGTCTTCATTATGAACAGGCTGATGACCCGATTGAATATCGATAATGGCAAGTCGCCGCATCCCCAATCCGATACGATCGCCGAAATAAAAACCTTCATCGTCGGGGCCGCGACGAGTAATCAGCGCACACATTTTTCGCAAAAGAGCTCCGTCTAACGTATTGCTCCAACCAGATGCTATGCCGACAATCCCGCACATAATGCTCTAGATCTCTCCGGAAACATGCTCAGGTCTGCGACGCAAGGCATCATCGTAAGAATCACGTAGACTCCGACCGATCACATTCCAGGAATAGATTTTATTTACAATATCAACACCCGCAATCGAGAGGCTCTTCCGCAGGCGTACGCTCGAGAGAGCCTCTTTGATACATTCGGCAAATGCGTCCGGTGTATCTGCAAGCAAGATATTTTTCCGATGCTTCAGACACAAACCGGAGGAAGCGAAGGAGGTCGAAACTACAGGGGCTCCCATCGCTAAACTATCCAATATCTTTAGACGTGTTCCACCCCCGTCCCCGATTGGACAAACGAAGAGCGTTGCCATCTCAAAATAGGGACGTACGTCTTCAACAAATCCCATCACGCGAACACGGTTATCTTTAGTACTAATCTTTTTAAGCCAGTCAGGCGGCATTCTCCCTACAACATATATCTCAATATTGTTTTTCCATGAAATTAACCTTGGCCATATAGCATCGAAGAAGTACCGCATCGCTTCTCTATTCGGATACATGTCTAGACTGCCACAGAATAACAGTGTCATGCTCCCCGGATCAGGCCGTGGGGTAAAGTATTCCGTATCAACGCCGTTCGGGACGACCCTTGTCCTGATGCTCGAATCTGAGCCTGCAAGAATCTTCCCTTCATCTTCAGAACAGACCAGATTCTCCTCAAATTGAGGACACCACTTCCGCTCACACTGGTGTAAATTATTCGCCTCGCGCTGCCAGTACCTTCTGAGCAAAAGGTTCGTTTCGTTTTTTGCACGCTGGACCATTAAGGCGGATTGGACGTCGTGATGATTCAACACTGTTCCGGGCGTCTTTACGAATGATCGGTACTGTGCCAGGCCTAAAGTATCAAAGTGAACGACATCAAAAGCTACTTTCTGTAAAACCATTCGAAGTTTTTGAGCCATCTCTGTCGACCGCAACCAGCTTACTTCAAATGGATCTCTCGAAACCAGACCGCGTGAAGCGAGCCAATAACGATAGACCTTCATCCCATCCTGCGGAAGCGACAACCAGTCCACACCTGCGCAAAAGGCGCTGAGGGCCTTCACACAATCCTCAGGTTTAACATTGACCGGCCGTGTGGCGGGCTGGTCGAATGCTAGGACATGGACTTCATACTTTTGGGCCGCTTGGCGCAATAAATTGTAGTTGCGTTGTAATGCTCCGCCTTTGGGCGGATAGGCAAGATTATGACCGAGCCAGAGGAGTCTCATTGTACTGTGCACAAATTGAGGAACTGAGAAAAACGTTAGATATGTAACAATACTCGTCAATAATTCTTATTTTCGAAGCTGCCCATCCTATATCTCGGTAAACTTTTCGGTTTATTTCACGATCTTTGAGCAAACTACAGAAAACACAAACTCAGACAGTCCGGTATAGCCTTTAATTTTCTCTTTTATCGACAGTGACTTACGATTTCGCTCGCGCGCCTGGTAATAATCTCCTACTGATTTCGAAAGAATGGTAAATTGGTGTTTGTTAACAAACTTTCCAGCACTTTTTGGAGTGAACGTATATGGATGTCCCTTATCTATCTTCAGTTTTGATAAAATAGTATGAAGAGCAGCTCCCCAACGAGTATGAACATTCACTGCAACGTAAAAGAGTCCATCCGTAGAAAGAACCCTGCGAATTTCGTCCAGCACTTTTCCCGGCGCATGAACATGATCAAGAACGTTATCCAAAATAACTAAAGAGAAAAACTTATCCTTAAAAGCGAGTTTTTCTCCCTTTGAAGATTCGTAGTGAACTGCGGGGTCCCGAAGTTTCGTTAATGTCCTATTGGATCGGTAGAAATTTTCCAAACTATCTACTGCATATCGATCCCCGAATTTAAGATAGTTGACAATCCCGATTGGACCGCTCCCAACCTCCAAAATTTTGATATTAGTTTTTGTTTTCTCATTCAAAAATTTAGCAAGATTTTTCTCTAACTCTGTCGCTCTCCACTGGTACCAGTCAAGTTGAGTTACTGAACTTTCTTCAATCTTTCTAGCTAATTTTTCCCAGTAAAACTTCTCATATTCCTGCGCTTCCAACCACCTTCCATCATTGGGATCAGATCTTTCTTGATTGCTAATCATTGACAACTCCTTTAGCCATATGTGCTGACAACGCGGTTACAACGGCCAACACCTCTTGGAGCAAGACCGTCGTTAGCACTTCGGCATCGCCGAACTACAGTTGAGCATTCAGCGAGTGACTTCACCGCCGTAACGCTGGGTGCGCGACGAGCTTGACCCTTCAATTCTAGACTGGGGTTTATTGAGCTCCGCCGCGTCCTGAAGAAATTTAACGATAAGACTGTTATCGTACATTTCTGAGGAGAAGGTGGACCAGAGATCAATAGGCTTTTGTCCTCTGAGGACCAGTCTTTGTAATCCTTTCAGCGTGAACGAGAGAGTCCAAAAAACAGCACCAGGGATCCAAACGATCTTTAAATCCGGTCTTCTCTTTAGGAGATGGGACGCCAAATCGCCCCTTGTCGGAGCCTCAGGCTCAATGAGATTAACGACCATGGGCGCAGAATCGAACTCCCTTAGATACGCTGCGACCACCTGAGCAACCGTCTGGACGTTGCAGATGCTCAACCTGCTGCGACGATCACCTACGGCAATAAACAGAGGCCCCACCTCTCGACCTAATCGACCAGGAGCTTCGAAGGCGTCAAAATCGACAAGCGCGCCGGGTCGAATGATCCGCATGCTCATTCCAAGCTCTCTCCCTAACTGAGAGGCAAGATGCTCCGAGGTCGCCTTCCCCCAGACATAGGAACCCCGACCGATGTTGTCCATATCGATCGGAGTGTTCTCATCAAGAGGACCACCCACCTCGCGGGTCGTCTTTAAAACAGCAATACTGCTGATATGAATGAATCGTTTGACTCCAGCCCTCGCAGCGGCTTCCAAAATATTCCGCGTAGCATCGATGGTGTTTCGAACATGGGCTTCCTTTCCACCGGCCGTCTCGGCCGCACAGTGAACCACCGTCACAACACAATCGAATACCTTATTCGGCACTCTTTCACCCAAATCAGCCGCGGTATATTCAACACCAGGAACCCGAGCGGAAGGCGGTGGAATGCGTCGAGAGATCGCTCGAACAGGCCAGCCGTTGTTTCGTAGATTAGTGACAATTGCTCGTCCCAGAAAACCAGTTCCTCCAGTCACCAGCACTCCCCCTCTTTTGGTCGGCGGAGGCAACTTCATCTCCACCTCCCTGAGAGCAACTTCCGCGCGCTTCTCAGATTCCGCTTCCGCTTCTTTCAGTTTTTTTCCGATCACTTCACAAAGACTGACCGTTTCGCTGATTGATTGGGTAGGGAGAGGAGACGGCGTATTCTTTATGATGCTTTCGTAAAACGCGCCGATCAGTTCGGAAAGCCCAGGATAACCCTTTTGCCTTTTGAGAATTCGTGCGGCGAGCGCATGCGTTACTCCAGCTACATTTTGTTTCGCCTGACTGTAGGGATTTAGCATCCTCGATACTCCTGAGGTTCCTGGTCCCGAGAGTTTTGTGAGCGCTCCGTGCGCGAAATCTACGTAAAGAGAGCCGTTGGTTCCGACAAGGCGTAGGTACGATTCTATCGGCCTGCCCCGCAAGGTAACCACAAGAACGCCGGTTACCTCTCCGATACGCAAGAGCGCATGCACATCGCCCATCGGCTTGACATCTAATGACAAAAGCTGAACGGTCTGACGCCAGCTTTGATCCATGCTTTTATGCAAAAAATCGAGGAGAACGTATACAGGATGTGGTAAAATATCGAGCAATTGTTCCACCGGCGAGAGAACGCTACGTCCATCCGGAGACCGTCTCACGGTGTGGAAGGAAAAATAGCTCTCGACGTGGATGAGCCGGCCTATAGTTCCTAGAGATGCTGCAGCGTGGCGAGCCGGTTCTTCAAAGAGTAACTGATGTCCGGCAGATATTTTACGTTTCATTTCATCTGCCAAAGAAATCATCGACTTCGCTTCATTTGCATTTGAAGCAAACGGCTTTTCTACATAAACGTTTGCCCCATACTTCAACGCGAGCTTAGTTAATTCCGAATGGCTTGCTGGGGGGGTCGAGATATGAACGACATCAGGCCTTACTGTACGCAATAGTTCCTCAGGGCTCGAAAATACTTTCGCTTCGGTGGGAAGAATTCCGCCGAGTTTTTCCCTGTCTGCTTGAGGATCAGCGACTGCTATGATTTCAGCATACTTCTGCAGCCGAATGGCTCGAAGGTGGTGAATTCCCATTTTGCCGCATCCAAATACCGCCACCTTCAATTTGTTCATTTCACTTCTTCCAGAGTCATTGCATTCGTGTAGAGTTGTATAACTTTCTCTGCATTGGCTTTTGCCGAAAAGCGCGCACGGATCGTCTCATTGCCCTTCATACCCAATGTCATCGCCCAACCGTAATTATTAATCAGGGAGGTGCACGCATCCGCAATCGCCTTTTCATCCCGAGCGTTGACTAATAGGCCGCTCGCCCCGTCCTCTATGACCTCCGGAATACCGCCTACTCTCGTGGCGACAACGGGCTTGGCTAAAGAAAGCGCCTCCAAAAGCGACATCGGAATCCCCTCGTGGAGAGAAGACAAGATCACAATTTTCATCTGTTTCACCCATTCGGTGCAATCATTCCGGTGCCCAAGAAAGATCACCTCATTCTCAATACCTAAATTCACAGCAAGTGTTTCTAAAGAGCTTCTAAGCGGTCCATCTCCCACGATGACGAATTTAATGCTCATTCCAGGGTTCCGGCAGAGGACGATCTTCGCGGCTTTTAAAAAGTAGTCAAATCCTTTCACCTCCACTAGACGACCAACGCATCCGATCCAAAATTCGTCTCGACGGCCAGGAAATGTCGTGTCTACGCTGCCTTCTCGATTGGCGATTTCTATTCCATTGTGAATACAAACAAGCTTGTTGGAGGGATAGATTCGAGAGAGTATACCTTTCATTTGTAATGAAACAGTCACCATCTTGGAAACGGCAAATCTGTTTGCCAAGTATTCCAACAGCATATAAATAGACATCCTAATCGCATCAAATCCGGAAAACGGTTCGGGTGAGCCGTGAATTGTTCTCATGATCACCATGCTACTGATGCTTCTGGCTGCAATACTTCCCAACACAGTATCCTTGTATTTATGAGTGTGCAGAATATCGACCTGATGCGTCTTGAAATATGCAATTAACATCCTGAGGATTGCTAACGCGTTTAATTTTGTCTCATCAATAACGGTGACTTCGATATCGATTTTTCTTAACTCGTCAGCAAGTTTTCCTTCATTGAAAATAATGGCTTCTATTGAGAATTGACAATGCTTAACCAGCTGAGATAATAAAGTCGCGAGTTGTACCTCCGCGCCCGCCCAGAGATCCCCTGAGGCAAGATGGCATATCCGAATCTTTTCAGGCTCCATATGACTATTGGTTACTTACCAAGCCTAAGTAGGGCTGTGCATTTTTAAGACGCTTCAAACTTACTGCTACTTGCGAGAAGAAAAACGCTTCGTATACGATTAAGTAAGGCATTACCGGAACCATATACCGATGCAACGGCAAAGTTGCCGTATGCAGAACAACAAAATACAGTAAAAGTAGATAAATGGGTACCTGCATAGTCATAGAAACTCTTAAGTACAAACTAAGCGCGGACCCGATGAGCGCAAACGGTAATATAAAGATATTGACTAGAAGAATTTTAGAATGGTTTGTACCGCTTTCGGTAGAATACCATAACCTTAAAAACTTGTAATAAATAAATTTCAAGGATCCTACAAAGCCATCACTCCGCCACCTCTCTTTATATTTTTCCCACCCCGCTCTGACGGCAAAATAATTAAAATCCCTTGGAGTCGCGTGAGGGGGCAATTCTATCCCTTCTGTCTTCAATTGGCTAAAGAACGACGGAAAGTTTTTCTTTTTGTCTTCAATTACGAGAAAATCTTCACTTGACCCCTGAAGAAATACCTCTCCAAATCCTGCAACTGCGACGGGAATAAAGCGACTGCTTACTAAATAATTCCGGATTGTCCACGGCAAAATCGTAATAACAAAAGTGACCACCATCACAAACATCGGTTTGACTAGACTCCGCCCTTCAATACGCGTGAACAGCAAACAAAGCGTAAGAAAAGGTAGAAAATATAATGTAGTAGCTCGTGTTAATGTAGCGATGGCAAACAAGAGTCCTGCGAAGACATAGTATATGATTTTATTTGAACGGAGGGCTAGAAGAAAAACGAGAACTGATCCATTTAAAAGCAGTCCAAAAATTGTCTCAGGTCCGATGTCAGCGACACTGTACATAGGCACCGGATAAAGACTGTATATGATACTGGCCCAAAACGCGGAGTGAATATTAAATATCGCTTTGGTTATTAGAAAGATAAGAAATACATTTAATGAGTCGAGTATAGCTTGTACAACCTTCACTGCAGGTACATTTTCTCCAAAAGCTGAAAAGATAATACTAATAAAGTACGGATAAATTGGTGGCTCGAATGTATTAGCAGTCCCAGAATTGTCGATAAAGCTTTTTCCCGCAACGATGTTATTGGCTATATCAGTATAGCGTTCTGGCACCTGCCCGCCTGGAGAAAGGGTCGTTACAATATAAATCCCTACTAATCGAACAATCAGTGAAAAAACAAAGATCCCTAATAAACCTGCCTTCATTGCTACTGTTCTGGATGCAAATTTGCCCATAAGTGCATTCCTACGAATCGCTAACATACATCAAACGTCTGTTAAGTATGTCCAGATCTAACGTGAATAAATTCATAGTAAAAAAGACTGGTAAACAAGGAGTTTTACGAATTCCTCGGCAAGCATCGATAAATTCCCAGGGTCGGGTGCCATAAACGTGTAGACTACTATCCCTTTCTCGGCTAGCGTCGTCGCAAAGGTTAGCCAAGCTCTCCTTGTGTGATGTTCCGACGTCAATAATGTGAGCTGACGATACCTTCTCCCAAGCGTCAGTTTTGCGACCCCCTTGCCTCTGCCAATGTACCAAAGCTTCCTTTACTCACACCTATGAACTCGATATCGCTGCTCTTTACACCAAGACGAATCAATTCCTCCCTCGACCATTCGTCATTTGTTACGTTTCTGCCGCGAATAGGATCGTAGGCAGTTATTCCCGTCCGGCTCAGTGTCATCACCTTCACGCCTATTTGTTCATGATAGAGCCGGGCGGTAATCTTAAACCGTTCACGAAGGCTCTCTTCTGACCCTCCGAGAACGTAGATACAGCCGCATTCAGATTCGAGACATCAAGTATGAACCTTCGACAGCCCAGGCGACACGATTAATTGCTCGCGCAAGAAGCTTTTCACGTCTACCGTTCTCACCCTAAAAAAACAGAAGAACCACTATGCCTGGCACGAATGTTATTCCCATAGTAACGGAAACCCAGAAAAAGCCTTGTTTTTTGTACTAAGACTTTCTACCCTTGCGAGTACTGCTGGCGGGTATTTTTTTTCTGCCAAAACTTGCCCAAATCTCCCCGCGCAGAGGGTATAGCTAATAGTTTGTAACCGTCAGGGCTGAAGTAGTGGCTTTGTTGAGGGAGAATGTGACCAATGAGGTTGTATGGTCTCTGGCTCAGGGCCAGATGTCATCACTTGTCGCTTTAAAGCTACAACCAGCGCCATCCAGATCCAAAAATGTGGATAATATAAGACTGAGATAAAGGCCCCACTAACCAAAAAGCTCACCAAACTCCCTTCCAGCGCAAGAGAGAGATATCTAGCCCTTTCTGAAAAATATGGACCTTCCTCTGACTGCTGCTGATGTTCTCCCAGCTTCTTACGAATCAACCTGAGATCTTTGAGCAAAGATAGCACCATCCATGCATACAGGATGGTACCAACAATTCCCCACTCCGGAATTAAGGTAAAGTAGAGCGAGTGCGCTTGACGTCCTGCACGAGAACGACCGACCATACCATCGTGTGCCCCAAAACCCTCCGCAGGCTCGTAGTTCGCAACATTCCATGGAAAGTTTGCTGGACCCACGCCCAGAATCGGATAGTCTAAAAACATTTTCCAGGCCGCCGTCCAAGTGTAAATTCTATCGCTCCCACTGCTGTCTGGATCATCAGTCTCTGTGGTTATCGTATTCATCCTTTCCCAGTACCCCTTAGGAGCCAGCTGTAGAAATACCAAACTCAGCAAGACTATCGCAGTGAGCGACAAGATCTTCCGTGGGGACCTAAGCCAGCAGTAAAGACCAACGGCTATGGTCCCGAGGAAACCGCCGCGAGAAAGGCCTGCAGTATTGGAGTACAGGAAAATTCCAGTGATGAGTAAAAACCAGAAACGTTTGGAGTTCGTTTTTGCCTGCAATGCTAGAAAAAAGCCGAGTGGGACGATCATATTTAGAAAAAGCGCAAGATCATTCTCGTCGCCAAAAAAAGCGCCATTGCCACTCCCCTTATTGCTGAGGCCACTAACCGCTAGATAAATCGCGGAGCCGATCCAAGTATTTATCATCACCTGGAATTTTTTGAAGGAGTCTACAAAGTTTATTACTGCAAGATAAACAATGAAAAAATTCATCATGTCTAGTGTAGTATAGAATGCCGCGCCATTATTTACGGCAAAGGGAACATGTATGACCATCATTCCTAGAAAGGCTATAAACGATTTTGTCTGAAGATTATTCAGGGCAATTTTTCCTGAGATCAGCAGTGCGAGTCCCAGCGAAATAATAACGAGCGCCGGCAGGTGCAAAGAAGCGACTCCAGGTAAGACATCCTCTGGCCTTCCATATTCAATTATGAAAAAGACTACACAAAGCCAGAACGGCAGGCCAAAGGCCTCTGTACCGCCCGCGCCACTAGCAGTAGTCGATAATATCTCTTCCTGATTCACAGAGAGTGAATATTCTAGGGCTGGCCCCATTATGGAACCTATTGCTCATTATCTTTGCAAGCAGTTGTCATAGAGGTCTTGGTACTTATTGACCATTGCTTGAAAACTAAAGCACTGCCGCACGCGTGCTCGACCATTTTCACCCAACCTTCTTGATTGAAGATTGTCCTCCAAGAGCAAACAGATCTTCGCGGCTAAAGCATCAGCATCCCGGGGAGGAACAAGAAAGCCTGTTTCACCATCCACAACTACTTCTGGATTTCCTCCCACATCGGTCGCCACCACTGCTTTGCCAGCCGCCATGGCTTCCAAGAGGGCCATCGAAAGTCCCTCAGAAAGAGATGGAAGCACAAAAGCATCCAGCAACGAGAGAAGGGTGGAAACATCTTCTCGAAACCCCAGGAAGCATACCTGTTTCTCTAAACCACATCGCTTTACTTCTTCTTTTAAGGGCAACTCGAGCTCACCCCTGCCAGCGATTAAGAATGTGGTGTGTGGATGAATTTTAAGAATCTGTGGGACCGCCGCCAAAAGATACTGGTGTCCCTTTACCGGGTACAAACTGCCGACCAAGCCAACCACTTGCTTATTTTCTTGCAAGTCAAGTTCAGTTCTTAAGCGCTCCTTTTCTTCTGATCTAACTGGCTGGGACGTCTCTTGACCATTATAAATGACCTTGATTCTTTCGGCGGGCACTCCTACGTTTCTGGTAATAAAGCGCTTCAAGTCCTCAGAGACAACTACCATTGTTACAAAATGGCTTACGACTTGGACTGCTAAGCGGCGTCTCCTTCGTTCCCAGTAATAATTCTTGCCATGAATGGTCGCGACGCAAGGAACACGAACTAATTTCGCAACCAACGAACCAAGCGTGATCGCATCAAACTCATGAGCATGAATCAAAGAAACCCCTTCCTGCCGAGCTAAACGACAGGCGTGCAAAATCCAGGTCAAATCAAAGATTCGACTCATTTTCAAGACATGGGTATCAATCCCTTGGAGATCAAATTGATCCTTTAACCAGCCAGGCCTGGGAAGACATGCCACGGACCGAAACCGACTGCGGTCCAACCTCCCGGCCAGACGGCTAACTAACATCTCGGCCCCCCCAGGGCCACCGGTACTAGAGAGGTGCAAAATAGTCCGAACGGACACAGGATCTCTCTTATTGTTCACAATCTGCTGCACTTTTAAACTTGAGGTATATATTCTACAAAATAAAATATAAAAAATGAGCTATTGACTCATTTCGCCGAGATATTTTAGTAAAAAATCGCAGGATTGACGTATCACTCGATAACAAGCCTCGAAATCCGCCAGCGTCCCATCATAGGGATCGCCAATATCGGTTGCTAATGTATTGTTAAAATGACCAAGTTGAAACACTTTCCCTTTAGCCTCTGGATACAACTGGAGAAGTTGAGTGTAATGCCACTGCTCCATCACAAGTATGAGATTCGCCTGATTCACAAGCTCTTGAGTCAGTGGGATGGTCACGTGCGACTGTAGTGAAAGAGTGTATTGTTGGGCTGCAATCATCGCCAAAGGATGCGCCTCTTTGCCAGCCGTTGCCTCTAACCCCGCCGAGCACACCTTGATATGGCTTCCTCCTTCCCTGAGCTTTGCTTCACAATACACTGCAGCAAATGGACTACGACAGATGTTGCCCTTGCATACAAACAAAACAGAACAAATATCCCGAGGAAGGATTTGGTAAATTTTTCGCTGTCGAAAATCAGTTATTAACCTAGGGTATTCAATTCCGGTTAACCGTTGATACGAGTTCCTTATGAACAGACGAAGAGCCTTGGATTCCCACGTCATGGTTACCTCTACCTTCAGACCTCAAGTTGCGCACATACTGTCGTAGTTCGTAAGCAAAAGGCTTAAGGTCATCGAAGCGTAGTATTTCGTAATACATATCTTTTTGATAAAAACGACAAAATTCTAGTAAAGTTGTTAATCTCGCTGGACTGTTTGGCGGGAGAGATAATTCGGCGTCCGATTTAAAGAGTCGGAGCAATAAATGATCAAGATCCCCCAAGAGCCAGCGGGATTTCACGCCGGTACGATACCCCTCAGCAGGCGGCCGTGGCTTCTCACCAATCGCCATCTGATACAACAGATAGGGAAAATTTAATCCCGCATCTACAGCTAATTGTAACGAACCCCAGAAGCGTCCATTCACCTCCATCAACAGAGGGACTCCGGTTTGTCGGTCAACCTTGAATTCCACCATTGCTACTCCGTGCCAATTAGCATGTTGCAAGAGGCGCAGTGCATAGTCAGTCATGGGTTGCGGTAAGGGAATACTCTCTCGTAAGACGCTGACGCCGCCAGAGGGAGGTTTTTCACGCAAGCGTCGGTGCGCAAAGAGCGTCACCGGCTTTCCTTTGTTCATGATAGCAAAAATGCCTTGTCCTTCTCCTTCTACCCTCCGTTGAATCAGCGATGGTTGCTGCAAATAATCTACATCAGAATATAAACGACGAAGTTCTTCCGTATTGGTAGCATAATGGACTTTAGTCTTATGCAAATGATCATTGAGGTAGACGAGCGACCGTCCTGGCTTTACCACTACTGGGAAACGGCGAATGCTGCTTAATTCCGCTTCCCAATGACCATCAGGAATAAAAATGGTGTCAGGAATAGGAATCTCTAGCCCCGCAGCAGTCTGCATAAGATAGTACTTATTCGAGAAAGATTCGAAAACTTCTGCGGATGGAATCGGTAAAAGGCTGTAGGCTTCGAATTCTTGTTGGTGCTGCCCAATGAGCAACATAGTGGTGTCAGAGATAGGAAACACCATGTCGATCTGTAATTGTTTGATGGTGTCTAGAATTTTCCATAGAAACCCCTGCATATCAGTATAGGGTGAAGGATAAGAAAATGATCGCCAACAGTATTTAGAAGCAGAAGCTAAACTATGCTCGTGTTCAGCTCCTATAACGACTTGCAAGCCTTGCCTCCCCAGAGCACGAGTTACAGCTAATGCCGATCGCTCGTTCCCATCAGTAACAAGAACATTCATAAGTCTTTTATTAAAGTCACTGGTTTTGCAAATGAACAAGTCGGATTTATGGTCCAAAGCAATAACTTAGGGCGTGAGTCCGATTGTGACGAAGTCAACAATCTATGCCACTTTGGATCAAAATGAAACTATATATCATTCATAAACTCCTGACCACAAATTGATCTTAATCATTGCAAGCTCCCATAAAGTATTAATGGCGTCGCGAAAAGGTCTCAGCCGTGAGCCCGGCACATCTTGCCAAGTGACCCCTTTTTCCCGAATAGTGATACCCATTCCTTGAGCAATACTCAGGATTTCCATGTCAAATCCCCAACGGTCTATGCGCTGTCTTGAAAAGAGATCTTTAGCGATGGCTGCAGGAAACAATTTAAAGCCGCATTGGGTATCGGCGATGCCGTCGATCAAAAAAAGACGAATCAATCCATTGCCCATACGTCCGATGCGGACTCGCCATTTCGATTGCTTCTTTTCAATGTGTGCTGATTCGACGTATCGTGACCCAATGAGAATTTCATCCTCTCTCGCCTCAGCTAGGAATCGCCCAACTTCTCCGACAGGTGTGGCATTATCCGCATCGGCAATAATGATGTAATACCCTGCAGCATTCATCACTCCAAGTTGCACGGCTGCCCCCTTGCCCCGATTCCGAGGCATACGAAGCAAACGAACACACCGCTCGTGTTGATTGATCCATGTTTGCGCAATCATAGCCGTCTGGTCGTATGAACCGTCATCCACAACGACGATTTCCCAAGACACATCCAATTGCGATAAGTAACTAATATCTTGTCTCAGCGTTTCTCCCAGGCGATGGGCCTCATTGTAGGCAGGAATGACGATAGAGAGATATTTCAAGGGGACCTCGTTCTGAAAGCTGGCGCGTCGCTTGCCGCCGACTCGGAAAGTCCAATGTTTATTCACCAGGAAATTCCATACAAGCACTAAAACTGATGTGACGCCATTCGAAAGGAGCGGATGGATTGCTAACGTGTCAACTTGGACATAAATGCCAAGACTACTTAATCCTGCTCCTACGAGCGATACGGTGAGGAATTTTGAGAATTGTTGTCGGACTTTTTTGTCGCGATCACGGAAGGTCCAAGTACGGTTGAGAGCATAACCCACTAATACCGCACCGGTGAAAGCAACCAGCTTTGCTCCAATGGATCTAAAGCGGAACTCATAAAAGCACATGGCAAATATGACAAAATCGACGCTGGTCACTATCACGCCAACAAGGCAATACTTGATGAAGGTACGATATCGCCAAATCAGCAAGGACAGCCAATTATCCCCTGTGTGTAATTCGTTCAACATTGTTATTCTCTTGCTGAAAAAAGAAGGAAGGAAAGAGAAGCTTGGACTCTTATGTGTAGAGCTACTTACACTTGACAAATCAGCGGGTCTAAGAGATTTGTAACCGCTAGATGAGATTCTTGAAAATGTAACTCTGGAGAGGAGATCGAGTAATCATAATAGATTGGCGAGGAACTGGTTCCCCCCAGCAATATGGAAGGAGAACAAGGGAAACGTGGCGCTAATATCAGAATGAATCCCAATGCGCTTTAATGAATACAAATCAGTCGGCGCACGCTCTTCAGATCCGAATTGAGTACTCACTGAGGCCTGATAGCTCGCGGCTTTTACTTGTTCAACAATCTCTCGGCTATAGTTGCCGTTCGGATAGGCCAGCACTGGGATGAAGTTAATAGGTTTGTTCTGCAATGTATGAAACGAGTCAGTTACTTCTTTTCGAACTTCTGGGAGAGTGCACGCTGTAAGAATTTTGTGCGTACACGAATGAGAGCCAAACGAGATGTGATGCTTCGACATCTCCTCTACTTCTCCCCAATCGACAAGAATCCTTTCCGTAGGCAACTCGACGCCAAATATTTGACTCATCTCCTCCAGCAAGCTGTCGATCACCTCTTGAGTCTGACTCTTCCATGCCTCGATCATTGTATCGATACTAGTCTTGTTGTCTCTTTTCCACAGCAGATGTAGCGAAAGATCCTGATTTCTCACAAAGCGAAGCCATTTTTCTCTCTCTCTAATGGGGCTGTTCGTAAGGTAGCGCTTCAGTAGGTAGGCAAGTTTATCGGGCCAAAACCACTGATTCGTGCCGATCAAGGCGGTCGGGAGGAAAATGGTTGCGGGAATTTCGTATTGTCGAAGGATCGGAAAGGCATAAAGATAGTTATCAAGCCAGCCATCGTCGAACGTGACAACACAATAGCGTTTGTCTGGGTCCCAGTTTTTTTCCTTCCACAAAGCAAGAAGCTCAGCAAACGAGAGCAGGTGAAAGTATTTTTTAAGAAAGCACATTTGCATAGCAAAGGTATCGCTACAAACATACATCCCAGGTTGAATCAGTTGCTCCTGAGAAAGTACCACCCGCGGCAATACCCGATGGTACATAAGGATGATGACTTTGCCTTTTAACAAATTCAAATAATGCCCACTCCCATGGTATGCCCAAGCTATCATCCGACGGGCAGCTGATTTGAGCGTGTCTTTGACCATCAGGTGATTTCCCGCTGGGAGGGGTTCCAGCGTACAATCCGCTCTCCTTTTATATAGCGACACCAAGCGTTAAGAATGGAGAGGTTGACGAGGACAAAAAAAGCAGGAAGTTTGAGAAAGGATTTTTCTGGAAAACGTTTTGTCAATATTGTCTGTAACGCAATGCCGTAACCAATACATTGCAGTATGAAAAGGCACTGATAAAAAGGTGCACGAATCAACGCGGCATTACTGAGCAAGAGAACAATCATAGCAAAAGGCACGAGCCAACGGCACAGTTTATGGCTTACCAATTGCCAGGAAAACAGCCCATAGCGAAAGGGATTGAGCATGGGCAAACTCTGCATAAAGACCGCTATCCCTCGTAAAACGGTTCTCACTTTCCGTTCGTATTCTTTAGCTTCATCGTCGATCATCTTGTAATAGCCCACGCTCTCCGGATCAGAGACGCCCCTGAGGCCTAAGCGGATGGCGTTGAGCAGTGTATTGAAATCGCTCTGCAGTTCAGGCTGCCAATTTTTACAGACCTCTCTCCGCGCGGCAAAAAAAGAGCCGCTCAGACCAACTAATGTGTTAACTCTAGTTTCCAGTTGTCGGAGGAGCATTTCGTATTTGACGTAAGCGCTCTCGCCTCCAGCCTTCCCCTCGCTCGTGATAATTTTGTCAACACTACTGACACACCCGACGGTCGGATCACAGAAACTTTTCACCATATTCACCACCCCGGAGGATGGAAGAATTGTTGCAACATCGGAAAAAATCAGAATGTCTCCCGTCGCTCCCTCGAGCGCCAGTTTTTGAGCGGCCTCTTTTCCCTTCCGCTCTGGGGCTCGAACCAATTGAACTCCTTTGTCTGCAAAAGAGATAACAATTTCATCCGTTCGGTCACTGGAACAATCAGAAGCAACGATAATTTGCAGCTTGTCTTTCGGATAATCCTGTAGCAAGGTATTTTCGATTTTCTCCTGAATACGTTTCTCCTCATTATGCGCCGTAATAATGAATGAGACCTGTAGAATAATCTTTCCTTTTAGCACTGGTCTGGATCTCCACTGAGCCAGGATCCACAAGATCAGTGCATAGCCAAAGTAGGCGTAGAAGATAAAAAAGAGAGCAGACCAGAAAAGCGTCTCCATGTCCGGATCTGGGTAGTGAAAGAAAAAAGAGGGTTAGACTACTTCAGGGGCTGAGTGCGCGATCATCTGATTCTTTAAAGGTGATGCGCTCGCGATCAGGTCACGGATAGCTTTCTTATCCGTCTCTGAGAGCCAGCCGTGTGTCGGCAGAGTCACCAATGTTTCCGCAACCTTCTTCGCTGCCGGAAAAATCTGGCCAGAGAAAGCCGCCCGCAGCTCCTCAATTTCGTTCACCGGAGTTGGGTACATCAAGCTCAATCCTAGGCCTTTCTGCTGGGAGCTAGCATAGATAGTATCTCTCATCTGGCGATCGCTCACAAGCAAGGGAAATCGGAGATAGGGAAGACAGGTTGGCTGAAATCTCTTCAACAATGTCTCTTTCCGAAAGTATATAGCGGTCTCGGTCCGTATCCCATTGCCATCTCTGAGGCGCGCTCTCCAACGCCGGAGGAGTGCAGCTTTTCCTCCCGATAATTTCTTGATCGGAAAATCTTTATAAAAGAACGTTTGTCCTAGTTTTAACGATGGCATCCCGGCCGGAAGCCAATAGCAATATGGCTGGATAAAAAAACTCAGCAAGACGTTTTGCAGCCAATTTTTCATATCTTCTTTAAAACGCGGCTCCTCAAGCGCAACATAATACTTCGTAAGTGCTGCGGCTATCGTATTGTCATTGGTGACAACAATCCCGCCCGATCCACAAGTAATATTTTTCCCGCGGCCAAGACTGTAGAATCCCACGTCACCAATTGTGCCAAGCAGTCTCTCTTTATATTGCCCGCCCATAGCTTGGGCGGTGTCTTCCACAACGAAGACTTCTCTTTCTCGGCAGAGCCTCGTTACGCTCTCAAGGTCGGCGGGAATCCCAAAGAGATGAGTGGCGATGACACAGAGAGTCTCCTTCGTAACCGTGCGCTCTAAGTCAATATAGTTGAAATCAAAGGTTTCAGCGTCGATGTCGCACAAGACGATCTCTAGCCCAGCTTTGACGATAGCTGAGGGAACTGAAAAACACGTGTAAGCAGGGATCACTACCCGTCTCTTTCCAGAAATGTATCTCAAGGCTGAAAGTATCAGCGTCAGCGCCGCTTTTCCGGAAGACACACAAAACACGTGTCGTATCCCGAAATATTCTTTTATCTCCGCTTCCAGCTTTTTGATAAATTTGCTTCCATAAAAGAGCCCGGCGAACCCATATATTAAGTCTTCTAGTTTAACCGGCGCGGCAGATGGAGGAATGGTACGGTGAATTCTCATCTCCGCGGGTTCTTATAGGAAGATGACCGGTTTCCTGTCAAGGAGAATCTACAGGGTGAGATATTTACGAACACGTGGGCCCAGCCACCGAGTCACGCCCAATGGGAGACGTTGCCACATGTGGACGAAGAGCGCTTTTTGCCGATCGTTACCAACTGGGTTTTTACTCCGTCGAGCGTTTACCGATATAGTGTACCAATATAACTGCTCTTCAACGGCACCCCACTGGCGCTTAAAGCGGTACGTATTCGAATCGCGGCTCGACCGGCCAAAATCGAATTTCCTGAAGCCTTCCAAGCACCCAGTGCGAAGAGTTTCCCAGTACAGCAACATATTGGGGCACAGAGAGAAATACTGCCTCAGCGAAGAGGCCCACGGGACAACCAGAGTGTCCTTAAAAGCGAGAGCAACGAGTCCGCCAATAGGCGTCGTACCTTTACGAATTACAGCAATTCGGGCCTCGTTGTTAAAAGCATCCAGAATGGATGTGAAAAAGCGTCGCGCGTGCACGGGGGACCCGAGGTCGCGCATGTTGACAGTGAAAACTTCGTAAAACTCCTTGAGTTTGTCTTCGCCGCCAAATTCGACCGAGAGGCCAGAACGTTCAGCTTTGCGGATTTGATTACGGACTTTGGCGTCGAACTGCTTCCACAAGGAATCGGGATTCTGAGGAAGCGGCAACACCAGATTCATTTTTTCCAAATTTCCGGGAACTGCGAGGTCCATAGGCTGAGTGCAACGCAGCTCTACGCGCGAGGCTCCGAGCCGAGCCGCCTCGCCTATGAGCAAATCAACGAGGATGTGCGCGAGAGTTGGCGAAGAGCTACATGGCCCCCCGGTGTCCAGAAATGGCATAGAAGTCACCACTGAACCAAAGAGGCGACTGCGGATGAGAAACGCTGGCAATATAGCGGTCTGACCTCGATCATCTTCAGCTTGTAGATAAAGAGGAGTATGGCCGTAGGCCGATTGAATCGCCCTAAACCATTGCGGCGCATGCGCAATATTAGATTGAGCTGCTTGTTGAATCGTAGTGGTCCACTCCACTACCTTCGCGGGCTGCCAGCAAGAAATTCTGCAAAAGGACTGCAGTTGATCGATCCGCTCAGAATGGAGGGTTATTCCTTCAGCAGGGCCGGGGCTGCATGGGGATTCTCTTGTCTTCATTAGTGACTATTCTCGGACCTCACTACGCCGAGCACGAAAGCAAAGTCTTTCGCAAGTAGGCAATCGGCATGGTGTGGACAGCGTGTCTCATCAGGTAGGCCTGCCGTACCGAGCCACAATGTTTCTCAAGGCGGCATCGAGTACTCGGCCTTTAGCGCTCCAAGAGTACTTTTCTCTCGCCAGCCTGTAACCATTTTCACTGAGACGTCGGGCTAGTTGCTCATTGACGAGAAGAGCACCAATTTGCCTTGCAAAATCTGCCGCGCTGTTTGCTACTAAGACCTCCTCATCAGGGCGGACCTCAATGCCTTCGAGACTCACCGGGGTCGCCACGATAGGCTTGCGCATTGCCATGGCGGCAAGGATTTTGTTCTTGATACCGGCGCCGTAACGAAGCGGACAGACAAAGACGCCAGCCGATCGCAGGTAGGGCCGTACGTCATCGACTCTGCCAGTGACATAGATGCCTATCTGACGCGTTAACGACTGTACTTGAGGCGAAGGATTTGACCCGACCACCCAAAATTCGACGTTTGGAAAGGTTTTTTTAACTAGCGGGAAAATTTCCTTGCCAAAGTAGAGAACAGCATCTTCGTTCGGTCCGTAATCCATCACTCCCGTAAAAATGAGCTTGTTTATACCTTTGCCTTCATTGAAGGATGAAAAGTACTCAACATCAACGCCGTTGGTAATAGTCATGGTCTTCCCTGATGGAGCAAGACTCTTAATAACTTCTTCGTCGACTTCCGAGTTTGTGATAATGAGGTCGCAGAATTTTTCCAGAGCTTGCTCCCGCTTCGCGATACTTCGCTTTTCAAGATAAAGCGATAGCTTCTTCGATAATCGCTTCTCTCTGTTCACCAAGCGGCTGTACAGTAAGGTGAGAGAATCATGCAGGTCAACGACAACTGGAACCGTTCGATTCCTCTCAGCGTATTGCGTCATCCCTAGCCCGTCTACATAAATCAAATCCACAGAAGGTGAACTATTCAGATGCTTATGAATGATGTCAAGAACTGTTTGATAGTAATCTGGCTTCAGATATTGAGTATGAAAATGAGGGGCAAGATGGAGACGATGGATTTGCTTATTCCTCCATCTAATATTCGGCGGATCCGGTAAAATGGTTACTGCCTGGAAAACATTAGCGGTAGAAAGATCCTCGAAGAACTCTTGACGTCTTTCTTTTAATTGACAACCAGTAATAAGCGAGAGTCTGTGGCTTTTTGATAAGAATCGACAGAGATTAAAAAGGCGAGGCGAGCCAGGCATACTCGACGTTGCAGGAATCTCAGCCGCAAGCACCAAAATGTTCATTGTTCTAAAAAACCGCTAATTACTTTCTGTCGAACCCTCAGCACATCCCTTCATACTGAGCCTGCATTTCTATCTTTTTGGCGGCGGCAACAAGATCGACAATACATTGATCTTTCCGCATCTTTTGGAGAATCGCTGGCAGCTCTTTGCAATGATGCCCAATAACGACAACTTCGGCATGGTCAACAATCTGGTCAATATTATCAACCAGCAGACACGCGAGATGCGGTACGTGTTCATCTATGAAGCGCTTATTTGCCCCCACTAATCTGTTGAGAGCGACATTACGGTCATAGATGCGTACTTCATATCCTTTCCCTATTAATGCTTCGATGACCTCGACAAGCGGACTCTCGCGCAAATCGTCGGTATCAGCTTTAAAGCTCATCCCCAGAAATCCTATCCGCCGTTTTTGTAAACGAGTAATCTTCTGGAGACCTGTAGCAATCTGCAGCGAGTTACTCCGCAATATCGCGCTCAATACTGGAGTTTCAAGATCTAACATTTTTGCTTGATACGTTAACGCACGGAGATCTTTTGGTAGACAAGACCCGCCAAACGCAAAGCCTGGCTTCAGGTAGGCTGGAGAGAGATTCAATTTCGTATCTTCACAAAAGATTGACATGACCTCGTGGCTATCGATCCCCATCCCTTTACACACATTCCCAATCTCATTTGCGAAACTAATCTTTAAAGCGTGAAAAGCATTATCCGTATACTTGACCATTTCCGCTACGCGGAGAGAAGTCCGTAACAGCGGCGCCATAAGACCCTTATAGAGCTGTGCAACTAGATCACCACTAACTTTATCGTTCTCACCGATGACGATTTTAGGGGGGTTGTAAAAGTCCCGGACAGAAGATCCTTCTCTAAGAAATTCCGGGTTGTAACAAAGGCCCCACGTTTGCCCAACTTTTCGTTTGGAATATGCTTCAATTCTCGGAATAGCAATCTCTTCCGTCGTTCCTGGCAATATAGTGCTTCGGAGCACTACCAGATGGGAAGACTCCTTGCCTCGCAATGCTTCTCCAATTTCTTCACACACTCGCTTTATATAGGTCAAATCCAAGCTGCCATTCGACTGACTCGGCGTCCCAACACACACGAAAGAAATCTCTGAGGATTCAACCGCCTCTAGCACCGAAGTTGTAGCCCACAATTTCTGCTGCCTATGCGCTTGGCCAATCAATTCATCAATTCCAGGCTCAATAATGGGGGAAAGTCCTGAGTTAATCAGGTTCACTTTCTCCACGTTGATATCGACGCCTATTACTGAATGCCCGCTAGCGGACAAGCATCCTGCACAGACAGTCCCTACGTAGCCTAGACCAAATATGCTTATACGCACTCAAATTCTCCTAAAGATTTTCCGAGGAAGAAGTCATCATGGACAAGATCTGCATCAGTTGATGTGACGAATAGGAGAGCCCAGAAAATGAGGCTCGTCTGAAATGCTACATAGTTGACATGTATATCCCAATGACGGTCTCAGCCGCTGGCATACCGTTCGAGCAATGCGGTAAACCAGCTTCCCTCAATCATGCTACTGCGCAATTGCTTGTCGAGGTGCCACTGTATCGGAGAAGACCTCCTGCGGTGCCAACGCGTTCGCTAACAGTTTATAACTATGTACCGCGCAGTGAACATGCGCAGCACTATTACCAGGATTTTTACTTGTCTTCCATGTTTCAGTTCTTAACGAGACACAGAAAAAACACCCTGTCTCGAAAGTTGCTTCAGCCTCCGTGCCCACATGACTATGCGCTCCCCGAAAAAAGTAGCTACGTAGTAAACTAAGGGCTTTGTACTGATTCTCTTCGTTAGGCTAACCAGAAAGTTCTGACGAGCTTCTTGGTGCCTCCCTAGATCGAAGTAGATATACCCAAGTTGAAGATAGAGAGACGCCAGGTACGCCTCAGTGAAGGTCGGATCAACTTTCGCTGACGTCGAGGATTTGGACCTTGCTTGCTCGATTACGCGGATATACGACTGCAGGGCCAACAGTCCGTCGGACGAAAGATTATGACCATGAACCCGTTTTCGACTCATCAGCTCCGGAATGCAACCAATGGAAAAACACCCTGCAATCCTTAGCCATAGATCACGGTCTTCAACACTTTGTAGACTTTCATCAAATCCTCCGACCTGTTCCATGCAGGCCCGCGTAATTACTACAGTGCATGTACAGATGAAGTTGTAAACGAGCAGTGCTTTGAATGTATCCTCTAGGACGACTTCAGCGGTATACAAGCGCATGGGGCTTTCGTTACGCCGTAAGAACGAAGATGTAACCGTTCCTTTTACATCGAACAGCTCGGCGTCTCCGAATACTAACCCAACATTCTTATGACGCGCCAGGAACTTAACTTGACGTTCCAGCTTGCCTGGCATCCAGATGTCGTCCGCGTCGAGAAACGCTATCAGTTGCCCTCGTGCCTGGCGCATACCGATATTCCGGGCAGCTGACACACCCCGGTTCGCTTGGTTGATATAGATAACGGACGAACGATAGGGAGCAATCACTGTAGCAGTGTCATCAGTTGATCCATCATCCACCACTATAATCTCAATATTCGGATAGGTTTGTGCTAGGACACTCTCCACAGCTTCGGCAATGTAAGCCGCAGAATTATAGGTTGGAATAATCACGCTGACTAACAAGTTGTTATATGAGTTAGTACTTCCGTGCATTCGATCCTAACCTCAATGTTCCACAATTCCTCGATACAGACGCATCACGCTTCCGCAATCTACATCTGGCAGTCGTCCGAAACGCATTTAGTTAGAAAGCAGCGTCACCGGCTAATATGGCGCTCATTCGGCGCACTACTACGTCCCGGCTATATTGAAGGCGCACGCGCTCCCGGCCCGCCGCGCCGATTCGAGCCGCCCGCTGATCATCCTCGAGTAAATCCGCACAGGCCTCAGCGATACCCACAGCATCATTTCGCAACACGATCTCTTTGTCGGGCACCAGCTCAAGACCTTCGGCCCCTATTTGTGTCGACACAACTGGCACGCCGTAGCTAGCCGCTTCAAGAATCTTGATGCGCGTCCCGCCTCCAGACTGGATTGGGCAGCAAAACACACGCGTCTTTCGGTAAAGAGCGTTGAGATCTGGGACAAAGCCGAGAAACTCGACTCCAGCCGGGGGATTCTGAAAGCTAGGTATCACCTCCGAACGTGGACCCGCGATGAGGAGCCGGGCCTTTGGAGAAATTCTTACTAGGTGCGGCCAAACCTCCTTAATTAGGTACTCTATAGCCACCACGTTTGGCGCGTAGCTAAATGTACCAATAAAGAGTACGTTTGGTTCCGTCGTTAGTGAGCTATCAGCAATTCGAATAACAGCATTCGGAATGACCTCAACATTATGGACTTTCATTACTCGCCGCAAATAATGGCGATCGACCTCGGAACACACAAAAGCGCAATGCGAGCGAACGATTGCACGACGTTCGCCCCACCAAAGCGCCGGCACCTGTAGATAGAGCAGTGGTTTGCTCCGCCACCATGGCGGCTGGGCCACTTCCCGTGCAAACCTCAGATGCTCCACATCGTCGAGGTCAATGAAGGTTCGCACTCCACCAAACGATAACGACGTCGCAGCAGCGGTTGTATGGAGACGATGAAAAAAAACAATGTCAGGCGATCGAGCTAGACACCGTGCGAATGCCTCCGTCTGTCGCTTTCCCAGGTAAGGACGGAAGTCAGGACGCCACGATAATCTCAGAGCCGGTTGAACGTACGATGCCAAGAGTCCGCTAGGGCACTCTTCAGGCTCGCGCTCACAGAGCGTAACATTGGACCGGATTCCCCAAAACTCAGTAAGCTGTTGGGTCACCATAGAAGCAGCCTGAGAGGTAGAAGCGATTCCGTTGGGGGAAAGGAAGAAAAGGATATCAAGGTCGGGATTCAGGGACTGAATGGCATCCAGCCACATTCGCATCCGCTGAAACACCCCATGAACACTCCTTGAAAAGTCCCGCGGAAAATGACTTGAGACGAAGAGAACGCGCATCAACTCTTCCCCTACCTCTTCTGTTTCTAAGCGCATCAGATTTATTCACATCGCATCATGAAACGCAGGCTAGACTTTCTGGCGAACCAAGCTCACAACTGTTTCTATTCCACAGAGGATGGCGTTGAGCAGGAGTCGAGCCCGGTTCAACGGATAACCTAGCTCGGCAAGTCGAACACGATGGAAAGCCCAGAAATCTCGACCGCGTCTGCGAAAGACCTGACAACCGAGGTAGCTGTAGTAGTGCGCTAACTGGTCATGAATACGCCGCTTCAATTCGTGTGCGTCGAAGCACCTCGGACCAAAGTTGATCAGAAATTCCAGGATATTAGGAATATAGACATTGAGGGTGTCCGAATAGGAAGTCAGGGAAGCCTCACGTACACGGGTAAAGGTAAGGATCTGGGGTACGAAGGCGTAGTCATGATGCTCCAGCAGTTCTAGGCACGCCTCGGCATCTGCATGTAACTTCTGCTCTTTGAAGAACCTCTCCCGGCTGCGGATCACATCCGCACGAAACATTAGTGGTGTCGGCGCTCCCAAAAGGTGAGGACCACGAGAAAGATAATTCCGACAAACCTCGCGACCTGATACGACGTTGCTAGAAAAAGGAAACTCGCAAGGGTCCACACGCCTTCCGGCAAGGCTATACGCCTTTACCAGCGCTACGTTTGGGTTTTCCTCGGCAATCCGCACCATTTGTTCCAGGCATTCTGGATAGAGCCAGTCGTCCGCAGCCACGACCTTGCAATATTTATCTCGGGGAGAAAGCTGGCGGAACGCAATGTTGTAGTTTTCAATCACCGGCACGGTCGTCTCGTTGCGAACTACGCAGATGCGACTGTCTTTGGCTGCGTAGCCTTGCGCGATGTCGAAAGTTCGATCCGTACTCGCGTTGTCGACGATGACTAGGTGCCAGTTTGGGTAAGTCTGCGCTGCCACGCTATCGATACACTCCCCGATGTATCGCTCTTCGTTGTAAGCTGGGGTTATCACCCCTACCGAAGGCATATCACCCGGAATCATGGATGGACACCTCGGTTGCTGTCCTGCACTCTCAGTTGCTGGCCGCCCACCACTTGGAAGTTGCCTTCAAGCCTAATGTTCTCCTCGAGGACAACAAGATCAGAGCGACGCCGGCCCTCGGCGTCGAGTGATCGCCCATATCGGCAAATACCATGCCTTGGCGCACCGACCTGCAAATAAGCCAATTGAATCATCACCACTCTCCAGTCGTGCTATTGAGATTTGGGTATGCTTATTCATGTCTTGCAGTAGAGGCTTCAAGACCCGCTCTCCGCCTTTTCTACCCGCTTAAGCCAAATCTCGCGCCAGTACGGATAGATACTTCTGGGGCAGAAAAGTCTATTCCTACTTAGGCATCCACTGCACACAACACCTTCGAGGATAATGCAATCGTTGGGCATGTACATCATCACGCCGGTTTTTTCGTTAATGATCCGCTCGACCCGACGAAGGACCCGATATGTGCCACCGCAATAGGGTAGCATTTCTACATCGAACGAAAGTCCACGGTTTCGTTGTCTCCCGTTGAGGGTGCGCATGATTTCAGCCTTCGAACGAACCTGAACTAACTCCCCTGCTTGAAGATTTAAGAGCTCGGTGGGTGTCTTCTTTTCTGCGAGTCCACGAATGTACGGATACGGATGAAATAACTTCCTCAAAAACTGGCTCAAACGCCAACACCCACGAACACGGCCTAATAGATTAAACGTTATAAAGGCGTTGTACGCTGCAATTCCTACAGAGACAATAAAAACAGACAGGCGTACGTTGCCTGAGGAGAGATCTTTCACATATTGTCGCAGATCCCACCACGTGAGTGGTATCGTTGCCTGGAGTACCTCGGTCGCCTGACAGCGGTACCTTTCTTCCCGGTCTTTCCCCTTGATGGGGGACACCCGGGTCGCACGAGCGAGAGCCTCCTGCCCGAAGCGACTTCTTACGTTGAGGCTTTCACTGGGCATGACGCCAAACATCGCTGGCGACTCCTCGTCGGGTTTGGTGCCACTTACCCGTTTTAACCATTCCCCCTTCCAGAACAGTAAGCATCCAGCTTGACACCCGCCGTGTGCTTGTCCATCACAGCGAAGCCCTTCAAGATGAACAGCATTCGTCATGGAGCGGCTTTTATACTGCTCAATGGTATCGCAGGTCTTGTGAGCCGACCTATAGACCTGAAATCTCTTACCACAGTACTTGAGCATCTCCGGCATAAACGGGAGGGCATCTAAGCGGCCCTGCTCGTCCAGGGTAGCAAAGATCTCTTCGGTGCTCCTCACCTCCACCCAGTCCCCTGAACGAATGCCCATGTTGTTTTCAAAACCTTGCGGTTTACTCGTAAGCATATTTCACTGAAGATTGTCCATTAATTTTCTGGTCAAATGCTTCACCTACCTGGCATTCCGTGAGTCTCGGATGGAGCGATATGACACCGTGCGCCTCTGGCGCACCAGTCACAAAAAACGTAGCCGCACCTTCCCACTGATCATAATCTGAGCTGGTCACGTAGCGGTGCGCATAGGCGTTTACGTGAAAGGTGCCTTCGGTGAGACTAAGATCCAACTCGAAGGTACACGTAAGAGTTTGATTTTTTTCGAGAGTGATTGGAGCGACGCCGAGACGTTGTGTGCCGGTGTCAAACAGCGGATATTGATTGTGATCGGTAATTCGAATCTCCACGCTCATGTCTATAGTGCGGCGATGAGCACGGGCTTTGACCGTGACATATAATTTACCACCCGACTCAAACTCGACGCGCGGTCCATACTGGTCGCAGACCATGACGTGCTCGATAGTGACACAACTCGCTGTGCTACCCGAGCCGTTCATCCGTCGTTGCTGACCCTGAGAGTAATAGGTTTTAATAACCTCCTCTGTCGGACCGATCATTCGCACCTGGCCCCGTTCGAGCAACAGGCTGCGTTGGCACAGGTTTGCGACCGCGCGTAGATTATGGGACACAAAGATCACGGTGGCCCCACTAGCAATCACGGCATTCATGCGCTCGATACACTTACGTTGGAAGAGGTAATCGCCCACGCTCAGCACTTCATCGACAAGCAGGATGTCTGGATCGACATGAGCGGCGACGGAAAAACCGAGACGAGCAAACATGCCAGAGGAATACCGCTTAACCGGCGTATCAATGAACTCTTCGAGACCAGAGAAAGCAACGATAGCGTCGAAGCGCCGCCTGATCTCCTCTCGTGTCATGCCGAGAATCGCCCCATTAAGATAGACGTTCTCACGACCGGTGAGATCTTGATGGAAGCCAGCGCTGACTTCGATGAGCGCAGAGACACGACCCGCTACGTGAATGGTGCCCGTGGTCGGCCGCATGATGCCAGTCAGCAATTTAAGAATAGTGCTTTTCCCTGCGCCATTTCCCCCAATGATGCCAAAAGCTTCGCCCCGCTTCACGCTGAATGAGACGTTTTGGAGCGCCCAGAAGTCACGTCGATCAAGTTCCTGACTACGGTCGCGACGAATCCAACGGCGTGTCAGTGCCGGTAAGAGATCCCTCAGAGAATCGTATAACTCACCGCGTCGGAATTTTTTATATATCCCTTGAACATCAAGAACGTTGTTGGCCATGGGAATCAAACTCAAATGCTTTCTGCAAAAAAAGGTTCGACTTTTCTGAACATCAACAGCGCCCCAGTAAGGAGAACGCACGTGACAACGAAGCTATAAGAAAACCAAAGTAAGGACGGACTGCGGTGCAAAATGACGGTGGTGGAAATGCTTTCCAAAAGCGGGGACACAGGATTTGCCAGTAACCAAGGAGCCCATTGCCCGAAGAGTGAGGACTCGTAAAACACAGGGGTAAAAAAGATGGCGAATGTGAGCAGGACTTCTACGATAAATTTTACGTCTCGGAAGAAGAGACTAGCAGCCGAAAAGATAATCGCGAGGGCGGTCGCTAGGAGGATCAGCGTCCCAACGAGGAGAGGAAGCCACAGGAGATGAATACTCAGTCCTGTACCTGTAACGATCAACAATAGGCCAACGACCACACTGGCGATGCAAAAGTCAAAGAGTTGAGAAAAAACTGCAGCAAGGGGAAAAATCAGGCGTGGAAGATAAATTTTCGTGATAAGGTTTGCGTTTGAGATGAGGCTGTTCGTACCAAAACGGAGCGCCGAAACAACAAAAGCCCACGGTGCCGCTTTTACGGAGACGGAAGTCAAGTCCGACAGCACGAAAGACTTCCCTGAGACTGCAGCAAATGCATATCGGACGATAAGACCAGCGCAAACAATAACGGTCGGCATCAAAATCGCCCACAACATGCCCATGATGGACTGTTTATATTTCACTCTGATCTCACGCCAAGTGATCATGTAGAGCAAATCACGGCGATCAAACAGCTCTCTTAGAGTTTGGAACATAAGTCCCGCTCCTTGTCATATAACTAGATGACTATGACAACCACCGGAGGTCAGGATCAAGCCTCCCCGTCGCAAGCAAGGACCTGAGGTGCCTGATCCTGATGTACCGTGCCCCAGTAAATTCTTCAGCAGTCAGCGCATGCGCCTTGTACGCAGCGTAGAGTTGTTCAACGCCAAGGCGCACGGTCCACTGCGGTTGGAAGTGCGGCAGCATCCGTTTAATTTTATCACAGTTAACACGATAGCAACGAAGATCCGGACCGCCTCCCTCCGCATATTTGACCCGGCTGCCAGGGACAACCTCTTCTACCATAGCCGCCACCTCACGGATCTGGTAATTCTCTTCCGTTCGACCAACATTGAATGCTTGGTTATGGACTACCTCCCGTGGTGCTTGGAGAACCGCAATAAATGCTCGCCCGATATCTTCCACGTGTACAAGTGGGCGCCACGGCGTCCCATCACTCGCGATAAGCACCTCACCCGTAGTAGACGCAAAACCGACAAGGTTGTTGACAACCAGGTCAGCTCGGAGGCGTGGCGAAACGCCATACGCAGTGGCGTTTCGAAGGAAGGTCGGGCTGAAGTGTTCGTCAGCAAGATGAACGACGTCTTGTTCAACGAGAACTTTTGATTCTCCATAAGGCGTGACTGGATGGAAAGACGCGTCCTCGGCAAGAAAACTTTCTCCCTCAGCCTTTCCGTAGAGACTACAGGAGGACGAAAACAGGAATCGAGGCACGCCAGCCTCTTTCGCAACCTGGGCAAGTCGTACTGACGCTCGGTGGTTGATATCATATGTACATTCTCGGTTCAGATCGCCGAGCGGATCATTCGAGAGGGCTGCGAGGTGAATCACCGCGTCGAAGCCTTCCAGGTCCTCGACCACGACATCCCGAAGGTCTTTTTGTAGAGCCGGTATCTGAGATAACTCATCGTTAAAATCGCAACCGGCGAAGAAGTCAGTCTCAAAACCGGTGACTTCATGCCCTGCCTCTCGTAGCATTGGGACGAGTACGGTTCCTATATAGCCGGTATGACCAGTGACTAAGACCTTCATCGAACCTCCGTTCCGAGAATTGCTTTACGGCAGTAAAATCCTTCCGCGTACCCGCTCGAAGCATTTGCTTCCATACCCCGCAGTCTCAACATTGAGGAAAATAATTCAGGGGAGAACCAGTGTTTCTCACGTTGGCTTTGGAAAGCGTCAAGAATAGAATTGATTTTTCGGCGACAGATGGATTCATCGAGAGGAAGAAAGAAATTTGGTGACCCGAGGTCGCCGTCGTATTTGGGGATTTCATATTCCAAAATCAAGTGGTTTCGAAACGTGTTCCAGGTGAGATCGGAGATGCAGCGATGATCCTGATGCAAATCATGCCGATAATGTGTAAAGATCACATTAGGAGAAAATTCACGCTTTATTTCTTCAAAACGATCTTTCACTTCTCCACCAAGATAAGGCAAATACCCATCTCTTAGCGCGTGAATGATAACCGTCTTTTTTGCAACGTCAGCAAGAAAGGAGGCAACGCTCTCATGGGCCTCGCGCTTCCGCTCAAGAGTCGAGCTGAAAACGACCCAGTAAATATGAAGATTCGGGTACGTCGCTGCAAGCTTGAGGATCGCGCCCCCGCACCCTATTTCAATATCGTCACAATGCGCCCCGAGGCAAAGCACGCGACATTCGCGACCAGACTCAGTGTTGAGCAGGAGTTGCAGCATGCGGAGAAAGGAATGGAATTAGGAGCTTTAGGCAGATAGTTTCTGTAGAGAGGCGAGCGATTGAACAGGCTGATTCTGAAGAGGCATCTCGCGCCCTACTCGAGTAGGGCGTTTCCATACTTCCCACGGCGCTTTGCCGCTTGTATATAGCTCTTCAAGATACTGTCTATCTTTAAAGGTATCCATACAACCCCAAAATCCGTCATACCTGTAGGCAAGCACCTGTTGTTGCTCAACCAAACGCTGAAACGGCTCTTGGAGCAGCTCTTCACCGTTCCGCATGTACTTGAAGATATCGCGGTGAAAGATGAAATAACCGCCGTTAATGTGAAGATCAGCTCGACTAACATCTTCAATTGCCCTTACTACGCCGTTCGGCAATAGCGACACGAAGTGACAACTGAGATTCGGTTTCACGCAGAGAAAACTGGCAACCTTTTTCTCACTGTAAAAATGTTCAATTTGAGCGTCGAGAGGTAAGTCAGTCAGTCCATCGCTATAATTCGCAAGAAATATCTCATCATCGTCGAGATATTTCTCCACTGCCTTTAGGCGTTGACCTATATTGGCATGAATGCCAGTATCCACAAAAGTGATGTTCCACTCGTCGATATCGCTATTGAAGAGGTGTAAGCTCTTACCTCCTTTTGATAAGACAAAGTCATTGGAAACACATTCATTGTAGTTTAAAAAATAGTCTTTTACAGCATCGGCGCCAAACCCAAGGCAGAGAATGAAATCTTTATGCCCATGGTAGGCGTAGTATTTCATCAAGTGCCACAATATAGGTCGGTAGCCAATGTTGACCATGGGCTTGGGAATATGCTCGGAAAACTCGCGCAGGCGTAGTCCTAGTCCACCACAGAAGAGTACGACTTTCATAGTAAGTGTCTCCAACTGATATTAACTGATTATATGGAACAGCGCTAATTAAACGTCTTGACTATTGAGACAAAAGAGAAGGGACACAGAGTGTTGTCTCTTTCACTACGCTCAACCGCTCCGGACGAAATTCATTGTTAATAAAGACATTGCCCACTGGCGCTCGTTCGGATTGTGGCAGGCAGAAATTCGTCTGAGTAGTCACGCCTCCGCAGTCTTCTTCCGTTTTGCAGTTCCTCCCCATATGCCTGGGCGACTCAGCAACGCAGAGGGCTTTCTCAGGGCTTGCCCTGTAGCAAAGCAGGTTGGCAGAGTCATTTTTGATCCCTTCCCCGTCTTTATCTACTGGGGTGCAAAGGCGCGCCGGAGCTCTAAGGTCATAAACTTTGGGAGGAGTAGTCAATTGATCATCCACTGATACCCCTCGAATGGGAATGAACTTCGTCGTGTCGCTCACTTGGACTTGGTAACATCTATAGCGATCTACATTGTTTTGTGCTGGCAAACCAACCGGACCGACCAAACTTTCCGCCGTAGGGACAAGTAAGCGAGAGGGCTTGGAAGCGTCAACAACGACGAGATCACCTTGGGGGCGGAACCGATTGGTGAGACGCACCGTGACTGGGGGAACCGGTGGGGGTTGCGGTGGGTCCAACGAGACCTGAATTTTGTAGCTTTGGAGATAAGTGTTGGGATCAAGGACACCTTCGTTGATCGTGTCTGCAGGAAAGCAAAGGTCACTCGTCACGCTTCGGACATCAAATTGTTTATTCTCGAACTGGTCAACAAGAGAAACATGGACGCCTTTGGGAAATGCCTTCGCCTTACAGAACCTGGTGATTCCCGTCACTCCGCCGCAGGCTTCTTCATTCAGACAGGAGGCTCCAGCATTATCCGGAGCGTTAGCGACGCACAGACGTGGATTGATTGTGTAGCATAGGAAATTGTCTAAAGTAGCAAGCTCCGGACGGAGCGCCTCCAGGACGAGCACCCAGTCATCATCACCGTCAGTATTGTTCCCTGGCGTCGTAAAATCGTGCGAACCGGCGTTCGCGAACGGAGAACCAGGGATATTCAGAAACGTGCCTCCAGCAGGGTCGTACCACCTCGCCGTTGCTGGTCCACTCAGTTTGCTCATGTCAACTGTGATCGTACGAGAAGAAGGCACATAGGCCATTACCAGGTTCCCGTTCGGCGTGCACGCGGCCGTCACGTAGTCGCTGATTCCGACTCCCACTAACCCCCAATCAAACGTTCCATACCCAGCAGTCACGATAGTATGATTCTGATCTGGAACGAGGTCGTACCAGGCTCTCGGTCCAAACAAAGCCGTCACATGCTCCATTTGTCTAGCCCCAGGGGTGTCGAGCTGGTCCTTCCACCCATCTATGAATTGCCATGTGTATTTGTTCCCATACATTTGTCCAGATGCACCACCCAGAAGCGACCAATATTCCTGGCGTCGCAGAATTCGTGCAGTTCCAAAAGATATGAAGCCTGAATCCTGTTCGAATTCGTAGCCAGCTTCGACTAGAAATGTGGGCAAAGAATTGGGGCGGTTGTAGTCTTTGAGCACCTGTTGGTAGGTAGGATAATAGGTGTAAGAGGCATTGAGGTCGATAATCGGAGCCCAACGTTCGTCATCCAGAGATCCACTTATGTTGTAATTAAGCTCGATAGTGTGAATGTGACGCGTATCGAAATCCCTAATCCCAAGGGCTACTGCCGTAGTCACTACATCATCGTCAGCAGAAGGCAGTTGATCTAGATGGTAATCATTCCCATGCATCCACAGAATGTTGTTGAAATTTGCATATCGCTTTCCCAGGAACTGTCCATAAGCGCGACATTTATCGACTCCGTTCGCTTTCATAACATCTAACCAGCCTCCGGCTTCAGCGGGGTCGAGAATCACTAGAAGGCCATATTTTGCTGCAAGCCTCAGAATACCATCGACACGTGCAAAGTAAGTCTTGTTCGGCATGGTCAAGTCGTAATGCGGTGGAGAGCTAAAGGCGTCTAAAACGCCTGTAAAAGGGGCTAAATCGCTGAATGTTTTTCCGTCAGGTCGGCATGCGGTATACTGAGCGCACAGCAAATTGATCCACACAGTATTAAAGCCGTGAGCTTGCCGATTCCGGAAGAATAACTCAACATCTTCTACAGTCAGATTGCCAATCATTGCTTGAGGGGATTCGCCAGCAATAAGAAACGGGACATCATTCTGGTCAACCAGATAGCGGCCCGTGGGCCCTTTCTTCAGTGGATATGCCGGCGCTGCACTGGCAGCTCTCGAAATCATCAAGAGGCCTAGGAACGTAGCTATGACAGCCATCCCCACTCGCAATTGATGATGAATTGGATGACGAATTGGAGCTACCCTAACCCTCCATCTAGCTCGAAAGAACGCTTTATTCATAATGCACCCCCTAGATATCGGTTTTCAGAAAATGCCGGAGCTTGATGTCAGTCACCTCCACAGTCCAGGGCAAACTCAGAGCATGAATCACAACCTCGGCTACATCTTCAGGTTGCATAAGCCGTTCCGGATAATATGGCCGTCCTTCTTTTCGGTGAATGATCGCCTGCGTAGGAGTAGCCGTCCGTCCAAGGAATACACTAAGGACACGTAGCCCTTCTGGGTTGACCTCATCTCGTAGACTATCGGCAACTGCTTTCAGCGCGTGTTTCGCAGCTGCGTACTGACTGACATTGGCTTTAGCTCCAAGACCAACACTAGAATTAATGAAAACGATTTGCCCACGACGTGGCCGGAACGTTGGCAGCAAAGCCTGAGTTAATACGTATGGCGCCCGAACGTTTACTTGATAATGCAAGTCAAATTCCTCGACGGGAGCAGTAGCGACATGTCCAAAAGTGTGAACGCCTGCGCTGTGAATAAGGATATCGACATGCGTGAAGTCGTGACGAAGACGAGAAGCAAGTTCGGAAACCTCTTCGCTCTTTGCGAGATCAGCACAATAACATTGGACGGGGGCTCCGGTCTCCCTTGCCGCGTCCGCCACAGCTTCGAGTGTTTCGATACGGCGGCCAACGACCCCGAGCGTTACGCCTCGAAAAGCGAGCCACAAGGCAATTGCCTTCCCGATACCGCTGCTTGCACCAGTCACTATGCCGACCTGACCCGCCAGGGTATTCATTGAGTGCCTTTCCACCAGGACGCCGTCGGTACAGATTGCTCTTCAAGCAATGTATGCTTGTATAGGATATCCGCCGCTTTTTTTATTTTGTCAAAATAAATGCCTGATCGTGTTGCAATATCCAGTAGGCTGTGGTTTCCATCAGACAAATTAAGCACCCACAGCATCGCGAGTTCATCTTGCTTGCCTTCGGGGCCGCCAATGGTGCGATACAGTCCACGTTTCCCAAGTTGGGGTTCACCCTTTGGATTTTGATTGAGATAGGTCAGATTATTCTCCAGCACGGAAAGGATGGATAAGCATTTCACAAAGGAGTCGGCCAGAGAAAAGGGAACAACAAAGTCTAAATTATCCGCCGAGGTGTGATACTCGGGGAAGCACCCATGCGGCGTACGCATAAAATTTCCGACGGGAAGATTAAACCCAGGTGAACAGAACTGTCGTTCGTCATATCCATAAGGCGAAAACTCCATGACTTCGTAGTCCATCTCTGAATGCTGCAAAACATGGAGGACTGCTCGATCAATCTCTGCATCGCCGCGACGACTTTTCTTATAGGTCGACCGACCAACATCGCCGACATTCGCGAGCACCAAGCCATGCTTGATTTTAGAGAGTTGGCTCTCATTGCGGCAAAGCCAAGTAATCGACCCGATTGTTCCGGGAATAAAGAGGAAACGATACGAATAGCGCCGTCGTACCGATCCCAAGACTCTCGCGAGAAAAACCGCGAGGGATATGCCTGAAAGATTATCGTTACAGAGCGATGGATGACAGGAGTGACACGAGAACAATATCTCGTCATCTTGTTGACCAGGAAGATAGTACTCACCGTAAGTGAGAGAACCGTCTTCTAAGGAAGAGTCGATGCAAACCTCATACTCATCCTCAGTCAAAGAAAGAAACTGATTGTGACTGAGACAAAATCCCCAGGTCTCCTTGTAGTAAGACGTTCGATACGGAATCCAGTCAGGGTGGTCCGGCAAAGTAAAGAGATGCTCTTTTAATTCTCCAAGAGAAACCCATTTCTTCACCGGCGCGCTGTAGTTGACAACGTGAAGATTGGACGCGCGGAAATCAACGATTCGTTCACCGCGAAGGTTTTTAATGTAAGCGTCTCGAATGTTCCATTCTTTCGGTATGGTCCAGTCGAACACTGGAGTTCCAGTCGGCGTCTCGTAGGTCTGTAACGGAATATAACGTTTCAGGATGTCCAAACTCTGGCGCAACCCGTTTCCCGTAATGCTCCGACAAATGGGATACAATTCAGCAACCAGGGTGTACATCTCACGACCAATGGCCTCCACATCGAGAGTGGCTCGAAGTTCAACAACGTTCACACCAACACCATGACTTCAAGAAAAATCCGGATAGGTTTGGTCGCGTTCGATAATAAGGCGCTCAGCGGGCGGCCATTCGATAGCGAAGGCGGGATCGTTCCACTTGACGCCGCGCGCACAAGTGGGCTCATAAATCTCCGACATCTGGTAGAATATTTCAGTATCGTCTTCCAACGTCTGAAAACCGTGGGCGAAACGCTCAGGAATGTAGAGCATTTTCCTATTGTCAGCCTTGAGAACAACGGCTACATATTGTTTGAAAGTCGGAGATTCTCGTCGTAAATCGATAATCACGTCGTGGATGGCGCCCTTTGTACAACGCACTATTTTGACTTCTTCATGAGGAGAGACTTGGTAGTGCATGCCGCGCAGAGTTCCCTTTTTTTTGTTGAAGGAAATACTGCATTGCACCAAGTGCGGATTAAGCCCTTGCGCGACCAATTCTCGTTGACACCAGGTTCGAGCAAAAAATCCGCGGTCATCCTCCAACAGCTGAGGCTCGATCACAAATGCACCTTTGAGTTTCGTTTCTGTAAAGAGCACGTTTCCTCCTCAACCCTGAGAGAGAGGCTTTTCAGAAACAGACGGAGGAGCACTTCGTTGATAACGATCCGCCAACCGCACGATATCGTCTTCACCGAGGTATGGGCCTGTTTGCACCTCAACAATTTCGAGAGGCTCCGGGCCAAGATTCGCAAGACGGTGAACCGTCGTTCGCGGCACATACGTAGACTGCCCCACGTGGAGTTGACATTGTAAATCTCCATTTATCACTTCCGCTACTCCGCTCACGATTACCCAATGTTCATCTCTATGATGATGGAGCTGCAGGCTCAGAGCAGCACCAGGGCTTACGAGAATACGCTTGACCTTAAAGCCCGCCCCTTCTTCGAGCACTGTGTAGGAGCCCCAAGGCCGATGCACCGTGGGAAAAACGTGGGCAACGTTCTCCCCACGCTCCTGAAGTTGCTGGGCAACGATCTTTACATCCTGAACACGACTTGTCGGACAGATTAACAACGCGTCTTCAGAATCAACCACCACGGTATCCTTCAATCCGATCGTAACAATCTTCCGTTCGCTGCTGTAAATGAAGGAGTTTTCGCTTTCCAGATCGAAGACGTTCGGGCTGAGCGTATTGCCTCGCTCATCTTTCGGAGACAAGCGATGAATCGTTGTCCAGTCGCCTAAATCCGACCAGCCAATAAGCGCTGGAATAACGACTAATCGAGTCGATTTTTCCAAAATCCCATAATCAACCGATACAGAGTCTAAGCGCGAGTAGACCTCTTTGACAGTTTCCTCGAACGTTTCCTGGCCAAGGTGTTGAGCGATGACTTTGAGCCCTTCTGCTAACCGAGGCAAGTACAGCGAGATTTCTTCTAAAATGGCTGAGGCTTTCCACAGAAAAATTCCGGCATTCCAGTAGTATGTGCCGCTAGCAATATATCGCTGCGCTGTCAGCATGTCGGGCTTCTCCACAAAACTATCAACTTTGTAGACTTGAAACTCATCCGGGAAGGAGTGCTGAACTTTGTCATTCCCACCTCTACGACGGATGTATCCGTACCCGGTTGCTGGATAGTCTGGAATGATTCCGAAGGTAATTAACACTCCTTGTTGGGCGAGCTCCGTCGCATCGGAAAGGAGAGAAAGAAACCCGTTTTGATTCTCGATCCAGTGATCTGCCGGCAGTACTGTCAATACCGCTTCGGGATCCTGGCTCAATGCAGCAACCGCGGCAAACCCGATGGCGGCAGCCGTATTTCTAGAAGCAGATTCTGTGAGAATATGGATTTTCGACCTATCGCGGGCATCAAGACTAACAAGTTGTGATTGCACAGCAGACACTTGCTCCGCCCCAGTCACGATCCACATCCGTTCAGGAGGAATAATAGGATCCAACCGGAGCACGGTCCGCTGCAGCAGCGTGTATTTCCCAAGTAGCTGGAGAAACTGCTTCGGATAATGTGTCCGGCTCAAAGGCCAAAGACGCGTTCCACTACCACCTGCAAGAATGACTGCATGTAACATAGGCTGCTCTTTTCACAATGCCTTCGTGTAGCTGTACTCGCTGCATGAACGTCACTGAACGTATTGTCTGTGTCAAAGCTACGCTGCAACTTCTACTGCGGGAATCGGCACGACAAACTGTCCCCCCCACTCCCGAATATAAGAGACTTGTTGCATCACTTCCCGTTTGAGGTTCCACGGTAAAATCAGCACATAGTCTGGCTTGGTTTCCTTAATTCTTTCAGGATGATGGATGGGAATATGAGTGCCTGGCAGGAATTTGCCTTGTTTATATGGACTGCGGTCTACAACGTAGTCCAAGAAATCCGTGCGCATCCCACAATAATTCAATAGGGTATTGCCTTTTCCTGGCGCCCCGTAACCAACGATGGATTTTCCTCGACGCTTCGCTGAGATTAAAAAATCAAGCAGTTTACGCTTCGTTTCTTTGACTTGTTCAGAAAAAGAAGCATAATGCTCGATGCGCAAAAAGCCTTCAGTTTCTTCTCTCACCCGTAGCTCGGTCACTCGCGGTCCAATCGATTTTGTTGTGTCGTCGGAATGGCGAGCATAGATACGCAGGGAACCACCATGTGTCGGCAACTCTTCGACGTCGAAGAGTTGCAAGCCGTGGGCGGCAAAGACAGCACTGACTGTGAGAAACGAGAGGTAAGAAAAATGCTCGTGATAAATGGTATCGAACTGATTTTCTTCCATCAAACGCAACAAATGCGGGAATTCCATGGTGATGACGCCCCGCGGTTTAAGCAGGATCTTCAGGCCTTTGACAAAGTCGTTAATGTTCGGCACATGGGCGAGGACGTTGTTCCCCAGCAAAAGATCAGCTTGTTTTCCATTTGCAGCCAATGCTCGCGCGGTCCCCTCTCCGAAAAACTGCACGACAGTGGGAATACCCTTCTTCTTTGCAACCTCTGCCACATTCGCTGCCGGCTCGACACCGAGGACGGGAATGTTCCGCTCGACAAAATATTGCAACAGATAGCCATCGTTGCTGGCAATCTCCACGACCTGGCTCTGTTCATCGAGGTGAAAGCGCGAGGTCGCCATCTCCGTATACGCTTTAGCGTGCTGCAGCCAAGTATCAGAGTAAGAAGAAAAGTAGGCGTACTCGCTGAAGATCTCTTGTGGACTGACATATTCGAGCAACTGTACTAAGAAACACCGATCACAAACATACACATGCAGCGGATAAAACGGCTCCACATGGTTAAGCTGTTCAGCGCCAATGTAGCTCTCACACAACGGCGACATACCAAGGTCGACGAACGTGTAATGTAACGATGATTGACAAAAGCGACAGTGATGTATCATTTGTACCCTACTTTAGAAGTACGAGGACTGATCATTGCCTTTGGCTCCATCGTCTGAATTTCGCCCTCCTCTGACCTATTGAACGAGACTACGGAAGGTGCGCCTTTCATACTTACGCAGCTCAGTGAAACTGTTGTGATTTCCTGGTCGTTCGGAGCCTGGCCGAAAAGACTGCCGTCAAGCTGGAGAAAGAGGAGCGTGAGTGTACGAGAGAACTATCTTGGGGCGCTTCTCAAAACGTCCCATATTTTGTCTTGGTGAGTATCCAGTGCAATATCTGCGGCAGTCCGACCTGTTTTATCTTTTAGATCGATATCTGCACCGCCAGCTAATAGAGCTTTAAGATTATCTGTTCTGCCCATCTTCGCAGCTACCATCAACGCTGTGGTCCCTTCGTTATCATTTGCGTTGGGGTCAGCACCCCGCGCAAGCAGCGTCTTCAACACGTCAGGTTTACGACGACGTGCAGCCATGAGCAAAGCTGTAGCACCGCTCCTGTCCTTGGCATTCACGTCAACTTTTTTTGCGATTAGTACTGCAGCAATCGAAGACTCTGTTTTTCCCACAACGGCATACATGAGTGGTGTCTTCTTTTCTTTGTCCGCCACATTGGGGTCAGCGCCCTTCGACAGCAAGGCTTGAAGGATAGCCGCTTCTCCCTTTTTTGCTGCCCACATGAGTGCAGTTGATCCGTCCATCGCTTTGTGGTCAACTTCGGCACCGTTTGATAGCAGGGTCTCCACGACAGGAAGTGTTCTTTCAGTAGGTTCTTCCTCTCTGAGGTTCGCAGCAGCATACATTAAAGAAGTGATGCCGTGAGAATCTGCAGCATCGATCTGCGCGCCACTAGCAAGTAATGCCTTCACACTCTCGTTGTGGCCCTCGACCGCTGACCATATTAGCGCGGTCCAACCATCGGCTCGGCGCGCATCAACAACTGCCCCTTTGGCGAGGAGCAATTTCGCAATTTCTGTATGGCCTTGGCTGCTCGCAGCCATCAGCGCTGTCGTTCCATCTTTGCTGGCAGCATTGACCTCGGCGCCTTTAGCCAGAAGGTTTTCAACAACTGCTAGATGCCCCTGACCAGCTGACCACATTAACGCTGTGAATCCATCGCGATTGCTCGCGTTTGGGCTTAGGCCTGAGTCTAAAAACAGTGCTACGACACGATCATCTCCTTGAGCGGCGCTAGAAACGAAAGCTTCATCTGAGTAAGACACATGCAAACGCGCCAGCTGCTCCCGGGCGCAGATCGCTTTCGCACGCTGCTCTTCCTCTTCACTCATCGAGGAAGAGGGAAAAAAAGCACGAGCCGAAACAGCCGTTTCGCAAAGGTTATCCTTGGCAGCGGAAGCGTTGGTGGTCAAGCGCCAACCAAAACTACAGCCTATGGCAGCAAGCGCTAATACCCAGAGTTTCACAAAATTCTTAAGAGCGCTTTACGAAGGAACGGTACGAGAGCACCCGATATCATTTGAACGTCGCCATCTGCATCACCCACGGTTTGGTGCCCGTTAATGGGGCGGTGGAGCCGTAGGAACCCGTCGTCGTGACAATCCGGTCCTCGGCAATATCACTATCCAGGGAAGTGATAATCCGAGAGGTAAACCCACTGCCCGCTCCTTTCGTCGAGGCCACGACAGTGTTAGCCCCAAAGATCAGTTCGTTGGCAGCTGTGGTCGTGGCCGATCCACTGTTCGCAGTACTGCTGCTACCAGTGGCAGCGGCTGTGACATCCAAGGTCGTGACCCCTCGGTACTCCAAGATGCGAATGTCTGGGTAGGCCGCAGGCTGGCTGAAAGTCACCGTAACGGTTTTGCTGCCTCCAGTAATATTCGCCAAATAGTACAGGGCCTGGCGCAACCCTGTCCCGCTGGTCGGCCCAATCGCCAAGCTGTATGTTTTCCCCGCGCTATCCGTCACAGATTGCACGCTCGCTGTCGTGTCATTCCAGCCCACCACCACAATGTTGAGGTCTCCCGCCGTCTGTGCACTGGGATACGTGACCGCCACCGTGGCAGTGGGTGCCTGCGGCGTGGCCGCCGCCACTTGCACGAAACTGATCACAGGAGGGGTCGAGGCGATCGAGAATGTGATCACGTAGTCGCTCCCGTCAACATTCCCCACTATATCGCTACACCGGCAATAATAACTATAGGTTTGGCCGTTGGCCAATCCACTCACTGTGGTCGAATGCGAGACTCCCCCAGTCACCGCGAACGTGTTCGGCATGGACGCGTAGGGCGTGCCCGCAGTGGTGGCATATTTACAGGTCGCATTCTCATCGGTCGTCAGCGATATCGTCGTCTGGGTAGTCCCAGCTGGGAGGGTCCCGGTGGGCTGTCCATTTGAGAGCACGGGCGGGGTGGCGTCATAAGTAAAGCCGTTGGGCAGGGTGCCGCTCTGCGCATCGGGATTGGTCACGGTCACATTGACCGCTCCGGCCGCATGGGCTGGCGTGGTCGCTGTCAGCGAGGTGCTGCTGCTCACCACCACATTGGTCGCTGCTGTCCCCCCAAAGCTCGCCGTCACGCCCCCCGTCGTAGCGAAGTTGGTCCCCGTCACCGTCACACTCGTGCCCCCACTCACCGGCCCCGTAGCAGGCGTTACACTCGTCACGATCGGGGCGGTCGTGTAAGTAAACCCACTGGGGAGCGTCCCGCTTTGGGTGTCGGGATTGGTCACGGTCACATTGACCGCTCCGGCCGCATGGGCTGGCGTAGTCGCTGTCAGCGAGGTGCCGTTGACCACTGTCACATTTGTGGCCCCTGTTCCCCCAAAACTCACCGTCGCCCCCGTCACAAAGTTGGTCCCCGTCACCGTCACACTCGTCCCCCCACTCGCCGGCCCTGAATTGGGGGAGACGCTCCCCACCGTCGGCGCGGGGGCATACGTAAACCCATTAGTGAGGATCCCGCTTTGGGTGTCGGGGTTGGTCACCACCACATTCACCACCCCCGCCGCATGCGCCGCCGTGGTGGCCGTGAGCGAGGTGCTGTTGACCACTGTCACATTCGTGGCCCCTGTTCCCCCAAAACTCACCGTCGCCCCCGTCACAAAGTTGGTCCCCGTCACCGTCACACTCGTCCCCCCACTCACCGGCCCCGTAGCAGGCGTCACACTGCTCACTGTCGGGGCCGAGGTGGCGACGCCCGGTTTAAACATCGCCATTTGCATCACCCAGGGGCCAGCTGAACTCAGCGGCGCACTCGCACTGTAGGAACCCGTCGTTGTGACAATCTGGTCTTCGGCAATATCACTATCCGGGGAAGTGATAATCCGAGAGGTAAACCCTGTCCCTGGCCCCGTCGCTCCGGTGAATACAGTGTTAGCCCCAAAGATCAGTTCGTTGGCAGCTGTGGTCGTGGCCGATCCACTGTTCGCAGTACTGCTGCTACCAGTGGCAGCGGCTGTGACATCCAAGGTCGTGACCCCTCGGTACTCCAAGATGCGAATGTCTGGGTAGGCCGCAGGCTGGCTGAAAGTCACCGTGACCGTGTTGCTGCTACCTCCGCCAATGTTCGCCGCATAGTAAATGGACTGCCGAAGCCCGGTCCCGCTGGTCGGCCCAATCGCCAAACTGTACGTGTTCCCCACGCTATCTCGCACGGATTGTACGGTCGCCGTGGTATCATTCCAGCCCACCACGACGATGTTGAGGTCGCCCGTCGTCTGGGCGCTAGGATAGGTGACCGTTACGGTCTGTGGTGATGATTGGGGGGTTGCTGCTGCCACCTGTACGAAACTGATGGCTTGGGTTGTAGAGGTATACGTAAAGCCGTTGGGCAGCGTGCCACTCTGCGCATCGGGATTGGTCACGGTCACATTGACCGCTCCGGCCGCATGGGCTGGCGTGGTCGCTGTCAGCGAGGTGCTGCTGCTCACCACCACATTGGTCGCTGCTGTCCCCCCAAAACTCGCTGTCACGCCCCCCGTCGTAGCGAAGTTGGTCCCCGTGATCGTCACACTCGTGCCCCCACTCGTCGGCCCCGTAGCAGGCGTCACACTCGTCACGATCGGGGCCGTGATGGACCCTTGTGGCGTCGCGCTTGCCTCGCTGGAGTTAGGGCTCTCCCCCCCCGCGTTAGGGCCTGCGACATAGGCTGCTGACACCACGTAATAGTAAGTCGTGCTGTTGCTGAGCCCCGTGTCAGTGTAGCTAGTCGTCGTAGCGCAGCCCACCGTCACATACGGACCGCCACTGACCGTTGCACGCTTCACGTGATAACTGGTTGCTCCGATTGACACCGGCCACGAGAGCAAGACTTGGGCATTCCCCGGCGTGGCCGTGAGGCTGGTCGGCGCTGCGAGGTTCACTAAGAGCGTGGTCGAAGCGGTATGCGCCAGCGTTCCCGCCGTGCCAGTAATAGTAAGCGAGAGTGCGGTCGGCGTTGTACTGCTTGTCGTATTCATGGTCAGGGTCGAAGAGCCGGCACCTGTGATCGCGGATGGACTGAAACCGCCGCTCGTAATGCCACTGGGGAATCCCGATTCGCTGCCTACACTGAGGCTCACCGCTCCGTTGAACCCGCTGAGGGGCGAGACCGTCACGGTAAAGGTCGTCGACTGGCCAGGAATGACAGCTTTTGAAGAAGGGCTTACGGTGATGGAGAAGTCGGCAGTTTGTGGCAACACGGTAATCGTCCGCGTCGGCGGGCTCGGATCAGAGTTACCGGCGGTATCAATCACAGTCAGTGACACGACATAGGTTCCCGGCGCGTTGAAGACGACATTTCCTGGGGTTTGCGCCGTGGAGGTTGCGGGAAAACCTCCAGGAAAGACCCAGGAATACTTGGCCGCGGTGGAGGTCGTGCTGAAAGAGACCGCTCCGCCGGCTTGAATGGTTACATCTGAAGCCGGTGATGCAATCGCACTTCTCGGGGGTACGGTCGTGTAGGGCGAGAGCTGAACAAATTGCGCCTTCGACGGTACGCCGACGCTGTCAAGTAGAAACAACATATAGTAGCCGGGCGGGGCAATATTGCTGTTTGGCGGGCTCGTGAGGGACAGTGTGCCCGAGCCTGTGCACGCAGGCTGAGGGGAGGGGCCGCAAAGGCTGATCAGTCGTTGATCCATGTCGAAAGTATGAGTAGTGGAGCCGAGGCGTATCAGTACGGCCGAGCCGATCGCTGAGGCGCTTGTATAGGTGACAGAAAATGGAGCATTGTAGCCCATCACCCCTGACGAGACGCTGAGAATACTTGGCCGGTTGGTAGTGATCAGCCGATCGTTTGCATCAAAGAGATAAGCCGGCGTATAGATCTCGATCGAAGGCTCATAGTCACCACGCGAGCCTGGGTTGCTGCCCATGCTCACGACGGTCGCATCGGGAAGCAGCAACGCCACCGAGTGATATAATCGTGAGTATGAGGCGGCGCCGCCAGAGCTGAAGGTATTAGTGAGGGGGTCGTACAGGTCTGCCTTCTTGCCCGGTGTGTCAGGGGCCTCGTTGTTCACTGAGCCGCCTTCCGCCAGCACCTTGCCGTTGGGCAGAATGACTGCGTTCATCTCGATGCGGCCTGTAGACATATTAGGACCGGGCGTCCAACTTGGCGACGAAGCCGAGAGATCGATAATCTCCGTTGTGTTGGTGGCGGGACTGCCACCACCAAAGTTCATAACTTTTGGCGTGTAGCTGGGCGGCAACAACGGCAAGAGGACCGCCGAGCCATAGTGCCGGTCGCGGGTCGTGGCGACCGATCTCGTCCACGTCTTGGACGTTAGGTCAAAGATCCAGGCGTTGGCGATCTGTCCGCTGCCCTGGCCGTTGTGGAAAACCTTGCCGTTTGGCAGCAGAAACATAGGCGGATAAAGGGCCGGGGTAAAGGGTGCAGTAACCGGACTGGTCCATCCAGCGCCAGCGTTTTGCAAGTCATAGATCTCAACGGTATTATTGGTGCCACCGGTTGTCTCGTTCAGCCCGGAGAACGTCATGATCCGCCCGTCGCTCAGAGTTGTGGCGGTGGCGTACCAGCGACCGTCTACCATGCTCTGGGATTGTACGAAGCGTCCGGTGGCAGGATCAAAAATAGAGGCGCGGTTATCGCCTGTGAAAGAGTAGTCTGAAGTGCCGCCAACAACCAAGGCCCGTCCATCAGGAAGGGCGGCTGTCCCACTACAGAAAACGTCGTAGTCAATATTCTGTACTGTGATGCTGTTCTGAGTCGTGCCCGTTGGATCCCAGAGAGCATTCCGGTAGCTCTCAGCTCCCGGCGAGTTATTGGAGGCATCGTTCTCTGATCCAGCGACGATCAAGATTTGCCCAGTATGGAGTAAGGTCGCAGAAATCGGGTTAATAGGCATGAGGTAGGGCAGCGTTCGCCACTCACCGTCAATGTGAGGGATATTAGAGGTACACTGCTGCGCCTTACTGGAAGGAACAACAACTCCCAAACTCAGGAGAACCAGAACTATCCCAAAAAGATGACGAAGTAAAACTGTGGACATGGTAAAATGCCTGACCAACATTAACGTTTTTCTTTTTCTACTTTGCAAACAAAAAGACATAACCACACCCCCAGCCTAGAGGAAGACGATAGCGATCGTCAGTATAGAGAGTTTCACCGATTTCATGAGAGCGTTTCATGAAGAGCGTGAGATGTAAAAACCGAGTTTTCATCTCACAGATAGTGTCAGAGAAACTAAAATGTGCTTCCGTACGTGAGCGACATTTTCCAACGCTTGCGTTCGTATGCAAAGCCTTCATTTTACGCCGTTTGCTCCTGTCTCAAGGGCAAACGGCAACAGGGAAGATGCTGATGGCTAGACACTCACTTCTTCTGACATGTCCGACAGATCGAATACCAATTTTTACACGAGCTCATTTGAAGGTCACCATCTGCATCACCCAGGCTTTGGTCCCCGTTAAGGAAGCACTGGCACTGTAGGAGCCCGTCGTCGTCACCATCCGGTCCTCGGCAATATCCCCATTGGGCTTCGTAATGATACGTGAGGTAAACCCTGTCCCCGTCCCTTTCGTCGAAGCCACGACGGTGTTAGCCCCAAAGATCAATTCGTTGGCCGCCGTGGTCGTCGTCGCTCCACTATTGGCCGTGGCCCCGCTGCCGCTCGCCCCTGCTGTCACGTCTAGCGTACTGACTCCTCGGTATTCCAGGATACGAATGTCCGGGTACGCCGCCGCCTGGCTGAAGGTCACTGTGACCGTGTTGCTGCCCCCCTTAATGTTGGCCGCATAGTAAATCGCCTGCCGTAAGCCCGTCCCGCTGGTTGGCCCAATGGCCAGACTATAGATGTTGCCCAGGTTATCTCTCACCGACTGCACGCTCGCTGTCGTGTCATTCCAGCCCACCACCACAAGGTTGAGATCACCTCCGGTCTGCGCACTGGCATAGGTCACCGTCACCGTGCTCGTCGGAGACTGAGGGGTAGCCGCAGCGACCTGCACGAAGCTGATTGCTTGGATTGTGGTGGTGTAAGTAAATCCATTGGTTAATGTCCCACTTTGGGTATCCGGATTGGTCACCACCACATTGACACTCCCCGCCGCATGGGCCGGCGTCGTGGCCGTGACCGATGTGCTGCTCACCACCGTCACCCCGCTCGCTGGCGTCCCCCCCAAACTCACTGCCGCCCCCGACACGAAATTCGTCCCCGTAATCGTTACGGCAGTGCCCCCACTCGTTGAGCCCGAACTCGGCGCCACACTCCCCACCGTCGGCGCTGGGGGAGAGGTGGCAGCGATTGAGAACGTGATTACATAATCACTCCCGTCAACATTGCCTCGCACGTCACTGCACCTACAATAATAGTTATATGTTTGTCCGTTGGTCAAACCAGTCACCGTGGTTGAGTGCGAGGTTCCACCGGTTGTAGAGAAAACGTTGGACATCGAAGCATATGGAGTTCCCGCAGTCGTTGCGTATTTGCACGTCGCATTCTCATTGGTCGTCAACGATAAGGTCGTCTGGGTTGTCCCTGCAGACAACGTTCCTGTAGGCTGTCCGTTCGAGATCCCTGGAGGAGTCGTATCCAGCGTTCCCCCAATGGAAATGTTCATGTCGCTTTGGATTTCCGTTTGGCTCAACGCTCGATTGTAAATCCGCACCTCATCGATTAGTCCTGTCCAATACTGTCCGTAAATCGCGTCTCCACCTATGGTGAGAGCTTGTGTGGATGTCTGGAATGGTCCCGTCTGTGCAAGACTGGCTACTTGTACTCCGTTGACCAGCAACTGCATCATGGCCCCATCGTACGTCGCCGCCAGATGCGACCAGGTGTTTATTGGCAGCGGCGCTGTCCCGTACAGATTCGCGTTTGCACCGAAGGCGCCTCCCGTTGCAGGTGCGCCACTCTGCGTCGAGGAGCCTTCCAGATAGTACATATCGTTGGCTTTGTAGATAATATCCTTCCACTGACTACTTGTTGTCGTTGGATAAACCCACGCTTCTAACGTCATCCCAGTGGTTAGATCTAACGTATTAGAATCACTAATTGTGACCAAGCCTGAACCATTGAAAGAAAGCGCCTTCCCATATTTTCCTTGTGTCGACCAAGCGGGGCCAGTAGTAAGGGTTCCCGTGTTGGAATTCCCCGAAGCATCCGCCACAGTTGTTCCTGTTCCTTCGTCGAACGAGTACGCAGCGACGAGCCCACTCTTCTGCGGAGCTACGCCTACACCAAAGGAAATTATGTAATCACTCGTGTCAACATTTCCCACCATATTGCTGCACCGGCAGTAGTAGTTGTATATCTGTCCGTTCGCCAGTCCGTTCAGAGTTGTCGAATGCGAGGTTCCACCTGTCGTGGCGAAAACATTCGGCATCGACGCGTACGAAACACCAGAGGTCGTCGAATACCGGCATGTCGCATTCACATCGGTATTGAGACTCAATGTCGCCTGAGTCGTACCCAGAGGCAGCGCTCCCATAGGTTGTCCGTTCGAGATCACAGGCGGAGGATTGAGACCATAGACTACCAGCTGATTCGAGAATGTGGCGAGATACACTTTCCCATTGGCAATCGTCGGCGGAGTGTACTTGGCGAAATTCCCAAGGTCGTCTCTGGCCGTATTCTGTTTGCTGTTCCACAGCTCAACGGTAACGTTCGAGGCGTTGTACGCACGCAGGACTCCCGGCACGATCGCAAGGTTGGCGTCGCCAGAATACGGAAGAGCCGCCCACACTATTCCAGTTCCTGCACTATTCCCGTTTGCGGAAATTGAAAGTATCGCGCCAGGCATTCCCGTAGGGGCCACATCAGGACCAATCGCAACAGGAGTAATATTGAAGAGGCCAGTGCCTGTTTGCTGAAAAGCCTTGAGAGCATCATCCTCCCCCCAGACATAGACCAACGGCCCCAGAGCCGGACTGTTCCAATACACCGGCGAGCCATGAATGTGTCCATTGTCAAAACTGGTTGCTGCAGTCGCCTGGAAACTCTGCAAAATCTGGTTATTGTTCCCCGCTCTGAAATGACCCAAGTTGTTCTGATCCAACAAATACAACACTCCTTGTTTCCCCCCACCAATCAACATATTCGTCCCGGGAAGCAATAGAGGACCAGCTGATCCAAGATCCGCATCTGCACTGTTCAGAGTGGCCGCATTGTAGGGCGCAAACCAATCCAGGAGTTGAAGAGTAGGAGAACTCAGCTTGATAAAGCAGGAAGCCAGATTACTACCGCCTACGTTTGCGTCAAAATTCCCATTCCCCGTTATGAAGTAAATATTACCATTCGCATCTGCCGTCAGACCTTGTCCTGATTGCCAGATACCAGTTTTGGAGCCTGTGGGTGAAGTGTTGAAGATAGAAACCTGCTGCAGCGTGGCGGTATTATAACCGAAAACCCAGCCATGGTACGGATCATTGTCGCCGTGAGACCCAAAGGCGATGTAAACCACGCCATTAAGCAATAATAGACCGGGGCGGTTGAGTTGACGAAGTGGGTTGAAGGTGATTTTGTTCCCCACACTCCCATCTCCAGTTCCTGGAACAGTCGCTGAGATAATCACAGGGCTGCCAGCCTTCTCTTGACCCGTTGTAATATCCAAAGCATGCAGTCGATTGAAGTAAGAATTATTTTCCTTGGTTTTGGCTACGCAATAGAGCGTCTTCGTAGAGGCATCGATAACCGGAGTACTGGTAATGCCGATGATAGGGTGAATATCTAGAGGCTCGCCTGTATCCTGATTCGGGACCGGTGGGCCAAGGTTAACCGTCCAAAAAGGGGTGGAAGCGTCTGGGTCGTCAGCGTCAAAGGCATAGAGGCTATTGTTCATGGTTGTAAGATAGACGACATTATGAACCCCTCGATTAGGAATGTTTACATTAGGGACATATAGGGGTTGAGCGTACATCTGCCCGTCGACAGAACGTGAGAACAACTTACCAAACTGGTTGACCGTGACCTTTGATACGTTTAGCGTCGTTTCGTTCAGGTTCGCGCCAGTTCGCGCGTTATCATTGTGTTGCGTCAGTACACTAACTTGTGCGCTTACGGCTGTCGCGCTATACGAGAGCATGAGGAGCAAGAAGAAGAGCAACCGGTAATAGCATTCGCAGCTGGGGCTAGACATAGGGTCCTCCTTAACCCACAAGTGAGGGAGCGAGAGACCTCTAGCCCCAATTGTCTAGCAATTCAAGAAGGGTATTCCTAAACAACAATATAATGTTGTTTAGTTTTTAGATCGTCCTGCTACAGACCGAGCACTTCTTTGACGGCACCAAAGCGACAATGGCGCAAAAGACGGAGCAACTTCGGCTCCAGCCGTTCAATTCCCACATAGTGGCGAATGCTGTGATGCCAAGGCATAGGAGGACGAGGCTGGTGTGTGTCTAGTTCCCACGGATGGAAATAGAACATCACAGGTTGTCCTTCGTGTTTGTTGACTCGCTGTATCCTATTTTGAAACCACCCCACAGGAAGCAAGCGAAAGTATCCACCCCCTCCTATAGGGAAGTTCGCGCCGAACACTCGGGTTGTTCCGATCGGAAACTCAAGTAACTTCCTTTGCCCATCACTTCTCATCTCGTAGGGAAAACGGGGCGCGTTGGGACTCCCGTACCGGTCATGCAAAATTGGATACACACTCGAATCGTAAAGAAAACCTTCTTCGAGAAGGATGTCATACGCCCAGGCTTGCTCAGGCCCAATAGAATAGTTTGGTGCACGATACCCAATGATCTCTTGCCCGATTAAGTCCTCAAGGATGGCTTTCGCTCGTTTGAGGTCGGCGCGAAACACCTCAGAGGTTTGTCGAGAGACAAGTTCGTGTTGATAACTGTGACAACCGATTTCGTGACCTGCGGCATGGATTCGTTTAATCAAACCCGGGTGAGTTTCTCCTATCCGACCGACAGTAAAGAAAGTCGCTCGAACCCGGAGAAGTTCGAGAAGAGCCAGCACTCTTTCAGTGCTTTCTTCTACACGGCTCGGAAGATAACGACGATGCTCGGGGGGAACGGCAGCCTCGAACTCCAGGCTATGATAATATTCTTCGACATCGATGCTCAAGGCATTAGTGATCACTGTTGCTCCATTTTCAGAAGTCCTCCCAGTCAATCATAATCAAAGAGAGGGCGCGCGAGTCATCCTTGTCAACATCTTGGAGGGTGTTTCTTCGCTGAGGGTGTAGCGAAGTTTTACGAAACCCTCTGTTGAGATTAGAGTTTATCCCGCTCTACTCGACAACGTTCATACGGCAGGACTTTGGTTCAACGATTCCGTTTTCTCTCCATGATTTTCACCCTTTAAAGATGATTGCGCATCTACGTTGTCTCTCACGAGCAGAACAAGCTTCACCGTATCAAAAAGAATTTTACAGTCTAACCAGAACGATCGATGTTTGATGTAATACAAATCGTAGCGGATCTTCTCTGTCACCTCTTCCTGGTTTACGGCATATCCCTGTTTAATTTGCGCCCAACCGGTCATCCCTGGCCGCACCGCCATCCGTAAACGATAGTAGGGAATCTCTTCTTCCATAGCGCGGATATTGTTAGCCATCTCGGGCCGTGGCCCGACCAGGTTCATGTCTCCCCGCAGGACGTTAAAAAATTGCGGGAGCTCATCTAAATGGCTCGCGCGCAGCCAGCGTCCCATCCGGGTCACTCGCGATTCAGTATCTCGCTCCCAAATGAGCGCCTCTTCCTCATTCGCAGGAGCAGCATGCATTGTGCGGAACTTCACGAGCCGAAAGGTGCGTCCATTCAACCCAGCGCGATCCTGAATGAAAAATATAGGTCCAGGAGAATCCAGTTTAATCGCCAATGCAATAAGCAATAGCACTGGTCCGGTAAAAACGGTTCCAACCAAGGCGACAAGAATACTCACGCTTCGTCTCAGGAACGCATCAAACCACGATTTTTTAAAATTGGTAGAGAAAATCAAAAACCCAGGCGTCAGATTCTCAATAGCAAGCTTGCCAGAGAAGCGTTCGTATAAATCAACGCCATTTTCTACAATGACGCCTTCCCAGTGGGCCTTCAGGAGCGCCTCCAACGGCATCCGGCTGCGACGCTCTCGCAACGCGACAATGATACGATTGGGGCGGAATTGTTGAATGATCCGCTCAACACGGTTCAACGAACCGACAATTGGCAAAAGTGATTGCCGCGGCGATCCGTCTTCTCTTCGCTCGCCATCGTCAACAAACCCGGCAATGCTATATCCTAGGGGCGAGAGCGCCAGCACTGCTCGTTCAATTTTTCGCGCTAACTCCCCAGTTCCCAATACTAAGATGCGTTCCGCAAAAGGCCCACAGTGGCCGAAGGTGTACAGTCCCCATCGTAACGGGAACACTACCCCAGCATAAATGAGCATGAAGATCGCGCCCGAAGCCAAAGAGGAATCCACGAGTAAGGGAATTGAAACAATAAGTGATACGAGCACTAGTAAGACAAATGCGGTCAACAGCACGCGAGGAAGTCGCGTCCAGAATTCACTTAAAGTGTGAACAACGGAGAGATTATAAAAATCGCTGCTGTGGCTTGCCGCTACAAAGCAGATTAAGGGCCAGAGCATTTGCGACATCTGTTTGAGAAGCATCAAGAGGGCATGTTGACCGGGGGCAAAAATTCGCGCACGCGGCAGGACAAGCCCCGCAGTCACGAGGACGAGGAACCCGATTTCTATGATGATAAACGCAGTGAGCCGTGGAACCATTATCGCGCTCGATGTTTGCAAATCGACCAGACACGCGAGTGTCGATACTCATCCCTTAGGAATACCGTTGGCATGATGCGTATCGTCACGAGAGTAATCTAAATAATAACCGAGTAACGGGTTGTGATAGTTGTTTAGAATAAGTCCCATCAACTTGGCTTGCTCAACGACTCGGAGAGCTTCTGCTATACACTTTCGCGGCGTTTTGTCGGCGGACACAACAAGCACAAACCCATCAACCCATCGCTCTAGGCTTTGACTGTCAAAGGCGGGAAGGAGCGGCGGCAAATCCACCAACACATAGTCATACTGCTGTCGCGCTTCCTGAAAAATCGTTCCAACTCGAGGAGAGTTCAATACATCGTGCGGGCATAGCGAAGACTCGCCTGGGGAGAGAAGGCTAAACTTCAGTCCGTCATAATGCTGCACGGCGTCTGTTAATGAGAAATGGGGGTGTACGATGATTTCTACGAAGCCAGGTCCTTTGTGTTGGGGAAGTCCCAGGCGCCTCATGACGGCGGGACGACGGAGGTCCAGGTCCATCAACAATACGCTTTTACCCGGAGACTGGGCAAAAGTGGCCGCCAAGTTAATCGCCGTAGTGGTCTTCCCATCTCCGACGGCCGAACTTGTAATTCCCAGAATAGAGCTGCCCTGCTCCTGCTGGATCTTTTCTATATTGTAACAGATGGCTCGATACTGTTCCGCTTCGAGCGTTGCTGGCACCAGAATACTGATCAGATGAGGGTCCGCACCTTCAATGTTCTTTTTCTCCGGCTTGCGCTCAAGCTCCGGATTCGTAGACAAAGGCGGCTTCGGCGGTAAGCTTACCGGCGACACAAAGGAAGGCTGTCTTGTGTCGTCGGGAGACCGCTTCGCCTGAGAGCCACTGCTTCGTTGGTTGCGAAGAGTGCCTTCCCGCTCCGCCCGTTCTAACGCTTGAAAGATCTTGCTCACTGGGCTGTGTGCTTCTTTGGAGGTCGACTATTTACTTAATTGTGGGTCCGATTCCGGCCGGACAAGCATACGGACCAGGCGGTCATTGCCCGTGGCAGCCCAATGAAAACTACTAGCGAGCGTCAAAAGCACTGCGGCAAGAGCGACCGTTCCCGCAGTACGGCGGCGGCGCTTCTGCAGGCGATCCTCTTCACTGATCAGCTGGGAAACGGTTCCGAGAATCGGCGCTTTTGTCAACATTGTGAGATCTGCAAGGTGATGAATAGAAGTATCCATCATTTCCCGCAGCACCATTGCCACGACGGCAAGCGCTAGACTTGCAGCACATCCGATAAGCAAAAGACGAACGCGCGGCTCCGCGGCCTCCTGCGGATAGATAGCAGGCTCTAATAAACGGAACCGCTCAGCTTTCTGGCTCTGTTCCAGGCTGTTGGCGAGTTTTGATTCATCCAATCGCTTCAGCATGGAGGTGTATAATTCCCGAGAAGCCTGATAGTCCCGCGAGAGTGAAGTCAACTCCTGGTCACGTTTGGGGGTATTTTCAATCCGCTGCTTGTAGAGCGCGATCTCCTGTTGCACTCTCTCCAGCCCAGCGGTCAGATTTTTTATTTCTGCTTCAACCGCATTTTGCTCGAGCTGAATGGGAGAACCGTGAAGCGAGAGAAAAGAAGTGGCTTGTGCAGCTTGGGGATTCTCCTTCTTGTTCTTTTTTTCTTCTTCTAGCATAACAATTTGTTGTTTGAGTCGAATGATATCGGGATGGGTGTCAAAGAAGCGGCTTCTCAACTCGGCGAGTTGATTCTTGAGGATCTCAAGACGTGCTTCTACAGAGAGAGGAGGGCTTGCCGTGCCTGACGCGGCGTGGACAGTCTCCAACTCCTCTTTCTGTTGGAGCGTGTCCCGCCGCGTACGCCGATTGGCTAAATTGTCCGAGATCACCTCCATTTGTTTTTGTAAAACTGTAAGAGTGGCGAGATTCGCCTCCATTTGCTCCGGCAATTCACCCATGTGAAGCTTTTTGTATTCAACGACTTGCTGTTCCTGCTTTTCAAGCCTCGCTTTGACCTGTTCTAGCTCAGAGCGAAGAAATTCTGACGTGTCTCGCGACTGTTGGGCGCGTACTTTGAGATTGCCCTCCATATACAAGGCGGCAAGTGTGTTGGTGATGTCCATGGCCTTTTGCGGATCAGGATTGGTAAAATTGACCTCAAACACCACGACCGCGCTATCGTTTCCTCCGCTGCCGCTCGTGCTGCTGCGCCCTTTAATCTGCAGGCCAATATCACGACGCATCGCCGCCGCAACCGTATCTTTCGATGCGCCCTCCGCTCGCAAAGCGTTGTAGAGGTCAAATTTGTCTACCAATTCACTGAGTTTTTCTCGACTCAAAATTTCTTGACTCAGGATTCGTAAGCGACGTTCAAGTCCCATGGTCACAGTCGTACGCACGTAATCCTGAGGGATCTGCTGTCCTTCAACGAGAATAGTGGCGCGTGCTGTGTACAGGTGAGGAAGAGAAAGCATTACGCTGAGAACAATTGTCAACGCAACACTGGCGGCAGCGATACCCAGCGACCACCGACGTCGCAGTATACCCAACACCACCTCAGGCGTGAGGCCGTTTGCAAATGGATTCATAGCGATGGTTCTCGCTCAGTCGTAGAGAAAGGGGATGCTTCGAACCTTATGGGACGATAATACGGTCCCCAGGCCTCAAGAGGATATCCTGCTTCAAATCACCTTTCAGAATGGCGTCGTAGTCTACAATATATTCAGTGAGCTTTTCTCGGAGGCGACGCACGATGCGAATGTTGTGACGGTCAGCGAAGATGGTCAGTCCCCCTGCTTTCGTGAGCACCTGCAGAAGCGACTCATTGCCCACGGCTGGATAGGCTCCTGGTTTTGCTACCTCTCCGAGTAGCAGAAGTTCACTCGATGCGATGCGCTCCACTCTGACCGTCACGGACGGACTCATAACAAACGAACCAAATTTTTGCGTGAGCAGCTCTCGCACTTGCGTGGTGGTGAGTCCCACTACCTGCACCTCGTTGATCAATGGCAGCGTAACGAAACCGTCAGGACGAACAGTGACAGGGCCTGAGAGAGAGGGTTCGTTCCACACGACAACATTCAAGACATCACCCGCACCAACCGTATAAAACTCGGCTGGAGGCTGTGCAGGGTCTGGAGCGCCTTCCGGAACTTGCCGTTCCTCTAAACGAAGTTGTTTTGGACCGCAACCGACCAACAGCAGAAGCGCAATAAAGCACCAATACAATGGCATCTTCATCAAGAAAATTCGTTTCTGAACGGGTCCTGGAATTTTCCAGCGATTAAGGGTGAACGAATCCCGAAGACGGAGAAGTTGAGTCCGGACTTGTTAAGGAACTCCCCAGACTTTTCGCGAAACCAACATCCGGCCAAATGTCAAAGGAAGCAGAAAAGCTGAGGAAAATAAGATTACCGCTCGTCAAGCCACGAGAATGAAAATCATTCGCCGTACTCCCAGAGCCGGAATCAAGTTGGCGATAACTGTAAATGACATTCATCGAGACCCAGCTTGTTAGCATATATTGGAGAGCAGCAAACGTTTGCAATGTATTAAATGAGGTATCTTCCGTGTCATACATGGAGTACACGGCGCCCACCGTACCATTGAGTCGTCGGGTCAGACGCGCCGCAAGAACACTGTAGAAGCTCGTCGTAAAAGACGGGCCGGAAACACCGAGACTATTGGTTAGGCCTCTCCGCACCCCGACCGCAAAAGAGGCGGCCTTCCATATTTTCACGAGATCTACATCAAGTTTGTTTTCGAGGCGAAATTTATCCTTCCGTCTGTTCCTGCCGCCGTTTTGACCGTTGCCGCCATTCGTGAGAAGCGCGAGGCCAGTTGCGGCAGAAAGTGTGAGCGTTGGGGTAAGCTGAATTTGCTGCGTGGCCCAATAGTTATCGCCGAAGTCAAAATCATGCACCAGACTAACATGTCCGTCGCGCGAGCGTAATGCGCTCAGAGTATAGCGGGCGCGCAAATTGTGCTGTCGCCAGCGTAGGTATGAACCTTCGAATTCGATCGAGTGAGCAGTCTCCCCTCCTCCCGCGCTAATAAAGGTAGTATCTTCCCAACAATAATTTGCACGAAAGGCAAGCAGAGAACTATATAAAACCCGCGCTTCGACGCTCGTTTGATTTTCCTGAAGCTTGCCAGTGTTAACAAGAGCGCTATCGTTTTGGCTGAATCCAGTGCGCCCACCAAAAGCACCACTCCTTCGACAAGCTGATCCTCCAGACAAGCTAAGCTTGCCCATGTTGACTCCCTCGAGTCCACCGAGCGCCCCCATGCCACCGAGGCCGCCGCTCAAGCCGCTAGGCAAATTGACGTTATCAAGTCTAATAAGTGACCCTATATTATTGAGACTACCATTGGTGCTTCTTCCCGAGCCACCTTGCGCGTCACCAATTCTGCTCTCCCCGAGACGCTCAAAGCGATCAGAAAACACAAAATTCAACCTTGACGAATATGGGTATACATAGGCGGCGTTGAATTCAAGATTATCGCCAAAGTTGTTCAAGGCCGGATGCTGCGCGAAGTACTCCCCCGCCACACTTAAGCGGGCCGCAAAGTCAGGATAATCCTGCCAGGGCGACTTATGAATGAAGGTCATCGTAGGAATGAATCTTGAGACAAAGTCCTTCTCATTTTTTTCGGAAAACTGAAGATTGTCAGTATATCCTTCCATGGTTGTCAGTGAGAGGCGCCCGAGCCAGCTTGCCTCCCCATTTTGTACATGGAAGAGCGATACGATAATCACGCACAGTGAGGAAATGGAAGGAAAAACTTTGGGCATATTCAAAAAAGATCAGTCGCAAAACGAATTTCCATATTGTTTTCATTTGGTCTGACGGAAGGAAGAAAAATAAGGAAGTGTAGTTTCCTGGGTATTCTATGCTTTCTTTCTTGAGCGGGAGAAGGCGGCCAAATCTTGCGAGCGAACCAGCTCCCATGCATTCTCGATAGCTGTGGCCTCTCTCAGACCTTCGATTTCAATTCGGTAGAGCTTAAGCGTAGAAGAGATTTGCTGGGGCACAATGACAGCAGTATACCCTTGAGCAAGTAATGCTTGCCTACAGCGCTCCGCCTCTCTCTTCTCGCGAAACCATGAGAACTTTAATTGATAGGACCCATCCGGTTGTTGGCGGAGCAATGTTTCTCGGGTGAGCGGTGGTATCCAAAGTCGGTCGCCTTCAAACACCTTATCGAGATCAGTAATCTGCGGGTTGGCCTCCTTGAGCAGGCCTAGGACGAGCAAACTCTGATTGCCATACAGACGAGAGACGAGAGCAAGAATTGTCAGCCCATGTGACATGGTGATGAACTGGCTAGATTGCCGATAATCTTCCAGCGACTGTGCTTGTTTTTCGCCTCGTTCCGGATCAAGAGGAGGAGTCGTCGTACGGATGAAGGACGGTTGTTCCATCCGCGCAGGTTGCATGGGAGCCGCTTCCGTTACCTTGGAATCGTCATAGCCTCGTCTGACAGAGGCAATGTTCTCTTGTCCTTTGAGCCCTGCTTCTTCTTGAGATTTTTCTCCTCTTTGTTCGGCAATTCTACTTGAGTTGTTTGGAGTTGGTAAGACAATTGTTGCGCGCGGCAGTATCACTGGCTGTGTTGGGCTCGGCCGCATTTGCAAAAAGTCCACTACCCTGCTCACCAGGGAATTGGCCCCAATCAGACTCGCTCCAGAATCTTGGAAGACGAAGACGACGAGAGTACCGATGAGGAGCGCTAGAAAGATTACGTATTTAGTGAACTTTGAGCGCACGAGGACAAAGTAGAGAGTCTGCTGTTCCCTTTTCCAGGTTTCTTCCTTTTGAAAAATCTCCGGATTCGGCCCGCTAAGAGGCGTCTCGACTATAACATCTGCCTGCGGCAGTTCTTTCACGGCAGAAGAAGTGTCTTCAGCAGAGTCGAGCAGAGGCGCATCGTTTTTCGCTTTTTTGTGAATAAGGCCAAGATCCTGTGCGACCTCCTTGATGATTTCAGCAGAAACCTGGTTCTGATATGTCCCATAAGCGGCAAGCAGCGCATTGTCACAAATAATATTAATCTGACGGGGACTCCCTTGAGAATAAGCGGCAATTCGGTCAATTGCCTCGGGAGTGAATAAATCCTCTTTCTCGTAACCAGCTACATGGAGTCGGTGAAAAATGAAGGCTCCAACCTCTCGTGTTTTTAAACGATCAAGTCTCGTCCAAATGGCAATCCGGTCTTTGACCTGTCGCAAATTGGGTTGCATGAGCTTGGTTTCAAGCTCATTTTGGCCCACTAACACGATTTGCAACAGCTTCTCACTGCTAGTTTCTAGATTTGAGAGAAGTCGAAGATTCTCCAGATCATCAGCACTTAAATTGTGCGCCTCATCAACGAGGACAGCCGCCGTCATTCCGCGAGTGAGTTGCTCAAGAAGGAAGGAGTTTAACGCCTGGACTTTATCAAATCTCTTCCCGCTTGCTGGCAGAGGAAGAGCAAAATCACTGCATATAGCATCAAGCACTTCGTCGAAGGTCCAGGTTGTATTATAAACAAAAGCAAAATTAACGGAATTGGCCAAACTGAGCATTACCCGTCGCAGCAGAGTCGTTTTCCCAGTGCCGACCTCGCCAGTGAGGGCGACAAAGCCCTTTTTTTCTGTAATTCCATAAAAGAGGCTGGCATAGGCTTCTTGACTCACAAGACTCGGATAAAAAAAGCGCGGGTCAGGCGTGATGTGAAACGGCTTCTCATGGAACCCAAAATGTTCAAGATACACAACGGTGGCTTTCAAGAGAGAACTAAGTGAGGTTTCCTTCAGTTTTCTGAAGACAACTATTCAAAAACATGCCCATACAAAGCATCCTTCGATTAGAAATCTATCAAAGCAGAGGTCGTAATCTTCTTGACGACTTGAGCAATGTGATCGACTTCTTCCTCAGTCCATTGTAGATATTTGGCGTCGGGATGATCCCGTAGCGCAGTATTCTTGAGCAAAAAGAGAGAATTCTTGATATTAGCGAGAGGATTGTTAATCTCATGCGCCACTCGGGCAGCCATTCGTCCTAGTGCAGCCAAAACTTTCTGATCGCGTAGCATCTCCTCATTCATTTTGCGTTCAGTAATATCCCGTGCCGCGCCAAGAATCTGTTGTGGGTTTCCGTTGTTATCCCTCACAAGGACGGTCCCCCGGCAATGGAACCAGCGCCATTCGCCATTAGCATGTTTCAGACGACATTCTGTCTCATCGATTTCGCCGTCTTTGAGTGAAACGAATCGCCTTCCTTGGTTAGAAAATAATTGTGCATCATCAGGGTAGAGGAGGCTATCGAGCAGTAAAGTCCCCATCGTCTCGATTTCTTTGAGAGAAAAGCCAAGAGTGTAGGAAATCTGACGATTCACGTACAAACATTCTCGAGTAGGAAGCTCGTAGAGGAAGAGAATATCTGGAGAAGCATCAACAAGTAGCCCGAGGAGTTCACTATGATTGCTTAGTTCACTCACCGCAGTAGTGATGCGACGATCTAAGGTTAATTTTGGATACGTCTCCCCTTGAAAAGACTCAGTCTGCTCAGCGCTCTTCTCCTGTACGTTATGTTGCCGTTGGGAATGAGAGACGGTGTCTTGCTGCTTCCCAATGTGCGACAGTATCTTGCGAAAAAGATGATTCATGAACGCAGTAATACAGTCGGTAAATGAGCGACTTAACCTACGTTACGGACATCGTCTCTCTTGGGTTCTCCGAAAAAGACATGTCTATAGAGTAGAAGAGGGGATTGAAAGAAAATGGAAACCGGAAGGGTTCGTTACTTTATTTTAGGAAATGAGGACGACGATTTTAATTATGGCTATAGGGCGAGGTCCTTGCCCTGTTTGGCGTACTGATTTAGATTAGCTCTGAGAGCGACGAATGATATTTTCTGAAAGAGAAGCAGCTTGCCGCTTATTGTCAGCCTTGCATTTTTTAAAAAGCTGATTTGTTTGGTTCTGTAAATATAGCTCCGCCCTTATAAGTAATTTCCTTATTGATTCTTCCCTGAGCTATTCCTTTAGCTATTCTGTACCCTCCTGCTGACTTTTCGAAACGTAGTTCAAAGAGTATCTACTCTTTGAACTACATTGCAAAACGTTAAAAGAACCTACAAATTAATAATACAGTTCTTTTTCTACCTTTTTCCTAGTCTGGCAACACTTCTACCTTGCTCTTCTAGAAAATAAAATAGCAATATTTAACCAAATTACTAGTAGTAATTAATTACTTTGAAATTCTGAGTCTATAGAAAGAGAGAATAGAGTCCGATAAGGACCGGGCGCAGATAGGCATCAACCTCGCCTTACTTAATTGGGTAGGCCGCCTCGTAAAAGCCTCATCCAAAACAGGGCGTGATACCGTCCTCTTTATGTTCTGCTGATTGATTTTTTAAAGGTCCCCGCCCTTTCTTCATTCAATGCTGTCCGCTAGTACGAGAAACAGCACGATCACAATCAATCGAGGGAGGCCATTATGAAAGCAATCATGTTTCACGAGCTCGGCGGACCCGAGGTGCTCAAGCTAGAGGAGGCCCCGCAGCCCACACCACGGCCTGGAGGGGTACTGATCAAAGTTCATGCAATTGGTATCAATTTCGCCGATACCTTCTTTCGTCAGGGACAGTATTTAATAAAACCGAACTTGCCGGACATTCCAGGATTGGAAGCATCTGGCGTAATCGAAGCCGTTGGCGAAGGCGTCACACACCTCAAGATCGGGGCTCGCGTCGCCGCAATTGGCGTCAAAACATACGCGGAATACTGCACGGTTTCGGCCGCACAGGTCATGTTGATACCGGATTCTGTCAGTTTCGAAGAAGGAGCGGCCTTTCCCATTCAAACGTTGACTGCGTACCACATGCTGCATACCTCTCATCAAACGACATCGGGCCAAACCGTCGTCGTGCATTCCGCCGCTGGCGGCGTTGGCATTGTCGCAGTGCAAATTGCTAAAGCCGCCGGGGCTCGGGTGATCGGTACTGTGTCGAGCAATAGTAAAATTAATTTAGTGAAACAATACGGAGCCGAAGAAGTGGTTAACTACGTTGACCAAGACTTTTCGGAAGAAGTGCTCAAACTCACCGATAAGCGCGGGGCAGACCTTATCCTCGACGCCGTGGGCAAGCCCACACTGGAAAAAGGCTTGCGGTGCTTGGCCCCGTTTGGCCATCTCATTCTGTATGGACGTGCGGGTGGCGTTCCTGATCCGGTCAATCTGATGTCCTTGTTTCAAAAATCAACTAAGGTCAGCGGGTTCGTGCTTTACACTGTCTCATCGATGCCGGACAAACACCGTGAAGGTATCGAAAACTCTTTTCAGTTGATGAAAGAGGGGAAACTGAAAATGCTGATCGGGAAATCATTCCCATTGGCGGACGCTGCCGAAGCACACCGGCTGATGGAATCGCGCGGGTCAGTCGGGAAGTTAGTGCTGATTCCGTAACGACACAAAGGCGGCCCGCGCGCCGCCCTTCTTTTCCCGCCGTGGCGCTCGCCCTTTCGGTTCTTTCCCTCGCGCCGATCCAGCCCAGCGGTATTTTTTGAGATTCACTTTCCCTTGGCGGTTAAATTCAATTCCTTCATTTTCTAACAACCAACGTTGTTCCTCTACTCGAATCACATCGCCGCGCAGGCTGATTCCACCAGAGGCGTTGATGACCCGTTGCCACGGCACCGCATGTACCAGCGATTGCGGAAGGTGTCGGAGCGCCGCGCCAACAGCGCGGGAAGCGTGAGGGACGCCAAGCAGGGCCGCGACCTGTCCGTACGTCACCACCTTGCCTCGCGGCACTCGCGCCACGAAGCGATACACTTGCGTAAAGAACCGTGGGACACGTTCATGCATCTTGGCTATCTTGGAAGCACGTTTTTGCAAGGGAATAGCAATTCTCCACAGCGTAAGAGAGAAGAAACGTGTTGTCTTTGTTATTTTATTCTTGGGCTTCTTCCACATGCAATTGTCGCATCAAACCTAACGCGTCCCAGGTAAACCAAGCCTCGGCAATCTGCGCATTCACGACCCGATAGATCGCGATCCCCATCACCACAGCTTTTCGTCCCGAAGCAGGGATACCCATGAAATCACGCTCTTGCTCGCCATGAAATGTCCAGCGACAGACCACTTTTTCTCCTTCAGCGATCAGATCATCAACGGTAAAATGCACGTCCGGAAAGGCGCTTCGCACGCTGGTCACAACTTGCCTGACATCTTCGGGTCCGCCTCCTAACTCGTACCCAGCCGGGTAATGGCCGACATACTGCGGAGAAATGAGCACGTCGATAAGTTCCAGATCCCCCTGGCTCAGGACTTCTTCAAAATAGCGGCGGACGATCGTTTTATTGGCCGTGCTCATACATGTTCCTTTCCTTTCGTCATGGCTCCTGTTAGTTCTTGCTCCTCTTCTTTTTGACTTTGTGCCCCTTCTGGAACAAATTTTGAGACGGTCGTGGCGCCAACCCAATGACCATCGGCGGCGGCAGCAATCACTGTCACGCGCACCATCTCACTACGACCTTGGGGATTCGGCAGTAAATGCGCGCGGAGAATGCCATCGTCAGGTAACGCGGTGACAATGTCCGGTGGCGGCAGCACGGCCGGATCTTCCACATAATTGCCGACCATCACTTGGTAATCGATCTCCGCGTCCCGATGGACGGTGATAGTAACAGGATACTCCAACTTCACTGGGAGCTGCTCTGGCACTTCAATCTGGACGTTAGGCGCTTGGAGGCCAAAGCGTCCTTCGCGATAGGTGGACAGGCGCTCATCGGCGTAAATTTTCCAGCCGGGCTGTTCTTTGCGGAGTGAATGTCTAAGCACATCGGTGACTACGACTTCTCCCTCGCCAAGGTCTCGAAAGCGATCAATGTAACGTAAACGCATCTGCGTACGGAGAAGCGCGTTATTGCCGTTCGCTTTTTCGATCGTTGCTTTTTCGACTTCCAGTTTGACGTGATTTTCTTTCAGTCGAGTAAAGACTTCACGCACCCCATCTTTAGAGCGTCCCGCGCCACTCAGGAAATCTTCGGCGTAAATTGCAAGAATGCTGGGAATATCGACTGTTTCTACGGCGTGGACGAAGGCATTCACCGTTTCCTGAAGATCGGGAGGAACGGTCGTCACTTCTTGCGGAGGCGGGGTTGAAGTCGAATCTGATTGTGAATGTTGACAGCCGGTTAGGCACACGAGCCCAGCCGTCAGGAAGAAAACGGGACGGAAAAGACGCAGCCGCTGTCTCATAATGCCGCCTATCAAAGCATGAACTTCACATGAACTTCAACGGGCGGCAAACCGTACGCCTACTGCTCAAGAAGGAAGGTGCACGAACTCCAGTTTGAGGCCGTCAGGGTCGGCAAAAAACACCGCATAATAGCCCGGGACATAATCATATTCGCGCGGCGGATCGAGAATCGCGCCGCCGTGGGCCTCCAGGTTCTTCGCTAGGTCATCGATCTGCACGCGTCCATCCGCTTGAAAAGCAATTTCGCACAGTCCGACACGGTCTTTGTTAAACGTATCGACGGCAAAACGAGTGTCCGCCTTCTTGATCCAGAAACTGCCGCTCTTTGACGCCCATCCACGCATCGCGCCGTAGTCGTGCATCTCAGGGTAGCCGAGCTGCGGCATGAGCCAACTGTAGAAATGGCAAGCCTGCTCATACTTATTGACGGTGACAATCAGATGATCAATTCTTCCTGCCATAACTCCTCCTATGGAATTTTTGTCTTTAGAGTAATGCGAGTGGATGCAAATCCGGTCGACACACATCGCAGGCGGCATAGCCCATTTCTTCAGCCCGAGCTCGCGAAGGAATAAACGCGCGATCGCCGGCAGATTGTTCTTTCAGACACGAACAATCTGGTCGGCAAAAAGCGCGCTCGCGGCGCCACCCCACATACAAGCGTGAGCGCGGGATAGTCAGTCCTTTCGCGGTGGCCACAATCGGAATTCCTTCTACTTCAAGAATTTTCTTCTTGACTTCTACAAGATTGCCGGCGTAGCCGGTCAGCGCCCCGTCGCTCCCAATTACGCGATGACAGGGGATATGGATCGGCACGGGATTATATCGCAGCGCCTGAGCAACGGCGCGAACGGCCTTGGGCTGTCCCAGCGTTTCGGCAAGGCTCTGATAGGTGACCATCGTCCCATACGGCACCTCGGCGGTCGCGCGAAGCACGTCCCGTTGGAAATCACTACGCATGAGAACATCGTCCACGATCCAATTGAGGGTCGCCACTTTTCCACTGAAATAGTCTTCAAGTTTTTCGATAAGCGCAGCGATGGTCTCACCTCCAGGCTCCACGGCGAAATCCGTACGCCAACGTGGGGCTGCGGACTCGAGTGTTCCCGGCTTCACAAATTCAACCAGCGCCACCCCTTTCTTCGTGGCGCCAATGCGAATGTCCCCCACTGGAGAGCGCCAAGTCTCCATGTGAAGTGTTGGGCGACGGCCCACGTTGAGTCGGCTATCAAGTTGACGTCGAGCCTCCGTCAGCCCCTGCTTCTCTCCCGTCACCGTCGCTAAAGCATGCAAATCAGATCGCAGACGCCGATAGCGTTCGAGAAGTTGTTGACAAGAGACACACGTAGTGAGGTGAGTAGCTACGTGGCGACTACCGGAGTTGGTATTTTCCCCTAACACCTCCGCGATCAAGAGGTTCTCGGACAACCCGCAGGACAATTGAGATACTTGTGCGTTTCGCATGACATTACCCTTTTTGTTCGTCTGAATTGGTCGGGTCGAGCGCGAGGCGTAATTTCCGTAACGCTTGATAGACATGAGCCCGTGCGCTGTCCTGAGAGCAGCCGAGATTAGCGGCAATGGTTTCGTAGGCGAGACCTTCAAACTGACGTTGGACAAACGCCGCGCGTTGGCGAAACGGCAACTCCTCAATCGCCGTCCACAAGGTCTGCGCCGTTTCTTGGGAAATCATAAGGCCCTCCGTATCGATGCTGGCCACTGCTTCTTGGTGGCCGTTGGGTGTCGTTTCCGGGACCGTCTCCAGAATCACTCGGCGCAGCCGTTGGCGGTCCCGCACATAGTTCTTTGTCAGATTCACCGCAATCCTCATCAGCCACGCTCGAACGTTGGCGTCCGCCGGCAAAGCTGCGTAGGCGCGGTGCGCGCGCAGAAAGGTGTCCTGAAAGAGGTCTTGCGCATCATGTGAGTTCCGAGTGAAACGCACGAGATAACGATACACGACTTCTTGATGCAGCGTGACGACCTCAGCAAAGGGCAGACGTTGATCCGTACAGTGCACTGCGTTCATTCCCATCGTTAACAGAAGACACCAGAACAGAAGGTTTATGAAAAAGGAAGAGCAAGACGCCAGGAAGGAATTATCGTAATTGCGCCTTCGACTGACGCACAATATAGTCTGTCCATGAAAAGGCCGCTTCTCGCTGTCTGTGTCCTGTTCCTGGCCCTGGGAACGCTGACGGCCCTCTTAACGCCGCGCACGCCGCTGCGAGAAGCGAATTATTTCCCGCTCGCGCTTCATAATTCATGGACCCATCTGGTGACGTTTTCCGGAGATTATTTGTATTACATGACGGAGACCGTCATTAAAGACGATCTGCCGCTCTTTAACGAGCTTTCCTACGTCGTGGCCGAGCAATATGAACCTTTGACCACTGCGTCGCCGGATGCGAGAAGCACCGTGGCCTACTTTCACAAAGGCGGTTTTCTCCACCGCTACCCGTGGCTCGATTCCGAAGGCGATAAAGTGTGGGACACGCAACTGGGCTCCGGGGCGGAACAGATTCTCCCAAGCCCTTATCGAGGGGCCGTGACCTGGCCGATTGGCTTGCAAACGAATGCATGGCCGCCAGCGAGCGGTCAAACCCTGACGGCCTCAGCCACGGCCCGTATCGACCCGGAAGAAGTACGCGTTCCAGCGGGAGTCTTTCATAATTGTCTGAGAGTCGAAACAACCTCAGCCAATGAGTATGCGGATGATAAGAAGAATGCGCACACATATCATCTCTACCATATAGAATGGTATGCTGAAGGCGTCGGCCTCGTTCGCGCCATCAGCAGCGAAGGCGAAGGCACGCCCATCAAGAGCTTGACAGAGTTGATCTGGTATCAAGTGCAGTAACAACCTCAGACGCTTCTCTCGCTACCGCGACAAAAATACCGGACAGGGTGCGTTGCGCAGTACATATTCCGTCGTGCTGCCAAGGACCATCTCGATAATCCGGCTATGCCCGTACGCGCCAATGAAGAGCAAGTCGTGTTCACGTTGCCTGACGCAGGCGACGATCTGCTCGTAGGGATGGCCGCTCAAAGAAAGGAACGTGGGCTGGAGCCCATACGAGCCAAGATAGTGACGTGCTTCCTCCAAGGTTTTGTCATCTCCATTGCCCTCGCGCGCCTTAACGTGCAGCACGGTCAGCGGCAGGTCAGTGACCGCGCAAAATTCCGCCGCGCTGTGTAACGCTGCGCTCGCGCGCTGACTGCCGTCATACGCCAACAGTGGATTCTGTATGGGTTGGAAGTGCATGGGCGAAACAAACACCGGCCTGGGACTTTTGCGGGTGATGCTCTCCGCCACGCCGCCTAGTAATCCCGTTGAAAACTTTTCATTGACGCCGCGGTGGCCGATCACCACCAAGTCAGCGACGCGCTCATGCTCGCAGATTTCATTGGCGATGATGCCGATCGTGCATTGGGAGTCGCAAGGAATACCACGCTCATGACAAGTGGAGACGAAATCTTCAATTAAATGTTGTCCACGTTCGTGGAGCGCCTCACGGACCTTCTCCGCCACGTCAAAATACGGTTCGAACCCCAGCGCCCCAGAAAGATCCTGAAAAAAAGGGCCTTCGATAGAGACAATGTCAATCACATGGAGCCCGGAAAGTTGGGCGTGAAACCGTTCAGCGAGCCAGAGCGCGTAGCGGAGGGCGGCGCGCGCGTGTTCAGAACCATCGAGCGCCACCAGAATGTTTTTGATCATGCCGTGCTCCTTCGCCCTTGTTCTCTGCCGCCTCCTTACCACTCCTCTCTCTTTCACGCAACCAACAAGCGCTTTACAAGGGCTATCCGCTTGGCCACAATAGAATGATATGGCAAAGAAACAATCGGCAGGAGGAAAGGGGGCCGCTCTTCTCGAGGAACTCAAAGCGTTAGCGAGACACCTCGGTATTCGCGTGCGCGAAGAGAAGCTTCTTCGAGAGGTCGGCTATCGGGTGCGGGGCGGAAGTTGCCGTGTACATGAGCAGGATATGGTCTTTCTGGACCGTGATCAGCCAGCGTCCGAACGCATCGAAATTCTTGTTGACGAACTCGCTCGGCGCAATGTTGACACCGCGCCGCTCTCTCCTTCCTTGCGTCGTTTGCTGGGTGGAGGAGCCGCCCGGTGAGCAACCGCTTGGAAGTATTTCGGCAGTGGATTAAAGAGCAGGGCTTAAAGGCAACGTCCCAGCGTGAAGACATCGCCCAAGTCTTCTTCGCTGCGAATCGACACATCAGCGTCGAAGAGTTGTATAGCGAAGTGCGCCAAGTAAACCCACGCGTTGGGTACGCCACAGTGTACCGCACGATGAAACTGCTCATCGAATGCGGACTCGCGGCGGAACAACACTTCACCGATGGACAAGCGCGCTTCGAGAACGTTGAGGAAGAACGCCACCACGATCACATCATCTGCGAACGCTGCGGACGCATCATCGAGTTTGTCCATCCGCAAATCGAGCAGCTTCAGGAGAGCGTCGCCCGCGAGTATGGGTTTTTAGCGACGAATCACAAAATGGAAATCTATGGCATTTGCCAAGAATGTCGTGAAGGGCGAGAACTCCGCCGCGAACGGGAGAAACCCGCGCCACAAGCCTAAGGACTTTGAGACAAAACCCACGAACGGAAATCAAGGAGCCTGTCATTGCGAGGAGTCGTAGACGACGAAGCAATCTCGCAAGAATCGAAAACCTAAAGCAAAGATTGCTTCGCTCCCCTCGCAATGACACGTTGACGGTTTGCCAGACTGGAGGAGTTTTGTCCCGTAGTCCTAAAGAATGAAGGAAACTGTATGGAGTTGTATCTCGCGGTCGTTGCCCTCTTAGGAATCGCAACCGCTCTGTTGCTTGGGCTCTTTACGCTTATCGACATCCACCGCAGCACTAAAGCGAGCCTGCAAGGGATTCAAGAGCTGATCCAGATGAGCCAAGACGGGCGACAAGGAATACAAGAGCTGATTCGCATGAACCAAGAAGAGCGCCGCAGAAGCGAAGCCACCCTCAAAATGGCCGAAGCCACGCTGCGAGAACTCCTCGAAATGCGTCACCAAACGCCACAAGTGCATTGAGGAGATAAAGAGCAGGCTCCTCTTTATCGCAGCCGGAATAATGCTTCGGCGTTTTTCCAGGTCGCTTCCGCAAGACTCTCCAACATCACTTCTTTCACCTCGGCGAGCGTCTTCGCCACTTGCACGACGTAGGCTGGTTCATTCCTTTTGCCTTGGTATGGCGTCGGGGCCAACAACGGACAATCGGTCTCGATCAATAACCGTTCAAGTGGAACTGTCTTCGCCACCGCGCGTAAATCACTCGCGCTTTTGAAGGTGACGATACCACTAAACGAAATAAACATCCCAAGATCAAGTAAAGCATTGGCTTCTTCCGCAGAACCAGTAAAGCAGTGCATCACGCCCTGCACCTGCCCCTCGCCTTCAACGTGCAGCGTGTGCACTGCCTCTGCGTAGGCGTCGCGAACGTGCATAGACAGCGGCAACGCCAGCTCCCGAGCGAGGTGGATGAAGTTGCGGAAATGAGTACGTTGATCTTCTCGGGGAGAGTTGTCGTAGTAAAAATCGAGGCCGGTCTCCCCTAGTCCCACCACTCTAGGGTGCTGCGCAAGTGCACGAAGACGTGCGTAGGTGTCGGACGTAATGGTCTTGGCGTCGTGCGGATGCACCCCCACAATGGCGAAGACCTCTGCATACTCTTGCCCGAGGGCCACAGCTTTCTCGTTGTGCACGAAATCGCCATTGGCGCCGACCACCAGAAAACGCCCGACCCCAGCGGCGCGGGCGCGGGCGATCACGTCGGCTCGGTCCGCGTCGAACTGCGGATCGGTCAGGTGACAATGTGAATCTACCAACATCCGGCGTCCTCAGGCGAGACGTGGGAAAAGCGATTGCGGTTTTTGCACATAGTGACCAGGAGTAAAGGCTTTTCCCCACGGGAGATCGTAAACGGTCTTCAGTTCAGACGGCAGCACTAACAAGGCGAAAATCTTCTCGCAGGTCTCCGGCAAAAACGGCGTCAGTAGCTGAGCGGAAATGCGTAGCGCCTCTAACAGGTTGTGAAGAATAGCGCCGACGCGTGGGAGCGACGCTTGCTCCTTCGCCAACGTAAAGGGAGCGGTTTCCGTGATGTATTTATTGGCCTGATCGGTGGCGCGGAAGATCGCTTCCAAGGCGCGGCTTAGGGCAAGGTTTGTCACATGCTGTTCCACTTCGGTTGCGGCTTGCGCAAACGCCGCCGCGAGCTTCCGATCGATCTCCGGCGTTGGATTACTGAACGGTTGCACCACGCCTTTGAAGTAGCGCTCTTGCATGGCCAAGGTGCGGCTCACGAGGTTGCCGATGTTGTTGGCTAACTCGGCATTGTAGCGCGTATGCAAACTCTCCTCGCGGAAATCCGCATCTTGACCGAACACGCTTTCGCGCAACAGAAAATAGCGGAACGCGTCGAGCCCGATTTTCTCTTTCATCGCTAACGGAGAAATCACATTGCCCAAACTTTTAGACATCTTCTGTCCTTCCACCGTCCAAAAGCCGTGCACATTGAGATGGCGATAGAGGGGCATACCCATCGCCATCAGCATGGTCGGCCAGAACACACCGTGCGGCTTGAGGATGTCCTTCCCGATGAAATGCTCGGCGACCGGCCAAAATTGCTCGCAGACATCTTCTCCTTGATATTTTAGACCACTAATATAGTTCAACAGGGCGTCAAACCACACGTAAGTGACGTAGCGTTGATCGAACGGCAGCTCGATACCCCACGTCAGGCGCGTCTTGGGGCGAGAAATCGACAGATCGCCAATCGGTTCGCGCAGCATCGCCGCGACTTCGTTGCGAAACCCTTCCGGGCGGATGAAGTCCGGCTGCGCCTCAAGGTGCGCAATCAGGCGATCCTGGTATTTGCCCATGCGGAAGAAATAGCCTTCCTCCTCAATCTCAGTGGGTGCGGTCATGTGATCCGGGCACTTGCCGTCCCGTAACTCTTTTTGCGTATAGAATCGTTCACAGCCAAAGCAGTAGAGACCCTTGTAAGCGCCGAAGTAGATATCTCCAGTTTCATACAATTTCGCCAGCACGGATTGAACGTATTGAGTATGGTACGCATCAGTCGTGCGAATGAAATGATCGTAGCGAATATCGCATTCATCCCACACTGCGCGAAAAGTGGCGCTCACTTTATCCGTGAACACTTTCGGCGCCATATTGGCCTCAGCAGCAGCTTTTTCTATTTTGTCGCCATGCTCATCGGTGCCGGTTAAGAAAAACGTCTCCCACCCACGCGCGCGATAGTACAGCGCCAGCGTGTCGGTAATGAGCATGGTGTACGCGCTGCCCAAGTGCGGGTCGCCGTTCACATAATAAATAGGGGTCGTAATGTAAATCCGTGGCATACATCGTTCCTAAAAAATGTTCGCTCAGGCCGCAGCGGCTAACTGTAATAGCATATCTTCCACCGCCAATTGCCGGTTCGCATTACGCCCAAGCGCCTGTATCGTATCATAGACGAGACCGAGTTGTCGCAGCGCCCCGGCGACACCAAGGTCGGCGGCCATCTGCGACAGGGCAGTCACGCACTCGTGGTGACGGACGACGCTCTGTTGCCCGAACACCGCGCAGTACAGTACTTCTTCGTACCAGGAGAGAAGAAGTTCGAGGCGATCGCCTGTTGACCGGCCCTCGCCACCCTCAGTCGTGGCGACGGACTTTTTCATGCGGTCCGCCACTAGCCATTCGGCCAGCCGGGACACATCCGAGAAGGAGGCGTGCTTCAGTGTCGGCAGGACGTCTTCCACATATTTGCGCTCGTCGGTGAACACTTCAGGGTCTAGCAACAGCGCCCGACCAATGCTCCCGCGACTATGTAAAGCAAGGGCGCGGGCTGTGGCGGTGTCTTTCCCGTGCTCTTGCGTAAGTAATTGCTCCACCACCAGTAGGGGAAGCGCCGAGAAACGGACTTGCTGACAGCGAGATAATAACGGACGAGACAACGTCGCGGAGTTCACTGTCAACAGAATTAACAGAGCGTTACCAGGCGGTTCCTCGACGAGCTTGAGCAGCGCGCTCTGCGCTTGCGCGGTTAAGAGATGCGCGTCGTCGATAATGGCGATTTTCCGATCGCTAGAGACGGGCTTCAGAATAAACAGGTGTTGCAGCTCTCGCACTTGATCGATAACGACCGACTGTTTTCCTGACTCCGGCGCGACCAGCGTCAGGTCCGGATGCGTCCCAGCCCGCACTGAAGCGCAAGCCGAGCAGACGCCACAACCCTCCTGAGGCCGTGCCTGACAAAAGAGCGTTTGCGCAAGCGTCACCGCAGTTGCTTTTTTACCAACTCCACGTGGGCCAATAAAAAGATAGGCATGCGCCAGACGATCATTCGCTAAAGCGTTCCGTACAGTCGCTACGGCTGGGTCTTGGCCGCGAATGTTGCTGAACAGCATGGTCTCTTCGCTCTTCTCACCGACTCGTATCACGGCATGTGCCGTACGTATCTCACTAGGATGAAGGGGGCTGCCTATTTTCAGCTAAGCGTTTCTGCACGAGGTTGAGGATTTCCCTATGTAGCTCTTCAATGGGCTGTTGGGCATTCAGCACACGCACTCGCTGAGGTTCCACGCGAGCCACGGCCAGAAATCCTTCCCGCACCCGCTCGTGAAAGGCAACGGACTCGGCCTCAAAATGATCGACCGCAGCGTCGCTGCCTCGTCGCTTCCCGGCCCGGCTCAGTCCTTCTTTCACGGGGAGATCCAGAATGATCGTGAACGTTGGCATAAATCCATGACACGCAAACGCATTCAGGCGCGAGAGCAAATCGCGATCCAGCCCACGCCCGTATCCCTGATAGGCCGTGGTGGAATCGACAAAACGGTCAGAGATCACGATTTTGCCCTCACCCAGCCCCGGGGCAATGACATCCTGCACGTGCTGCGCTCGGTCGGCCAACATCAACAGCAGTTCAGTGCCCTGCGCCAGCGGCGTTTCCGTGGAATGCAAAAGAATCTGCCGAAGCGTTTTCCCTATCGGCGTCCCACCGGGTTCCCGAGTCGTCACGACCTTGTACCCTTGCGCTTGCAACGCCTGGGCGAGCAACGCTGCATGGGTGCTCTTGCCACATCCTTCGATACCCTCAAAGGTAATAAAAAAGCCCGACATAAAAAGCTCACTGTATCGGGCGCAAAGGAACCTGAAAAGGGACTTGAGCGAAATCACTCCCTTCATTTCGCCGTGCGGGCGAAGTCCGAACGGAGGCCCTGCGGTGTAATGGGATGGTCGCGTCTAGCAACAAACATTTCTATTTGCCTTATGGCTAGTAATCCAGTATGCCATACATCATGGCTCTCCCCAGGCAAGGTATGGCGTCTCCAGCCGTAGCTGCTGTTCTCATTAGTGTATTGGTTTGGCTCGCGGTCATGGGGTTACGAAGTACAGGCGTTTATGAGTTGTTGGAACTCACCGCTTACGACGTATGCCTAAGGCTGCAGCCGGAGCCGCCCGGGCCGGATCCCCGTATCGTGCTTATACAGATTAGCGAGCAGGACATCCGTGCCCAGCAGCGCTGGCCGCTGACGGATGAGACGCTTGCAGGGGTTTTGGACCAAATCGCCCAGGCACAACCACGTGCCATCGGTCTAGATATTTTTCGGGATCTTCCTGTCCCGCCTGGTGGCGAAGAACTGACGAAGGTGTTGCTGCATAACCCGAACATCATTGCGATTATGAAATTCGGAAACGGCAGAGACGGCACAGTTCCGCCACCACCTGTGCTTGAGAATACCGAACAGATCGGAGCCAACGATATTATCGTAGATCCCGACGCTGTGGTGCGTCGGGGATTACTTTTTCTCGATGACGGCAAAACCACGGCGTATTCATTCGCCCTGCGACTAGCATTGCTTTATCTTCAAGCAGAGGGCGTCGTCCCCCAGCCAGACCCATTGAACCCTCAATATATCCGGCTCGGGCCTACTACTATCCGACCATTTACAGCCTATGATGGCGCGTATATCGGGGCCGATGCACGCGGATATCAGTTTCTGCTCGATTTCAAAGGGGCTCGATGGCCGTTTCGTTCTTTCTCTCTTACGGCATTGCTTTCCGGAGCAGTTGCCCCAGAAGTATTGAAAGATAAGATCGTACTCCTCGGTGTGACTGCAGAAAGTGTGAAAGATTTCTTCTCTACGCCGTACAACCACGGGTTTCTTACTAAGCAACAGACTTCAGGAATCGCTACCCAAGCGCACATCGTCAGCCAACTCCTCAGGCTAGGCCTAGGGAACGCCGCACCGTTGCGCACGGCAACGGAATGGCAAGAATGGACCTGGGTCTTGTTGTGGAGCATACTGGGAAGCCTGCTCTGAAAATTGCCTGCTCAGGCTACCGCTGCTCCCTCCTCGATTGTGAC
>CAYTVL010000017.1:0-98220 GCA_964441775.1 uncultured Enterobacteriaceae bacterium
CAAAAGCGACTTGGGACTACTAACCCTCTGTGGGTATGCGGTCAACGATATTCTCGCATGGGTGATCTTCAGTGTCCTGCTCGCCTTGGTGACGCAGTCAGCTCTGCACGTGCATGCGATCGCGTTTTTTCTGTTCGCCACGTTGGTCTTCACGGCGTTCTGCCTTACGCTCGGGCGGCGGTTCGTCGATGCGGCGCTTGCTGCGCTCACGAAATCTCTCCCGCAACAACCGGGAGCGGTCCTGAGCTTTGTGTGCTGCTTGGGGCTCCTGTGCGGGTGCATCACGCAGTGGATGGGCCTCAATGCGCTCTTCGGTTTTTTCCTGGCGGGGATCATGGCTGGAGAAGCGCGCGCGCTGTCAGAGCGCACTCGTCAGATCCTCAGCCAAATGGTGCACGCGGTCTTTGTGTCGCTCTTTTTTGCCGGCATCGGTCTCCGCTTGGATTTTTTCTCTAACTTTGATGCGTTGCTCGTGCTGTTTGTGACGGTCGTGTCGATTGTCGGCAAATTCGCTGGCGCCTGGATGGGAACGTTAGGCACGAGTTTGTCGCGGGATGACCGCTTAGCGGTAGGCATCGCATTCACGCCAGGTGGGATGACCGAAATTTTGCTGGCTAAGGTCGCTTTAGAGCATCACGTGTTTACTGCGTCCGTGTTTGTGGCCGTCGTGCTGGCCGCCATCGTTTCCTCGCTTATGGTGGGACCATGGCTGCTGTGGTCGCTCCGACGGCGACAAGCAGTGAATATCGTGGAGTTCTTCGTGCGACGAAGAGTTCTTCCTTCCCTGCGGGGCGCCTCGCGGTGGGCGGTGATAGAGGAGCTTTGCCACGCCGTGGCTGAGCATGAATCCATGCCAGAGCAAGAGGTCTTGTCCGCGGCTGTGCGTGCGCGAGAGGAACTGATGGGAACAGGCATTGAGTATGGTCTGGCGATTCCCCATGCGCACTTGGACACGTTGACAAAACCCATGCTCCTGTTTGGCCGTTCGGTTGCCGGAGTAGAGTGGAACGCTCCTGATGGATTGCCTGCGCATTTTGTGTTTCTCGTCTTGACCCCGACACACGACGAGGGACTGCAATTGCAGATTCTTGCCGCTATTGCTCGGGCGATGAGTAAAGAGGACGTGCGTCAGCGACTGGCTCAGGCTGACAGTGAGCAACAGCTCTGGCTCGTGTTGCAGGACGCGCTTCGCTCTCATCTGCTTGTGCGCGGAGTCACGGTGCCCGTGCATGCATGATTCACGTTCTTCTCAACGAATGAAAAGAGGCTGCGGCGTTGTATGTGGCATCAGTTTTGCGGATACTTAAGAGTGCAAGTAAAGAGAACGGGGCGGTGTCGTTGACAGTAGGTGAGAAGCGGTAGCAAAAGCGAGGAGACTATGTTGTAAGAAGAAGCGCGCCAAGCAAGGTCGAGAGGTTTCTGTTGAAGGAGGGAGAAAAGCGATGAAATGTCGAGCAGCGGCACGGATGTGTATCGTCGTCACGCTTCTGTTGATTCCTGCGCCTGGACGCGGCGACGATGTCTCTGAGGTGAAAGCGATGTTCGACGAGGACATCCGCTTGTTCAACACGGAAAACAAGAATGCCTTCGTCGGAGGGGCTCACGATGATGTGGTGGTGTTTGGCATTCTCTCACCTTTCGCTACCAAAGGAAAAGAGGATTTCCGCAAACTCGTCGCGGGATACTTCGACGATCATGCGAGCGTCAACTTCAAGCCCGTGAACCCGGAATTTGTGGTGACTGGATCAAGTGCGCTCGCGTGGGGTTCGTACTCGATTACCGAGCACCCAAAGATTGGGCCACGAGAAACGATCCACGGTCGCTATACATTCACCTACACCAAGACGGACGGAAAGTGGCAGTTAGTCGCTCTCCACCTCTCCCCGCTGCAAGGATATTAATTGCTTCCTGAGAGAGGTTGGGGACCAAGAAACGTGCGACAGGAGGAAGGTGTATGCGCTCTAAACATACGGTGTTGATGTTGGTTCTGTTCTGCGTACTCTCTCTTTCGTCAGTAGCCCGCAGCCAAGACCTTGCTGCTCTGCAAAAAAGTTTCGCAGCCGAGATCGACGCACTTAACTCGAAGAATCTCTCTGCCGCTCTCGCGCTGACAGACGCCAAGGTGGTGCTCTTTGGCATTTTTTCACCGTTCCCGATTGAAGGAAAAGCAGGCTTTCAACAGGTGCTGCAGGAATACTTTGGTGATTACGAGCACGCTGTCTTCACCCCCATTCTTCCCGAGTTCCGAGTGATTGGCGCAACTGGGGTTACGTGGGGCAATTTTCGCCTCGCAACGAGACAAAAGAATGGGCCATCCCAATATTCGGATGGTCGTTATATGTTTACCTATGCCCAAGTGGAGGGGAAATGGGTCCTCATTAGTATGCACTACTCGCTGTTGCAACCGCTGCTGCACTAACTAAGGAGGTAGGTATGGCGGCACCATTCCGTACGATTTTATGTCCTGTCTATTTTGATGAAACCTCGCTGGTGGCCCTGCAATATGCCCGTTACCTCTCCCAACGCGGCGATGGCGTTGTCCACTTACTGCATGTCGTGCCCACCGATGAGCTCCATCTCCTACGGAAAATCTATCGTCCAGAAGAAGGGGGGGGAGCGGACCCCATCTGGGCTGCACAAATGGCCAGGGAACGACTAGAGGCCATCGCTCGAGAATATCTGAGCGGAGTCCAGTGTAAAATCGATGTGCGGCAAAGGAGCGATCCGGCGATTGGCATCCTTGAAGCCGAAGAGGCGCTGAACGCGGACCTGCTCGTGATGGCAACCCACGGCCGCACGGGGCTCGCCCATTTACTTTTAGGAAGTGTTGCGGAAAAGGTGATGCGTGAAGCGCGTTGCCCGGTATTTACCACGCGTCAAGGCGAGGAACTCTCCGCAGCCCATCCACTGCGGACGATTCTGGTTCCAGTGGACATTGCCGAGCGGTCGGCGCCGGTGTTCGCGTGTGCACGACGCATGGCTGAACAGTGTGGCAGCACGGTCTATCCCCTCCATATCGTTCCAACCGAAGAGACCGACCTCCTCCTCCGGGATGTCTATCAAGCCCGTGAAGGAACGCACGCCAACTCAGTCGTGGCCGAGCGGGTCGCACGACAGAAACTGCAGGAACTCGCCCAAGAGTATCTGGATGGGGTGCCGTACGAAACGCTGCTGCACGTGAGTGGTGATCCGGCCAAAATTATCTTAGAGGTGGGGAAGGACATTGGAGCCGATGTCTTTGTGATGGCGACACACGGCTTCAGCGGCATATTTCATCTACTGCTAGGCAGCTTGACTGAGAAGGTCGTGCGCGAAGCCCATTGTCCGGTCTTGTCCTTTCGGCAACCTGCAGCAGTTCCTCATCCCTAGTCGAGCACCGTGCGCTGAAAAACCTCGCTGTGCTGGCGCGATGAGGTCTGACGCAAGCAGGCAAGAGACGCGAACGCTCTCCTTCTGGGAGGTGCAGCATGATTGAAATTCGCAACTTGCTGTTTTTGACGGATTTCTCAGCGGAGGCCAAGCAGGCCTTGTTCTATGCGAGAGATCTCGCAGAGCGATACGGCTCCCGTTTATATCTTTTGCACATCGTTGAGGATCCGGCCCGCACGTTTGACGTCATGAGTGGAGGCGTGCACTTTGACTTGGTGCGAGTGGACTTGGTGCGAGCGGCGGAGGCCAAGCTCGCCCAGATTCATCAAAAGGAATTACTCGGGGCTCCGCGCTGTGACCCGATCGTCGAAGTGAATGAGCTGTTCACAGGCGTCCTCAAGATAGTCCATGAAAAAAATATTGATCTGATTGTGCTGAGCGCGCATACGCACCAGGGTTTTCATCTTCACTTATTGTCCAATTTACCGGAGAAACTCGTGCACAAGGCTCCCTGTCATGTGTTAGTCATCCATAACTAAAAATGGTTCTCAAGAATCAAAAAGAGAGGAAGTTATGAATAGCTCGATCTCCCCAATGCTCACGATCTCCCATCAGTATGGGAGTGGGGGTAGTTTGATCGCGCGCGATCTCGGCCGTTGTTTGTCCTGGTCGGTGTGGGACAAAGAGATCGTGCATCGGATCGCCACCGAATACGAGGTCGCTGAAGAATACGTCGAAGAGAAGGACGAGCGGCTGGACTCCTTTATCGAACGCATGGCGGGAATCCTTGGTGCGAGTGGATTCGAGGCTGCGTACAATGTACCGCCCCCTGTGTGGCTGAGCGATAGTCAACTGGTGCGCATGACCAGCACCATTATCAAGGAGATTGCCGCAGAAGGGCGGGCGATCATCGTAGGCCGCGGCGGCAACTGTATTCTCGCGGATCGGCCCAAAACCTTGCATGTGTTTATCTCTGCTCCCTTAGAAGCCCGGGTGCAACGAGTGATGGAAGTCGAACGACTCTCGCACAGCGCGGCGGAACGGCGCATCGCCAGCATGGATCGGCTCCGTAGTGACTACTGGCATACCTTCTATCATGCCGACTGGCGCGACCCGGCTCGTTACCACTTAGTCGTCGATTCCGCCGTCTGGGGCGAGCAGGGCACGGCTGATGTGATTGCCCAATCGCTCGAACACATGCGATAACACGCGCGGCGATGCGATAAGCAGGAATCTCTCATTGGGAGTACTGTAAGAGTTTGAAGAGATTCTGAGAGGACGAAGGTTGCGCCGCTCCTCTCTCGCTTTATTCTGTCCGGTCCTTGCCAGCCGCAGGAGCCTGACCGAGTTGGCGGATGACTTCCACACTGTTGTTAAGGGACCACGCTTCCGTGATCTTCCCTTCCACAATCCGGTAAAACCCCGTGCCTGTAAAACGAAACGGTTCTCCAGACGGTCCAGTCCCCATAAATTCACCGCGATGGATGCCCGTTGCGGTCCAGCGCGTGGCGACGGTGTCTCCCTCAACGATCATCTCTTCAGCGGTAATATGAAAATCGTCGAAGGCGGAATGCAGCATGGCGATTAACTCGGTGAACGCTTTCACGCCGCAAATCGGGGCGGACGAGTACGGACCCCAGAACAGAATATCGGACGCGACAAATTGCGGGATGACCTCAAGATTGCCTTTCCGCACAATTTCTTGGAAATATCCTCGGAGAAATTCTTTTTTTTCCTCTGGCGTCATAGTGAGACGTCTCCTTTGTTCTGCTCATCATTGTTGAAAATTGGGAGCAAAACCCGCGCCACGTGGATGAGCCCTGCCCGATGGCAGTTGATCAGCCTTTGCTCGCAGCCTGTTGCCATCGGGCGCTTGTACTCTGGTGCGAATGTTGCTCATACTAGGGACAGCAGCCGCGCTGCAAAAGAGAGGAGGATGACATATGAAAGGCTTACCAGAGGTCATTGCCGAGCTGAACACCGCGCTCAAGGGAGAATTGATCGCGACCAGTCAATATTTTTTACATGCCTCGCTCTGCAAAAAATGGGGCTACCTGCGTCTCTACAAGAAGATTTACGACGAATCTATTGAGGAAATGAGACACGCTGAGCGCTTGATTGATCGTATCCTCTTCCTTGAAGGAACGCCCATCATGAATGAGCCGTTCAGACTCCTGATTGGGAAGGATGTTAAGGAAATTCTGGAAAACGATCTTGCGTTGGAACGGGACGGCTTGCCGGAATTGAAGAAAGCCGTGGGCCTGTGCTTGGAGCGGGAAGATACCGGCACGCGGGAGCTGTTGGAGCACATTCTTGTCAGCGCGGAAGAACACATTCAGTGGTTGGAAGCGCAGACCTCGCTTCTGCGCCAGGTCGGGTACGAAAACTATTGTGCTCAGCAGATACTGACTGCCTGAGCAGCCTTTGGCTAGAGCAGCGACGGGGGGCATAGCAAAAGATTGGCAGAGCTGGCTAGCGACTGTGAAATCCCCCTTTACGACTCTGACAGTGCACGAAGTCACCACTGGTGAGGTTGTCAAGCCCAGCAGTGGTTATCTTCTGTCACGGGTTATGCGCCTCGTTTCTCTGACCGGCGTGCGCCAATCCATGCTTGCGAGGCGATGCACGGCGTGTTGCAGTTCCCTCTTGATGCCTTCTTCCGCCCCCTTTCCGACTCGGAGTTGAATCGTCGGGGCGCGAAGCATAGTGTCCTGACAACAGGCGTGGATGTTGCGCGGGGGGGCAGAAGTTGTAGAGTGCGCAGGGAGAGGAGAAAAGACACATGACGCCAGACGTGTTCGACCAACAGATACAGGTCTTACATGAACGCCTCCGCGCGCTGCAACTGCGGACAGACAAGGCGTCTGCGTCCCAGTCGTCCCTGTCTGCAGAGGCGCTAGAAGAACTCGCCGTCGCCATGGAAGAGCTGTCCCAGCAGAATGAGGAACTGTGTGGGGCCCAGCAAGAACTCGAAATTGAGCGGCAACGGTACCAAGAGCTATTCGAGTTCGCGCCCGATGGGTATCTGGTCACGGATATCCATGGAATCATCCGCGAAGCCAATCAGGCTGCGACGACCTTGCTGCACGTACCCCAGGACTCTCTGATAGGTAAACCGTTGAGTGTCTTCGTGGCTGAGGGAGATCACCGAGCCCTGCGCACGTTGCTGCTACATCTGCAAGCGAGAAGGCACGGGGGGCAGGAATTGGAAATGCACGTGCAGCCTCGTAAGGGAGGGTCGTTTCCTGCTGCGTTCACGATGGCCCCAGTGTGTAATCTACAGGGGGACGTGGCCAGCGTCCGCTGGCTGCTGCGCAACATTACTGCCCGCAAGCAGCTGGAGCAAGAACTCCGTACGCTGAATGCGGAATTGGAACACCGAGTGCAGACGCGCACTAGAGAGTTGAGCGACGCCAACCAGGCGTTGCAAAGCGAGACCGCGAAACACAAGCAGACCACGGAGGAGTTACGTGAGCGTCAAGCCATGCTTGATGCGATCTTGCAGAACACACAGGCGCTGGTGTATCTGCTCGACACCAACGGTCATTATCTCTATGTCAACCGCAGGTTTGAAGAGGTATTCCAGGTAGACAAGGACGCGATGCGAGGCAAGTCAATTGATGAAATTTTTCCGCCTCATGTAGCGACGAGGTTCAATGTCAACAACCGTGCTGTTCTAGCCAATGCGACGCCGCTCGCAGTAGAAGAGACCGTGCGGCATCCCGACGGTCAATCCCGAGTATATCACTCGCTGAAGGCTCCGCTCCTGGATAGGGGGGGCGCACCTCATGGCATTGTCGGAGTGGCGACCGACATCACCGCCCATAAGCGGGCCGAGGAAGCGCTGCGGACGAACGAGCAGTTCCTCTCTCGCCTGCTGGAGACCGCACCGTTAGTAATCTATGTGTTCGATGTCGCTCGTGGAGGCTCTGGTTATGTGAATAGCCAGGCCGCCATCCTGCTTGGCTATGAGGCGACGGAAGTGCGCGACCTCGGTGCGCTGGAATTTCTCGCGCGGGTCATGCACCCGGAGGACCACGTGAGGCTCGCGAAGCACTTTGCGCGCTTCACGTCGGAGGAAGAGGGCGAGGTACTGGACTTTGAGTACCGCATGCGGCATCGCAGCGGCGAATGGCGGTGGTTCCGCAGCCGGGACACGGTCTTCACCCGCACAGAGACGGGTCAAATCCAACAGATTCTCGGGGCGGCTGTCGACATTACTGCCCAGAAGCAGGCGGAAGAAGCGCGGCGCTACAGTGAGAAACGCTACCGCCGCTTAGCGCACGAACGTGAGCAGCAGCTCATTGCCTCCGATCGGCGCATCTCCTTTGGTGAGCTGGCGGCCTCCTTGGCCCACGAATTCAATAATCCGCTCGGGATTATTCTCGGCTTTGCGCAGGATATGCTCAAAGACGTCACTCCTGACCACCCATTCCACCATTGCCTGCACATTATCGAAAGTGAAGCCCAGCGTTGCCGACGCCTGATGGAACGCTTACGAGACTTCGCCCGCCCGGCTCCGATGCAACTATACTGGACCGACCCAGCGAACATCATTCGTACAAGCCTAGACTTAGTCGCCGGTCAGTGCCGGAAACAGTGGGTCATCCCGACTCTTGAACTTCCACCTACCCTCCCACGAATCTACGCCGACTCGCAACAACTCCAACAGGTGCTGATCAATCTCTTTTTCAATGCGTTGGAGGCGATGCCGAAGGGGGGAACGCTGACCGTAGGCGCCACCGTCGCGCCGTCCAGTGCTCAGCTCAACGAAGACGCCGTATCGGAGGTCGTTGTTACCGTAGCGGATACCGGAACCGGCATTGCGGCGGACCACCAGGTGCAGATCTTTCGCCCTTTCTTTACGACCAAAACCAAAGAAGGCATGGGGCTTGGGTTGTCGATTTGTGAGAGCATTATGACTGCGCATGGCGGTCGAATCGCGGTGGAGAGTCGGGTAGGAGACGGAACAACCTTTTCGCTCTTTTTCCCGGTGACCGGATGATGGACATGCAAGCTGAACGCATTCTTGCGGTCGATGATGAAGCAAACATGCGCGCCCTTTTCGCCCGAGCGTTAGGGCGGGAAGGCTATGCGGTCACCTGTGTCGCCTCGGGTGAGGAAGCGCTCCAACGATTGGAGACCGACTGGTTTGATCTGGTCATCTCTGATCTGCGCATGGCAGGGATTGATGGTATAGACTTATTACGCAAGGCGAAAGAGCAACATCCCACTCTACCGTTTGTGCTGCTCACCGGCTTCGGCACGATTAGTTCGGCGGTGGAAGCGGTGAAGGACGGGGCCTGGGAATATCTCAGCAAACCGATTGATACCGACGAACTGGTAGAGGTGGTGAAAAAGGCGCTAGAGGCGCATCGCGTGACCCGCGAGATGGAGCGGTTGCGCCATCAGGTTGCGGATGACCTCGACTTTCCTGGCCTCGTAGGACAAAGCCAGGTAATGCGGACAGTGTTCCGGAAAATCAAGCTGGTGGCCCCGAGTCAGAGCACGGTGTTCATTCAAGGTGAATCCGGCACGGGCAAGGAACTCGTGGCCCGCGCCATTCATCGACACAGCCAGCGTGCGCACAAACCGTTTCTGGCGCTGGATTGCGGCGCCGTTCCTGAGGCATTGTTGGAAAGTGAATTGTTCGGCTACCACAGAGGAGCCTTTACCGGCGCGCTGCGCGATAAGAAGGGTCTGTTCGCCGCCGCCCACGGTGGTACGCTCTTTCTTGACGAAATCAACAACACCTCGGAGGCGTTACAAACGAAGTTGTTGCGCGTCTTGCAAGAACGAGAAATCCGGCCCTTGGGCGATACACAGAGCATACCGGTGGATGTACGCTTGATCGTCGCCACCAGTAAGAACTTGGAGCAGACGGTGCAGGAGGGAAAGTTTCGCTCTGAACTCTATTACCGACTCGCCGTCGTTCCCATACACCTTCCAGCGCTGCACGAGCGACGCGAGGACATCCCCCCTTTAGTGGAACACTTTATCAAGAAGTATTGTGAGCGCGAGCAGACGGCGCCGAAAGAGCTGGCCGCCCGTGATCTGCGACGGTTGATGGAGGCGCCATGGCCGGGAAATGTGCGCGAGCTACAGAATGCCGTCGAACGGGCCGTGGTGTTGAGTCCAGGTCCCGTGCTTAATCTGAAGCTCGCCTTAGGGTCACAACGCGGACCCATAACTCTCACGCATGAGCAACCGACCGCTCCTGCCCCGACGTCCTTGAAGCATGTTGCTCGAACCGCGCAAGCGCAGTTAGAGCGAGAACAGATCGTCGAAGCCCTGCGCCAAACGGGAGGCAATCGCTCTGCGGCCGCCTCTTTGTTAGGCATCAGTCGCGGGACGCTCTACAACAAGCTCAGGCGTTACGGCATGGCGCAGACTGAGGAGCCAAAGAGCTAAGGAGTCTCGCCTCACACCCTGCGACACAACGTCTGTCCTCCGTTCCGCCACTGTCTAGGCGATTGCACACCACTTGTACATCTCGTCTGCGTGACGTTAACTCCCCAATTCTTCTTTGAAAAAAGTGACCCTTGGGATGGCGGCGGCGCTCCCTCTTGACGCCCTGCTGCACTGGCAACGGTTGACCAACGCTTTCATTGGTGGAGCGTTTGCCTGGGTGCAATCGGCAATCGACCTGCCAGCCGCCTTAGGACTATGGGACAAAACTCCAACACTGGGCGTAAGGGCAGGGGGTCATTGCGAGCGCAGCGAAGCAATCTTGGCCCAGTTATTTCGGCACTTGCGAGATTGCTTCGTCGTCTGCGACTCCTCGCAATGACAGGCTCTTCGACCTTCGTTTTTAGGTTTTGTCTCACAGTCCTTATAACCGTGCGACTAGTGTGGCCCCAGGTTGGCGCTTGGCTCAAAGGGCGAGAACGGCTTCCTGCTTTTCAATGATCATCGCAACTGGCTGAAGGTCACTCGCTGTGCAACTGACTGCACAGAATGTCTCGCGAGTTGCACAAGCGGGCCTTTCACACCGTCAGCACTGACTTCCTCATTTTCTAGGAAAAACGCCCATTTCTTTCTGCGGTCATGCTTGGCGTGAAATTTGAGTCTACCGCTGTATCTTCTGCCGAACGGGGACAGCCGAAGCCGTAGATAGGTATGGCTCTGCAAGGGAAGCCTAGAGCGCTTTACCATTGAGAGTATGGGATTTCGCTCGCCAGGAACCGAGCCGCGACCGTAAGGGAGCGGTTCCTCAGCCGCTTGCTGACGCGCGCGGCTCGGACCGTCCCCTTCTGTGCTATCCAAGCAAAGGAAATTTGCTCTAGAGCACTCCGAAGGAGGAAGAGATGCACGACACATTCGCCCAGACCTCCACTTTTCTGCAACAGGAATTGCAAGAGTTTTTCCGCGCTGTGCGGCGCAGCAAGGGGGACGAAGCACTGTTGCGCGTCGCCGGGGAGCGCTTGTCCGCTGCGGTATACTTCGTGGAGCCCTTGGGCGAGGATCCGGGGGAGGGGTGGGAGCACCTGCCCATGGAGCAACGCTGGGGTTACATGCGGGTAGTGTCCCTCCTGGGAACGGCAGTGCATGAACTCCGCCGGCTCGGAATCTAGGCTGGCGAAGGAGGAGACCTATGGTGTCCACGTCGAATCATACTCAGCATGAGCAAGCGGTTGAAGTGCTCGCCACCGTTGCTCATGACGTCAGAAATTATTTACAGGGAATTCTCGGCTATGCGGAGATGTTGCTCGAAGAAGGGGGAGGAGTCCCGTCCACGGATACCGAACTGCTTAAGCTGATTCAGCGTAACGCGCTTGGCGCTCATTTGCTGATGGCCAACTATTTAGACTTGAGTCGCATCGAAGCGGGAGTGTTTTCTCTGACCAGACAACCCGTGCACCTTGACCACCTCCTCAACCAAGTCGTCGCTCGTTATGCATTTGAAGCCCGACGGAAGCAGATTACGTTCGACTGGCAATCCCCACAAGACTTGCCGATCATTTGGGGTGAAGCCGTGGCCCTTGAGCGGGTCTTTTCCAACCTCGTGGACAACGCTCTGAAATTTACGCCAGCCCAAGGGCGCATCACTTTGCACGTGGCGTGTCACCATAGAGAGCTCGCTATCTCACTCACAGATACCGGGTGCGGCATTACGCCAGCAGATCTATCGCTGGTTTTTGTCAAAGGGTGGGGCGTCACCGCCAACGGCTTTAGTGAGGGAGCCGGTCTAGGTCTCTTCATTGTGAAAACTCTGGTCGAAGCGCATGCCGGTCGGATCATGGTCAAGAGCGCGCTCGGTCAAGGGAGTTGTTTTACGGTATTTCTCCCTTATGAGTCTTCATGAAAAGCGTGAGAATGGGGGGGCGAGGTAACAGGATGTTTCTACGGAGGTGTCTGATGCCGAGCCAATTTTTGAAAATCGCTGTGAAGAAAGAACAAAAGGAACGCGAACCAGACGGCATCGTCGTGTGGGATCAAAAGGGCCTGGTGGTTGTGTGGTCCGATGGGCACTGCAGCCGTTTTTCTTGGGAGGCATTGCGCCACAACTGTTTATGTCCTGACTGTCAGGGACAAAACGCACGCCAGGATCCTCTTCTTTCTTAGAGCGAAGTCGGGTGAAGCGTTTGCGAGAACGCTCTTTGCTCTGTGACGACTCAGCTGGCAACCGCTAAGAGAAGCTGGGGAGGGGCCACTTTGCGATAATCCTCCTCTCTTATGAGTGCGCCTGTGTTAGAGTTCTAGGTATGACACAGCGCTCAGCCTCTCCGCAGCCTGCTCCGGGCCACACCTCTACGCACCATCATCCCCAGACGGTTGAAGACGTGGCCCAACAGAATATCGACACGATTGTTCGCCTTGATAAATCTGCGCGTGCTCGGCGGACAATGACAGATCAGATCGTGGACGCCATTACCGCCTTCTGTGGCTCCCTCGCTTTTGTGTGGGTGCATGTTGCATGGTTTGGCGTCTGGATTGGGGAGAATCTCATTTTCGAGTCCGCAGGCTTTGACCCTTATCCGTTTCCTCTGCTGACATTGATTGTCTCGTTAGAAGCCATCCTCCTCTCCACATTCATTCTGATTAGCCAGAATCGGGACGCACAACTCAGTGAACGTCGCGGCCAATTAGATTTGCAGATCAATCTGCTCGCAGAGCAGGAGAACACGAAAATGCTGACGCTGCTCAAGCGGATTGCGGATAGAGTAGGAGCCGACATGGACCACGACCCTACACTCACTGTGCTGGAGCAGGAGACACAGCCCGATCAGTTAGTGGAGCAGATTGAGCGGACGATTGAGACGGCCGAGCAGAAGTTGTAGCCAAAACTGGGAGCGGCTGGAGCGTTGGAGCCCTATGCTCTAGAAAGTTTTTATGGGCAGAAAGACGCGAAAGCGCGCCCCACCGCCAGGAGCGTTTTCGATAGTGATCTTGCCCTTGTGGGCTTCTACTAAGGTCTTCACAATAAAGAGACCAAGTCCCATACCTTCTGAACGACGATTGCCGAGCGCTCGTCGATATTTCTCGAACAACACCGGGGCCTCTGCGGCTGGTATCCCCGGTCCCGTATCCGCCACCGTGATGACGATCTCACCATGCTCTAAGAAGGAACTGATAGTGATCCGTCCCTGTTTGGGGGTAAACTTGAGAGCATTGTGGAGAAGATTCGTAAAGATTCGTTCGAGGGCAAGACGGTCGCCCTCCACCCAGAGCGGCGGATTTTGCAATTGCCATTCAAGGGTAATTTCTCGACGCCGCGCGTCGCCCTCATACTGTTGCCCGATGTGGAGTAACACGTCATTGAGGTTGACAGGTTCTTTGTTGAGCGTGAAGTGTTTATCTTCTATAAGGGAGAGATCAAGATAATTATTGACTAAGGAGAGAATGGTAAACGTGTTGCTTTTCATCCACGGCAACACCTCGGTATGTTTGGCGAAGTCGCCTTTGTGTGTGGCGTCGAGCAGATAATCGGTGTACCCTATGAGCGCCGCGAGGGGATTTTTAATATCATGCGTGAGCATGGCGAGAAACTCTGCTCGTTGTTGTTCTAAGGCTTTTCTCACCGAGATATCACGCGCCATCACGAACACGCCAATAGGCTGTCCTTGAGCATTGTTGAGAATGTTACCGCGAATTTCAATAGGGACAGTCGTGTTATCTTTGCGAACCGCCTCCAACTCTACAATAGGGAGGAGCTGAGAAGGGGATTCTTCAGAAAGCAGACGCTGGATCTGCTCTTCGAACAACACCGTAGAGGCTGGTGTCAGTATTTTGCGGTAAGGCTGTTGAAGAATCTCCTCTCGTGAGCATCCGAGCAGCCCTTCGAGTTCGTGATTGACGTCGGTAACGACCCCAGCCAGCGTAAAAGTGATGAGTGCGTCACTCGCATGCTCAAACAGATTGTAATACCGTGCTTCACTTATCTGGAGTTCCTGTCGTAAGCGATGTCGTTCGATCGCATACTGGAGCGCTCGCTTGAGAGTGTACGGGTCGACTCGACTTTTGACTAAGTAATCCTGTGCTCCCTCTTGTACTGCCTTAAGCGCCAGGTCTTCATCATCTAACCCAGTCATTACGACGATCGGCGTTTGCGGGGCGAGCACTTGCACTTGCTTGATTGTATCAAGTCCCCAACTATCAGGGAGGGAGAGATCCAATAAAATCACCGCAAACTGCTCTTTTTCCAAGCAAGAAAGAGCAGCGCTCAGTTGGTCGACCTGCACCATGGTAAATTCTTGGGAAGCTGCAGACTTGAGGCTTCTCTTAATAATTTGCGTATCTGCAGGGTTGTCTTCGACGACTAAGAGCTTCTGCTGTGTGTCGTGGAGCATAGTGCTATAATTTTCTTTACTGTTGCGGGCTCATGAAATAAGAAGTTGATCGATGAATCCTTCATCTCTTTAACTTAAGTATAAGCGAAGGGAACCGTTAGTAAACAGACCCGTCCGAAAATCGCTCTGCAATGTAAAAGTCGCTTTCTGGTGCTCCATCCAGCTCGTCAGGAACTCGCGTTCGTGCTTTTTAAGAACTTCGGCAATTCTGCTCATGGCCTCTTTATTCACGTTCTCCCCTGTGTTGGGAAATCCTCCTTTCTCTCAGCTCTACAGTAAAAAAAGGCCTATGCAGGGTTCCTCATGCCCGCGAAAATCTCCTACCGACCAGGGGACATATTCTTGAGGAAAATAGCCGGGGAAAAGCGAGATCCTCCGGGAGAATGATTGTTTCTTTATCAAGAAGTTTTTCTTGGGATTATTTTTCTCCTTAGCTTTCAGTAAAGGGACGTGTTCCTAATCAGTGAGAAAATCCCACTGGCGTCGTTGACAAAAGCTCATCCTTACTGGGGCTCGCAATCAGTTTCTCTCCTTGTTCTCCGAGATTTTCAATGAATTTCGTGCTGGCGCCCCTCTTGCTCCTTTTACTTTGTAGTCTTTTTAATTGGAGGAACTCTATGAATTGGGACCGAGTTGAAGGCTCCTGGGAGCAGGCGAAAGGGAAGATCAAAGAACAGTGGGGCAAACTCACAGATGATGATCTGACAACGATTCAAGGGAAACGAGAGCAACTGCGTGGGACGCTGCAGAAGCGGTACGGGTATGCGAAGGACCGAGCTGAACAGGAAATAGATAACTGGTTCAACAAAGCAAAGTGGTAAAGCCAGGCGCTTTGAGAGGTTATCGTCTACAATCTAAACCTCGCTCACTTCTTCCTCCTCATCTCTCTGGATTACGTAGCTGTTCAGTAAAGACCTCACTGTCAGTGTTATCGGAGGAGCTTGGTCTCCTCCGTAAAATACTCTCGTCAGGAGGCGGTCTGTTTTTGCTTCAGAGAAAAAAGAACAAGCACTTTAAGGAGCGCGTATGAACAAGATGAACTTTATTCTTCCTGTTACTTTATTGATGTTAGGCGGGTCAGTGGGCCAGTTGCCTATTCAACCGGCCTCTGCCGAACAACCAGCGGCGAATACTCCGGCAGATAATACCGGGAAAAATGTACGCGATCGCAATGACGCTGCTGTGACCCCATTCGACCAAGGGAAAAGCAAAAGCGATCGCAACTTGACTCAGCGTATTCGCCGAGCCGTCGTGGCGGATCATTCGTTATCGACAAACGCGAAGAATATCAAAATTATCAGTCGTCGCGGCATGGTCACGTTGCGTGGCCCTGTCAAAACCGAGGAAGAGCGAAACAAAATTGTGGTGAAAGCCCAACAGATCGCCGGAGAGAAAAACGTCGATAATCAACTTGAACTTGCAACCAAATAATTGTTGAGCATAGGAGGTTCGTATGGCAAAGGCTGTTTTTTGTTTAGCGAAGAGTGAAGCCCAAGCAAATCGTATCGTCGATGATTTGAAGACCGCTGGATTTGTCAACAATGACATCTCCGTGTTGTTCCCGGATAAATCTGGAACGCGAGATTTTGCCCACGCGCATAACACGAAAGCCCCCGAAGGCGCGGCGACCGGGGCGGGGACTGGAGGCATCTTAGGCGGCGCGCTCGGCTGGCTTGTGGGTGTTGGGACTTTGGCAATTCCCGGCTTGGGTCCCTTTATTGCTGCGGGACCTATTATGGCGGCTCTTGGGGGTGCGGCGGCTGGCGCGACCCTCGGCGGCATTACCGGCGCTTTGATTGGCATGGGGATTCCGGAATATGAAGCCAAACAATATGAGGGAAAACTGAGAGAAGGCAATATTCTTATCTCAGTGCATAGCGAAGATAGCAATGAGCGCAGTCGGGCGAAGACCATCTTCGAAAGAGCAGGAGCCGAGGGTGTCTCCTCCACTTCGGAAGCGAGAGTATAAATTCTTCTTCCTTCTTCACCCGGCGATCAATCGCCAGGCTACAGCGTAGCGCCCCATGAAGGGAGCTTTCAAGCTGACTTCAGCCAGGGTTGCTTCGCCGCCCGGACATGAAATGTCCGGGCGGGGCGCTGCGAGCTTTTGTCTCACGGTTTAGGGCTCCCGATACAGAACCCCCCCACTTTTTGTTTCTCTTTTTGTGACTTGTACAATTGCAGTCGCCTCTCCCCTGTAAAGACCGCCTTCTCATATTCCTGCTCGATGCCGGTTGTGTTAAGTTTGTCACGAGAAAAAATACAAATGCATTCCGTGGAGGAAGGGAACCAAACGTGACAACAAGCAACGCGCCGCTTACGAAACGTCCCGCATGGAAGGCCCTAGAAGCCCACTACTTGCAGCTCAGGGAGAAACATCTGCGAGAGCTTTTCGCAGATGACCCGCAGCGCGGGGAACGCATGGTGGTTGAGGATGTCGGTATCTACTTTGATTACTCGAAAAATCGCATCACCGATGAGACGCGCCACCTTCTTCAGCAACTAGCGGAGGAGTCCGGATTGCGCTCCCGCATCGACGCTATGTTTCAAGGTGAGAAGATCAATCTGACGGAGCAGCGGGCCGCCCTGCACATCGCCCTGCGCGCCCCCAAAGGACAATCCCTCTTAGTGGACGGAGTAGACGTTGTCCCCCAAGTCCATGTTGTCCTGGACAAAATGGCCGACTTTTCTCACCGAGTACGGAGCGGGGACTGGAAAGGTCATACGGGGAAACCGATCCGCAACATCGTCAATATCGGCATTGGCGGGTCTGACCTCGGACCTGTGATGGCCTATGAGGCGCTACGGTATTACAGCCTGCGTAATCTGACCTTTCGTTTTGTCTCCAATGTTGACGGCACGGATTTCGCTGAGGCCACGCGTGATCTCGACGCCGGGGAGACGCTGTTCATCATTTCCTCGAAGACTTTCACCACATTGGAGACGATGGCCAACGCGCAGGCGGCGCGCGCCTGGCTCCTCAAGACCCTGCAACAAGACGCCGCCGTTGCCCGTCATTTTGTCGCTGTTTCGACCAATGCCGAGGAGGTGAAAAAGTTCGGCATTGACACCGACAATATGTTTGAATTTTGGGATTGGGTCGGCGGACGCTACTCGATGGACTCAGCGATTGGTCTGTCGACGATGATCGCCATCGGTCCTGAACATTTCCGAGCCATGCTGGATGGTTTCCACCAAATGGATGAGCACTTCCGCACGGCTCCTTTCGAGCGCAACTTGCCAGTGCTTCTCGGGCTATTGACCGTTTGGTACAACAATTTCTTCGCTACGCAGACCGTCGCGGTCCTACCCTATGAGCAATACCTGAAACGCTTTCCGGCGTACCTCCAACAGTTGACGATGGAGAGCAATGGCAAGCACGTCACCCTTGATGGGGAGGAAATTCCTTACCAGACCGGGCCAATCTATTGGGGGGAACCCGGGACCAACGGACAACATTCTTTTTACCAGATGATTCATCAGGGCACGAAGCTCATTCCCTGCGACTTCCTTGCTTTTGCTCAGCCGCTTCATTTCCTCGGCCGCCATCACGACTTGTTACTCTCTAATGTTTTTGCTCAAGCGGAGGCTCTGGCCTTTGGCAAAACGTCCAGCGAGGTCCAAGCCGAAGGCGCGCCAGCCTGGCTGATCCCACATCGCACGTTCGAGGGCAACCGGCCCTCCAATACGATTCTGCTGGAGCGGTTGACCCCGGCGGCCCTGGGAAAGCTGATCGCGCTGTACGAACATAACGTCTTCGTGCAAGGGGCCCTTTGGAATATCGATTCGTTCGATCAGTGGGGTGTCGAACTAGGGAAGGTGCTTGCCCAACGCATCGTTCCGGAACTTGAGAGCAAGACTGAGCCCCGACTGCAGCATGATAGTTCAACAAACGCTCTGATCCGGCGCTATCGAGCACTCAAACAATCGGGGTCGTGACATGTCTGGCGCAAAAAACGCAGAGAAGGAATTCCACAGACACCGGACGCGTCTAGGAAATCTCGTCCTTCCGTAGGAGAAATCCCACGGAAGCTGCTAATCGTCACGATAACGGTCATGCTCGCGGCGCCAACCTCGATCATCGTCTCGATCCCGCCAATCTCCTGAACGGTCCCAACCTGGGTCGTATCCTGGGCCATCGTACCATCCATAGCGGCGTTCATGACGATGCTCATCAATGTCACATCCAAATAGACCCCCGAAGACCGAGAACAAAAGCAAGCTCAACAATAGAGACTTTGAAGAAAGACGCATAAAATTTCCTTTCGGCGCTTACTTTCCTTCAAATCTTGGGCCACGGCCTGAGAGAGGCGCACTCTCAGGGTATTTCCTCTAGTAGACAAAAGAAACTACTTCTTAGGCTCCTTGGGACTCTCTGTTATCGCTTGCGCTTGCTGGGATTTCTCGTCTTTGCCTAGAGCCCCTACGGTCCTATCAAAACCTGGCAATATGGCTTTGAAGAAAGCATTTTGCACGAGGCCCACAAGAGTCTCCCAGATATTCGTCTGCGGGTTCTCTAATCTACCGGAGACTGTAGTGACCGTTGCGACCTGGTCGTTCGACCGGTTTTCTAAGAGCCAGGAGATGCCGCCTAGGAGTCCTTCATAGATTTTATGGAAAAAGCCTTTCTTTTTATCCTGACGGCTGTCGTAGACATTTATGTCTTGGAAAAGCGGTTTCACATATCCTGAGATGGCGTCATTTTTGACTTTGAGTTCTGTATAAAAAGAAAAAGAACCAGCGACCACGTCGAAATTGCCATACGCGCGCCAGAGATTATTCATGGAAGACATGGGCGTCGGCTCAATACGCACGGCAAGGTCAAAGTCGGGGCCATGCTTTTCGGGGCGAAAAGTGATCCCCACAGTTGAAGCCCCTGAGCCCATAAATTTTCCGGTGAGCTTTCCCACGGTTGTCCCTTCGGTGAGGTGGTTGGTGAAATTGGTGAGATGAAATTCCGTGTCCGTTAAAAGAGCCGGTAATGAGGGGTGGCTTCGTTATTCTCAAAGGCAAACGTGCTCTTTACAATGTTAATCTGATCCGCACGGAGAGCGATCTCCGGGTTGTTATTGACCTTCTGAGCAGCCTGTACCGTTTTTTGCGCCGCTTTTTTCTCGGTTGGCGTGCTACTCGCCGTGTGCGCATACGTGAGTTGGAGATCTTGAATAGTCACGGTTTTCAGGGCAATCGCTCTCACATTGGGGGCATACTCCATATGCCCCGCGCCCGAAAGCAGGCCTCCCTTCAACGTCACGTTGCGTCGCGCAACAAGCGGCTGGAAATAATCAAGCTCTACTTTATCAAGCACTAATTGGACATTGAGTCCGACATAGGGTTCCGCCAAAAAATTCGCGCGCCCATCGAGCTGCATGTGTCCATTGGCAAAAACCTGTCCGTCTAAATGCACCTCCGAAGGATAGACCTTATCGGGGACGCGGATATTGCGAATATTGGCCGCGCGGAAATTAATCTGGCTCAGATAGAGCGGACGAAATCCTTGCTCTTGATATAACACGCTGCCATTGTTCACCCGGAATTCATTAATCTTGAGCGGATAGATTGCTTCAAGCGCCTCCTGCCACCCACGTTCTTTTACGGGCGTTTGATCATCTATCTCTTTTTGGGTTTGCTGACGATTAATATAAATGGCGGGCTGATCAAGTATGAAATCTGCAACCACCCGAGCAAAGAGCAAAGCTTTCCACTGGACACTGGCGCTCAGCTTGGGAATATAGGCGACTGGCGGCTCAGGGTTTGCGTCTTGTCGAACGAGGAGGTCTTGCAACTCAAGAGAAAAACCAAGGAGATGAAAGTGCGTTGCTTGTAAGCTGACCGTATAGCCTTTGAGGCGATTGTTGAGCTTCTGTTCCATGTAGCCGCGCAGAGGCTTGTCGATAAAAAAGCTCACCGCGACAAAGGCCACGACAATAAAGCTCAGCGCTCCGAAAATCCACCACCAAAACTTCCGCATAGCTATTCCTTTTGACTGCCCATAAATAAGAGAAATGTGTTGTCGTAGCAGTCTATATGCCAAGAGCAAGAAAGCTGCAGAGAGCGTTTATCGTAACGTTCGCTTCTTGAGATCTGTCTCTGACTATTTTGTTAATAAATTTGCTCTTTACGGTTGGGCAAAGTGTACGGCTGGCTCTGGCGCCCGCTGTTTTCCTACCGTGTCTGCCTCGATAAAAATGCGAGTGATCTCCGGATGGTGAAGCCGGATGGTCGCTTCGAGGCGGTCAATAGCGGCTTCTAGGTCGACGGTGGCCAGGCCCGGATGGAACTGCACATCCAGTGTGAGCAACATCTGCTCTGGTCCAATATACATAGTCAGTACGCGCAGGACTTTGGCGACGGTTGCATCAGCTTCCGTGATGCGCCGGATGTTGGCGACTAAATCGGAATCAGCCCCTTCACCAATTAAGAGTCCTTTGCTTTCGTAAGCAAGGAGCACCGCGACCGCCGCCAGAATCAGCCCGATCACAATTGAGGCGACACTGTCAAAAAGCGGATTTCCCAATTGCTGCCCGAGATACACTCCGAGAAACGCGGCCAGTAAACCCAGCAACGCTGCTGAGTCTTCAAGGAGGACGGTGAAAATGGTCGGATCTTTCGTCGTATGAATCGTTTCCCAGAGACCTTGTTCGCCTTGCGCTTTGTGAAATTCACGGTAAGCGATCGTCCAGGATATTCCTTCAAAAAAAACGGCGACACCTAGGACAATATAGCCCCAGAAGGGGTCCTCAAGCGGACGAGGATGAAGAAGATGCGTCACGCCTTCGTAAAGGGACATGCCGCCACCGCCTGCAAAAATGAGAATCGCGACGAGCAAGGTCCAGAAATAGAGTTCTTTGCCATAACCAAACGGATGCGTCTCATCGGGCGGCTTTTTACTGCGCTGTAAACCAAGCAACATTAACAAGCCATTACTGGTATCAACGAGGGAATGAATCCCCTCGGATAACATGGCTGAGCTACCGCTGAAGAATGCGGCAACGAATTTGCTCGCAGTGATGGCAAGATTCCCAGCGATGGCGGCATAGATTGTTTTGCGCGAAGAGGCAGGCTCCATGAAGCTCAAGAAAACAGCAAGAAAGACGCCAGCGCTTCCCTCTTACCCTGCCGTGGTCTCTCCACCCAATAGGGTGAGCACCTCGCCGGTAATATAACTTGCATCGCTTTCTGCTGCGAAGAAGACAAATGCGGGCGCAATCTCTTCGGGTTGAGCGGGACGTTTCATCGGAGTCTGACTACCAAAGTGCGGCACTTGCTCAGCGGGCTTGTCGGCAGGATTCAGCGGCGTCCAGACTGGGCCCGGAGCGATACAGTTCACGCGAATGCCTTTCTCCACGAGATTCTGAGCGAGCGACTTCGTGAAGGCGCTGATCGCCCCTTTCGTCGCCGCATAATCCAAGAGCTGCTTACTCCCCTGGAGACCGGTAATTGATCCGGTGTTCACGATGGCGCCGCCGGAGCGCAGATGAGGGAGAGCCGCCTTCGTCATATAAAAATAGCCGTAAATATTAGTGCGAAACGTGTGATCCCACTGTTCATCGGAAACTTGTTCAATGTGTTCTTGATGTTGTTGAAACGCGGCGTTGTTCACAAGAATATCGAGTTTGCCGAAATGCTCGACCGTTTGCTCAACCGTTTGACGGCAAAAGTTCGGGTCGGTGACATCACCAGGAAGGAGCAGGACCTGGCGTCCCTCGGCTTCGACCGCAGCCCGGGTTTCTTCCGCATCGGTTTGCTCTTCAGGCAGAAACACGAGTGCAACATGAGCCCCTTCACGTGCATAGAGCGTCGCCACGGCTCTCCCAATCCCAGAGTCACCTCCAGTGATGAGTGCGACGCGGTCGTGGAGTTTTCCCGATCCTTGGAGTTGAGGGAGAAGCCCTGTCAGGAAGATCAAAAACAGGCCTGTCCAATCCGGGCAAGATTGCATTTCCTTATTGCGGGGGGTATTGCTATATTAGTTTCATGTTTCGTCCTGGGCTGCTTCTATATACCTAGGAAAAGTACGATGAATTTGAGTCAACGCCCTCATCCTGCAGAGATCCTCTTAGTGGAAGATTCGTTGGCTGACGTCCGTTTGTTCATAGAGGCGCTCAGAAAGTGCTCCATTCCACACCATTTGACCGTGCTTGATACTGGCCACAAGGCTTTGTCATTCCTCCGCCGCGAGGCCCCCTACGTGACAGTTCCACATCCTGATCTGGTCGTGCTAGACCTCAATTTACCCGGCCTCAGTGGGCGCGAGGTGGTAACCACCATGCGAGCAGACCCGGCTTTGCAACATTTTCCGGTGGTGATACTGACGTCTTCTTCCGCTCCTCAAGATATCTCTACACTGTACCGCATCCCGGTGAACTGCTTTATCACCAAGCCGTTCGACATCGAGCGCTTTTTCACCGTCGTCCGAACTATGGTCGAGTTTTGGCTGGGCGTAGCCACTCTGCCGGAGAGGGTTCTCTAAAAGCCAGTCTGTGGAGTCTCTCTACCCCGGCGTTGCAATCACTATACTCCGAAGCACTTCAGCGACACTCCACGCTTGGGCTATGCATCCTCGAGCGGAGTAGGGCGTCTCGGCGTCAAAAATTTCGCTCAATGTTCCGATTCCAGCGACTCGCAAGGCGTCGTCGAAGCCATGAAGAAACGTGTTTACTCGATCATCCTTCGGGGTGAAACGGCGCCAGGCATCAAGAAAATGGCCAATCAGCCAGGGCCACACTGTGCCTTGATGATAGGCTGCGTCCCTTGCCCGTAAATCGCCATCGTACTTTGACTTAAAATCTTTGTGGCCGGGGGCGAGGGTGCGCAGCCCAACCGGCGTGAGGAGCTTTTCGGTCACCGTTTCGAGCACCGAGCGCCAATGCTGCGGGTCGAGGAGAGGAAAGTGAAGAGACATGGTGAAAATTTGATTGGGGCGTAAACTGTCGTCGTTCCCCTGTCCCCCATCAATTACATCAAAAAGATACCCGCGATCAGCCATCCAAAAGCGTTGATTGAATGAAGTAGACACTTGCTCTGCGAGGCGCGTGAAATCTCCTACAGGCTCACTCATATCCTGGGCCCAGGTCGCCATCAAGCGAAGGGCATTGTACCAGAGCGCCTGAATCTCTACGGGTTTACCACGACGAGGGGTCACTACCCAATCGCCCACTTTGGCGTCCATCCACGTAAGCGCGAATCCTTCCGCCTCTGCGTGAATTAATCCATCGTGTGGGTCCATCCCGATGCCAAAGTGTGTGCCGTGCTGATAATGATCGATGATCATGCATAACGTTGGATACAACGCGTGCAAGGTCTCTGTGTCACCACTGTAATGAAGATAACGATCAAGCGCGTGAAAGTACCACAAGGTTGCATCTACGGTGTTGTAGAGCGCCGCTCGTTCTCCTTCGGGAAAATGGTTGGGCAGCAGCCCGTCTTTCACATAGCGAGCAAAGGTCTGTAAAATTGCTTTGGCTTCATGGTGGCGGCCTGTACAAAGGGTGAGCCCCTCAAGGCTAATCATAGTGTCGCGCCCCCAGTCCGTAAACCAGTGATAGCCAGCGACTATCGTACGCGCTTCTTCCCCGGCGGTATGAGCAAGTAGTTCTTCCTCCGGTCGAGTGCCAGGAAGAATGATAAATTGATCCGCCGCCAAGACGAGCTGGGCGGCAAGGCCCGTGTGGACGGTCTCGGGGGCCAGAGTGAGCACTTTTTCTACGCGACGTCGTTCGGCCTCGAAAATGCGCACGGCGTCGAAGTCAAGAGTTTCCCAATGCTCGACACTGGCTACGAGCCCCACTGGCGTCCCGACGCTGAGTTCAGTAGTGAAGTAGCCAGGACTGCAGAGGTCCTCTACGTAATCATAGCCGCGGTCTCTCTCCACTCGATACAAGATATCTTTCTGCATTTTTTCTTCGGCGACAAAGACGCCACATTCCGGACGGAGGCAGAGGCGTAACACTGGTCGCCCTTCACCGAAGTGAATGTCGTGGCGCTTGCGGAGAATAGTGAGCGGAAATGGTCCTTGGCTCTGGGGATCGTCAAAAGGAGTCCCATGTTGACGGAACGTCACATAGGGGCGCAGGTGGAGCCGCACCGGGTCCCCTTGAAGAAGCGTGTAGAGGACGCAGACGGTATTATGACCGTGCGGCATCGTGAGACGCTTTTCAATGGTGCGACCGGCAATCGAGAAGACCCAGACCGGAGTTTGCCACTCGTGGCGAAACTCGGTCAAGAGATGAGCCACCGTCCCTTCCTCATGACCATCGACGAATTCGGCTCCCCCGAGTTGCAGATATTCTCCTTGATCGTGCACGATGTCTTCAAGATGGGGAATCAGCACCGTGCGCCCTAGTGGGGCAGGAAGGTTGGGAATAAACAGGCCGTGATGACGACGGGTGCCGATTCCGAGCAGCGTGCCCGAGGCGTAGCCGCCCAGGCCATTAGTGACGAGCCATTCACGGCTGCGGAGAAAAGTCGGGTCCTGGTCAGGTCGCCACGGAAAGTTCAATATAGGGTCCATGCTCTATTCCCCCTACATCAGAAAGCAGTAATTTGCTCACGAAGTCTGTCACCCTGAGTGGAACGAAGGGTCTTGCCGTGGGATTCTTCGCGGAGTTTATCCTGAGCGAATCGAAGGGCTCAGTAATGACATGGCTGAGTAACTACATCGTAAAGTATACGAATTCCACGCATTCTGGTTTAGTTGCCAAGCGCTCTCTGATATGGACTCTTACGCAAGCTTTTCCCCGACAAGGAACATGGCGCTGCCGGCGGGAATATGCCAGCCTTCAGGTTGGGCGGGTGTGACAACGCCTGACCCACCGTAACGTGGATCTTCACTCGACCACAGGAGGCCCCACGTTTCACCAGGGCTAGGCGCGAGTAATGGCTCTGGCCCCGGAATATATTCCCGCTCAGATCCGAGATTGACCACGAGTAAGCGATCAGACGCAGTGTGGTCGCCAAAGAAGCGCAGCACAAAGGCTTGGGGCCCGAGCACTGCCCCATCGAGCCCCCATCGATCTTGTCGAGCAATGAGAGGATCTTCCCGCCGTAAGCGGAGTAAGTCCTCATGAAATTGATACAGCATCCCGTGCGTCTGACGTTCAGAAAAATCGAGCTTTGCGCGTGCAAACGTGGCCGGGTCGCAGGGATCAGAGATCGCTGCTTGGGCTTCGGGAGACGCATAACTCGGAAATTGCGCCAGAAATTGTTTACGACCCTGGTAGACACTCCGCGCGAGCCCCGCCTCACGATGATCAGCGAAGTACAGAAACGGTTGGGTGGCGCCGTACTCCTGCCCCATGAAGAGAAGAGGGGTCTGAGGGGCCAGCAGCATCAATGCCGTCAGAGCCCGATAGCTTGCCGGGCTGGTGAGCGCCGTTACTCGTTCTCCACTCAGGGTGTTAGCAATCTGATCGTGGTTCTGCGTAAACATCACAAAGCACGACGCGGGTTCGGTGGTGACCAGTGAGCCCCGATTTTGCTTTTGCCACTGATACCATTGCCCCTGATAGAGAAACCCGCGTTTGATGGACGAGAGAAACTCCTGTGCGTGGCCGTAGTAGTCTGCGTAGTATGCTTCCCGACGCCCGGTGAACGCTACGTGCGCAGCATGGTGAAAATCGTCATTCCACATTCCATCCAGGCCGTAGCCGCCTCGGTCAACGGGCGCGAGGCAGGTGACCTCTTGCGGTTCATTCTCAGCGACGAGGACGACCTGACGAGGCGCCGCCGTCGCGCGCACCCGCTGGCTCAACTCGGCGAGAATATGCAGCGGCCCTGCATCGTAAATATTTTGCGTTGCATCTAATCGAAGACCGTCGAGATGAAATTCACTAATCCAATAACAGGCATTGCGCAGAAAGAATTCTCGCACCTCACCCGAATTTTCCCCGTCATAGTTAATGGCTTCACCCCAGTCGGTGGTGTAGCGACCGGTAAAATAGTCCTCACTAAAGAGTTTGAGATAATTCCCGTCTGGCCCAAGGTGATTGTAAACAATGTCAATCACGACCCCGATTCCTAACGCGTGAGCAGCATTGACGAAACGACGGAGTGCATGTTCGTCGCCATAGTTGTGAGTCGGGGCGTAGAGATTGACGCCATCATAACCCCAATTCCAGCGCCCGGGAAATTCCGCAACAGGCATGATCTCAATAAGAGTAATGCCAATGCGTTGCAGCTCGGCCAGTTCCTGTAGCGCCGCGTCAAACGTGCCTGCCTGTGTGAAGGCGCCCACGTGGAGTTCATAAATCACCTGGCCTGCGAGTTGCACTCCCGCCCACCTCTCATCGCTCCACTGGAACGCGGTAGGATCAACAACCATAGAAGGACCATGAGGCCCCTGGGGTTGGAAGCGGGAACAGGGATCGGGGTAGGGACCCGCGCCATCGAGTCGATATCGATACAAGGCTCCAGCCCCTAGCTCGGGGGCAATACCGGTAAAGTAGCCCTGAGCTTGACGCGTGAGCAAGAATGGCGGCGATGCACCACCCTCGAAGACCACTTCGACCTTCTGACATCTGGGCGCCCAGACTCGAAAGGAAACTCCCTGTGTCTGCACCTCCGCCCCGAGACCGAGTCTCCAAGCGGAGGAAGAAAGAGCAGGCTCTCGTCTTTCTCCCTCTTTCTGCATATCCCTACTGCTCCGCTCTTATCGGTTGGGTGGGAGCGACTGACTGGGAACAGAATTTGGGCCCGCTGGCCGTCTTTCTGTTGTCAGAATCTTCCCGGTTTCTATGAGCATTTTAAAACGACGAAGATCTTCTTCAATTTGTTGAGAAGGCTCTTCATGAAACATCTTGGCGAACGCCACTCCCAGCGCACCGGCTGGAGGTCTATAGCGCAGCACCACTTGCACTTTCACGCCGCGCTCTAGGGAGATGGGATAGAAATGCACCGAACCAGAGTTATACACGTCCGCTGGTTCGATCGTTTGCCAGGCAATCAGTTGATTTTCAACATCGTTAATAATTTGAGCGTCCCAGGCAAATGTCGTTCCTGCCGGCCCGACGACCTCCCAGTGCGAACGGTGCTTATCAAGCACCTGCACCGAGCGCAGATGACGCATAAAGCGAGGAAGATTCTCGAAATTCCGCCAAAAGCGATATAAGTCCTCAATCGGGGCATTGATCGTTACTGTCTGCGTCACCTTAATGGCGTGCTTCGCTGGTGAACGCTCTACCTCACTTGCAGTGTTCAACCCCAGGGCTGAATAGAGTTGACAATGCCCGGTGAGGCCCCGCGCCATTAAGCCACTCCCTACGAGAGCCGACCCGAGAGCTTTGCCCGGTTTCTGTCGCAACCCATAGAAGAGCAAGGCGCTTCCGGCGAAGAGGGAGAGGAGACGCTCGCCGTTGTTCACATTGATGTCGTCACCATTTTTTGGCACGGCTTTTTTCTCCATTCTGCGCCCCACTCCCTCGTAGGAAGGGGGTAAGGGTGAGGGTCATCGAAACAGAGAACAAGAACCACAGCATTTCTTTCCCCTCAATCCGTCCTTCTCCCCGCCGGGGAGAAGGGACCAAGAGCCCAGACGTGTGGAACAGGCGCCGAAGAGTACTAGGTCGCTGCTATCTCGACGCCGCTACTTGCAGATTATTGATGACCTTTGTCACTCCTTTCGTGTCCTTGGCGATATCTCCGGCACGGCTTTTTTCGGCAGCGCTGTGAACAACACCGTTGAGCGCGACCACGCCCCGGGTGGTGTCCACATCGATAGAGGTCAACGTTTTCATACTTTGCTCAGAGGCAAGATTCGTTTTTACCGATGTGGTGATTGTTGCATCGTCGAGGTTAGTGCCTGCACTTTTTCCGGTTAACGCTGTACAGCCAGAGGTCAACAAAACTGACAATAAGGCGATCGAAAGAAATCGGGAAATAGAATACATAAAGTGTTTCTCCTTATAGTTAAGAGTTGAAAGTATCTGAGCCTATAAGGCTCAGGGCTTCTACGCGTTAGCGTCCGACTACGGTCTTTCCTTCTTCAGATATGATGAGTTCGACGCGACGGTTTTGGGATCGTCCAGCTTCGTTGTTGTTCGTGGCGACTGGATATTCTTTTCCATAGCCTTGCGCCTTGACTCGGTCTGCGCCGATGCCGTTCATAGAGAGGAAATTGAGCACGGCATCTGCTCGTCGTTGCGACAAGTTGAGGTTATAAGAATCTGTTCCAGTACTATCGGTATAGCCTTCGATTAATAAGGTGCGTTGCGGATGCTCTTTGAGAAAAGTGATCAGAGGATAGAGATTACGCATGGCTCCGGGTTTCAGCTCCGCTTTATTGGTCTCGAACAAGATGTCGTTTTGCAAAGTCATGACCAGCCCTCGTTCGGTTTCCTTGGCTTTGAGGGCGGCGAGTTCTTGCTCAAGGCTTTGATTGTGTTCGCGAGCTTGTGTCACTTCGTTCTCCAAGTTTTGCGCTCGTTCCCGGGCTTGAGCCACTTCGTGTTCACGCGCCTTCAAACGAATCTCATCGCGCTGAGAGAGTAAGTGCTGGGTTTCCGCTTCGGCGGCTTTTTGTTGGGCTGTTGCAAGAGCGATATTCGCCTTTTGTTCTGTCAAATATGACAGGTGAGTTGCTTCATCAACATCGTGGTCACTGGCCCAGGCTTGCTCCGCTTTTGTCATGGTCTCCTCTGCGTCACTAAGGTAGCTCGGCGCGTTTTGGACGATTAAAGGATTGTGTTGCGCTTGTTGCAACGAGGTTTGCGCCCGGTCAAGCGACACCGGCCGTGACGCCGCACAGCCCGCCACTACTGCGGCAAGGCTGATGGGAGTCAGGAAGACAAAAAGAAGTTTTAGCTTCATCGAAAGATCTCCTTAAGCACTGGGCTGTTCCTCATGCGCCCTGGTCTGAAATATAGAGAGATGCTCAACGTTACTTTATCAAGGTAACGAGGTTGACTGAGTCGTTTCGCCGCGCAAAGCGTCAATAGTCTTACGCACCTCCACTTCATTCTGCATCGCATCAGAGGCGTTTGCTCGAGCTTCTGCGAGCTGAGCATCAACAGTAGCCTGCTCAGCTAAGTACTGTGCCTCGTCATATTTCTTGTCCATGACAGAACGTTCTGCATTGCTCAGCTTTTCCCGGGCCCTCTGAAGGTCGGCTTGGTCATAGACTGGGGCCTTACTGTTTGAGGCCTGTTCAATTGCAAGTTTAGCTTGCGCCATGGCGATATCAGGTGGTCGAGCAGAGCTACAACCTATCAGGCCAAGCATGCTACACATGAGCGAAATGCTGACCCAACGCGGTAAAAAAAGGTGAAAACCCATACCCACCTCCTTCCAAAGAATACTCAAAACGCGTTCGCAGTAATAAACACAGCAATGGCGGCGCCAGCTGCGCTGTAGGGAAAAATAAGAAAAAAACACGGGAGGAATAAGCAATACGGGTTCCTGAACTGGTGCGACGTTGACTTATCGCCTCATTAAGTGTGGCGAATCGTCCGTGCGAAGTGGGAAAAATATCTACACCCAGAGCCGGGAGGGAGAATGCATGCATCTATAGTTACGGTTTTTTACGGCATAGACTTTGCTTTTCTACAAACGATTCGCTTTTAACCGACTGTTTGCGGTTGAGGTTGTCCACTTGCTCAAAAGTGCGACGTTGAAAAAGGGAGGAGAGTATTCTCGTGCCGAAAACATTCATATTGGTATTGTTAACTGGTTTAGCAATCGCGAGTCATGGACACAAAGGTTCACTCGCGTGGGGGGATGATACTGAACAGCGCGCTGAAGCGATCGCAAAGAAAGTTGAACAGAAAGCCAAAAGTCAGGAAAAAAAAGAGGGAACGGAAGATCGGGTAAAGGACCATGTTGAGGTCAAAACTGACGCCCAAGGAGAGCCAGTGATTGAGCAACTTGGAGAGGCCTCTTATTACGGAAAAAACTTTCACGGCAAAAAAACAGCCAATGGAGAGACCTTTAGTCAAAATAAACTAACGGCCGCTCATCCGGCATTACCGCTAGGGACAGAAGCGAAGGTGACAAATCTCAAAACCGGTAAAGAAGTCAAGGTAGAAATTAATGATCGCGGCCCCTATGTCAAAGGACGTGACCTTGATTTATCAAAAGCAGCAGCCAAAAAAATCGGTATGGAGAAAGAAGGGATTGCCCCAGTGAAGATTGAGGCCAAGGTGCCGCCAAAAAACGAAGACAGAGCAATGAAGCCGAACGAGAAGAAAGAAAAGAAAGGATAAAACGGCTAGGAGAAAGAAAACCGTTTGTCCTTTCTTTGGTCACCTTCTTCAAGAAAGAAGAAGGACGCGCCTTTTTGCAACGAAAGACAGAACTTCTTATGAGAAAAAAAGCCCTGCTAAGCCCGTATAAATAACGTCCTCCGCCATCGGTAACGATTGGGGAGCCCGGCAAATGCTCCCAGAATTGATACGAATAATGTGAGGGCCAGGAGTCCAAAGAATATCCATGAGCCGGTTTCTAGGGCATGAGGATTGACCGCAGCCTCAGGCGTCTCAGTACGACTACGCGCGATAAGTTGAGCTAAGAAATGTTGCACTTCGGCGTTGATAGCCGCAGGATTGTCTTTGACGGTCTTCACTCGTGTTTGCAGCTCAGTCACCGCCATCTGCGCTTCGTTATCTGACATGCCAGTGAGGGCGGCTATGACTATTGGCATACGAGGGTCAGCCAGTCGCACGCTCACTTGATCCGGGTCGTCAAGGCCAAGATTGTGACTCAGCTCAGCTTCATTGAAAGCGCTCGATGGGGCAGGGTGCAAGTCAGAAGCTCCGCTTGTAGGGTCTTCTTTGCTTCCTTCTCTCCCCAAGTCTACTCCAGTATTGGCGATCAACGGTAAGAGAAGCAACAAAAGCGCCCACGTAATTGCGCCGTGCAAAACGGCGCCGCCACGGTCAGGACGATTGGTGACCTTAGTCGCCACCATACTAGCGATGAAAAACATGAAGAACAGAGAAAAGACTGACCATACCCCTTCACTGGTCATCAAGCCTTTGACCATATCCTCGTTCATTTGCCACGTGTGGTTCGCTAGAGAGAAGCCGAGAGCTGAGCCAAGAGCGGTCAAGAGTAACAGGAAGCCCATCGCCACGACACATCCTCCGAGCAGACTTCCCCAACGTACCCGCGGCTCCAATGACACGACAATATTATTGGAGTGCTCTACCACCGAAGGCTCGTTCGTTCGCCGATCCTGGCTTTCCTCTAGGGGAGTGGTAGAAACTCGTTGCTCTCTGACAATTCCTGTTTCATCCGGAATCAAGAAATCCATACATTGCCTTTCGGGGCACGAGAAATAAAAAGCTATCCACTCTCTTTCGTTTTGACATGATCTAGAAGATTAATGTCTCCACGAAGCTGACGGAGAGCGCGACCCCATCGCCGCCGAAGAGAAGTACTCGCCCTGTTCCCCCCTTTTTGAGGGCTGTTGGTCTACCGATTGGGCGACGGGCTCTACTCCCAACTTCCGAGCGGCGCTCTGAATGACTTTCTCCAGCGTAGGAGCGACACTCGGCATGCTCTGGCGAATCATTTCTCGCAAGATTCCCACTACCACACCGAGAACAGCCCCTTTAACGATGTCAAATTCTTCATGAAACTGTCCAATACTACTCAGCTGTCCCCTCTCCTGCGACGTGTACGTTGCTGAGGGAGATTCTGTCGCATGAGCGAAATTCTCAGCGCTTTCTTGGGAAGAGGTTCCGGCTATACCAGTTAAGCCTACTCTGTAGGCCTCATCTTCGTCTGTGTCTTCCTCGTAGCCATTTGCCTGTCGTTGATCATGTACGAAGCTGCCGAGGAAGCCGCCCGCTAACACCGAGCCGCTGAAGAGGAGCCACGGATGTTGATCCATCTGATACGACAAATCAAACGCACGCTTGACTGTCGTAACCGTATCACCCATCGTCTCTTTGACATTTTCCACAATATCTTCAACGGTCGATTTGGCCTCGTCCACTGTCTCTTTGACCACACTGACGGTTTCGTCCACTGTCTCTTTAACATTTTCCACAATATCTTCCACTGCCGATTTTGATTCCTCCAGGGTCTCTCGTACGCGCTCTTCCAGCAGTTCCAATTTCTCTGTCATGGAAGCGCGCGTTTCTTCCATATCTTGACGAGCGACCTCTATACTCTGTTGGAGGTCGTTTGCTCTTTCAGCCATTGGGCGTTCTCCTTTAGCGTCGTTGCGGTCTGGGGAGGCACGACGTCGATCTGCGCTGCGGTGGTTTTCCCGTATGAGAGCGAAATGAGGCCGGCGATCAGCAACACTGCTCCAATAATTCCATAACAGCCCCACAGTGGAATGGGAGTGAAGGCGGCAAGGAAATACACAAGCATAAAAATCAAGAGCAGTCCCCCTACAGCCGCAATGCCCGCTCCAATAGCAAATGTCAGCGCCGCCGATTTCGTTTTGCGCACTTCGTCTTGCATCTCTAGCTTGGCGAGCGTGAACTCATGCACCAAGAGATCCTTGGCGTCAGACACAATGCCGCCAATAAGAGAAGCTAAGCTCGCTTCCGGATGTGAGGAGGAGAGATTCGCCATACTTAACGCTCCGATCGACGAGAGAGCAGATAGCCAATGCCGAAGCCGACTAGGAGGGATTGCACGGGATAGCGCCGAATAAAATTCGTCAGATCTCGCGCCATATTTTCAAAAGTATTTTCTTGCAGATAGGAACCGGCGCTATCCAAGCTCTCAGCGACCGATTTGGCGGCGGAGCCCATCATCCCTTCCGCAGGAGCGTTACCACGTAAGGAGTTGGCCATCGAACTCATCTGTTCTCCCACGGCTGTACTCGCTTCACCGAGTTTCTCTGCCGCTGTTGAGCCATACTGCTGAGCCCGGGCCTTAACGTCATTGTAGACTTCTCCGGCTTTTTGCGACATCTCTTTGCCGGCCTGCTTTATCTCTTGGGGAGAATCATAAGAGGAAGTTTGTCTATTTTGTCCCATGGAAGAACCCCAATTGTTGTATTCTTGAAAGCGACGTTCAGTTTCCCGCTGCGCCATATCTTTGGTGTAACCATATTTTTCTTGCAGGAAACCTAAGAGTCTGTCTTTATGCCCCGCGATTCGTTCCCAGTCGTCATCGGTAATTTTTCCCCACCACGAGCGCAGCGTCCCTCGCATTTGTTTCCATTGTCCAGCAAACATATCTTCCCACGCCCTACTCGATTGAGTCGTGCTTTCATTTTGTTCCATGTTGTATCCTCCTAGAGGTCAAGATAATTTCTCTGTATTAAGAGCAAGCCGAATGCCACACATTTTCAGGAGAGATGAGGATTCTTTTTCCACAGAGAAAAGGCTGGGACTGATGCTATTCGGCTCGCTGGTATGGATGGAAGGAGACAGGAGTAGAGCAATGTACCTTGTAGAAAATTCCTCCTCTCTTGTGGGCTATTTTCCTACACGTGCGTTCCTGGCGCCTGTCTTCTGAGCACATTGTTGAGCTTGTTCCTGGTCCGGGTGGTGGCATAAGACTTGCGGACAGAGAAGACGTCCAAAGTTAAAGAAGAGAAAAAACTCCTTCTCTCTCCCAGCTTCGGACGTTTTTACACAACCTACATTTTTATGAACACTCAACCTTCTTCTCTGACGCCACACGAGATTCCAGTGCAATCGTCGTCTCCAAAACGCCGGCTGCCTACAGCGACTTATCGTTTGCAATTCAACCGGAATTTCACATTTCGTGATGGAACGGCGATCATACCTTACCTGTATGATCTCGGCATTAGCGACTGCTACGCCTCACCCTACCTGACAGCGGCTCCAGGGAGTCTGCACGGATACGATGTAAGCGATCATAATGCGCTCAATCCAGAAATTGGGACTCTCGAAGAGTACGACGCAATGGTGCTGGAGATACAACGCCGACAGATGGGACAACTGCTTGATATTGTTCCTAATCACATGGGCGTCACAGGCGGCCATAATCACTGGTGGCTCAATGTACTGGAAAATGGCCCGAGTTCTCCGTACGCCGCGTTTTTTGATATCGATTGGCGCCCCCTCAAGGCAGAACTCGCCGATAAAGTCTTACTTCCTATCTTAGGCGATCAATATGGTCGTGTGTTGGAGAATCAAGACCTGCGCCTTGAGTATGACAGTGGAACAATTGTCTTGACCGTGTACGGACAACACCGGCTTCCCATCGCGCCCAAACCCATGGCGCTGGTGCTCACGCATCGGCTTGAGGTGCTTGAGCACCAGCTTGGGGCTGAGCATCCCGCCTTTATTGAACTGCAAAGCATTGTGACGGCGCTGTCTCATCTCCCGTCTCGAACAGAAACGGACTCGGAGAAAGTGCGCGAGCGGCAGCGAGAAAAGGAAGTGATCAAGCGTCGACTCGCTACGCTTACCGCCGAGTGCACGAGCGTGCTCGCCTTTATCATGGAAAATATCCGTCTTTTTAACGGCGTGAAGGGAGAGCCGCATAGCTTCGATCTGCTCTATGCTTTACTAAAGGAACAAGCTTATCGCTTGGCCTATTGGCGCGTCGCGACTGAGGAGATTAATTACCGCCGTTTCTTTGATGTGAATGAGTTAGCCGCTTTGCGCACCGAAGAGCCCGCTGTTTTCTTGGCGGTGCATAAATACGTCTTGCAATTATTTGCAGAAGGAAAAGTGACGGGATTTCGGGTCGATCATATAGACGGCCTGTACGATCCTGCCGAGTATCTGAACCGTCTCCAGTCTGTGTGCGCCGCGCTCCAAAAAGGGCTGGACGCTTCCCAGCTTTGCTCTGATTTTTTTAATGGCGACGACTCGTCAGAAACGCCTCTCCTCGATGGGAAAGCTCTCCCTTGCTATGTCGTGGTAGAAAAAATTCTTGAGGCGGAAGAGAGGTTGCCCACTACGTGGTCAGCCAATGGGACGTCAGGCTATGACTTTGGGCCGCTCGTCAATGGCCTCTTTGTGGATCCTCTGGGCGAGCGCCCTTGCACGGAAACCTATCAGCGCTTCACAAAAAGCGTCGTCAAGTTCGCTGATCTGGTGTACGAAAGCAAAAAACTCATCATGCAAGTGGCGCTTGCGAGTGAGCTCAACGGGTTGGCGCATCAACTAAACAACTTGTCGGAAAAGAATCGCTATTCTTGCGATTTTACTTTGAACTTACTGCGCCATGCTCTCCGAGAGATCATCGCGTGTTTTCCTGTCTACCGAACGTATATTACCGAGAAAGGGGTATCGAATACTGATCGCCTGGTCATTGAACAGGCTGTGGCGCGCGCCAAACGGCGGAATCCCGCCACTGACCGATCGGTATTCGACTTTGTGCGTGATGTCTTACTGCTGCATGTTCCAGAACTTAGTGGGGATGAGGCGCGTTGGTCGTACACCGCGTTTGTCATAAAATTCCAGCAATACACGGGGCCTGTGATGGCAAAAGGGCTCGAAGATACCGCCTTTTACCGTTACCATCGCTTGATCTCGCTGAATGAGGTCGGCGGAGCCCCAGATCGTTTCGGCGTATCGCTCGCGCAGTTTCATCAACGGAACCACGAACGACTGCAATACTGGCCGCATTCTCTGTTAGCGACTTCCACGCATGATACCAAGCGAAGCGAAGATGTGCGCGCCCGCATCAATGTGTTGTCAGAAATACCCCTCGTGTGGCGCGCCGCCGTCAACCGTTGGAGCAAGTTGAATAAGAAAAAGAAGATTATGGTCGAGGGACAACGTGCGCCGGACCGGCAAGAAGAGTATTTATTTTATCAAACCCTTCTCGGCGTATGGCCATTGACTCCTCTCACCGAAGAGACGCGTCACGAGTTGAATCAACGGTTACAAGCCTATATGCACAAGGCGACCAAAGAAGCCAAAGTCAACACTAGTTGGGTCAATCCCCATCAGTTGCATGACGAAGCCGTCCGGCGTTTTGTGCAAGCGGTGCTCGCAGATGACGCTTTCTTGCGCGCGTTTACTCCCCTGGCGGAAACAGTCGCCGTGTATGGTATGTATAACTCCTTGGCGCAGACGCTGCTGAAGCTGACAGTTCCCGGAGTGCCAGATATCTACCAAGGCAACGAGATCTGGGATTTCAGCTTGGTCGATCCAGATAATCGCCGCCCGGTTGATTACGGACACCGGCAGCAGTTGCTCAGAGAGTTACGTTCTCAAGTACTGAGCCCTCCTTCATCACTGTCAACATTCGCCAGAGGATTAGTAGAAACCTGGAAAGATGGACGGATTAAATTATATGTTACCTATCGAACCTTGACATATCGTCGTGAGCACGCAGACCTGTTCCGTGCAGGCGCGTATGAACCGCTAGAGGCAAAGGGCGAGAAGCAGAACCATGTCTGCTCGTTTGCTCGCTCAGGTGAGCAAGAGCACGTCCTGGTGGTTGCGCCGCGTCTGTTGGGACGTGTTTTGCCGAACATCGAGACGCTGCCCTTGGGAGAAGGCGTCTGGAAAAACACGCTTCTGCACTTAGCGACAAAAGAGGCCGGACGGCGCTACCGCAATCTGTTTACCGATGAAGTGCTACAGCCGACGCTGCATGAAGGACAGCCGACTCTACCTCTGGCTGAAGTCTTTGCTCATTTTCCTGTAGCGCTGCTGGTGTCGATGTAAGCAATATGGATCTTCTTGTGACGAGTTTCCGTGCGCGTGTCTCCGGCCTTACTTCCGTACGACTACCTCCACTGCTCCTTGTTTTTCCAAAACTTCCACCGCAGCACTGCGACGGCCTTGAGTGATACTGAGATCTAGTTGCGCATCGCCAACCGTCAAGCCCCGAATCTCTAACCGTCTGAGCCACGGCGGGAGATTCGCACGAGTCATTGTCACACGGTGCTCCCAGGCGTCGACTGTCACATTCAGTGTGGCTTGGAGCAACAGAAAGACACTTGCCGCCGCCCAGGCCTGTGGCTTGCAGGCTACAGGGTACGGGACTGGGGTGTGGTGCAGTTGCCGTGGAAAACCGCAGAACAGCTCGGGCATACGGTGCTCTTCAAAGCTATGACTGGCGTCGAAGAGCACCGTGAGGATCTGGGCGGCGTGTTGGGCAGCGCCGTACCGGGCACAACCGGCGGCGATCAGCGCGTTATCGTGCGGCCAGATCGAGCCGTTGTGGTAACTGATAGGATTGTAACGCCGCGCCTTTGCCGAAAGCGTTCGGACTCCCCATCCACACAGCATATCCTCCTGGGTCAATCGGGATATCGTGGCCTGCGCTTTGCCCTGGTCGGCAATGGCGCCGAACAAACAGTGTCCAGCGTTAGAGCTTATCACGCGACAAAGCCGGCGGTCGCCATCAAGGGCAAGACCAAACGCGCCTTCTTCTGATATCCAGAAATCACGATTGAAATGTTCACGCAGTCGCGCGGCCTGTTCTTCCCACGTTGCTGCTTCGACAAACCGCTCCAAGCGTCGAGCAAGGCGGGCCATGCCGTTTTTGGCGGCGTACACATAGGCCTGCACTTCGGCGAGCGCGATGGGCGGTTCGGCAAGCGTCCCATCGGCATGGGAGATAGCGTCATGCGAATCTTTCCAGCCTTGGTTGATAAGACCGCGCGGGCTGCGACGCACGTAGCTGAGATAGCCGTCTTCGTCCGTGGCTGTATCAATCCACCGCATTGCTGCCATCGCTGCAGGCCACAGTTCCTTAACGAACTGCCGATCGCCGGTGCGGTCGGCATACTCTACAAATAGCACCAAAAACAATGGCGTTGCATCAATGCTCCCGTAGTATCTGCCAAAAGGGATCTCGCCGGTCGCCGCCATTTCGCCGTAGCGCAATTCATGAATGATTTTCCCGGGCTCTTCATCGCGCTCTGCATTCACGTGCTGTCCCTGTAGCTGTGCGAGGGTGCGTAACACCCCGGCAGCGATCCCAGGCGCAAAGACAAGCGTTTCTAACGCAGTGATGAGACCATCACGTCCGAACACCGTAGCGAACCAGGGAATGCCAGCATAGACATAGGTGCTCTCATCGCTTTCCGGGTGCAACAGAACCAGGTCATGCACCGAGCGGTTGAGCCAGGCGTTGAAGTTCTCATTATTGGAGGAAATGCGGGGGAACTGTTCCTTCCAACTGTCGCGTTCGCGTTGGACTTCTGCTAGAGCGTCCTGAAACGTCAAAAGCGATAGCCGGGGCGTGGCCTCAATACACGCAATACGAATCTCCACCATCATTTCTTCCCCCGGGGCGACGGCCAGATGAAAGTCTGCACTGGAGGCAGTCAACGATTGTGGCGAAGGAACAAACGTGCATCGGGTTTCACGCGAGATGTTATCCGCACCACGATAGCGGAGACGCACACAACCAGCCTCGACAATGGGGGGCTCGGGCGTACCCCGTTGCACCCGGGCCGTACCACGAAGCTCAAAGAGATCGGCGAAATCCGCACCAAAAAAGATAGACAGCCGCATTTGCAGCGGCGTTTGACCATAGTGATGTAATCGCAAGCGCTCATACAGCGTATGCTGGAGGACAGTCTTGCATCGCTGGATGGCGACGGTATCTCGCAGTAAGACCACTTCATCACCACGGCGCTCATCAGCATTGGCGAGGTAGGTCACTAGCGTATTGCCATTGTCCGTCGGCGTCGTACTCAGTAACACCGGAAAGCCCCCATTGAGCCGGAGTTCAAATCGGTGCAGAAAACGTGTGCCCCGATGAAAGAAACCATAGGGCTCATCAGTCGTAAGAGGCACATCGCCGACAATGTCAAAAATGGCGAAACTATCGTGATGGTTCAGCAATACGTGAGGACGTCGGGGCGCAAAAGCCGACGCTAAGAGATAATAGTGTTCGCCAATACGGATGCGTTCCGGCGTCTCTACAGGTGGAGGCGGTGTTGGCGTCGTCATCAACCCTCCCTCCGTTCTGCGGAATTAATAGACCGAGTGAGGACGCGTACCCTGGGCCAATGAAGAAGGTGCACAACTCTGCTGTCGCCAAGAAGACATAAGCGCGGTCGTCTGCTGTGGAACAACCGTCGCCATTGGGTGTGACACTTGCAGACATCGTTCATACAACGTCACATACTCACTCGTCATACGATGGACAGAGAATCGCTGCTCGAATTCTTTTCGACATGCTGCACGATTCAGCTTTGCCACCTGCCGAATGGCCGCGACCATATCCTCGTCGGTTTCGCAGATCACCCCCGTTACGCCATCGCGCCCTACCTCTGGCACAGAGCCTCGGGCGCCGTGCAATCACTGGCGTGCCGCAGGCGAACGCTTCGATCATCACTAAGCCAAAAGGTTCTGGCCAGTCAATTGGAAACAGCAAGGCGAGAGCGTCTCCAAGCAACACACGCTTCTGCCTCTCGTCGACCTCGCCGATAAAGTCGATCAGAGGGTGGTCCAAGAGCGGGCGGATGCGCGTATCAAAGTAGTCTTGATCGGCTTTGTCGACTTTGGCCGCAATGCGTAAGGGCACGCCCGCTTGGCAGGCCAGCCGAATAGCGCAATCTGGCCGTTTTTCCGGCGATAGACGTCCAAGAAATAACAGACTGTTACGTGGTCGTGACTGGAATGGATAAAGGTCAAGAGGCAAGCCATGATAAACCGTAGTAGCCCACGACACGCCGGACAACGGATGCCATTGCGCGTCACTGATAGAAACGAGCGACACTTGTGGATATGCACGAAACAGCGGCCCGAGTTCTGGGATATCCAGTCGTCCATGCAACGTGATCACAGTGGGCGTCGCCACGCGCGTGGCGAGCGGTAAGCCCAGATAATCAGTATGACAATGAATCACATCAAATTCATGGGCTCGTTGATACACCTGTTCAAGCATCAGCAGGTGGAGCGCCACGGGATCCTGACAAGTTGGATTAAGTCGCACAGCGCGGTCGCACGGCGCCTCTAGCTTCGCGCGTGTCAACGAGTCGCCACTCGCAAAAAGGGTTACGTCATGCCCTGAGCGCACCAGCTCTTCTGTCAGATACGAGACCACTCGTTCCGTGCCCCCGTAAAGGACAGGGGGGACTCGCTCATAAAGTGGCGCCACTTGGGCAATGCGCATAATATTCTCCTCCTCTAATGGACTAGACTGTTAGCCTAGAGATTGTTGACGCCTGATTGTCAGTGCGCCGGGCAAGAGAAGGGGAGCAAGAGCTACGCCTTGAAATGAGTGCACTCCTAGTTGGCTTCGGCCCTATTCCCCTCTTGCATTGTTTAAATTGTATAGTAGTATTCAAATATTTCTATTTTGTACTTCCTTTGTGTTACCATCAGTAATACAGCAAAAGAGAGACCAGATGAAAAGTGATGCATTCAGTATAGCCGTCGTTTTCGTGAGGAGCTGAAAGAAAAGCTATGTTGCTGTGGTGCGTCTAATTTTTCCTTGTCAAGTTTATGAAGAATCAAGGTTTGCGTCAATTGGCAATAGTCTCTTCTGTAGCGAAATTCTCTGTGCTTACTAGGGGAAATACTCCACAAGCACAATGCTCTAACGGTGAGAGACGGATAGGCGTAGCGGGGAGGACTAAGAAAATGCAGGGTCCCCTGGTGGGACGGTTGAGACAAGGGAACAACGAAAACGGACCCAACTGAGATACCGCTTCTTCTGATGTCTATTATGTAAAAGTGAATTTATTAGGCGCCTTCATGTACTTTGTCTACCACCTTGCAGAGACGACCGATGACGTGGAGCTTGCTTCCTTACAGTGCAATACAATGTTGACTCCCTGGAAATTTATGCTGAGAGACATGGTCACAATCAGTATTGGCATATTCGTCTGTGTGCTGTCCGGCTGCGGAGGCGTCTTCAGCTTGATCACCCACAAAGGCGAACAGAAGTTAGAGACGAAACCACTCTCCCCGAAGTTAGGGCCGTATGTCCTGGTCTTTGCGATTGATGGGGCGGGCTATCACGAACTGCTGCAAGCGATCCGCTCTGGGAAAGCCTCTCACTTACAGTCCTTATTAGGAGCGGAGCAGCAAGAGGGGCGCTTTGCTCATGGCTACGCCGCGCCTCACGTGCTCAGCATCCTGCCGTCGACGACGGTGGCGGCGTGGGCATCGATTTTCACTGGCCAGCCGCCCGCCCAGACCGGGGTGCCGGGGAACGAGTGGTTTGTCCGCGAACAACGCCAGTTCGTAGCCCCGGCACCGGTGTCTATTCCCGATACGGATGACTTTCGGAGAACACTCACGGAGGGATTAGTCGGTAATGCGCTCCAGACTCCGACGCTCTATGAGTTACTTGGGACCCGTTCTTACGTCTCTCTCTCCCAAATCTATCGCGGAGCTACCCTCTTTACGACTGTCGAGCCGTCGGCTTTCGTTACGCTGATGACCCAGTTTGTCACGGGCGTAGTGTTTGGGGCAGCAGCCAAGCAAGAGCTGTATGCTCAGATTGACCTCAACTCGGTCACCAAGGTGGTTGCGACGCTCAAGGAGCATGAGGTTCCCGCCCTGCAGGTTGTGTATCTTCCGGGGACTGATCTTTTCACGCACATCGCCGAGGAGCCGCGGAATACGCAGGATGATGAACCGCTGCCGATGCAGGTCGACTATCTCGAAAGTGTGGCCGACAAGGCGATTGGGGACGTGTTAGAAGCCTATCAGCAGCTCGGCGTCCTGGATGAGACCTACGTGCTCTTCATTGCCGACCATGGGCATACACCAGTCCTCGATGACGACCGCCATGCATTGGGCACGGAAGGAGAGGACGAACCGCCTGCCCTCATTGAGAAAACTGGGTTCCGGATGCGGCCCTTTGTCCTCAACCCTGGAGAGGCGAAGCAGGATTACCAGGCGACCGTCGCGTACCAGGGCGCCATGGCCTATCTCTACCTCGCCGATCGTTCCACCTGTCCGAAAGAAGGCGACCGCTGCGAGTGGCAACGGCCACCCCGCTTGAAGGCTGATGTCATGCCCATAGTCCGCGCTTTCTACAAAGTAAATATGACCGGTGATCCGATTCCGCAGTTGAAAGGGACGCTCGATCTGATTTTTGCTCGTGAACCGCGACCGCCCGGGCAGCCAGCATTGCCTTTTCAGATCTTTGACGGCAAAAAATTGATTCCCATCGCGACGTACTTAGCTCATCATCCGAGACCGGATCTCCCCCAATTGGAGATCCGCATGCGTTGGCTGAGCGCTGGTCCCTATGGCGATCGCGCAGGCGATGTCCTGCTGCTCGCACGCTCTGGTTTAGAGCGACCGTTAGAAGAGCGTTTTTACTTCTCTGGGCCCTACAATTCCTGGCATGGCAGTCCCACCATGCAGGATAGCCATATTCCGGTTCTCCTTGCTCGCCAGGGAGACTCGGGCGAGCAGCTTGAGGCGATCGTCAAGGCTGCGATGAGTAAGGTTCCCTCTCAACTCGATTTTGTTCCCCTCGTGCGGGCCTTGCTGGGGCAGGCGAAGGCAGGCTCCTCTCCTCATCCTCTTGAGGCGGCAAAGCTGCAACTTATTCCGTCTTTAGAAGATGGAGACAAAGGAAACGAGTAAACTAAGAGCAGATTCATCATGGGACAGATGGACTCACCGCGACGACAGGTCGGCCATTTCTCGCTGCTTCGTAGCTATCAGTTAGCGGATCTGCTCACGCTTGCGAATGCGTTTGCTGGGATGGCTTCTATCTTGGCCGTGCTCAGTTATCTACTCACTGCAGAACCTTGGCGCGTCACCTTGGCGCTTGGGCTCCTACCGGTCGCCTTGGGATTTGATATCGCAGATGGCTTTGTCGCCCGTTGGCGTCATCAACATTCGCGGTTTGGACAGGAATTGGATTCGCTGGCTGATATCGTGAGCTTTGGGGTTGCCCCGGTCGTGTTCGCTTATGGGGTAGGGATGCGCAGCGGCTGGGATGCTCTCATCTTCCTCTTTTTTGTAGGGTGTGGCATTAGTCGCTTGGCGCGCTTTAATATCACTGCTGCCGAACTTTCCGACGCCAAAGGAAAGGTGCGCTATTTTGAAGGGACCCCGATTCCTTCCAGTTTATTGCTTGTGCTTATTCTTGCTGCCTGTTTCTACACTGGGCATAGCAACGATAGACTGCCCCTTGGAGTCGTCACCCTCGCCTCGGTCCACTGGCATCCTCTCTCCCTCCTGTATATAGCGAATGGCTGCGCCATGATCAGTAAAACACTCCGCATCCCAAAGCCATGAGCCATTTTTTTGCCCCGTGTTTCACCCGATCAAGAACACGTGCGCACCGTGTTGCGCCAGAGCAGCAGAAAACCAGTTGCTAAATGCTCTTCTCTCTTCGTCTCTCACAATCTCCCTCTTAGTGCGCCTCGCTTCCAGCTTGGCATAAAAATTGTTCATATTTTTAATCATGGTTGCGAGCTACCTGATCAATGTCAGCGTGTTTAAGTCTGAATCTTCAATAGTTTTGAAACTCCACTTTCAGGGAGGTAATTTATGCGACGATATTATGGAAGGACAGTAGTCTTGATGCTGCTGCTGGTGGGAAGCTGCCTCAGCAGTATGAGTGGGTGTGCAGTATTTCGCGCAACGGGGCGGAGTGTGGAAGCCGTGGGGGAGGGCGCCGGTCACGCCGTTGCTGGCACGGGGCGAGCCATAGAAGGCGCCGCTAGAGAGACAAAAAGAGATCTGACCGGCAGATAAAAGATTTCTACCTGTTGTAAGGAATAGGTGAATTGCAGAGGTGCATGTTCAGTCATGCTCAGCCTGGCAGGAGTGCTGAAGTCGTTCCTGCCAGGCTTATCCATGTACGCAAAAGGAGAGTTTTATGAAATTGACTTTATCCACAACCTTCTTCGCTTTTGCCCTCGTTGGTCTGCTAGCGTGTCCTTCCTTTGTCTCCGCTTCTGCTGGGAAAGCGAAACAGACGGAAGAACATGAATCGGTAGATATCGAACATCGTAAGACTTACGAGCAAAAGGCCATTGAACCGGACGACACTTCTGAAGTGTCTCGGGACATAAATGAGCATGAGGGTCGACAGCAAGATGTGACGACAGAGCATAGGGAAATTCGTCGCGAGTCAGAAGAACAAAACAAGGCGCACCATCACGATGACTAGCGCTCTCCTCCATGTTTGCCTTGCTGGAGGCTTCCGAGTGAGAGTGACGATGTCACTGGTGGTGACAATCCTCTCTCTACTTGGAGTGTGGTTGCTGCCCATACTAATGGCGGAAGAGCTCGAAATGGGTATGGGAGGCCCCTCGGCAAGTGAGAGACACAGCGTAGATAAGATTACGCTGGCGAAGTTTAAGAAGGAGTACAATTCCTCGCAGGACGAGCCGCGACCTATATTTGAGAAGTACCTACCGCCGCTCGGCTCTACCGCGCTGCTCGATTTTCTCGAAGACACCTACCCCGCCTGCCACGGGCAAGCTCACGACCTCGGTAAAGCGCTGTTCGCGGCGTCTAAGGACCTTAGTGCGGCGCTACGAGCCTGCGGGACCCGGTGCACTTCAGGCTGTATGCATGGTGCAGTAGCGGAAGCCTTCGGGACGGCAACGCCTGCCGCGATTCAAGTGCAAATGAACACCTTCTGTAAACACGGAGAGATGGCTCGGCTCCACAAACCAGGGAACTGCGCCCATGCTCTGGGGCACGCCTTGATGTTCGTTAATGACGGTGACGTCCGGCGGTCGGTGGATGGGTGCCTTGGCTTCACCAGTGCACCAATGCAATACTATTGCGCGACTGGCGTATTCATGGAGAAGATTCTGACTGGCCCGTCCTTGCCGTCGCTCTCGCCCTATTCTCCATGCGCTGAAGAGACGCTCTTTCCGACTGCCTGCTACCGCTACAAGGCCATGGAGCTATTGGATAGGCTGGGCACTCCCCTCCAGCTTGCCCGTGGGTGTCTCACCTTGAAGCCCTGGCAACGACGCGGTTGTTTCCATGGGCTCGGGCATGCGGTGATGGAGGCCGTCGCGACCGAGCCCTCCCAGCTTGCCTCCCTCTGCCGACACGGAAGCCGGGACGATCAAATCGTGTGTCTTGAAGGCGCGATTGAGAAATTGGCCGAGTACGACGAGGAACGCGCCCGTACTGCGTGCGCTTCCCTGACTGAGGATCTGCAGCCGGTGTGCAAGGCCGCCGTCGCCGACAAGATGTACAGCCTGACCAAGACAACCCTCACCTTGTATTATGATACAAAGAAAGTAGCGCAACGCAGAGCAGCGGTGCTAAAGGCGACAAAAATGACGATGGCCCCCACTGGACGAGATTATCCCCAGTAAGGCCGTACGACCCTTTTTACCAATGAAATGGCAGCGGTGGCCTGAGTCAGAAAAGGACATCCTGTTGTGGGTTGCTTTTTCAATCGTTCTTTGTCTGTAGGAGTTTGCCTACAGTACCGTAGGCAATTCCTAAGTCTTCCTAGCGCTGCTAGAAAAATATTCTTTTAAGTCAGATACTTCTCCTGTCTCTAAAATTTGTTATTGTCGGCATGTCTGTTGCTTAGACTTTCCGACGTGCTAACGACTAAGAAGGAGCGATTTCATCGCTTTGCTTCGCGTCTGAAGGGCGATGATGCAAGTGAAAGAATGGGATGCTCTTGCCCAATGTGGTTAGTGTTCGGACGAACTCTCAATCGGTGTAGTTTCCGATGAGGTGCGAATGTAAAGATGATTCTTGGAAAGTAGGAACCGCATTATGGCTATTTATTTCACCGGCGCCAACCTAGAGGAACAAGAGGCTTTGGGGCGGAATGGCGAATCCCCCATTGCAGAACAACGGACGGAAACGGCCCCTGCTTATTTCTTTTCTCCACGAGACATAGAAGATTCGTCTTCGGGATCGCTTGCATCATCTGGTAGTGACACCAGTCATGAAGTGTCTTTGAGTGTCGACCTGATTTCTCGAAATATGGGTCTTATCCCGATTGGAGAACTGAGGCAATATTTATCTCAGTTCGCCGGCCACTTCCGGCGAAGCGAAGGGCGTCGGAGTTTGGAGCGTCATTTGGTTGGTCTCCTGAGTGATATCGATAGAAAAAATGAAGAACAAATCGCTCTGGCGGTAGCGGATACAAACAGTCAGCGACTACAAGCTTTATTGACAGAGCTTCAGTGGGACGCTGGGGCAGTCAATGAACTCCGAATACAACAGTTAATACGAGAGGCGACCGTCCGGGGGGGAACACTCATCTGCGGCGAAACGGAAATGCAGAAACAGGGGCAATCTTCCGTTGGCGTTGCTCGTCAATATATCAATTCGATTGACAAAGTAAAAAATTGTCAACTCCTGATTTCTTGGCACTATGTTGACTCGGGGTTTTCCTGGCCAGTAAATGCTCGCTTATACCTCCCCCGTGAGTGGATTCAGGATACTCAACGATGTCAACGAGCACGGGTTCCCGAGGGGGAGCATATTTTTCTGACGAAGGCTGAAATTGCCTTGCGACTTTTAGACGAGGCGACCCACGCAGGGATTCCGTATCGCTACCTTGCGACGACAGCAGCTTATGGGAACGAATCGTTGTTTTTACAAGGTCTTGAACAACGAAAAATAGAGTATCTCGTCGCCGTTCCGGACGAGTTCGCCATGCAGATTGCACGTCGAAGAGACCCGTCCGGAGAGTCCGCGCACGATATCATCGCACGCCTCTCGGATGACGCGTGGCAACCAGTGTCGTGGCCCCGAAGTTTCAGCTACGGGAAACGTAATGTGTGGGCGCGAGTGATGGGTTGGAGAACAACGCCGGCGGGGCCTGGAGCCTTTGGCTGGCTGGTGGCGGAACGACCTTCACGAACAGATCGAAGTGATACCCGTTACTATTTTACTAATGCTAATATTCAGACGTCGCTGAGCGCGCTTGCTCGGTTGGCGCGTCGCACGCCACGCCTCGAAGAGTTTTATCACTTCGCCAAAAGTGATCTTGGTTGGAATCAATATGAAGGGCGTTTGTGGCACGGCTTCCATCGTCACACGCTCTTGGTGTTTCTCGCCGCCAGTTTTCTGACACTCTACAACAAGAGCCGTACGTAGAAGCAGCTCGCTCAAGTCGCACTTCGTTTTGCGGACGCTCTCCTACTCTTGCTATGATGAAAACGTAGGAGAGACGGACGCAAATGCAATGTGAGGCTACCACCGGCGCAAAGATCCTTGTCGTTGATGATGATCCGAATCTGCGGACGTTAATGAAGGTCCGCTTGGAAGCCGCAGGTTACGATTTGACTCTGGCTGAAGGCGGGGCAGAGGCGCTTAGTTGGGTGGAGGAAATTGGTTTTGAGGCGGCTTTAGTGGACATGCGGCTGGCGGACACGGATGGAATCACGCTCCTCAGCCAAATTCTCCTCAAACAGCCGGGCTTGCCGGTCATTATTGTCACCGCGCATGGCTCTATTGCCAATGCTGTGGAGGCCACGAAGAGGGGCGCGTACGACTATATTACGAAACCCTTCGATCCCAAAGATTTGCTGCATCGTATCGAACATGCCCTGGAATCGCGCCGCCTCAAAGACGAGGTGGAACGACTGCGAATGCTCGTGCAGGAACGATATCACTTTGACAATATTATTGCGTCGAGTGAGAAGATGCACCACGTGTTGCGACAAGTGTCACAGATTGCGACGACGGATTCGACCGTGTGCTTGTATGGGGAGAGCGGCACGGGGAAAGAGTTGATCGCGCGAGCCATTCACGTAGCAAGCCGGCGTGCGAGTCGGCCATTCGTACCGATTAATTGCGGCGCCATTCCCGAAAATCTCCTGGAAAATGAGCTCTTCGGCCATATCAAGGGAGCGTACACTGGCGCCGATCGCACCCAATATGGTTTACTTCAGCAAGCCGAAGGAGGGACACTCTTTCTTGATGAGATCAGCGAATTGCCTCAGTCTCTTCAAGTGAAGTTTCTTCGCGTCATTCAAGAACGCGAATTTTTCCCCCTGGGGGCGGGACAACCGATCAAAATAGATATCCGTTTCGTGGCAGCCACGAATCAAGACTTGGCGCGCTTAGTGAGCGAAGGCAAATTTCGGGAAGATTTGTATTACCGAATTCATGTCATTCCGGTTTCTCTGCCGCCATTGCGGGAGCGCCCTGAGGATATTCCTCTCTTAGCTTCTTTTTTCTTGCAACGCTTTAATCGTGTTATGGAGAAAGAAGTGCAAGGCTTCTCTCCCGAGACGCTGCGTCAATTGATGTCCTATGACTGGCCGGGCAATGTGCGCGAGTTAGCAAACGTGATCGAGCGAGCGATGGTGCTGAGCACGAACAATATCGTCTCTCCAGACTTCTTATTGTTGGGGAAAAAAGGTCCAACTAATGGGGACGGAAAAGGTGCGCTTGAACCCCTGCGTGAGGCTCGGGATAAGTTTGAGAAATCGTACTTGGTGCAGGTACTAACGACCGCCAGAGGCAATATCTCGCGGGCATCCGAGCTCGCCCAAAAAGATCGGGCCGAATTCTATCGACTCCTACGTAAACATGGGCTCGAGTCTGCTACGTTCAAGAACGTTGCTTGAACAAACCCGCAGGTTCTCTTCTTATCTTTTTAGCCGCGTTGTTTTTTCATCGTCGAGCTTTTCGCCTCCCTACCATTGGCAAGGCTTGCGATGGTGCGGCCTTGCCGGTAGAATCCAGCCCAATTGTGCAAGACTAGAAGGTATCATCTAGAGACTGCTCGTTTGCTCACGCGCGCTGGCGAGCATTGCTAGAGAAAAGGGAGGGATGTTGATGTCCACGAGTGGCATGCTGACTGGTTACAAAGTTCTTGACTTTACGCAGATCGTTGCCGGACCAACCACCACCAAGCTGATGGCTGAGATGGGAGCCGAGGTCATTAAGGTCGAACAAGCTCCGAAAGGAGACCCAGCACGACTGAACCCTGTCATACGGAATGGTCGTAGCGCCTATTTTTTTCAACACAATCTTGGCAAACAGAGTCTGTGTGTGAATCTCAAAAAGAAAGAAGGGCGCGAGCTCATTCGTGCGCTCATTCCGCACATTGATGTCGTGGTGGAAAATTATAGCCCGGGGGTGATGAAGCGGATGGGGTTTGATTATGAGTCGCTGAAGAAGCTCAATCCTCGCCTCGTGATGTGTTCGATTTCCGCTTTAGGGCAAACCGGGCCGTCGGCGAACGTGCCGGGCTTTGATTTCATCGCGCAGGCGTATGCAGGCATTACTGAAGTCTTGGGAGAGCCGGATCGCGCCCCGGTCATTCCCATGGTGGCGATGGGGGATGTGAGCACAGGCGTGCACGCCCTTGCTTCCGTTGCTTGCGCCTTATTGCATAGGGAACGGACCGGCGAAGGACAGCATATTGATGTCTCTCTGCTCGATTCGTACATCCACTATCATGATTTCAGTTTACAAACGTACACCGGCAGCAAAGGAAAATTCGTTCCCACGCGCGGGGGGTCGCATCATACCGGCCTGGTCCCGTGTGGCGTCTTTCGCGCCGCCAAAGGGTACATCCTCATTATTGCGGGGCTCGACCATCAATGGCGCGGATTGCTGAAAGCGATGGGACGCTTGGATTTGTTAGAAGACCCACGTTTCCGCACGATTCGCGACCGGCTCAAACATAAGCAGGAACTTATTGACGAAATTGAACGATGGTTGCAGTCTCTGCCGGATCGCGAAACGGCGGTCTCCGCGCTTGAGCGGGAACGCGTTCCCGTGGCTCCAGTGCTGACGATCCCCGAGGTGGTGCGCCACCCGCATTTACTGGAACGGGGCACGGTGCGCCCCATTTCTCATCCGGATTTTGGCGATATTACTCTGCCTGGGTTTCCCTTCCGGTTTTCCTCCGTGCCTCCGCCGGATAAATTGACCGCTCCTGACCTTGGAGAACATAATGTGACAGTGTTGAAAAAGTATCTTGGTTATGAGGATGCGCAAGTCGCGCAGCTTACGGCTGCGGGAGTGTTGGCGAACCCAGAAGTCAAAGGGTAAAGGAAGAGAGGCAGGACGATGGGGCAAGGGAAGAGGCGTGGCGTTCGTGAGGGAGGCGTGTGTGTCAGCGTAGTGCTTGGGCTGCTTTTCGCCGTCTGGACGCTTCCGTGTGACGCGAGCATGTTTGGTGATTATTGGTCTCGGTTTGATCGTTTCCTGGCGACCTTTGATCCTGCCGGACGCTATATTCGTCAGCCGATTGAGAAAGCAATCCCGGCGTTGACCTTTAAGGGGTTTTATCGGCAATGGTCGGACATCCTGCTGACGAGCGACAAACAAGTGGGGTTTCGCCACAAAGATTTTCGTTTTCTGCAATTACAGAATCTCTTTGAAATAGAGATGCATTATCAGGTTTCGCCGAATATCGAGATTACGAATGTCAACCATTTCATGTACGACGGAGTCTACAACTGGCAGGATTCGGTCGGTCTCTTTGCACCACGGCGGACCGAGACGATGCGGACCTACCACAATTTTGAGCGCATCGTCCGTGAGCTCTATGTCAGTTATCGCACCCACAGCCTCGATGTCGTTTTGGGAAAGCAACAAATCGCTTGGGGCAAGATGGATGGGCAGTTTATTGACATTATCAATCCTATGGATCGTCGAGAGGCTGTCCAATTGGAAGCGAGCGACTATGAGTATCGCCGCATTCCTACCTGGATGGCCAATGTCACGTACTTTTTCGGGTCGAATTCTCTGCAACTGCTCTACATTCCCAACTTTGAACAAGACCGTACGGCAGTGCCAGGCTCACCTTGGTTTTCCCCGCGCGTGCCGCCGCTTGACACCACAACGAAAGATATTCTTGAAGGGCGTATAACTCCCACAACTGGTGACATTCTTTTGCGGAGAAAGCGCCCTACGGCTTGGCGATTCGGGGATCATGAGTATGGGGCCCGCCTCGATGTTTCCATGGAGCCATTGACCTGGGGACTTATTTACTTCCGCGGCTGGAATGACAATGCGAGTAATTTCATTGTGGGCAGACAAATCGAGAACAACATAGCTCGTTTGCTCGTGCGTCCCCGTAACACGAATTTACATCATTTTGGCGTGACGGCTGATTATGCGTCATCGTTGTCACATGTGCCTTTTGTTGGAGAGTTGCCGGTGGTATTACGGGTCGAAGGGTTATGGGTCAAGGGTGTAAAATTCTCTGATTCCGCCCGTCGGGCTTCGGCTGTGGCCGGGGCATTAAACTCCGGCTTAATCACGCGGGACACCTTTCGGGCTGCGATCGCCGTTGAGCTGGCGTTCCCTGGCAATACATCTTTCATTTTTCAGCCGTCATTTTATTACAATTTCAATTGGCGGAAGACGATGGGGAACGGATTTGCCGGCGCCATTGGCGATGAGTGGAACCTCATTCCCGTGATGTTCATCGAACGTCCGTTTCGTTTCACGCGCGACCGTCTGCGCTTGGGGCTCACGGTTGGTCCCTATCTCAGTGGTCCGGTACGTGAATGGCAGGGAATGAAAATCAAAGTCGTCGCAAGCTACAACTTCTCCCAGTTCATCACTGGGAAGCTGATCTATACGACGTATTCTGGTGGTGGTGGCCGGACAGATCTCTATAGTCAGTATGACAAGTGGGATAATATCGGCTGGGAACTGAGCTATGAATTTTAGCGGGTGAGGCTATTACTGTGGAGGCAGTGCAGCCATCATGATGAGCAAGAGAAGTGTGAGGCGCCAAAAGTTTGTGCAAGTGGGGCTCACGGCCTGGTTCTGCTTTCTGCCGGTTTGGGCGATGGCCCAAGGGGATGACAACGCTAAAGGCAAGACCTGGAGAACCGTGGCCGAACTGTCTGGTGAAGAGAAAGTCGTCATTGATCTACGCACAGAGACTCCTAGAGACGCTCACATTTCGTACCTGCCGGCCGAAAGATTCCCCTTCTCTCCTCCTTATACGGCTGAAGAGATGGGCTATCGATCGATGGAGTATCCGCACACGCCGTACTGGAGTTGTACCCTCATCGATATTGCGGCGACGGTGACGAACACCGGCTTCATGGATCAACGCGTCACGATCATTCCCGTGCTCTATCTTCCTCAAGGTGGTTTTGTTGACCAATTATATAGCGCGAAACCTGGGCAGGAGGTGTACCGCTGGCTGTCACAGTCTGTTTCTCCTCCGGAACGCTACGGCAATCAAACCCTATACGTTGGCTATCGTAACGATCAGACGTTTACGACCAAGCTAGATCTTTTTGCCTATTCGCCAGCGCTGCGTCGTATCCGTAGACAACCGCAACCTCGGCGCGAGGATCGCTTACCAAATAGTGCTTCCACCTTTGATGATTTGATTGGTCGAGACGCCTGGGAATTTTCGTGGCGGATTTTAGGCGCTGATGTGCTCTACGATACGGTGCGCTTCCCCGTGACACGACAAACCGCCTTGTTGACCGACGAAAAGGGGGGGTACATCGAGATGCCAGCGAGCGAAATCAAGCTCATGGGCAAGGATTATCCAGCGTATACGGCGGATGGCGGGGTGAAGTGTTTTGTCGTGGAAGCTAAGCCCCGGCCCGAGTGGCTGAGTGCGTACTACATCAGCAAAATGATTTATTGGTTGGATCAACAATCCTTTTTTCCACTTCGTATCGAAGAATACGACAAGGATGGAAATTTAACATTTGTGAACGCACGGACCGCAGTCCACGCCAACCCGGCGCTCGGCGATCATGGCTATGCTGTTTTATTTGATCTGTGGTGGGACATTCCCATTGATTTGTTATCCACTTCCATTCATGGGATTCTCTCGCGCTCGTGGTCTCCGGAGGATCAGAAAATTTTCTTCAGCCCGGGATTCATGCGCCGGGAATGGTTCCTCGAGCCGCCGAAGAACGCAATGGTTTTGCGTTCTCCTGATGAATTTTATCTCCGCCCAGCCCTTGAGAGGGACAAATTCCCGACCGAGCGGAAGATTGCGCTTCCACCCGAATTAGAGTCACGGATTGAGGCGCAAGAGCGAGAAAAGAAGTTGGTATTTTAGACAATTCTGCTTAATGGCAGTCGAGATGGGCAGTTTCGCAGAGCGGAGACAAGCGAATACGCACGCTGCTCACTTAAATTTCTCACGGATCATGCGCCAGAGGTCGAGCGGGGAGAGCGTTTTGGGTTCTTGTTTTTCCTCTTCAGGTTCACGCTCGGCGTTCATGCGTTCCCACGAGGTTCCTCCTCGTTCTTGATCGCTGTCTTCCGCAGTGTCTTCCGTCTCTTCTTTTGGGGGAGTAGGTTGCTGCTTGCCCCATTTCCAGGTGCCTAAATTCCCTTCTTGCGAGCCGCCGGGAGGTAGTTGAGCGAACACGGCGTTGCTCAAGCAAAGGCACAGGAGTAAAGGGAAAAATCCAAAAGAACGCATGGGTATGAATGAGCAATTACTTCCGCTCTTTTTACGCTAACTCGGTGTATGCATCAAGGCGCACAGGGAGCATACAGAAGATTTTTTCGAAAACATCCATTCCTTGTGTTCTTTTCGTAATGACCAACAGAGAACGGTGGCGTGACTGAGTGTTTCATGCTACCAAGGCTACGGTTCATCTGTAGGGAAATATCATGACGCCATTGGCGATATTAATCTTAGGGTTGCTCCTTGGTCTGAAGCACGCTTTCGATTCCGACCATTTGATCGCAGTCTCTACCATTGTCTCGCGTGAACGTTCTCCCTGGCGGTCGCTGTGGATTGGGTTGTTCTGGGGGATTGGGCATACGGTCACGTTGTTGGCGGTCGGCGTGTTGGTATTAGGCATGAAAACCCAGATCCCTCCTCCAGTGGGATTATCGCTCGAATGTTTTGTCGGGATCGTACTCGTCGGGCTAGGAATTTCTACCCTGTATGATTGTTGGAAGAATCGCCTTCATGTCCATATGCACGTGCACGAGGACGCCGTGCATTCTCATTTCCATGCTCATGCTGCTACTCCGGCCCATCATCATCCACATCTCATGAGTGTGGGCATGAAGCCGTTGTTTATTGGCATGGTGCACGGTCTGGCCGGCAGTGCAGCGTTGATGCTTCTTGTCCTCGCGTCGATCCCCTCACCAGCTTTAGGCTTGCTCTATATCGGAATCTTTGGGTGTGGTTCTGTCGCGGGGATGGGATTGATCAGTTTGCTGATGGGACTGTTCTTCTCCTTGGCGGCCGAGCGACTTCAGGACCTCAGTCAAGGGTTACGTGTCGTCGTGGGGGCCTTGAGCGCCACCTTTGGCGTTTGGATGATCGTAGAGATTGGATTCATTCAAGGGTTGTTTCTATCGTAAAAGAGTTCTATGCAACTGTCGCGTTCTGCTCTTACTGCGCTTTTGTGGTCTTGTTTTTTGCATAGCGTGGCGCTGAGTCTTGCCGCGACGCTGATGGTGTCTCAACCTCAACGCTCATTTCGTCCGGTTCGCATCACGCTTCTCCAGCAAGCAACCCCTCTTCCCAGCGGAGAAGCTCAGACGCTGGGGAATCCCCCGCCACCTATAGAAAGGCCAGCCTTGTCCGTACCGGCTCCCATTGCCCATCAACCCAAGGCGGCCAAATCGACAGCGAAGCCGCAGTCCTCCCCTGCTGTTGCGCTTAAAACGGCTGTCCCCCGTCGGCAGAAAGAATATGATCCTCCACAGGAAAGTGTGTTGCCCTCTCAATCAGAAACACTTCCAAAAACGCTTCCCCCAGTGGCGGCGGTCGGTTCTGCTGCAGTCTCGGGGCTCGACTCTGAGGCGATCTCTCTCATGGCGGGAACCGATACTCATGCTCAACAAGATGGAAGCATGGCCAATAGAGCGAAAGCTGGGAACGGAGAAGGAAAGCGCGCTCAGCCAGACTACGGCGTCAACCCTAAACCACCGTATCCGATGTTAGCGCGCCGCTTGGGCGCCCAAGGCGTGGTGCTTTTGCGTGTGTACGTTCGTGAAGATGGCAGTGTTGCGAATGTTGAACTCGCACGGTCCTCAGGGTTCTCCATGTTGGATGAATCCGCCACTCGAACGGTCCGTGAAAGCTGGCGCTTCGTACCCGCACGCATCGACGATGCGCCTACGGCGAGCTGGGTCGAAGTGCCCATTCGTTTTGTGCTCGCTGATTCGTAGCTCTCCTCTTTACTTGGCGGCCTTTTGCGTCAGCTCTTTCGGGAGTACAAAAGCGCTATGAAAATTGCGTATTTTGACGCCTTCTCGGGGATTAGTGGAGATATGACGATCGGGGCGTTGCTGCATTTGGGGGTGCCCCTCGATGACCTCCAAGCAGAGCTCGCGAAATTGCCGCTCAGCGGATATCGACTGAGCCAGAGCATCCGCCATGTGAGCGAAATCCGAGCGACAAAGTTTCACGTCGAAGTCAACGAACCCTTAGTTGAGCGAAGTTTTCGCGCCATCGCTCAGATGCTGCGAGACAGTTCGCTGATTCCGCACGTGAAAGAAATGGCCTTGCGGACGTTCACCATTTTGGCTGAAGCAGAGGGCCGAGTGCATGGGATTACGCCCGGAGCCGTGCATTTCCACGAGGTGGGCGCGGTTGATTCTATTGTAGACATCGTTGGGGCGGCGTTTGGGCTGCACCAGCTCGGAGTGGAAAAAGTGTATGCTTCCTCCTTGCCGATGGGAAGCGGTTTTGTCCCGTCACGACACGGTGTATTACCGATTCCTGCGCCAGCCACAGTTGAATTGTTGAAAGGAGTACGAGTGCGGCTTGAGGATGGGGCAGCGGAGATGGTGACGCCGACGGGAGCCGCCCTTATCGCGGCTCTTGCACAGCAAGGTGAGGCGCCGCAGTTGTCTTTGTCCGGGGTGGGGTATGGCGCCGGCGAGCGGACGCTTCCTGATCGTCCTAATCTTTTGCGTATCTTGTTGGGGACGCTGGTAGAGACCGCCAAGGAGGACCAATTGTTGATTTTAGAAACTAATATCGACGATCTCAATCCCGAGATCTACGAGTATGTGATGGAACGACTATTTGCGGCCGGCGCCCGAGACGTGGGCTTCTTGCCGTTACAAATGAAGAAGAATCGACCGGGGGTGATGCTGTGGGTCTTGAGTGACCCCGCGGACCGGGAGAAGCTCAGCGCCATTATCTTTGCTGAAACTTCGACCATTGGGATTCGCTCGTATCCAGTGGCGCGAATTGCTTTACCGCGAGAGAGTAAAGAGGTCAACACGGTGCATGGTGTAGTGAAAGTAAAACTCGCGCGCACCCTAGATGGGCGCGTCCATGCGGCTCCTGAGTATGAAGATTGTAAACGGTTGGCGCGGGAGAAGAATCTCCCGCTCAAACTCGTTTACGAAGACGCCTTATTTGCCGCACGGCAGTTTGCGCGATAGGAAACCGCCGTGGCGACGCCTCCTTGTCAGAAATGCACGTTGTCAAGAAGATAAATCGGCCAATACTTCGGCGGGGTGGCCGCGCGCATTGACCGAATCATACGCCTTGGCGATCTTCCCTTGTTCATCAATGAGGTAGCTGATCCGTCGAGCGTACCCAGCCGTGGCGTTGCCACATGCGCCATAGGCAAGACCGAGGGTTCGCTCAGTATCGCAGAGCAAGCGGAACGGAAAATTATATTTACTGGCAAAAGCCGCGTTCTCGGCAACGGAGTCGAAGCTAACGCCAAGAATTTCGACATTGCAAGAACGAAACTCGTCGATTTGGTCGCGGAACCCACGACCTTCCGCCGTTCAGCCCGGCGTATCGGCTTTGGGGTAGAACCATAGCAATACTTTCTTTCCTCTCAAGTTGGCAAGAGACAACGATTTTCCTTCGTGCGTTAGCACGGTGAAGTCCGGGGCGGACTCGCCGGGTTGCAACATGAGCGCTTTCTCCTTCCTCGTGAAGATGTCCCACAAGATCTTGACAACATTTTTAAAAGTCATAGCCAGTTAGGAAAATTTGAGCAACGCGTCTTGATTGTAAGTAATAGTTGAGCGTTTCTTCAAGAGGCGCGTCAGTTCCGCCAAGGCGTCATCCTGTTTGCGCTTTAGTAGCTGCTCGCGAATTCCCTCTTTTTGTTTGGTAAATTCTTCTTCTGACGGCTCTGTTTTTTCTTTAAGGGCGGCAACAAAAGCATTACCGCTCCACGTATACGATTGCGGCGCAATCGGCGCTTCCAGCGTGAGTTGGAACGCGGCTTTCTTGAGGTCGGGGAGAGAGCCCATCTTCGGAATATAGCTGCCTTGTCGAGTAAAAGCTCCGGTTTCTTCCACTGTCAATTTTTGCTCGTTTGCAATAGTCATCAAATTTTTGGCCTCTTTGACTTTGGCAAGCAAGGACTCGGCTTTTTCCTTGGCTAATTGTTCCGCTTTTTCGCTTCTTCGTTTCTTTTCTGCGTCTTCTTTGACAGCGGCAAACTCCAGGATTGTTGAAGCTATTTTTTCTTGAGGTGAGACAAGATACCAAGCGTCTCCTACCATTATGGGATCGCTGATCTTTCGCGGCTCTAGTCCCAATGCCGCCTCAAGTAGCTGCGGCTGCGCCCCGAGATTCGGAATGGTCTCATCGTGAGCGAGGGCGGGAGTTTCCACCACGGCCAGACCTGAAGATTGCGCCACGTCTGAGAGTGTTGCACCGTTTGGCACCTTCGCGCGGTCTTCCCGCGCCCGTTCCTGCGCCTTTTCGCGTGCTCGTTCTTTCTGCACGTCCTGGCGAATTTCTGCTTCTACTTCGTTAAGTTGTTTTGTCTTTTCTGATTCGTTGGCTTCCACTTTGATGACGTGAATACCAAACTGAGACGTCACGAGGTCGCTGATGCCTCCGGCTTGGAGCGCAAACGCCGCATCTTCAAATGATTTCACCATGCGACCATGTTGGAAATAGCCCAAATCTCCACCGCTACTCGCGGATGCTTTATCTTGTGAATAGGTTTCCGCTAGCTTGGCAAAATCTTCACCGGCGCGCGCCTTGGTGAGCACCTCTGTGGCAAGGCTACGCGTTTTGCTTTTTTCTTCTTCCGTTGCGCCGCTGGACAAAGAGAACAGAATATGTCGAGCATGCACGCGCGGCGGAGTAGTGAAGCGATCTTCCTTGTGTTCGGTGTAAAAGTCTTCAACCTCTTTGGCCGACACTTCGATGTTCGCTTCAAACTGCTTGATTGGGTATGCTACATAGACAAATTTTACTCGCTCAGGCTGGCGGAACGTCTCGCGATGGGAATTGTAGTAGTCCTCGGCCTCTTTTGCATCGACTGTTACGTCGTTGAATAAGTCAGCCGACGCAATTTTTATGAAAGAAAGGGAAACTTTTTCTTGAGCGAACTGGAACAGTTCACGAATTTCGTTGTCAGTTACCTGGGTGGCGTCATTGAGGAAACGCTGAAGTTTTTTGATGAGAAGCTGAGAGCGTTGTTCTTCTTCAAATTCGCTCGGGGTCAAGCGCAAATAGTGGATGATTCGTGAGTAGCGCTCCTGACTAAATGACCCATATTCTTGAAACGCTTCAATATTGGCAATTTCCTGGCGCACTTCGTCGTCGCTGACTGTAAACCCAATTCTCTCAGCTTCAGCTCGTAAAAGCTGAATATTCACCAATTGATCCAATGTTTGTTCGCGAAGATTCATGCGTTCTAGTAATTCGGGAGTTAGTCGTTCCTTATACATTTCCCGATAAGAGTTTTTGACATTTTCATAGGCGCGCTGAAAATCTCGAGCAGAGATTGGGTGACCATTAACGTTGGCGACAATATCTGGCCGCCCCCCGCTTACAGAACCGCCGATTCCCCAGAAAATAAATACGGCGACGATAATGAGAAATACCACTTTAATCCATATTGATCGCGCACGCTTACGCATAAATTCAAGCATTAGTTTAAATCTCCTTTCTTACTGATCTAAGAATAGCTAAGAAACAGTGAAACGCCTATGCCGTACCTTGCTCTGTTTTTTAATTTCTGCTAGAAACCTTGTTTTAGCCGTTCGTTTCTTGATAAAGGAAAAGAAAACAATGATTTTTAGCTCGTTATTGGGGTTGTTTTCAGACGATCTCGCTATCGATCTGGGCACTGCCAATACGCTGATTTACGTAAAGCGACAGGGTATTGTTTGCAACGAATCTTCCGTAGTGGCCGTGCAGAAAGATCCGCGAGGCGCTCGGCGTGTGTTAGCAGTGGGTCTTGAGGCAAAAAGAATGCTGGGCCGCACCCCTGGTAATATTGTTGCGATTAGGCCACTAAAAGACGGAGTCATTGCTGATTTTGAAACAACTGAAGCTATGCTCCGTTATTTTATCCAAAAAGTCCATAACCATCGTAAACTCGTGCGTCCTCGTATCGTCATTTGTGTTCCCAACGGCATCACTGAAGTCGAAAAACGAGCTGTCCGAGAATCAGCCGAGTCTGCCGGAGCCAGAGAGGTTTACCTGATGGAAGAACCCATGGCGGCAGCGATTGGCGCTGGTTTGCCGGTCACTGAACCAGTGGGGAATATGATTGTTGACATCGGTGGTGGCACAACGGAAGTTGCGGTGATTTCCCTTGCTGGCGTCGTATTTTCTCGATCAGTTCGTGTCGGTGGCGATAAAATGGATGAAGCAATTATCCAATATATCAAAAGGAAATACAATCTTCTGATCGGCGAACGGACGGCGGAATTAATTAAAATTACAATTGGGTCGGCGTATCCTGGTGAGGAAATCCAGACGATGGAAATTCGAGGGCGTGACCTTGTGGCAGGCGTGCCCAAAACGGTAGAATTATCAGATGAGGAGATTCGTGATTCTTTGATCGAGTCTATCAATCAAATCGTTGAGGCCGTGCGTCTTGCTCTTGAGCGCACGCCGCCAGAGTTAGCGTCTGATATTGTTGAGAAGGGGATTGTTTTGGCAGGAGGTGGGGCGTTGTTGCGTAATCTCGATATTTTACTTCGCGAAGAGACTGGTTTGCCTGTGACGTTAGCGGACGATCCGCTCACTGCAGTGGTGATGGGGGCGGGGAAGGCGCTCGACGAATTATCCCTCCTCAAAGAAGTGGCGATACAACAGTAGATAAAGTTCCCTCGGGAAAAGCGAGGATTCATGCACGACTTCTTTCGTCGATACCGAGTCGTGGCGTCTTGTGTCTTCTTTCTCGGGCTGTCGCTCTTGTTGAGAGTGATGAATACACTTGCGCCTGGGCGTGTTGATCCAGTTGGGGTGTTATTGCTTGAAGTGATGCATCCCTTACAACTAGGAATGACCGCAGTGAGTCGTGGCGCTACGCGCGTATGGGATGAATATATTGCGCTATGGTCGCTACGAGAACAGAATGAAGACCTGCGTCAGCGTTTAGCTGATATGGAAGAATTGTCGCGACGTGCGCTCGAACTTGATTTGACTAATCGTCGTCTTGGAAAGTTACTTGAGTTGAAAGCTGGTTGGACGGAGAGTGCTATTGCCGCCCGTGTGGTTGGACGAAGTCCCAGTTCCGTCGTCCATACGGTCGTATTAGATAAGGGTGAAGTCAACGGTATAAAGAAAGGCATGGCGGTATTAACCTCTGGGGGAGTGGTCGGGCAAGTTGTTATAGTGAGTGGGCATGCGGCGCGAGTGATGCTTGTCTCTGATCCGAATAGCGGTGTGGATGTGCTTGTCCAACGGTCGCGAGTACAAGGAATTGTAGCGGGATCAGCAGAGAACTTCTGCGCGCTCAAATATGTTCAGCGTGGAAGCGATATTGCCATTGGAGACTCTGTCATCACGTCAGGCCTTGATGGGATTTTCCCCAAAGGACAACCCGTAGGCGTAGTGGCGCGAGTAGATGCAAGAGAAACCCGGATGTTCCAAGAGGTGGAGGTCAAGCTCAGTGCCGATCTCGGAAAAATTGAAGAAGTTTTGGTGGTTCCGTCCTCTGCTGCACGAGCAGGAGATTGACCCTGTCAACGAAAAGAAAAAATCCGCCTCGAAGTTATTAGTACTCAGCGGTATTTTTTTTGTTATCTTGCAGACTACGCTCCTTCCTCATCTTCCAATCGTTCCGGATCTTCTCCTGATCTTTTGTGTGTATCTTGCCATTCATCATTCTTCGGTGGGCGGCGCCGCCGGAGCTTTCCTTTTAGGCTATAGTTTAGATAGTTGTTCCGGGGCTCCAATGGGTATGCATGCGTTCGCCATGAGCCTTGTTTTTACTGTCGTTACCACGAGCGCGCGTTGTCTCTGGTTGCATAATTTCCTTTCGACGCTAAGTATAGTTCTCCTCGCTCTTTTTCTCAGAAGTTGCGCTTTCTTGTTCTGGGGAGAGTTTGGCCAAATGAGTACGGCGTTACAAATGCTTGTCTCTAGCAGAATGCTGAACGAGATAGGCTCTGTACTCGTACTCGCACCCGTGGTGTTTTCTGTTCTTGGCCGCGGAGAAGAGTTTGGTTACAGAGTATAAATGTACGATCTCAAACGTCTCAGTTTTGGAGCACGTGAAGCAGATATTTCTCCCCATGCGCGGATCAGCGTTCTAGGCTTGATCATCCTTTTGGCGCTCTTTGTTCTCGTCTGGCGTCTCTGGCATTTGCAGATTCTTGACGGAGAAAATCTACATTCAATGTCAGACAGTAACCGTCTCCGCTTAGTGCGGACTCCTCCTCTGCGTGGCGTCATCTACGACCGACGCGGGAGGTTAATTGTTGATAATCGTCCCTCCTACGACGTAGTGTTGGTTCCAGAAGATACGCCGGACATGCGAGAAACGGTGGAAGCGCTCACGAAGTACATTGCCGCAGGTGAGAATTTTTCCGGCAAAATTGTAAAACGGGACCTTCGACGCCCCTCATATGAAGGAATTTTACTTGCGAAAGATGTTTCTTGGCCCACAATTGCCGCTGTGGAGGCGCATCAACTTGATATCCCCGGTGTTACGATCGAGATTAGTACTCGGCGCTATTATCCGCCGAGCGGCTTTGCTGCTCACCTTCTTGGCTATGTCGGAGAAGTTAGCCCACGGGAACTGGCTCAGTTTTCTAATTATCGTATGGGCGATCTCATAGGAAAATTTGGCATAGAAAAACGATGGGAAGATAGGTTAAGGGGGCAGGGGGGAGGCCAGCAGATTGAAGTTGATGCGGGTGGGAAACGATTACGTGTTCTAGGAGCTGTAGAAGCTACTGCTGGGCAGAGTCTTGTCTTGAGTATAGACCAGGACCTACAGAGAAAAGCAGAAGACCTTCTGGTTGATAGGGAAGGCGCCATTGTTGCCCTTGACGTGCATACCGGCGATGTCCTTGCGATGGCGAGTCGTCCGGTTTTTGATCCAAATGTCTTTGCACGCGGGATCACTATGGCAGAGTGGCAAAGTCTGATGACAGATCCGCTTCGTCCCTTAAGTAACCGTGCTATTCAGGGGCAATACCCCCCAGGGTCAACTTTCAAAGTGGTGATAGCTGCCGCGGCGCTAGAGAAGAACGTTATTACTCCTTCAACTCGTTTTTTTTGTTCAGGAGGGCTTCCTTTCGGGAATCATGTTTTTCATTGTTGGAAAAAAGGCGGACATGGAAGCGTCGATTTACGTCAAGCGATTGCCCAATCCTGCGACGTGTATTTTTATCAGGTTGGTCAAAGGCTTGGTATCAACGCTATTGCCGAGTATGCCCGACGGTTTGGCATGGGTACGCCCCTAGGAGTTACCCTTGATCATGAGGTGGGTGGTGTGGTGCCCGACCCAGAATGGAAGAAGGAACGCTTAGGTGCGCCTTGGTTCGCGGGAGAAACTTTATCCGTCGTTATTGGTCAGGGCTATGTCACTGCGACTCCATTACAGATGGCTTCGGTAGCAGCAGCGGTGGCGAATGGGGGCACGGTGTACCGTCCCCAGCTGGTAAAGCGTATTCTTGGAGACGACAGTGAACCGATTCGTGAATATAAACCTGAGGTGGTGCATCAAGCTGGCGTTGCTCCTGCGGTCCTTCAGATCGTGCGCGAAGGCATGCGGGACGTGGTAAATTCTAAGACCGGCACAGGGAAGAAGGCCAGTCTACCCGACATTCTTGTGGCTGGTAAAACTGGGACTTCACAAGTCATTGCAGGTACTAAAGGAAAAGGAAAAGCCTTGCCTAGGCAATATCGTGATCATGCTTGGTTTATTGCCTTTGCTCCGGCCGATGCGCCAGAAGTCGCGGTCGCTTGCCTTTTAGAACACGCAGGAGAAGGTGGGGGGGCAGCGGCGGCTCCTCTTGTGAAGCAGTTGCTTGCTACTTATTTTGCTATCTCTCAGAATGAAAAAGGCGTTTCTCATGCGATTCGATCGGCGGCTCATCTCGCATTTTGACTGGGTTCTGTTTTTGCTTATTTTGGCTCTGCTAAGTGTAGGGGTCTTAGCGGTGTACAGTGCGACTTATGATGGACACCGCCGCTTTAGTCCCTTTGCAGTTCGTCAGCTTAGCTGGGCGACGATGGGATTGATTTGTATGTTGGTGGCCTTTGCGATTGATTATCGGCGGCTTGATCGCTGGGTCTACATAATCTACGGGATTTCAATGCTACTCTTGGTCCTCGTTCCTATTCTCGGCTCGTTCGGCGGTGGAGCTCGACGCTGGATCAATTTTGGAGTGTTCTCGCTCCAGCCGTCGGAGTTGGCAAAAGTCGCCTTATTGCTCGTGTTGGCAAGATTCTATCACCGACATGCGCCAATTGGCGGTTATCGATTACTAGATCTTTTCGTTCCTGCTCTACTGACAGCGATTCCGACTGGATTAGTTTTAGCTGAACCAAATCTTGGAACTGCGGTGATTCTAAGTTTACTTTTTGCAACTTTGACATTTGCCGCTGGTATTCGTTTTGGTTCTCTCGCTCTGGCCGCAACAGCGGGAGGAAGCATTTTGCCGATTTTGTGGCGACACATGAAACCTTATCAGAAGCAACGGGTGCTCTCGTTTCTTAATCCGGACCAAGATCCACTTGGCGCTGGCTATCATATGATTCAGTCGAAGATTACTATTGGTTCAGGCATGGTGTGGGGGAAAGGATTTTTACAAGGAACGCAGAACCGACTTGATTTCTTGCCGGAGAAGCATACAGACTTTGTTTTCGCCGTCGTTGCGGAAGAGTGGGGATTTGTGGGGGCTAGCTTCTTGCTGATACTTTACGGCGCCTTGATGGCGAAATTGCTAGCGATTGCTTGGCAAGCTCATGATCGCTTTGGTTTTTGTCTGGCAATTGGAGCCGTCAGTGTTATATTTTGGCAATTATTAATTAACCTTGGAATGAACCTGGGAGTATTGCCAGTCGTAGGCGTGCCTCTTCCTTTGCTCAGCTACGGCGGGTCCTCCCTTTTGACCGTTATGATGTGCTTGGGCCTAGCGCTTAACGTTAGCACTAGGCGTTTCCTTTTCTAATTACACCACTGCGGTGATTGCTTTAACGAGATGTGCTTTCGGCACGGCACCGACGATTTGTTGCTGGACTTGACCGTTTTTGAATAAGATCAGGTTGGGAATACCGCGTACCCCATAATTTGCAGGGGTGCGTGGATTATCATCTACATTCATTTTGACAATTTTCAGCTTCCCAGCATATTCGGTTGCTAATTGATCGACGATGGGGGCAATTGCACGGCATGGTCCACACCAAGGCGCCCAGAAATCGATGAGGACTGGAAGGGATGCTTTCAAGACTTCACTGTCAAACGTATTGTCCGAGACTTGTATAATATTGTCCGCCATTAAGATTCCTCCTATTGCTATAATGGCTTCTGCATAGCAAAAAGATGAAAGAGAACCTAGTGGGGAGGAGTGGAAAAAAACTGTGAAGAAACGGACACTTGGAAAATGGCACCAATGACCACGATGAGTTCAGCAGAGCTCAGTAGCGAGAAGAAGAGCTGTCAATCGGGTTTAAGAGTCTGTTTTCTTTTTCCTCTGACCGCTTTGTCTTTTTATGTGCTTAATTCTTGAGCGATATAGGGGGCTGACTCAATAACAACTTCCTGCAAGACCTCGCGTAACGGTTTGTGAGAAACCTCTAGCCTTGTTACGAGCAAGGAGAGAACGGCATAGTATCGTTCTTTACTATCTAGACTCATATGTCTTAAGCGCGCTTTCATTGCTTTCTGAAACCGTTGTTGTGCGATAATAATTTGCTTATCCAGATCCTGTGTAATGAGGGTCATATCCGCCATAGCTTGGTCCTCATTGGCGTTACATTTCCGAGGAGTTTAGTGTCGATGAGCTTGTTCAATAATAACCCATCGAGTTGAGACGCGTGCTATTGAGAGGCCACGTTGCCGGAGGCGGGGCTCGAACCCGCACGACCGTTTCCAGTCACAGGATTTTAAGTCCTGTGTGTCTGCCAATTCCACCACTCCGGCTACTGATTTTATGGGAAGCGACGTTCCTGATTGCGAAAAATCTTATCCGGAAAGACTTGCTCTTGGCAAGTGTTCCTCTTCTGAGCGTATGCTTTACTCCTCTCCTGAGTCTTTGTGTGGCTCACTCTGAGGGGCGCTCCGCTCGCGCCATTGGCGCTCACGGAGAACCCCTCCTCGTTCGCTCATTTCCTTTCATTTGTATCGTCTGATGACTTTGTCAGAAAAATCTTTCAAGACCTTTCGGGCGTAGTCCATAGGCGGAAGGAGGGCTACTTCCTTGATCCCTAGCTTTTCAACTTGCCTTAACTGATCCACTATGTCTTCTGGTTCTCCGACGATACAGGAGCCTTGGATTGCCTCGGGAGTAATGAAGCGACGCTCCTCAGGCATCAGGAAGGTGCAATGTCCGTTGTGGAGTTGAAGGTAGCGTTTTTCTGCGGGCGTGTCCATTTTCTCCACATAGGCACGGTAGGCTTCCCAGACATTCTTTAGCGGAGGGGGAACGACCTCTTCATTCTGTGTATACTTATAAACTTCGTAAACAAAGTGAAGTACTGCCGCCACTTGGGACCCACATTCATTGATTACACGCTCGGAAGTGAGTTGCTCTCCAGGTTGCAGCACGACAGCCGTGGTCAAGGCAGTGACGTGAAAATTGGAGGTGATCGGTTTTCCGACTCTTGCCGCTCCTGCTTGCAGTTGCTCCATGCTGTGCTGCATGATTTCCGGACGCACATCAAATACCGTCACGAGACCGTCGCCGAACTCACCGGCAGTGCGGAGGGCGAGTGGACCGTTGGCGGCTACATAAATGGGAATTGGGTCTGCGATGTTAATAAACCCTCGATCCAGATGGAGGAAACGGGTGGTGTGAGTGACTCCATTCAGCGTGAAATCAACTTCTTCTCCCTTTAACAAGGTTCGAACGACGCGAAGATATTCACGAAAGTCACGAATCTTCATTGGGTCAAAGCCCATGACCCGCATTGCCGTGTGGCCAGTGCCAATACCCAGAAAAACGCGACCCGGCGCGATCCGATTAATTGACGCGATAGAGTGTGCAGTAACCGGGGCCAATCGCACTCCTGGAATGGCGACGCCGGTGCCAAGTTTGATGCGGGAGGTGTTGTGGGCAGCCAGTGCAAGCGTGGCATAGCAATCGGACCAAATCATCTGGGAATCTGGCACCCAAGCACGATCGTACCCTAAGTCCTCTGCATATTTGATGAGTTGCCAATCATCGATTTTGGTAGCGACGGTTAGGCTGAATTCCATTGCTGTTCCCTCGAAAGAAATGCCCCCTGATCTTCCGCTGTTTTGATGTAAGAGACTGCGAAAAGACGAGGGGGCATTGAAAGCCGAACCTACCGGGATGGGACCCGGCAGGCGTTCGTATTTGAAATGTGTTACGCGCGACCGTGGCGAAGCAGTTTGCCTGGGGTTGCGCCGGTGCAGCGGCCATCAGTGAAAGTAATTTCACCATTGACAATAATCGAGTGGTAACCCTTTGCTCGTTGAATCCGGCGCCATTCTCCCCCTGGAAAATCGTGCACGATTTCTCCGATCCAGTCAGGCTCAATGCCAAGACCATTGAGGTCATAGGCGACGATGTCCGCCGCCCAGCCTTCGCGCAACATGCCGCGATCTTGAAAACCTGCGGCTTTGGCTGGGAGTGCTGACAAGCGGTAATGAGCTTCTTCCAAGGTGATTTTCTGTTCGTCACGGACGAGCCAACTGAGAAAATCGGTGGTGAAAGCGCCACCGGTGAAGAATTTGGTGTGGGCTCCGCCATCTGATACGCCGGGGAAGGTGTAGTCCGAGTCGTTGATCATCTCGGCCATGTAGTCTGCATTGAAGCCCTTGTTAGGACCAAGGAACTCAACATTGAGATCACTCGCAAGCGAAAGATCCAACATGACATCAATTGGCGTTTTCCCTTCTTCTTGAGCGATTTGGCCGAGAGATTTGCCGAGGTATTTTTCGAGCTCAGGCTTGCCGCCGTCACTTTGAACAAGCAAGCTTGGAATCGAGCCCCCTACGCCGGCTTGGATCACTTGTAGGCGGCGGTCGGCTTCTTCAGCCTCACGTTTGACGGCTTCTCGCAACGCCGGGTTTTTCATTTTGGCAAGTTTCTCTTTTTTCGTGCCAGTGGTGAGTTCACGCCAAGCGGGACTCGCATCGTAGAGGTTCCAGTGTTCAAGGGTAAAAGCAAATCCAGTACGAACCGTGCCGGTCTGCCCGTAGATGGGCAGGCCTTTAGCGCGGACACGTTCCAGCCAGTCGAGACTGCGACGATGCACTTTAGGATCTTTGCGGGCCGGTACGATCGCATTGTGGAGAATCGGACGCTGGGCCGTGGCCGCCAATTTTTCTAAGAAGATCAGATCGGTTTTAATATCGCCCGTGGCCTGAGTGATCTGAATGAAGCCGTCGTTTTTCGCGCGCAATACTTCGCCCAAATTGAGAATGTCGACGTCACTCATGGTGTCGGTCACCATAGGCGAACCGTCGTAATCTGCCTGAGTTGAATCGGGGCCAAGCCGTTGAACAGAGAAGCCGCACAGACCAGCGTCCATGCCCTCGCTCAGCAAACGTTGCATTTCTTTCCGTTCGGCTTCCGTTGCTGGGCGACTTTTGGCTGCTTCGAGCCCCATGACGTAGGTCATGAGAGAGGCCGTAGGCATGTACTGAATACAATTGACGCCTTTAGTGGAGCGTTCAAGAGAATCAAGATATTGAGGAATCGTTTCCCAGTCCCAATTCATGCCTGCTTTCATAGCATCGTAGGGGATGGCTTCCGTGCGCGTCATGGTGAGCATAGAGCGTTCACGGAAGTCGGGGCGGACCGGGGCGAAGCCAAAGCCACAGTTACCCAGTACGACCGAGGTCACGCCGTGCCAGCCGGAAATTGTGCAGTATGGGTCCCAGCGAATCTGGGCGTCATAATGCGTGTGTAAATCAATAAACCCGGGAGCGACAATCAATCCATCCGCATTGACTGTCCGCTTGGCAAAACCCGGCGCTTTGCCGCCGACCTGGGCGATTTTGCCGTCTTTCACCCAGATATCCGCGCTGCGGCGCGGCGCACGCGTTCCGTCAACAACTGTTCCACCTTTGATGTGGAGATCAAAATCAGCCATAGGTTCCCTCCTGAAAATTTATGGTAAGGACCGTCCGCGGACTTCCCGAGGCCATCCTCTCTTTTGACTACCGTCATGTATAGATCATTATCGGGAGAAAAGGCAAGATGTTGTCCCCGTATCTGAACCAGCCCCACTGCATTCTTGAGCAAGAGAAGCCTTAGGGTTCTTCGCGAGCAGGTTCCGTGACCATTCCGATTTTTTTGGCGCCTGCACGTTGGACTGCGGCCATGACTTCAGCGACACGCCCATAGGGTACGTTTTTATCAGCTCGCACATGGACGGAGCGGTTGGGATCAGCGCCCAAAAGAGGAGTGAGTTTGCCTGAAATCTCATTAACGGCCAGAGGAGCCCCATCGAGTCTCACGGATCCATCGCTGGTGATGGCCAGGACGAGTTGGTCGTGCACTACTCCTAGCGGCTGCGCCGCTACTTTTGGCAGAGCAACATTGACGCCTTGTTGGAGCATGGGGGCCGTAATCATGAAAATCACGAGCAGGACCAGCATGACATCAACCAGGGGGGTGATGTTGATTTGCGCAATAGGAGGAGTTTTTTTTCTGGCGGGAGTCATGCAGGGTGTCCACCTTGTTAGAACGAGCGCTGAGCGAGCAAGAGAAAACGGTTGATGACGTTATCCATCGCTTCCACAAACTCTTGGACACGAGCCGTGAAATAATTATAGGCAACAACTGCGGGGATGGCGGCGGCAAGGCCCACTGCCGTTGCAATCAACGCTTGTGCGATGCCAGGGGCGACGGCTTGGATGGAAGATGCTTGGGCCGTGCTCAAGCCACGAAACGCATTCATAATGCCCCACACGGTGCCGAAGAGTCCGACAAACGGGGCCGCACTGGAGACCGTAGCGAGATGCAGCAAGCGGCGTTCAAGTCGCGATTCCTGTTCTTGTTGGGTGCGGCGAATGACTTGCTCGATGCTATTCAGTCGAAGTTGGAGCAGAGAGATTTGGGTATCGGTTGGGTTCGAAGGCATGGCCTTTTGTTTCTCTTGTTGCAAAAGGTGATAACCGGATTGAAAGACCGCTGCTGTCGGGCTGGCCTGCAATTCTAGACTGGCAGTGTGAATAGAGGAAAGATCTTCCGTGCCCCAAAACACCGCAGCGAATCGCTGGGAGGCTTTGCGCGCCGTCCAGAGTTGATAGACTTTAGCGAAGATAATCGTCCAACTGATGACCGAAGCAGCGCTCAGGAGAAAAAGCACAAACTGGACAACGATGTCCGATTCGGCAGCAAGAGCGGTGACCGAGCCTTTCAGCCCGAGAGGGACTTCTGCTTGGGCTTGGGTGGTGAGAGCCCAAAGAGAAGAGAGAATAAAACGTCCTCCCACATTATGCTCCTGTTATTGTGAAGGTTCTGACAACAAAAGAGCGGATAACAACGCCGGTCGCGTTATTCCCCGCTCTTGGTCATGGACACTTCCACGTCGCGGACGATTTGTCTATGGGGGTGAAGACGGCTGTGACAAACGAGACTACCGAGCCTGCAAGTTTGTTGGTGCATTGGGAGAAAAGGGAGCAGCCTCAACACTACTGGTGTTCGACGCCGCTTTGGGAAAAGGCGTCGTGCCTAGCTGCTGAGTCTGGGAATTAGGGTAAGAAACTGGGGTCCCTACCACGCGTGCGGGGCTGGTGGGCGCTGGGGTGAACGCCTCACGCACAGTTTTTTGCAGCCACCCTACCTTTTCGGCGATCGAAAGCCCGGAGGGGAGCTGAATCGTAATGTCGCCCTCCGCATCTTTAAATAGATTCTTGTTGACTAACTGCGGGTCCCCGGACAAGTTTTTACCGCCACTCCCATCCATGGTCCAGTTCGTGGCGCAGCGCTCTGGTGGACAATCTGTGATGGTGCGGATGTCCCCTTTTTTACTGAAGGCGCTCATATTATTTTTGAACGCCACAATCGTCTCAGGAAATTTCAGCCAAAAGCCGAGCCCCTCCCGGGTGTCTACCGCTAGGTTGTGGAGGAAGGTTCCTCCCAGCACCCGCAGCGAAAAGCCCTCACGATCGTGATAGGTGATGTTGTTGATGAAGACAAGATTTTTTACGTCCCGAAGGGTCTTATAGCCATTGGGACCGTTCCTTGGGGAGCTGTTGTCGATCGAGATGTTGTCTTTGATCAAGGAATTGGCAAAGGAGGCGTCGAACCCGTCATCGGAATTATGCCAGGCAATGTTGCCGATCACGGTGTTGTCGTTGCACCAGTTCTGCCCAGCGGGAGCCGTATCGTTACAACCTTTGAAGACTGTGAAACCATCGGCATTGCCGCCGCCTGTGGGATCTCCGAGGGCAGGTAACACCCTCCCGCCGTCTGCCTGATAGCCGTTGTTGTGTAAAAAAGAGTCCGCAATGGTGTTGCCACTCGCAGTTCTGTCTGAGCCCGAGGGGCGAATGATGACGCCGCTCATATGACGATTGTGATGGGCTTCCACATGGCTGACCACGTTCGCATTGCCGTCAATGGTGACACCCGCATCCCAGTTATCATGAGTCGTACAATTTTCTACCCGATTGTGGTCGCCTTTGAGATACACTGCCCAGCGGTTGGAGTTGGTAAAGGCAAGGCCACGGACGTGAATATAGTCTGCTTCAATCCTCAGTAGGCACTCGTTTGTGAGGCCTACTGGGCCGTCGGCCCTGCCATCACCGTTGAGGTCGCGATCTTCAAAACCGCGGCCCATGAGCACGACATGTTCGGAGCCATAATTTTGGATGGTGATAGGGGCGCTTGCTGTGCCTGAGGTCGTGACATGAACGAAAGTGCGATTCTTGTCGGTATGAGTGTAAGTTCCTTCTCGGATGTAAATCGTGTCGCCAGCTCGGCTCTTGTCCACTGCCTCTTGGATGCTTGAATAGGGGTTCTCTCTACTTCCCCAGGAAGCAAAGAGCTGTGTTGCTGGTTTCGAGTCTACAAAGTATTCAGCGGCAAGGGACGAAGAGCAAACCAGGCAAAACCCAAGAAGCAGTGCGGGGAGGAGGGCTTTGCCTAGAGGTTTTCTCATATTCGCATCTTCTCTTTTTTGTTGACTTGTCGAGCGCATTGTTTTTTTCCATAGGCAAGAATCTACACGAAAGAATCGGCTAACATAGAGGTATTTTTAATGACGTAGCAAAATGTCCGTCGAGCCAATGGCGTTGTGCTGGAAAGCCGCCCCGCTCTCAGGGAGCAGGGCGGTTGCATCAGATATGGCTGAGAGAGGCCCTAAGCTGGAAGTGAGCTAGCGTATAGACACTGCACGATGGTTGGAGTAATCAGGTTGCCGTCGGAGACCACCTTACCGCCAGCAGTCATGTTGATGTTATTGCCGCTGCCTCCGTCAATGGTGGTGCTGTTATTCGTTCCGGCCTCACACACACTAAAAAAAACCTCACCGTAATCCGCTATTGCGCTCTGGGCGCCGCCGACAGTAGGGGCCTCCACGATCCACTCAGCGCAGTTGCCGACCAGCTTTGTAGTTCCTGGTGCAGTCAGGTTCACGGATGTTGAAGCTCCGGTTGTGCGGTTGGTGATAAAAACTGTCCCCGTCGTAGATCCAACCGCCTGAGCTGAACAGAGGAGCATAGTGATCATGTCCCCCGGATTGACCGTGAGGTTAGTAATCTGTACCTCAGGTGTTGGATACCATTCCCACCAGGGGTAGATGTTGCGTGTAATCGAGGAGCCGCTTCGGAAAACCTCACACTCGACACCTGCCTGGAACACATCCGGGGAACCGTCTCCATCAATCCCGATCCAGCTCGCGCAGTAGTACCATTGATTCTGGGTCGGTGCGTCGACGTCTGGAACGACCCAATCGCCTTGGACCCATTTAAATGACTGTCCGGCCGGTGCATAGACAACACCACCGGACCAATTGCTCGACGTCTCCGTGGCGTCGCTGGGTCGTCGATTTCGTGGCCCATGTCTCTTTTCAGAGTTCACCCGAAATGTCGGCTGTATATAGTTGAACTTGTGCTTGAGTTGACTAAACACTCGCTTGTATCTTTCGCGGTGACGAGCATCTTCTGGCAGAGGTGGGAAGCCATGCTTTTCCAAATCCGCGGGATTGGCGGCTAATGGATCGAAGCCCCGAGGCGGCTCAAAGGTAATCACATTGATGCCGCCTTCCAGCGCGATTTTCTTCATTGTAAAATTCCTCCTCTCGGCGTCGATTTAGAACAATTCTACTATTGACAGCAGTATTGTGGATGGCCACCGCGACGAACGCAGAGACAACATTCTATGCAGCCATCATCGCAGACCGGACCGGTCGGCGTTTGCCAGCAACAGCTCGCAAAGCAACCTCGTAGAACAATAGAAGGAATGAGACCTGGGGTCTCCATCGCTCCGTAACTCCCCGTCCGATAGGTGTTCACGGTTTTGTACACGGCCTTCTCCGCCGTGAATCCTGGGAAACTCATACGCGTTCTCCTTTCGCTTAAACATTAGCAATCTACGGTTAACAACTTTACTCTGGGAAAAGTTCAGGTCACCGGTCGTAATAAGGGGATAGCTTAGTCAGCAGGAAGGGAAACTCCTCGGTGACATCCACCCGCGCGAAACACTTCTCTACGACATCAGTCTGCCGATTCGTATAGGAGAAAATGACATCGACAATCTTGCGCACCCCACTCAGACGCGAAGGACGCACCTCGACCGTCGTTAACGACGCATTCTGTCCATACTGTTCAGCGGTCTGCACATAGATGGCCGGATAGCGGACCGCCAGATAGTTCAGCGCCCGGTGCTCGTCCGTAGAGCCTGCGTTGTCCGTCAACTGTAGAATCCGCTCGAAGACTTCCTGCGCCGCTGATTCGAATTCTTGGGCGGAGAGCTTCTCGGGCCGTGGGATCGCCTTCACGAGCGAGGCGTGGTCAAACGTGTAGATTTGGTCAAACGCCACGAGGGGCGCCATCAACCCATTGCAGAGTTCAGGGGGAGCAAGCGGGCCACGGATCCCTATCACCAAATTGCTCCAGGGCGTCGGAGGCGGGTTGGTCGTTTCAATGAGAAGATCGAGGTCCGCGAGGTCTCGGGGCTGCAGGATGTATGTCTCTATGCCCTGGATGGTCATGACCCAACAGAGCTGCCGTGCGAGATAGCGATTTTCACGACGCGACAGCATCGCATGGAACGCTTGGCGATCAGTCTTTCCAGTCATGTCCGTCCGTCCCAAGGCCTGCGTCACTTCCTTTTCCACCGAAACCCGAGGGAATCGGGCTTCTAGTTGTCCCAGGGCATACACATAGGCTACAGGCAGGGAAGCCGTCCCACCTGCGCAGGTCGAACATGGAGCTTGCTGCGCACTGGAGGGTGGCTGAAGCAGCGGAACGCTTGGGACATCTTGCTGAGAAGGGGAGAGCAGGTGCTGCTCATGGCCGCTCAGCCCTTGGCTGACAACTGGTTCGTACATTTCCTCTTGCGCCATCATGATGCTCCTTACAATTTCTTCCCGTATGTTTGATCACGAGGTGCGTCCGCCAGTGAAGACTACCCACTGATTGAGCATGGCTGCTCGGCGTCCGCACCCTCCGCATGGCGCTAGGCCAAAAGAGGATGTGACGCGCTTGGCCACATCACCGAGGCCCACCTCCTCCATCGTCACGAAACCTGGCAGGCGTATGCGGTACGGCTCAGGTTTGCTCTCGTCTCGCTGGATGTTCTTTCCCTGGTCCTTCATCATGATGCTCTCCTTTCTCGCCTAGGTTTCGTGCAGGAGGCGGTATGCGGCCTCGACATCCAACACCGGCGGCGCCACCGTGGGACGATGTGGTGGAAACGCTGAAATGACGGCGCGCCGTATTTGGACCGCCGTCGCGGTGGGAAACTCCGACCACAGAAGCGCAATCGCCCCCGTCACAAATGGCGCAGCAACGCTCGTCCCGTCCAAGGTGAGCACAGGCCCTCGCGCCCCCAGGCTCGTAATTCCCGCCCCCGGCGCGCTAACGCCCCTCCTGCCGATCGAACCGCTGAGATTCGACTCGTTTAGTGGTCTGCCCCTCTGGTCACACGCCACCACCGGGATCACCCATGGGTGGCAAGTGAGCACGGTGCTCCCGAGGGCGCCCTGGTTCCCTGCCGCTGCGACCACAAGTACCCTGCGTCGCATGGCATGATCCAAGGCTTCCGCTAATGCGTTTTCTCCTTTCATGGAAGGGTACGCGAAAGCGAGACTTAAATTAATCACACGGGCCTCTGCCTCAATGCACTCGAGCATTGCTGTTGCAAGTTCCTGCGGCGTGGTGCTCGGCATTAGAGCGAGCCCTGGGGGGGGCTCGCTGAAAATTGGGCGTATCAGCACGGTGCAGGCGGGGCAGATCGCCGGAGCCACGGACTCCCGCTTGGCGCACAGGATCCCGGCAACAAAAGTTCCGTGCACACATGCCGCACTGTCGACCCGAGTGCACGCGCCGCTGGGGCCACCAAAAACCTCGCGAAGCGACGCCCTCGCCAAATCAGGATGATGGAAGGCGATGGGTCCATCGATGAGTCCAATGCGAATGTCTGGGTTTCCACTCGTGCGCCTCATCAAGGGAGCCAGCTTCACGACCTCTACGGGAACCATAGCCTGCTCTTCTCATTCCATTGCGTGCGTGTTGCCGTAACGTCACAAACGCTAGCGCGACCGCCCAGGGGTGTGTTTCTGGGGAGCCGGCAGTGGCGATTGGTGAAAATCGAAACAATCACTCATCCCATTTGACGCCGCATCGCGGGCGGTGAGCGATGGGACGCCGAAGAGCGTCTCACAGAACTTCACCAAGCTCACGTGCGAATTCTCTTGATGAGAGACGTACCCGGGTTTGGCATAGGGACTGAGCACGAGGCAAGGTACGCGCGAGCCGAAACGGAAAGGGTCCCCATTGAATTCCGGGTGGGCATCCGCGGGCCGTTGCGCGTGCGTACTCTCCCAGCGCTCTTTTACCGGCGGGATGACGTGGTCGAACCATCCGCCCCAGTCATCCCAAGTGATAAAGACGGCGGTCTTGTCCCATAACCCTCCTGCCACTATGGCGTCGACCTGTGCGGCGGTCCATTGGGACCCAGTAGTCACGTTCTGGGTGGGATGCTCGCTGAGATCAGGTTGGCCGTCGCCATACACCCATGACACGTTTGGCAATTTACCTTGAGCGGCGTGATGCGCGAAGAGATCGCGAGTGTAATTCCCATGATGGCCTGCTAGTTCTTTAATATAGTGAAACGCGTAGCCTCCATAGTTGCCCCAGGTGAGCCCGGCACGTTCCAACGCAAGGGGAAGGGAATGGAGAGTGTAAGCCTCACTGGGGCGCGGACGATAGTGATGGAGCGGGTTGTTGATCATCGGGGCGTCCGCGCAGATCAGCATGAGGTGATTCGGCGTGGAGGGACCGGCGACTTCTGAGAAGTAATTGTCACACAGGGTGAACTGCCGCGCATAAGCGAAATAGACGGGAATGTCTTGCTCCCGGTATTGCACCCGATGGTTAGGATCGTTGGCGCGAGCCATCCACGCCTGGTGCCGATGGTCGGGGTCGTCCGGGGGAGGATTCGCCGCTGGCGCCAGTGTTACTCCGTTTGCCCCGGGGAACGTGCCGAAATAGGTGTCAAAGGCGTGATTCTCTTTCACGATAATCACCACGTGCTCGATTGGCCGAGGCATGAGATCACTCTCCTTTCTGACATAGCCTACCGTCCCTTTGGACGGTTGCTTTTCAGCCAGTGGTCTCTTGTCCGCATCCTCCGCTCTCGCCGGCTGCCCCGTGGCGCGTGGACCTTATGCCCATACGGTCCCTCCTGCGCCGTCAACTGATGCCATCCCGAGCCCCGTTTGACATCGTAGATCCCGATGTAGCCACCCGCCAAAAGCTGGAACGGCGCGGTAATCTTCTTGCCGTAATCAAATTGAGTGCTGCTTGGTTTTTGGAAAGACTCAAACCAGGCTGGGTACACAAAATCCGACACCAGCACGCCGTTAATCTGATAGCCGAACTGGTCAGCTTCGCACGCATCACAGACTTCATAGGCGTAGAGTTCTCCGGTCCTTGCATTTGGTTCGACAAACACAGTGAGATCGATTTCCGGATCGCCCAACATTTCGAGTAACTCGTGACTGGCTGTGACCGTCCACGTGTAGCCGTACTGCTTGTCAGTGCCAGCGAAGACTTTCCCGAGCGGCAGACCCTCGTTGGTCACATCATGATAGCCGAGCGCTCCCGCCTGATCTGAATTGTCCAAGATCGTCAACCACCATGCGCCAAGGGGGGGCTGCTGGCCTTGAGGAACAAAAGTGAGGTCTGCATCGATGCCCCAGGCTGGAGCGAAATCTCGGTGCACTTGGGTCTGTAGCGCCGGGACCGCCGCTTGCACTTCGGCATCCGTCAACACGCTGCTAGCGTTGATTATCGCAACTTTTATTTCCGCCATCGTCTCAGTCCTCCTTGTGTTGTTCGTTGCGTCCTTGGAGATCTTTCCTTCGGTCTTCGCTCACAGATCCTTCCGTCTCGCGCCTCGAGCAAATGCCGAATCTCTCCGGTTTTTTGCTCGTTGATGCGGTAAGACACTCGGCCGTCTGGGCCATGCTGTTCCAGTACCCATCCTCTTGCCACTAGCTCTGCCAGCACCTCTTTCACTTTCACTGTTTGGTGAGCAATGCGTTGCCTCAGAAGCCACCAGGCTACAATGCCCTCCACAGTGTCCTGGGCCCGGGGATGTGCGCTCAAGTACGCCAACACTTCGGAGCCCAGCGGTGATCGTGTCAATGAAAAGGAGCGAATGCTGTCCATTGCGTCTCTTGGCCGCAGCCTTATGGGCAGTCAACAAGAGGAAAGCAACCGACATGCCACCTCCGAAGCGTGCGGTTTTTCTGGCTTTTCGAATCTCGCCATCCCAACTTTTGTCCTTTGAAGTGGAAGGGTAATGTACAAAAGTCTTGTTTTTCTCAGGCTCAACCGGCTGGACAAATTTGTCCTCGAGTGGAGAGCAAATGTCCTAGCGCTTAGTCCGCTCCCTTGGGGTTCTGTACGTGCAGACCGTGTTTGCGTAGCAGTTGCCAAAACGCGCGACGATTTTTTTGCGCGATCTGCGCCGCTTTGGTGATGTTGCCGTGATGTGCGGTGAGGATCTGTTGGAGGTACATTTTTTCAAACCGAGCAACCGCTTTGGCCTTGGCGGCGTGAAAGGACTCCTGGGGCAGGACCTTCTCGGAACCTGGGACTGCGAGCATTGAGGCGTCTAACATAGCTTGGTCGGATAACGCCACGGCCCGTTCGATGAGATGCTCTAGTTCTCGAACGTTGCCCGGCCATTCATACCGTAAGAGCACCTGGAGAGCATCCGCTGACAAGTGCTTCGCAGGACGATTGAACTCCGCCGCGTATTTGTCTAGAAAATATTGGGCGAGCAGGGGGATGTCCTCCCTCCGTTGTCGCAATGGGGGCAACTCCAGCACCAGCACTTTCAAGCGATAATACAAATCTTGTCGAAATGCTCCTTGTCGCACGGCGTCTTCCAGATTGCCATTCGTTGCAGCAATGAGGCGCACATTAGCGGCTCTCCTTTTGGTTGCTCCAAGCGGGCGGTATTCGTGCTCCTGAACAAACCGGAGCAGTTTGACCTGCGCCAAGAGCGACAACCCTTCTATCTCATCAAGAAACAAGGTGCCGCCTTCAGCTTCTCCGAGAACACCAGGGTGGCTCGTCGTCGCCCCCGTGAACGCCCCCGCCACATGGCCAAAGAGCTCGTTTTCCATCAAGTCCTGCGGAATGGCCCCGCAGTTGACCGGCACGAACGGTCCGGATGCCCGCGCACTCAAATAATGAAGAGCCCGGGCGCAGAGTTCCTTGCCGGTGCCCGTCTCGCCAAGCAAGAGGATACTCGCCGGACAGCGTGCGAATGTCGAAATTTGTTGGACCACAGCGCGAAAGACTGGACTCTGCCCAACGAGTACGCGGAGACCAAATGATTCGAGCACTCGCTGGGCCTCGGGAATCTCGTCTAACATCGGTTTCCGGTGGCGCAGCGTTTGAAACATAGATGATTGCCGGTCCCTTGAGTCTTGAAGTGGGGGCGGCTGGACCTCTGGGTCAACCTCAATACCTTCCCTGGTCTTTGGTTCCACTGTTCTCTCCTTCATGGGAGCGCTCTCCGGGAGTTTGTCTTGCTCCACGGAAATGTAGGAAGTGACTCCTGCACCCTCCGCTTACGGAATATCAAGAGTGCGAGCGCGGTGCGCTTCAGTCGTTTCCTCGCCAACGAAACCGTGTGTGACGCCTTCGTTGGCCACGAGGGTTGTGTAAGGAGCGTGTCAACTCATTGCGGCTGGGGGACCTCGATCGGTTGGTAGGCTGAAAACAGAGGAGACACTCCCGAGTTGCGACTCTTGCGGTAGCTTTAGAGAAACCGGCACGAGGGGAGTACTCCGTTGAGAGGAGGACTTATGCTCGGAAGAGGAAGAATGTTCAGAGTTGAAAAGACTCTCGAAGCATAGGAGATGAAATTGTTTGAGGCTCGCCCCGTAGGGAGCGTGAGTGGCTATCTGCGGAACTGGAGGGGGCAGACACTCAAAGTGTCCAGAACCATTATTGAAACACACGACACTGACCACGAGACGGAGCGGATCGCTCCACAGAAAATCGACATCCCCGTCACCATCGAGATCTTGCACGGAGAGGAGGGTTTGCTCGCTGGTTGAGGGAGCAAAGCGCAAGACGGGGAATTCGCCGCTGCGACTCAAAGTGACGGAGATGCTCTCCTGTAAACCTTGGCTCTCTCGTCGGATTTGATCCTCAATGCCGTCGCCATCGAGATCAATGGATGAGGCCTTCAGATTGTGAAAATTCGTGAAAAGAAAGGGGGCCTCTCCCGCCTTAGGTTGAAGCCCGCCAGGCATGAGAATGGCGCAAAAAAGGAGAAAGCAAGCAAAGAAGCCGTTCCGGCAAGACTGCTTTCGCATCCAACGCACTTTATCACTTTTTGAGTGGGAGACAAGGTTTAGGAGACGCTTTCCGATCTAAGATGAGAAGACTGTTGTGGGAGCCAGACTCGAAACGTCGAGCCGCACCCAAGCTCACTGTCGACCGCGACTGTTCCGCCCAACATCTCCAATAGCCGCTTTACAATGTGGAGCCCCAAGCCAACGCCGCCGGCTGTATTTGGCGGCGTCAATTCTACTTGATGGAAGGCCTCAAAAATACGGGAGAGCGCTTCGGACGGAATGCCAATTCCTGTGTCGGCTACGCTGATCTCAACACCTCCATCCTGGCTGGACGCCGCCACGGTGACCGTTCCCTGGGGCGTAAACTTCGCAGCGTTGCCAATCAGATTTTTCAGTACGACTTTGAGTTTTCCAGGATCTGTGCAGAGAACAGGGAGGGGTCCCTCAACCTTCCACTGAAAAAGCCGACCGGGCAACGTCTGCAGCCCCTGGGTTTCTGCTTTGATTTGCTTCAACAGCTCAGATACGGACACTTCTTTGGTCGTGACCGGCAGCCGTCCCGTTTCCAGGCGCTGTAAATCGAGCACCGAGTTAATGAGCTCATATAACTCACGGGCATTTCTCTCTATGCGACGTACAATATCAACCTGATCGAGAGTCATCTCTCCAGCCCCATCCTCCAGAAGTATGGCAGAATAACCAAGTATGACATTGAGCGGCGCGCGGAGTTCGTGAGACACCGTAGCGAGAAATTCGCCTTTAGCTCGATTCGCCACTTCGGCTTGTTCTTTCGCCTTGTGTAAAGACGCTGATGTAACAAGGAGTGAATCTCTTTCACGTTGGAGCATGCCCTCCAAGCGACGTCGATCGTTGATTTCGGTTTGCAGATCGATGGTTCGCTCTTGGACGCGCATTTCTAACGCCGCTCTCTCGCGCCGAAGCTCCTGCTCCAGTTGTTCCCGTTTCAGTGAGAAGAAGACGGTCATCCAAATCACTCCAAGCACCAGAGCACGATTGGTTAAGTCGATGTTGGTTGCTGTGTTGAGCGCAGCCGCGACTTCAGGCGGCGACAAATAGAAATCCAAGATTGTGAAGAACGTACAAATAAGGCCGACGACGAGGATATGACGACGGGAAGGGAGCCACAACGCTAAGCGTATCGAGACGGTGTACAGCACACCGGGGGCAACTCCGAAGGGAAGCCACAGGTCCATGAGAAAAGTTACTATGATCATCAGGTAGGCCGCCCACATAAGCCACGTGATATTGATTGCTCTCATTCTGTCCATTGTTGCTACTCCTAACAACGGAAATTTGTGTTGACTCGATGTGCTCGGTCACAAGTGTTCCTCGATCCCTGTTTTCTTTCTTCTGTTCCCATAGGTCGAGCGTCGATCCCGCTGAGATCCGTTTTTACTGCTGACCAGTCGCAAATGCGGGTGGGAGCGTGCTCGAGTCTTGTGTGGTGAGCGTTGGTCGCGCCGGAACACATCTTTACTCAACGCAAGCATGATGAAGAGGAAGGCCGTACCCAGGGTCCACCAGGTCGCATAAAAATCCATACTTAATCCCTCCAACGCTCATCGGATATTCCGTTGTATTGCTGTGTTTCTAAAGTGGAAGCGTTTCCTACGTCCTCTCTAGGCGGGTGCTGAGCGATCGCCTCTTGGCTTTCTCGATCGCGTTGTACTTTTCTCTTTGGGAAGAGACTCAGCAAGACGGGGAGAAGCACGAGAATCAAGGCGGGGGCGAGCACCATACCGCCAACAATCACGGTAGCGAGCGGACGCTGGGTTTCCGAGCCAATACTGGTCGAAAGGGCGGCGGGTAAAAGCCCGATGCACGCCGAAAGGCACGTCATGAGCACGGGACGCATGCGGATGAGCGCGGCGTCTTGGATGGCGGCGCCGCGTGAGGACGCCGTTCGCTCCACGTCATTGTAGTAAGAGATGAGAATGATGCCTTCCATGACCGAGACGCCAAAGAGCGAAATAAAGCCCACGGCGGCAGAGACGCTGAAATGAATGCTCGTCGCCCAGAGCGCCAGGATTCCGCCGATCACCGCAAACGGAATGGTGAGGAGCACTAGCAGGCTATCGCGGAGAGAGTTGAAGGCGCTGTAGAGCAGTATCAGGATGAGCAGGATGCTTAGGGGGACAATAAAGAACAGGCGGGTCTCGGCTTCCTGTAATTCTCCAAACTCGCCGCTCCATTCTACATGGTATCCCTGCGGGAACTGCAGGTTCTGGGCTATCTGTGCTTGGGCTTCGGCGACTGTCCCGCCAAGGTCGCGACCGCGCACACTGAATTTGATCGGGATGTAGCGAGAGTTGTCTTCCCGATAGATATAGGAAGCGCCAGACTGGAGTTCGATCGTCGCCAAGTCGTTGAGCGGCACTTGGGCGCCGTCCGGCGTGGCGATGAGAATCTCCTTGATTGTATCAACACTTTGCCGATACTGTGGCAACAAGCGCAGCACGAGAGGGAAGTGGCGTTCTCCCTCGTAGATGTCGGTTGCGGATTGGCCGCCAATGGCGGACCGGACGACCGCATTTACATCCCCCGCCGCCAGGCCATAGCGAGCACAGCGCGCCCGGTCAATATTGATCGTCACATTCGGTTGTCCTAATTCTTCAAAAATCCCGACATCCTGGACTCCAGCAACCGAAGTCAATTGGCGCTTGATGCCTTGAGCAATTTCAAAGAGCGTCTGGAGGTCTGGACCAAACACTTTTACGGAGTTCTCTCCTTTGACCCCTGACACGGCCTCTTCAACATTGTCTTGGATCGTTTGCGAAAAATTGAATCCGATCCCCAGAAAATGTTGCGCAAATTGCTGTTGGAGTTGTTTGATGAGTCGTTCTTTTGTCAGCCCGGGACGCCATTGGTCACTCGGTTTGAGAGGAGCGAAGAACTCGATATTGAAGAATCCGGTTGGGTCCGTGCCATCATCGGGGCGGCCATGTTGTGAAACGACCGTGGTTACCTCCGGAACCTGGCGAAGCAAGTCGCGTATTTTGTTCGCGGAGGCTTCTCCCGCCTCCAGAGAGATCGTTGGGGGTAGTGAGGCGCGAATCCACAGGTTGCCTTCTTCCAGCTTTGGTAGGAACTCCGTGCCCAGCCTCGGCGCGATAGCGAAAGTAAAACTCAGCAAGACAAGCGCCGCGCCGAGCGCCAGTTTGCGGTAAGCGAGCGCATAGCGGAGGACAACACTATAAAGTTGCTTGCATTTGCGGACAACAAACGTTTCTTTTTCCACCACTTGTTCGGGGAGCAGGACGGCGGCCAGCGCGGGTGAAACGGTAAAAGTTGCTAGCAACGCGCCAAGGAGCGCATACCCGTAGGTCTGCGCCATCGGGGCAAAGATCTGTCCTTCTACGCCTTGCATGGTGAACAACGGAATGAAGGCGGCGACGATGATAGCGGCTGAGAAAAAGATCGCCGCGTCGACCTCAGAGGCGCTGACAAGAATCGTGAGGAGTTTCCCGGTAAAGGGCGTCTGATGAGGTGCTTCTTTCTCGGGCATTTGCGAATCGGCGGATGCACTACCGCCTTCGCGTAAGTGGCGGAAGATGTTCTCCACCATAATCACGGTAGAGTCCACGATGATGCCAAAGTCGATGGCGCCGACAGAGAGAAGATTGGCCGAGTGGCCGCGCAGCACCATGATGATGACGCTAAAGAAGAGCGCCACGGGAATGGTGACCGATACAATGATGGCGCTCCTGAGGTCGCCCAAGAAGAGGTACTGGATGCTGAACACCAGCAAAATGCCGAACACCACGTTATGCAGCACGGTGTGGGTGGTGACGTGAATGAGGTCGCGGCGATTGTAAAAGGGGTGGATCTGTACTCCGGGCGGAAGAACCTGACTCGTATTGATTCTGTTTACCTCGGCTTCGATTCGAGTGAGGACCTCCGAGGTTTTTTCTCCGCGTCGCATGAGGACGATGCCTTCAACAATGTCATTCTCATTGTCACGCCCCGCGACGCCGAGTCGTGGCGCGGCGCCGATTGCTGCATGCGCCACCTCTTGCAGCAGGACAGGGGCGCCGCCCGACTGGAGGAGGACGATGTTGTTGATATCGTCGACAGAATGAATCAAGCCTAAACCCCGGACGTTGGCCGCTTGTTCCCCGATATTGAGGGTGCGCGCTCCGACGTTAAGATTATTGTTGCTGAGAGCTGTGAGCACCTGGGGGAGCGTGATGTGATAGGCTAACAATTTGTTGAGATCGACATCGACGTGGTACTCCTTGGTCAGTCCGCCCCAACCGACGACATCGATCACCCCGGGAATCGTACGGAAGCGTCGCTCCAAGACCCAGTCCTGTAACGTCTTCAACTCCATCAGACTGAAACCGGGGGGTCCAACCAGTTGGTAACGATAAATCTCGCCCACGGCGCTCTCTGGAGAAAGGAACGGTTGGGCATTGTTCGGCAGGGTGAGAGTATTGAGCCGGTTCAGCACTTGCTGCTGATCAAAATAGTAATCCGTGTCATAGGCGAATTGCACTTTGACGCTTGACAGTCCATACAAAGAAATGGAGCGAACGCTCTGCAGTCCCGGCATTCCAGCGATGGCAATCTCAACGGGGATGGTGATGTAACGCTCAATCTCTTCCGCCGATTGTCCTTCGCTTTGCGTGAGCACCTCCATCATCGGTGGCGAGGGATCTGGATAGGCTTCGATGTTGAGATGTTGAAATGCAGCTACCCCTGCACTGAGAAAGAACACCAGGGCGACGAGCACCATGGTGCGACGAGTCAGTGAAAATGCGATGATCTGCTTCAGCATAGGAAAACCTCAAGAGAGCTGCGCGCGACCTCGTTTTTACATCGTGGACACTTCATGGAGTGCTCACGCAACGAGGCTACCCTGAGCCTCTCATTTGGGCATGGATTGTGGGCACAACTGACAGGCTTCTCTTCGAGCCCCGCACCCTTGTGCGAGGAGCCGAACATTCCGCGAGCAAAAAACTCCTACCGGAAGCTGCGAGCGGTCGCTGTAAGAGCACAAATGAAGAGGAGCGCGGGCGTTCGCCGCCCTCGGGCACCGTGGAGAGTAGACAGATTCCTCCACGGTCTTTCCGTGTCAACCAAGAACTGACTGCTTGTTGAGGAAACGCGACTGCGTGAGGCGCGTTTTAGCAAAAGAAGAAGGGTGGACCCCGTTTGGTCGGAAGGTGATAGACGGGGGAGGCGATCCTCAGGAGCGGTTGGCGCCGCCACTTTTTGAAAGACTTGACAAGATGGACACCCAATTGAGAGGTAAGTCTGTAATCGGGCGAAGGCGAGCGTTCGGCGCTGAGAAGGCTCTCAAAACATTGGATATGGAACTGTTTGATTCTCGCTTCATGCGTAGGGTTAGTGGCTACCTGCGGAGTCGGGGGCGTAAGGCACTCAAATTGTCCGTAGCCGTCATTCAAGCAGACGAGGCGGACGGCAAAATGGAGTGGACTACTCCACAGCAGATCGACATCTCCATCCCCGTCCGCGTCCTGCATGGAGAGGATTCCTGGTTCACTCGTTCTCGGGGCAAACTGCAAGACGGAGACTACTCCGTTGCGACTCAAGGATACAGAGATGTTTTCCTGTAAACCGAGGCTCTCCGGTTGAACACTATCGGTGATGCCGTCGCCATCGAGGTCGGCTGGAAATGGGGGAGTGAGGTGAGGCTTTGTTTGCGGACGAGAAAACTCGTTTATCTTGGGTTGTATGCCGCCAAGAATGAGGCTGACGTAGACAAGAAGAGCGAAAGGGAAAAGGGCTTTCTTGTACATTCGTTTTTGACACCTTGCTTATCCTACTCTTTTCACAGAAGAGTTGGCAATGTCTTCTTTCCCGTTGGCCCCCATTGCAGCGGCGGGTCTTCCGCTCGGACAGGAAGGACGACCATCTGTAAGCCGGCGAACTGTAAGCGCCGTTGCAGGGTAAAGGCGGCTTGGTTGTGTAACACTCTATGCCAGAATCCTTCATGTTGAAACACGAGCTTTCCGGCGAAGAAAATGGCCTGCGGAAATCTCTTGGCGACTTCGTGGGCAAGCTTTTCTAACTCGTCGATCGCGTCGGTTCCGAGCGCGTGCCAGTATTCGGCGTAGACGCCCTGGCGCTTCAGAAAGGAGACATATCGCGCCAGTCCCTCTTCCGTTTGTTGACGAAGATGATTAATTTCCTCGCGTCCCTTGAAGCGGCTGGAGTCAATAACGCCTACGCCAATGAAAATGTAGTTTTTGAAATGTGAGCCAAACAAGCGGGGCACGTTGAGGACGGCGTGCAGGCCTAACCCGTTGTACCCGTTGACGAAGAAGACTGCCGTGGGAGCATGAGCATTACGGGCTGGTGTTGGAAGCGTCGCGTCAGGGAGCGGCACGTCCACGAGAATGTCGTCCAGGCGGCGTAAGCTCTGTTCCGCTATGGTGTAATGATGACGAATGTAAAGACACAGGCCAATGACGGTCGATGTAATCGCCATGGTGATCCAGCCGCCGGCTTCAAACTTGAGCGCGACCGTGGCGATCAAGATGCTGGTGGTGAGAAGCAACCCGACGCCGTTAATGACCAAATGTTTACGCCAACTTGGTTCTTGTCGACGTTCGGTCCACCAATGTCGACACATGCCAAGTTGGGAAAGCGAAAACGTGAGAAAGACGTTGATGCTGTATAGCACGACGAGAATCTGCACCTCGCCATTGGTGTAAAACAGCAACGCTAACGCCGCCCCACCCATGAGGAGGATGCCGTCTTGCGTGACAAGACGCTCGCTCAGCTGATAGAAGCGTCGGGGCACCCAGGAATCTAACGCCATATTGGCGAGCACCCGAGGGCCATCGAGAAATCCGGTCTGTGCGGCAACGAACAAAAGAGCCCCTTCAGAAAGGATGGTGACAAAAAAGAACACGGTCCCGAGCGGGAGACCTCCTGGACGCCACTCTTGCACGAGAGAGAGCACGAGCGTGGCGTTGAGCGTTTTGCCTTCTTCATGGGCGACGTTGGCCAGTAGATAGGCGAGCAAAAGTCCACTGGCCGTGAAGGCCAAAGAAAGCGACATATACAGCATGGTGCGCTTGCCGGTCTCTACTCGGGGCTCGCGTAAAATAGGCAAGCCGTTACTGACAGCCTCAATGCCTGTGTACGTACCGCCGCCAAGACTGTAGGCGCGCAGCAGAATGAGTCCCATGCCGAGAAAGCCAGCCTGCCGCAGGCCGGACTGGGACTCATGCCAAGAGGTCGCAATCACCGCTGGGGCGGTGTCAAGATGGATGAAGATTCCGTAGCCCACCACAATGACGTGCGTGACAATGAAGATGAGAAAGATCGGTACTAAGACAGCGACGGATTCTTTGACGCCCCGAAGATTGAGGAGAATCAAGACAACGATGGCGAAGGTCGAGGCGAGAATTTTGTAGTCCTGGGCTGCAAACGGTAAAAAGCTGAACACGGCGTCGGCGCCGCTGGCGATGGAAATAGCAATTGTTAAAACGTAATCGACGAGCAGGGCGCTGCCTGCGGTGAGCCCGGCATGACGACCGAGCAGCTTGGTGGCCACTAAATAGCCGCCCCCGCCGCTAGGAAAGAGTTCGATAATTTGAGAATAACTGGCTGAGATGACAAAGACGGTGAGTCCCATAATTGCCGCCAGCACGAAGGCGAGGAACGTATGTGAACCTAGGGCCAGAAAGGCTTCTTCCGGCCCATAACATGAGGAGGAGAGGCCGTCCGCGCCGAGTCCGACCCAGGCCAAAAAGGCGGCTAGGGATAAACGGTGAAAAACGTCCGGAGCGAGGGGATCTTTCGGCTTGCCAATAAACAGCGTGCGTAAGCGCTCGAAAAAAGAGGAGTGGGACAATGATGGGGATCGTAGTTGGTCGTCTCCTATTGGAGGGGGTAAGGGTTCCGAGTCTGGGGACTCCATACACGTTCTTTCCTTTCTTGCCTTTTCTAACGGAAAAACTTTAGCATACGCGTTTCTGGAAAGGAAAGGCTCTGGGTGCTATAGATTGACCAGTGCAGTCATTTGCTCTTTGCTCGTACTAAAAGGAGGGTTGTATGGCAACGCAAGAGAGTCCACGTTCACAAATCATTGCGGTGAGCGACATGGCTTGGCAAGACGTGCAGCCAGGAATTCGCATGAAACCGCTCTGGAGCGACGAAGCGACCAAGCGTCGAGCGGTGCTGAGTCGTATCGAGCCGGGCGCGCAACTGCCGCGCCACAAGCATGTGGGAGACGAACTCATATTCGTTGTCGAAGGCGCCATCTCTGATGAATTCGGTGCGGTGAAAGCCGGCAATATGGGCTATCGGCCTAATGGCTGTGTGCATACTGTGGCGAGCGTCACCGGGGCGACGGTATTGGCGTTGATTACTGGAGGAGTCGAAGCGACGGCTGACGCTGGCGCGGCGCCTCCTTCGCAAATTTTCACACTGAGTGAGATTGCGTGGACTGAGCCGATGCCTGGCGTGCGCATGAAGCCAGTATGGGCGGATACGGCGACCAAACGTCGGGCTGTGTTTGTGCGGTTTGAACCTGGGGCGACATTGCCGCGTCATCGTCACGTGGGCGACGAGTTGATCTTTCTGATTGAAGGATCAAATGCTGACGAGTCCGGTGAAGTGGCGACCGGCAATATGAATTATCGACCCAACGGCTGCGTCCACACCGTCACCACGAAAAACGGAGCGACCGTGCTCGCTTTTGTGACGGGCAGCGTGGAGCCTGCGTAAAGCGAAGGCTCGCGTATTCTATGTGAAAGGTGCATCAAGATTGAGATTTCGGCGCGCCACAGATAGCAAGCTAACCGTGTAGTTTACTTGCACTGTCAGACAAGCCGACAGTGGCACACATACAGGGAGGATACTCTCCGAATCCGGTTTTGGTGCGCCAGATATATAGGTGACGGCAGAGCCTGCCGGAGCACGTATTCTCCCAGCGGGCTCAACACGGACCATCGTTTTCCTCAGGTCAGGCTGCCCGCTTCTCTAAAGCGGTCCGCACTTCCTCATACTCAGGAAACCTGCCGGTGGCTTTCTTGGAATACAGCTTTTTCCCGTCGACAAAAACTTCAAAACGACCGTCATCAAAAGGGATGAGCGTGAGCTGACGCACGCGTTGTTTGTACTCGGTGAGCAGTTGTTCCGTCAAACTGACGGCTTCTGGTTCGTACCCTCAGGCCGCGCAGTATTCGATGCGAAGTTCCATACAGTCCTCCAGAGTGAAACCCTTCTGTTTCTTTCCCTACCACAGCCTGCGCGTTGGTACAACGAAGAACGCCACGGCTTTGCTTTCTCACTACCCCTCGTTTATGCTCCTAGCTCCAGCTCTAGACCAGTAAGGAGGGCCGTATGGACTGGCGAGAACGTTGCGGGAAAAAACTCGTCTCTGCTCAAGAAGCACTGCGGTCCGTGCGCAATGGCGATACGGTGCAGGTGAATTGGTTACACGCCACGCCCCTGACTCTATGCGACGCGCTCGTGGCGCGCAAAGAGGAACTGCGCGACGTGAAGGTCGGCACGGTTGGCCCGCTCTACAATTGGGATCAGCCCGGTATGGAAAAGGCGTTTACTATCCAGACTCCTTATCTTGGCGCGTTGACGCGCCCCCTCATGGAGAAAGGGCTGGTCGAATTTATTCCGGTGATGTACTACCGCCACCGCGAGCTGCCTCCAGGCTTGACGTGTGATGTGTATCTCACACCGCTGTCGCCGCCGGATGAGCATGGCTACTGTAGCTTTGGCTCCGGGCTGTTCATGTCGAAGACACTGTCGAGCGCGGCGCGGGTGGTGATCGGTGAAGTGCAGGAAAATTTTATTCGCACAGGCGGCGAGAATTACATTCATGTGTCGGAGGTGACGCACTTCGTGGAGCCTACGATTCCGCCAGCGGCTCTGCCACCGACGGCGCGGAATGAAGAAGAAGTCGCGGCGACCGAGATCATTTGCACCCTGATCGCGAACGAACTGGTCCACGATGGTGATACTCTTCAGATCGGCCTTGGGAGCGTATCCTCGCCCCTCGCCATGTATTTAGAAAATAAAAACGATATCGGCATTCATACCGAAGTGATTCCTGGCGGAGTGGCGCGGCTGGTGCAAAAGGGCGTGATCACGGGAAAGTATAAAACCGTGAACCCTGGAAAAGTGGTAGCGAGCGCGGGGATTGGCTTGTTCCCGGACGAACTGGCGATGATCAACGGCAACCCCAACTTTGAATTTTACGACTTCACCTATACGGACGACGTGCGCTTGTTGGTCAATCAGAAAAATTACGTAGCGGTGAACAACGCGTTGGCCCTGGACTTGGGTGGGCAAGCCTGCTCGGAGTCGATCGGGCCCTATATGTATACAGGGACCGGCGGGCAGGCGATTTTCACGATTACCGCCGCGTACTGCAATCCGGGGAAATCCGTCATCGTCACGCCCTCAACCGCCGTAGTCAAAGGTCGGCGCATTTCCCGCATTGTGCCTATGTTGGAGCCGGGAAGCGTGGTGACGGCGCAGCGAGCTTTTGTGGACTATGTGGTGACGGAATGCGGCATCGCACAATTAAAGGGGAAGACGCTCAAGCAGCGCGCTGCGGCGCTTATTGAGGTGGCGCATCCCGACTTCCGTGACGAGCTACGAAAAGAAGCCAAACGGATCTATCATTTGTAAATCAAGAACCGGTGCGTGAGCATGCTCGACGTCCGGGCCTAGCGACACCCTAGAGGAGACGCGCCATGGACCACAAATTCATCAATCGCCTGATTCATGAGACCAGTCCCTATCTGCTTCAACACGCGCACAACCCGGTGGATTGGTTTCCCTGGGGTGAAGAGGCGTTTGCGAAGGCGAAAGCGGAAAACAAGCCGGTTCTTCTGAGCGTCGGCTACTCTGCGTGTCACTGGTGTCATGTGATGGAGCATGAATCCTTTGAGGATGAAAAAATCGCCGGGCTCATGAATGATCTGTTTGTCAATATCAAGGTTGATCGAGAAGAGCGTCCGGATGTTGACGAAATCTACATGAACGCCGTGCAGATGCTGACGGGACGCGGCGGCTGGCCCATGACGATGTTTTTAACGCCCGAGGCGAAACCGTTTTATGGCGGCACCTATTTCCCGCCGGTCGATCGGCATAATCTGCCGGCGTTCCCGCGCCTGCTGCTTGGGGTTGCCCAAGCCTATCGGGAACGACCGCAGGACATCGAGAGCGCGACCGCGAAGATTCTCGAAAATCTCGAGCGCATGACCCATCGTGAGGAAACCTCGCGACCGCTCCAGATTGAAACAGTGACTAATGCGGCAGCGAGCCTGGCGCAGCACGTGGACCATACTCACGGGGGGCTCGGAGGCGCGCCGAAGTTCCCGCACTCGATGGTCTTCTCGTTGTTTCTGCAGCAGTATGCCACAAGCGGCGAAGAGCACTATTTGAACATGACGACCCATTCGTTACGCAAGATGGCTGAGGGTGGAATCTATGACCATCTGGGCGGCGGGTTTCATCGCTATTCGGTGGATGAGCGCTGGCTGGTGCCCCATTTTGAGAAGATGCTGTACGATAATGCGCTCCTGGCGCGCGTCTACCTCGAAGCCTATCAGGCCACGCATGATGGTTTCTTTCGTCAGGTCGTTGAAGAGATTCTTGCGTATGTTGAACGAGAAATGCTCCATCCCGACGGTGGCTTCTACTCGACACAAGACGCAGATTCGGAAGGAGAAGAAGGAAAGTTTTTCACCTGGACGCACGATGAAATCATGCGCGAGCTGGGGGAAGAGGTCGGGGAAGTTTTTTGCCGCTACTATGACGTGACCGACGTCGGCAACTTCGAACACAAAAATATCCTGCATCCCACGGTGACCTTTGCCCAATTGGCGAAGTTGTTTCGTCGCGAGGAACAGGAAGTGACGCGGTTTATCCTGGAGGCGAAGCAGAAACTTTTCACGGTGCGTGAACGACGGGTCAAACCAGGACGCGATGAGAAAATCTTGACAAGTTGGAACGGCCTCATGCTCTCCGCGTTTGCAGAAGCCTATCGAGTGCTTGGCCATGCTCGATATGGCGAGATTGCGCGCCGGGGCGCGGAGTTTCTGTTGACGAAGCTCTACCAAGATGGCCGGTTGCGGCGCAGCTACAAAGATGGCCAGGCGAAGTTCAATGCGTATCTCGACGATTACGCGTTTTTTGCTGCGGCCTTGTTGGACCTCTACGAGGCGACGTTTGAGCGTAGCTATCTCGATCGTGCAGCAGAATTGGCCGGGGAGCTGCTGACCAGGTTCTGGGATGAGAAGGAGGGTGGCTTTTTCTTCACCAGTAGTGACCACGAGGCGTTGATTGCGCGCACCAAATCAGCGTTCGATGGAGCCCTGCCGTCGGGCAATGCGGTGGCGGTGTTGACGCTGTTACGCTTGTTTTATCTCACTGAAAACCCTGTCTACCTGGACAAGGCTGAACGAACGCTGCGCCTGTTTTACGAGGCGATGGAGCACAACCCGTTCGGTTTCAGTCACATGCTGGGAGCGCTGGATTTCTGCTTGCAACGACCCAAAGAGATTGTGTTGCTGGGCGACCCTCAGGCCCCGGAAACACAAGCCTTGCTGGCGCAGCTACACAGTATGTTGCTTCCCAATAAGACCGTTGTCTGTATTGATACGAACAAGCAATCTCAGTTGGGCGAGGGGAAATTGCCCTCAGCGTTGACTGGACGACAGCAGATTGATGGAAAGCTGACTGCGTATGTCTGTCACAATTTTACCTGTTCACTACCCGTGACTGAGTGGGGAGACTTGAAGGCATTATTGGTCGCATAAACCGGGACTCTGCTCGATAAGGGAACTCGCCCATGAAGGAGGGGTTATGCGGTTTATTGGGGGATTCTTGCAATTGATCTTCTTTGGGGTGCTGATCTTTGCCGCGCTCTTGGTTGCCGGTATTGTGGCCAATCGCTTGCCGCTCAGCGATCCACCGGGACTGGCGGCGCGACTCTCGACCTATCTCAACACTCATGTGGCTGAGACCTCGGATGATTCGCCATTTGCCGAGCTGCGGTTGCGACGCTACGAAGCACCTGAGGGTCTGCTGTTTGACATTGTCCGTAGAGCCGTGCTGGGACTCAAGTGGGAGATCGCCAACATCGATGCGGAGAAAAAAGAGTTGCAAGCGGTAGTGACCACCAAAGTCTGGCGCTTCAAAGATGATGTGATCGTGCAAGTCCGCCCCACGCAGCCCAGTGGCAGCGTGTTATGGGCGCGTTCGGTGTCGCGTGTGGGTAAAGGGGATCTCGGGGCCAACACGCGCCATGTGATGGACTTGGTGGAAGCGGTGAATGCGCTGGCGCCGGTGCAGACGCTGGCGCCTCAGCAACAAAAGAGTCCTGAGTAACAAGCGGTGAGTGCTGAAGCGCTGGAGATCGCGTCAAGAAGGAGGAACTATGGAGAAGACCGTTCGGTTCTACAGTGAAGCCGTGCCGATGGCGGGAGTCCTGTTCACGCCTGATACGCTTCCGCAGGGGGAACAACGGCCAGGCATCGTCATCTGCCATGGGTTTACTGCGGTCAAAGAAGTGATGCTGCCGGAAATTGCACGACGCTTGACGCAGTTGGGTTATGTCGCGCTAACCTTTGACTATCGCTTCCTCGGGGAGAGCGGAGGCGAGCCCCGTCGGCAAATTATTCCGATGCTGCAGATCCAAGATATTCGCAACGCCGTGACTTTCTTGCAGCATCAGCCGGAAGTAGCGGCGGACCGCATTGGTCTCCTAGGCGTAAGTCTCGGCGGCGCCAATGTCAGTTATGCCGCCGGGGTGGAGGAGCGCGTTAAGGCAACGATCAGTGTGTGCGGCATTGGGGACTGCGGCCGCTGGATTCGTGACGCCTGTCACTTCTGGGAATGGCGGGCATTGCAGCAGCGATTGGCGGAAGACCGACGCGAGCGGGTGTTGCACGGGAAGCTTCAATACGTGCAGGCAAAGGAGATCGTGCCTGAGCCCGAGAGCACGACGCAATTATTCGGACAAATTTTGCGACAGTACCCGCAATGGAGCCGGGAAATTACCTTGGCCTCAGGAGAAGCGCTGATTGCCTATAGACCTGAGTCAGTGGTGGCCAATATCTCACCACGGGCTATTCTGTGGCTGCACGGCGACGCCGACGAGCGCGTATCGATGGAAGAATCGTTGGCCCTGTACCAGAAAGCGGGCGAGCCGAAGAAGCTGGTGATTCTGCCGGGGCTCGGACACAGCGATATCCTGGTTGGCCCTGGACTGGAAATGAGCCTGCCGCACCTCCGTGCGTGGTTTGCGGAACATTTGTGATGGGAATCGTGAGGAAATATGGGGTAGGGCCGGTTTGATGCTTATTACTCGTTACTCGTGCAGGAGGAGACATGGGGGAATTTCGTGAAGAATACGTTGAATTCAGCGGTGCGAAGGTGCAATTGATCCGAGGCGGGACAGGGAACCCTTTGCTGCTGTTGCACGGCGCGGGCGGGAACCCTGGTTGGTTGCAGTGCCACGACATGTTGGCGCAACACTACGAGGTGTATCTGCCAACACATCCGGGGTTCGGTCGTTCGACGCGACCTGAGTGGTTCGATTCTATGAGCGACATGGTGGATTTTTACCTGGAGTTCATGGACCGCTTCAATTTCACTCGCGTACCGGTCATCGGTTTTTCGCTGGGCGGATGGCTCGCGGCGGAACTGACGGCCACTTGCCCGGAGCGGATCTCCAAACTCGTCTTGGTCGACGCTGTGGGGCTCAAGGTTGATGGGGCGGAGATCAAGGATATTTTTCTTTTGTCACCGCAAGAGCTGGCGCCGTTGGTTTTTTATGATGTCAACCAGGTCGCGGAGCGGGAAAAGTTGTTTCCCGTCAAACCGACGCCGGAAGAGGTTGAGCTGCGCGACAACAGCCAGATCATGGCCCAATTGATTGGTTGGAAACCGTACATGCACAACCCCAAGCTGGTGCATCGCCTCCGTCGGGTCAAGTCTCCGACGCTGGTTGTGTGGGGTAAACAAGACGGGCTCGTGCCGCTGGCGCATGGTGAAGCGTATCGTAACGCCATCGCGGGCGCGGAACTCAAGGTGCTGGACCGTTGCGGCCATTCGCCGCAACTGGAGCGCCCCGCCGAGTTCGTGGCGCTGGTGGAAGGCTTCTTAGCGCGGTCCTGACAACATGAGGGAGGGAGTATGATCGACTATTATTACTTTAGTGAAATGCCCTATCCGGAGACGCCGGAACTCGACCAGTACCCGTCGATCCGTCTGACCTATCCGAACAAATACTTCAGCCCGGAAAAAGGCGCGCAGTTGTACAAGCGCTATCTCGACGAGTACGCCTACGCGGAAACGGTGGGGTTTGATGGGCTCATGGTCAACGAGCACCACAATACGCCTACGTGTATGCACATGGCCGCCAACATTACGGCTGCTGCGCTAATTCAGCGCACCAAGACGAGTAAAATCTTGCTGCTAGGGAACGTCATCGCCCTGTGGGAAAATCCGGTGCGTTTGGCGGAAGAAGTAGCCATGCTTGATCTCATGTCCGAGGGGCGCGTGATCTCCGGTTTCGTGCGCGGCATCGGCATCGAGCAGTTTTCCATGAATCTCAATCCCGGCTTGAATCGTGAACGGTTTCAGGAGTCTCATGATCTCATCATTAAAACCTGGACGGAGCCCGGCCCGTTTCGCTGGGAAGGAAAACATTTTCACTTCCGCTATGTGAATCCGTGGATCTTTCCGTTGCAAAAGCCGCACCCGCCGATCTGGATTCCCGGCATCGGCAGCACGGAGTCCATCAAGTGGGCTGCACGTCATAACTATCCATATGTGTCGTTCCTGGCTCCGATGGACATGGCCGAACAATGGTTTGACCTGTATCGCGAAACGGCGCAACAGAGCGGTCACACGGCCACGCCGGAGAATTTGGGGTACATGACCGGCTTGTTTGTGGCGGATACGGAAGCCGAGGCGCAGAAGTCGTTTGAACATTATTTGTGGCGCACGCAAACGTCGCTCAAAGGGCCGATGCATTACTATATGCCGCTAGGGATGACGACGCGGGGCACGACTTCGATCTTGACGGGAGGCTCAGGCGCGAAGAAGCACAAGCCGGTGTTTCAAATGTCAATCGATGATCTGCAAGAGGCTGGCGGGTTTGTGGTCGGCACTCCCAAAACGGTGGTGCAACGGCTCAAGGAGATTATCAAACGGCTTGGTATTGGCCATTTGATTTTTGAGGCCCAGTACGGTGGATTACCACATGAGTTGACCATGCACAGTATTGAACTGGCTGGTAAGGAAGTGTTACCCGCGTTGCGCAAAGAGCTAGCGTAAACTCGTGCGGGAAGGATGGTGAGCCGCTCTCCCGCTCCTGCGCAGGCGCCTGGTGTATGCTACAGAAGAAAGCCTCATCGTTACCGTGGATAGGAGCGATACATGGATTTTGCCTTAACCCCTGAACAGCAAGCCTTTCGCCAAGAGATTCGCGATTTCTTAGCGCAAGAGGTGTCGCCTAGCGCTGTGACTGAGGATGGATGGATTGTCGGGTTCTCGCGAGAGTTTTCTCTCAAGCTGGGCGCGCGTGGCTGGATCGGTCTGACGTGGCCCAAGCAGTACGGCGGGCAGGCGCGTAGTTATCTTGATCGAGTCATTCTCACGGAAGAGTTGTTGCGCGCAGGCGCGCCGGTCGCGGCGCACTGGCTCGGAGATCGTCAGGTGGGACCTGCATTGCTCGCTTATGGCAGCGAGCAACAAAAAGAGGAGATTCTGCCGCGGGTGACGCGAGGGGAAATCGTCTTTTGCTTGGGGATGAGCGAACCCGGTGCTGGATCTGATTTGGCTTCGTTGCGCACCAAAGCCGTGGAGGAGGGCGACCACTTCTCTCTGACTGGACAAAAAATTTGGACGAGTTTCGCGCATGTGGCGGATTACGCGTATCTGGTGGCGCGGACAGATCCTAATGCTCCCAAGCATAAGGGCATCAGCGAATTCCTCGTCGACATGCGCACGCCGGGCATTACGGTGCGTCCACTGGTGGACATTACCGGCGAGCACCATTTCAACGAAGTCTTTTTTGATAATGTTCGCGTTCCCAAAACCTACTTGATTGGTGAACAGAATCGCGGCTGGTATCAGATCGCCTCGCAGCTCGACTATGAACGCAGCGGCATTGAGCGCTTACTAAGCAACTATCCACTGTTCCGCGACACAGTGCGCTATGCACAAGAGCAGGGACTAACCAACGACCCGTTAATCCGTAATCAACTCGCGCAAGCCCAGGTCGAACTCGATCTGGGCCGCTTCATGGTCTACAAAGTTGCCTGGCTGCTTAGTCAAGGGCGTGTACCGAACCACGAGGCGGCCATGGCGAAGTGCTTCTGTACGGAAGTGGAGCAGCGGATTGCGCAGCTCGTCAGCCAGGTGTTGAGGGACTATGCTGTATTGGCGCCAGGGTCGCCTGCAGCTCGTTTAGCCGGTCGTGCGGCGCGCACGTATTTGTATGCCCCGGCCTACACCATCCAAGGGGGCACCAGTAATGTGTTACGCAACATCATGGCGATTCGTGGCCTGGGGTTGCAAGCTGGATAGGGTCGTACAAAGAGGAGAGAGCCGTCATGCTTTTGGCCAATAAAGTGGTGCTGATAACCGGCGCTGCGCGGGGCACGGGCGCCGGCATTGCGCGAGTGTTCGCGCGTGAGGGTGCGGCAATTGTCGTCAACCAAGTCAAAAATGAAGGGAACCCGCAAAAAGTCGTGGATGAAATTCACACCGCCGGCGGACGCGCAGTCTGCGTGAAGGCGGACATCACCGATGAAGCCCAAGTTCGGGCGATGGTGAAAAAAGCGGAGGAGACGTTTGGTGGGGTCGATATCTTGGTGAGCAATTATGCGGCGTCGATTCCACGTAAAGATTTTACCGAGACGACCTGGGCAGATTGGCAAGAGCAAATTGACACTACTGTAAAAGCGGCGTTTGTATGCGCTCAAGCGGTGCTGCCCGGTATGAAGGCTCGCCGCTGGGGCAGGATTATCAGCATCAACACCATCGGCATTCATCAACCGTCCCCACAGTATCACGGCTACACGGCGGCCAAGACGGCGATGCTCGGCTTCACGCGCAACCTGGCGGTGGAAGTGGGGCAGTATAATATTACGGTCAACATTGTTTCACCAGGGCTGACGCTGACGGAAGAAGTCAAAGCGATACTCACGCCGGAGTCGCAAGCGCGACACGAACAACAGGTGCCGTTGCGACGCAGCGGCACAGTCGAAGACACCGCCAATGCTGCGCTCTTTTTCGCGTCGGAGCTGGGCAGTTTTGTGACTGGACATTATCTCCCTGTTTGTGGCGGGCAGGTATTGGAGTAATCAATCTCTGTAAAAAAGGAGGAAAGACTGATGCAATTCGAAACCTTGGCGACCGGCTACGGGCTGCTAGAGGGACCGCGAACAGATGAGCAGAATCGACTGTATTATAGCGACGTGCGCGGCGGTGGGGTGTTTCGGCGCAATCCGGATGGTCGCATCGAAACGTTGATTCCGGACCGCAAATCGGTCGGCGGCATTGCCCTGAATGAAAAAGGCGGCCTGATTGTGACTGGTCAATCGCTGGTGCAGTGGCACGAACAAACCGGCCAATTTCGTGACCTGTTCTCTTCGTGGGAAGGCAAGCCGCTTTTTGGTCTCAATGATCTCACTATTGATGACATGGGCAGCATTTGGGCGGGTACGTTCGGTTGCGATATCAGTCAGTTTGATTTTAAGAGCACGCCTCCCCCTGGGGCGCTGTTCCGTATCGATCCCTCAGGCGCGGTGACGAAATTATGGGAGGGGGTGGAGGTCACAAACGGGCTGGGGTTTAGTCCTGACCGTAAACTACTTTACCATTGTGACTCTACAACGAAGGCCGTGTGGGCGTATGACGTGCATGCGGATCGGACGGTGAGTCCTCGGCGTGAATTTGCCCGTCTTCCTGAAGGCATGCCAGATGGGATGACGGTTGATGTGGAGGGAGGGGTGTGGGTTGCGGT